>JAZQAO010000021.1:0-89337 GCA_045545295.1 Clostridia bacterium
GTTACATCGGTAGCAGCACCATACTTACCTGTTTTCTCATAGCTATACATCGACGGCTTGAGAATTTTTCTTTCTTTTAGGATATGGGCAATATATGTAGGACCAAGTCCGCTTGCACATAATCTGTAGATTTCTCTTACAACGGGTGCTGTTTCCTCATCAATTACGAGCTTAATCGATTTCTTGGACCCTATGGGTGTGCTTTCATCTCTTGCATAACCATAAGGTATCTGTGAGCTTACTCGTTCACCACGCTCTGCTTTCGCTTTGAAAACTGCACGAACCTTCTTTGATGTTTCCTTTGGGTGCCATTCATTAAACAGATTCACAATCGGAGCCATATCATTGCTTTCAACATTATTGGAGTCGTAGTTGTCCTGCA
Source organism: Clostridia bacterium (assembly GCA_045545295.1). Lineage (GTDB taxonomy): Bacteria > Bacillota > Clostridia > UMGS1883 > UMGS1883 > UMGS1883. The sequence continues at coordinate 383 of JAZQAO010000021.1, forward strand.
CGGCAATAAATCGAACATTGTATTTAGGGAAGATGACATCTGTGTACATTCCTACCTGAAGATAGTTTCTGCCGAGTCTTGATAAATCCTTTGTAATAAAGTTCTTAACTCGACCTTCTTCTATTAACTTCATCCCTTTTTGAAAATCAGGTCGGTCGAAGTTTGTTCCTGTGAAGCCATCATCAATCAGCCATACTAAATTATCAAAGTTGTAGTCCTGAGCAGCTTTTAAGACAATTTTCTTCTGATTCGCTATACTGTTGCTATCGCCTTCAAGGTCATCCTCTCGTGATAATCTGCAATATAATAGTGTTAAATCATGATCTTGGTTTGACATTATTCTTAACCTCCTTAAAAGTCAAACCGATTGAGAGTATTGTGAGTAGAAATTTCACAACACCACAATACCCTAAACCGATTGAAAAGTCCAGACTTTTAGGAGACTTTGTCTATATTATCCTGAATATCTATTGTTATCAATCTTCGTATGTGATCCTCAACCTTTTTCTTTGAGTTCATATCAAAGATTGAATTTACAATATAATTCATATTGCCGACATGAGTTTTCCTTGTTTTTACCATTTCGTTATCTGTGATACTATATGAATATCTACGTCTAACCGATGTGGCAATTTCAGGATTGTATTCTCTGTCTATATCTATAGCAAAGTCTTCATTAAAGTCCATAGGTATTTCTTTCTTATTCATAAAAATTCTCCTTTCGGATTAATGATTAATATTAAATACTTTTATTGCCTTAATGAATTTCCTTTCTATAGATTTTTGACCGCCTTTTAAAATATAGGCAATAAGCGTGTATTCACCAAACTTTGCACTTGCCTCCGGTTACATTTCCTAAGCCTCGGTCCTGCTTGACCATAACCTCGTATTTGCAAACAGTTAAATCGCTCGTCCTCGAAAGAGGAGTCTTGGCGCTCGCTGTGTTGTATAACTCACCGTGCAAGCTATTAAATTTTCAAGGTTCAATTCATCTTTCACTTTATCTTGCGAGAGGTTTTTCTCGCTTGAAAAGTTTTTCTTGACATTACTTTGTTTTAATTGTAAAATTAAAGTTATCAAACAAAAACAAATGTAATCTCTTGAACAGTTTTATTCTAACATAGATTAATTATTTTGTCAAGCGATTAAAAAATAAAATATTTAATCAGTTGGATTTGAGAAAGGAAATACTATGAGCTTTGATATTATTTTTAAGAAAAGATTTGTTTCGTTGTCAATTGGAAATTCAATAACAGATGAAATCCTCGGCAATTTCACTTGTAAAATTGCCGCAGGAGAGTGGGATAGTTTTGTTTCACTTGGACTGATTGATAAACCTGATGAAAATCTTACGGATCTTGCTAATGTTATTTTAGGACATTGCTTCAAGTCAAAGGTTCAGGCAACAAAAATATCTGCTTATGCCGAAACAGTAGAGAAATATGGTTCTGAAACGGATACATATATCATCAGAAGAACTATCATTCCGCCTGCAAAGAAAAGAATGAATCCTGAAATTGCAGATATATACACAACAGATTCTTTAAAGGATTTAATGTTTCTTGAGATGCTTTATGCAGCCGAACAAAATATGCATATATCAAGGTGTAAAAATTGCCTTAAGTATTTTGCATCGGCATATTCAGGTGCTGATTATTGTGACCGTGTTAATCCGGAAGGTAAGACCTGCAAATGGACCGGCTCAAAAAAAACATACGCTTCAAATATAAGAGCAGATGAAAACTTAGTATTATATGAAAAAATTTATCAATCTCTGCAATACAAGAGACGTAGGACAACGGATACTGAGATGTTAGAAAAGTTGAATTTCAACATTATTTTATTAACTAAATGCAGAGCAAAATATAAGAGCGGCGAACATTCTGCTGATAAGTTTTTGGAGAAAATAGAAGAAATTAAAAACAGATTTTAATTATTAAAAATTTCAAAGGCATTGCATTTGCTTAAAAACTTTTGCAATGCCTTTAATATTGCTCTTATTATGCATTAAAAACAGACAGAGTGTAATTACCCTATCTGCTTGAGTTTGGTCTTTGAACCGTTTTAATTTTCTTTGCAACTCGACCTCATAATTGATTATATAACAGTAAAAGGATAGGCGGTTTTCCTATCCTCTCGCTATTTTATTCCATTGTGCCGACCATTTTATTTATATCACCATTCGAGTCTACGATGATGGTTTGGGTTTTGCTTGGAGCCGCATAGCCGAAGCCTTCGATGTAGGCTTTATTTTTCTCCTCTATGATTTCGTTCCTTTTTACAGTTTCCTCATCGGTAAGGTAGCAGGTGTCCATTGCCATAATTTCATCATTTGGATTTATGGGTTCTTCCGGATTCTTTTCCCATTTCGCATACACTACATCAGGCTTTGTGAATTTGAATGTTGTTACCTGATTTTGCTTTGTTCTCGGATCGGCGAACCATCCCTTGAATGTGTATCCGTATTTTGTCGGGACATAACTCTCTAAGCTGATGCTCTCTCCGTATCGTTTGGTTATTGGCCCGAGAAAGCTTCCGCCATCCGATGCGAACCTCAAGGTTATATTTCCTACGATTCCAAGTTCGTTGTCAAAGGTCACTCGGTATTTACTTAGCCACCAAGGTGCCGCCGATGCTGTGGTTGTTAGTAGCATGGTTGATACCAATGCCACACATATTATTTTCTTTTTCATAATCTCTTCCTTTCATTTTGTGCATAAAAATACCGACATACTCGAATTTCATTCATCGAATATGTCGGCATCTGTTTCGAAGCATTCAATAAAGAATCTTGCGCCTAATTTGAATCCTTTTATAAAGGTTTGACATTCTGTTATTTGTATCATCTCGTCATAGCAAGCTTTTACCTTGTTAAATGATTCTTTTTCCTGCTCATTCAAATTCTTGAGCAATTCTTCTTCGTTCTTGGTAAGCAACCTGAATACCTTGTCAAACTTCCTTTGTCTTTGGAATGGTCTTTCCATAGGATTGATATTCCCATACCAGAATTCTTCAAGCACCTTCATCTGATTTCACCTCCTTGCGACACAAACAGTACCACAAGAAGAGGTGGAAGTCAACGAAGGAATTGAATTTTAGAAAAGGTTAAATACAGATCACCAAATAATCTGACCAATATTCTTTTTTTACATATTCTTTACCAGAGTTTTCAGGCAACATATCCATCATAATACGTAAAAGAATATAGTGAGCCGTAATAGCACAAACAGCATTTTCCAAGTTTCCTGCCTCCGCATTCTCTAATCTATTGTGCTTTAATTTTTGATAATCTTCCCACCACTTTAATCCTGCATATTTTTTATTACCATCAAGTGTTTCAAATGGTAAGCAGATGAAAAAATCATTCATGCTTGAAGTTGCGCATTTAGGAGAAAAAGCCTGTTTTTTGATATCACCTTGATTCACCAATACTTTTGCATATACAGACATATTGTATTCCCTGTCATTCAGCACCACGTTATTCTCTTTACATATAAGCTTAAGAATAGAATCTATTTCAGAGCACGACAGTAAAATGATTTTCATAAATTCATCTGAATATGTGTTTTTATTAAATTTGGATGGACAAACATATTGGGATGTGTTTTTCATCATTTTTTCTATTGACAAATAATAACTCCAATACATTTCAAAAATGTTTCGTTCCAAATTTATTCCACCACCCATATAGTTTCGTCTCCACAGATATTACGGATTTTTAAGCGGAGAGGTGTTTTATCACTATGGATTTTTCCATTCCAGAAATCTTTTGTTTTATTTCCGTCAACTATAACAAACCCATTTTTATCAATCTTAATTTCACTATCAGAATGCCATTCTCCTTCGGTAGAGGTGCAATCAACGCTTAAGAATTCGATAAGTTCTAGCCCCTCTTCACTGATTTCAATCGGTTTATATGGTTTTTTCTCTGACGAATTGAGAAATGCTTCTTGATTAAACTTGTCAATCTTTTGCATAACTCTGTCACTTAAGAATTTATCAATAACTGTGTCAAAACCTCCAAGCAAATCTTCTGTGTGAGGTTCTGTATGGAATTCTGCATAATCTCCAATTACTACATCATCAAGAATTGATTTTAAGTCTCGGAGTTCGATTTGTACTGTTGTGCTATCATCCTCGTCAATAAACTTTCTGATTTCTTCTTCGCTTGTGATGTCAATGTAATATACAATAACCTTTTTAATGTTGTTATCAAGTTCAGGTATTGCCTGATGAATGATACGGTTCATTAAAACGACATCAAGAAGTTTTGAACTGCTATCCATAAGGTTAGGAACATAAACAGGAACAGTTCCAAGTTTACTGTCAGATATTGCTCCCTCCCAGAAAGAATCAAGAGAATCCTCATTTTTAAGTCCGGGAACTAAAGATTTAATTTTATCCATAGTCTGAACGGGATTTCTGAAAAGCTGTACTCCATCTTTGATTTCGAGAATATCAAATTCGGCTCCGTCAGCTTTTAATCTATCACGAGTTGTTTGTATGGAGTTTATGCCAATATCGCAGTGTATAAATTTTCTTCCAAGTTTATTTGCAACAGCTGAAGTTACTCCACTTCCACCAAAGAAATCCACAACTACCATATTTTCATTTGTAGATGCTTTTATAATACGTTCAAGCAAAGCTTCTGGTTTTTGCGTAGAATAGTCTACAGCTTCATCAAAATGAGATTTCAAAGGCGAAATATCATCCCACCAATCCGACAATGGTTGCCCGTTATTTTTGTCTAACCATGCTTGATTCAAATCGTCAGGATGACCTTTTAACTTTCTGAAAACACCAGGATTATTTTCCTTTAACCACGCATAAGTAATTATGCCATCTTCATTAAAATAGTCACCAAATCTCTTTATTGTACTTTCCGACAATTGTTGTCTTTGAATATTAAAAACTCGTTCCTCTGAATTTGATTTTTGATAGACAAAAATTGTATCATGTTTCTTCTTGAAATATGGCACAGCTTTTGCGCCTATATCCTTGTATCCCCACATGATTTCATTTACAAAATTGTCTTCACCAAAAACTTCATCAAGCAGAATTTTAACATAATGACCAATGTGCCAGTCGAGATGAACATATATAGTAGCAGTCTCACTCATAATAGATTTAATGGCCATAAGGTTTTCGTACATCCAATTGAGATATTTTTCTTTATCCCAAACATCACCATACATTTTTTCTTCAAAGGCTTTTAATTCTTCAATATCAAGTTCTTGTTCAGCCTGAGCTATAGCCTCAGCTACTTTAGGATTACGACGAATATACACTTTTTTAGCATAATCCGCACCACTTGCAAATGGAGGATCAATATAAACAAGGTCAACCTGAATTCCTTGCTCTTTTAAATATGCACAAGCGGAAACACATTCACCACGAATGACCATATTACCATCAGCATTTTCACCGACGGTTTCCTGTTTTTCCATTTCATATAAAGGCATACCACGCTGAATAGTCATCGAAACATCATCAGCGCCTTTATATTTAAGAATTCTGTTAAAGTTTGAAAGAACTGCTTGTCCTTCGATTGGTTCCGGTATAAATGGTATGTATTTAATTGGCATTATATATTACCTCCATTTTTCACAATAGAATTCATTACTCCTTCGGTCATAGAAGAAATAATAGTGGATGAGATTGTTTTAATTGTATCAACAATTAACGGAAGACCCTGATCTTTTATCACATCTTTTGTCTTTTTCCAAACAGAATTATCCCGTATTTTATCTAAAAAGTCACATCCATCCCAAGTTAAACTTCCTGCGACTAGTTCACCTATAGCATCCTCATAAAAATTCGTTATTAGCCCTGCTTGGAACAACAATTCACCGTTGTATTTAACAGATACAATATCATAACCTTCTAACTGAAAATCCTCTATTATTTCGCATTCAGAAGACTCAATTTCTAACAATATAAATCTTATTAAATCCATATCTCGTTTCATACTACGCCTCCGACTTTCTTAAGTTATAGTAGTTCATATAATACGCAAGTTCTTCTTGTGCATCATTAAGTTTTTTCATATATTCTACTGATTCTGAACTCACAAAATGGAACTCATACTTTTGTAATTCTTCTAAGGAAATGTTGTTTAACAAGTATGAATGAAGTTTTTCATTATCATCAACTACAAGTAGATATAGGTGCCGGGATTGTTCCCATATATTCAGCACTAATTTATTTAGTTTAGTGTTCTTGATCATACTATCATTAAGAGCGCAGACTTGATAATATATATCTTTTTTATAAGATTCAATGACGATTGAAAAAATGTCTTTTAGCAGGTTAAAATCAATTCTATTGCCTGTTCTAATGACTTTTGTAAAAGTTTGCTTAAATGTTGTGCAACCTTCATATAACATGTATATCGTTTTGTTTCTTTCATAAAAATATGTCACTAATGATGTAGCACAAACCAATATCGCACTTGAAAACACACCCATGAAAAGATTAGAGACATACTCATCATCACAACAGCAATTAAATATAATAGAAATTGACAAAGCAATTACTGATATACTCCCTGCAATAATGGATATATTTTTTTGCAATTTCATTATACATCCCCCTTGAAAAATTCGCATATTTTCTTATGAGTTAAAACAATTCTTTCAGTTTTAGGCAAAGAATCTTCCAGGTAGAGATAGTCAAACCTTTCATATCCAAAAGCGAAATTATTCTGCTTTGAAAATTCTGTTTCCATAAATGCTCGTTTATCTTTAAATGTAGGATCATTGGCATAGATTTTGCCTTTTGTTTCGACAATAATGGCTTTATTTATTTTTCCATCTTTTCTCTTTATAATCAAAAAGTCAGGTGTATAAAGACCGATATAAGTCCATTTACCATTTGTTTGCTTGTAGCATTTTATTTTAAACTCCGTCATTCCTCTGTCGCCATTATAATAAACTTCTAAGTCGAGTTCTTTTACATCTTTCAACGATAAGACCTCTTCAAGGAATGTTTTTTCAAAATCGCTATCAGTTCTATAAGGCAAATAATGAAATGAGCGATTTTTCTGTGGGTGAGAAGAATGTTGTTTTCGGAGTTCGTCAGCCATTCCTGCATTGCCTGAACTCTCTAAAAACTCAATAGTAGCAAGCAATTTTGAATCGATTTTCAATTTGCCCTTATCATCAAGCATAATATTCTCAACCGTTTGTTGTGATGGGTAATAATCATCCGGCTTTTCTGTAAGCACTTCCAAAGTAAAGTTTGATATATTCAGAAGACTCGCTTCTTCCGGGATCAATTCTTCTTTTGTTGTGAAATCGCATTTATCGCAGAATGCTTTACGGATATTGGCTTCAATTAATTTTTGATTATACTTTGAACTAAAATAGCGAGAACCATCTTTTTCGTAAGTTATTGTATCAAAAACTGATTTTAATTTCTTCGAGTATGCCGACAATTCTTGCATATTCAGCATTCCAAATCCATTTTTTACAATGCCATAAAGCCAAGCATTAAACGACGCAGGCTTGTTACCATGTTCGGTATTGACCACCTCAGTTGAATGTGTCTGCATTGTAAAATCTGTAGTTTTTATAACATCTCCGGATAATTCTGCCTTATCAAGAGACTTTTCAATTCCACTCTTTGCATCAGCCGGTTCTATTGTTAAAGTTTCATAGTTAATCTTAAGTTGATAGAAATCAACCTTAGGCAATTTAAGATATGCTGTACGGTCATATCTTTTAATTGTCTTTTTCTTATTATTTGCTTCCTGAAACTCTTTAAGGGAAATATGATGTTGCTGCTCAAGCTGAGTATTTAATTTTTCTGCATTTGAACCATTCAAATAAATAAGAGCTGTTTCAGGAGTGCCTTTCACTACCTGCCTTAAACAACGACAAGAAGTTTGTAATACCATGTTTTTAGGACAATCGCCCTCCTGTGACAAAATAATTCCTGTCAAACTCTTACAGTCCCAACCTTCTTTACCGATTTGAACCAACAACACTATTCTTATTTTTGAAATAGCTTTATCTAAAATGTCAAATTGCATTTGACTATCAGCAGGTGCCTTGTATTTCTTTTCGTTTTTACCACTGGATTCACGATAGAATTTAAGTATACAACTTGTATCTAGCCCATATTCTGTTACTATGCGTGCAACAATAGGATATACGAGTTCTTCTAATTTTGCAATTCCACCACAATAGATGCCAAGTTTTGCAACTGTTCCATCTTCATATACAGTATCCTTATATGTATCAAGAAATTCTCTAACGCCTTTTTCTATAATGATACTGCTATCTGCAATTTCAGCAATTTTTACTAGCGGCCTTTTTAAGAAATTCCCAACACCTTCAATAAGGGGATAATAGTATACAATATTTGTTATTTCAGCAGTTGCAACCGAAAGAGCGTTATTTGCTTCAATTTTTTCAGCCTTTTCCAAATACGGAGTTCCAGAAAAACCTATAACAGAATTCACCGTTTTATTTTCTGCCCATTTATTTACTACAGCACGAAGCTTTATTTCATCGCTGACAGCATGATGAACCTCATCAATAAATATTGACAAAGACGGTAGCTTGCCAATCAGATTGCGCAACTCATTGGCTTGTCTATCCTTTTCGTCATCGCTTTCTTCAAACATTGAAATTTGTCCGTTTTTCTCTTGTATGCGATCAAGAATAACTTTTTCGGCATTTGTTACTGCAACCAACCCAAAGAGTTCTGACAGTGGTTGATGATTAGCAATTTTCTGTACATTAGGGTTCTTTGTTTTATTAGATTTATTTGCTGTTTTCGATTGATCTAGCACCTCAAAAGAAATAGCACGTTTTACGTCTGTTGCTGCCGGTTCTGGAATTATCCAAGAGGGATTAAAGTTCTGTATTGTTTTTAAACTTGGTACAACCGATGATTTTAATCCTGATGGTGCAAAAATAATGAAATTATGAGCAAATGCCGAATTTGAAGGTTCACTCATTGCAAAATATAAATCAAGATAAATAAATGCTGCCATTAGATATGTTTTTCCTGCACCCATAGGCAAACTAAAAAGGTAGTCTGTATAGGAAACACCGTAAAAGGCATCTTTGAAAAACTTGCAATAGTCAATACTATCTGGTTTTTTCTTAATTTCGTTTTCCAATTTTGCAGACACTTGCTCGCCTTTATCATTTTTTAGGCATGCATATTCAAACAAAGCCGATGCTTCAGGATGTGCAACAAGAAAGTTTCTTGCTGGTTCTGAAAGTTCGACTTCTGCTAAATTTAAAGTGTTAAATTTGCCCTCACAAAACAATTTTTCAAGCGGCTTACACTCACAGGCAATTTTAAGAAACAAGTAAGTCTTTATAGCTTCTATCTGTGCATCTCGCATTTGCCCTGTTTTCACTATGTAATCAATCAACGGCGTTATTGTACATTCAGACGATAACAACCATTGATTTCTTTTGTTTTCAATCATTTTATAGAACATATAAGTTCCTCCGTAGTATATAATATCAAGTATTATTTTCTCATATTAGCCGTCCTATTTTACGGACAGTTATATTGAATTCATCTCTTTTTCCAACTTCTCAATACCATCTAAAATTGTATTAAATGGTATCTTCTCCCCAAATATCATATTCTGCATATGCTCGTAGTCATCTTTTAAGACTTGCAGATTTCTTTCGGGTGGCATAAGTTTCATTGTGCCGATTTTTGCATTCTCGTACTGTGCCCAAGGGCAACGGTAGAACTTTTCCTTAAAAAGTACAACCTTTTCAAGTAATTCTATATTCGCAAATGCGGTATCCTTAACAGGTGAATTTGCCATACAATATAAATCGTAATAATGTCTTGAATAACGTGCCGGGAAGGTTTTATCTTCCGGTCTGTTTGCTTCACGATGGAGGATAGTTACCTTTTCCCAGAATGTTCTTTCGGGAAGAACTGTTAAAATATCCGTTGTAGGCTGTTTGAAAAGTTTTGGATATTGTGTAGCAGCATAAGATGTTATTGGTTTAACTGCCGCAGGAGTCCAGGCTGCGAGTGCACCGATTTCAAGTCGTATAACCGGAAGAATTGAACGGTCTTCAAAGCTTCTGCTGTATGCAAACACAACAGTCTGCGGATCAGTTTCTTCTATGTAGCACTCGATAGGAGAGGAAAGGATACTTTGCAAATCCTTAATTGTTTCAGGCATAAACACATCTTTCAAAAATTCTTCTGTTCTGCGATTTGCCTCTTTATTGAAAATATCTTGCTGTGTGTTGCTTCGTTCCTCCCAAGGCTCGTCCTTTTCAAAACCAAGAACACGCCAATCGAGGATTAAGTCTATATCCTCAGAAAACCTTTCTATAAGACCATAAGATTTTGAAAGGCTTGTACCGCCTTTGAATGCGATATTGTCTTTCCATTTACTTGTATGAAAAAGATAATCAAGCATAAAACACACCCAAAAATCCTTTTCAATGATAGCATCAGTCATACCCATTTTAGCGGCAGTATTCTGAAACAATGCTTTTCTGTCATTTTCGTTTATGTTTGCTATGTTAATCATTTTTCATCACCTTTGCAAATTTGTTTTATATACTCATATATCCACGAGGTTGCTGCTTTTGCCTCGAGTAGGGCAGTAGTTTTTTCCTCAGCGGTTAAATCGTTTTTGAGTTTGTTTATGATTGTATCGTCAATATTGTCCTTGCCAAGTGCTTTGAGTGCCTGAACAATCAACGCTGTCTTGTATGATAATTTTGAGATTTCTTTGTTGGTAGTTCTCTTGAATTTTATCGTTGTATTATCGTAGGTGTACTCTTTGTATGTTCCGTCGCTTACATAAGACCATGCTGCAGGAACCTGTGTTGAAAGACCTAAAATGTTTAGCGCAGTATCTCCGCATGGAACAATGGTCCAGCCAAAGTTTCTTGCAAGAGCATGTGCAACCTTATCAGGATTAGGCACAATATATTCTTGCAAAAATTCATTATATTCAGCTTTGTAATACACACCACGAATAATTCTGACAATAAGTTTTTCTTCTTCAAGGCGCAACAAAGACATATTAACGGTTTTCTTATCCGTAATATTTACAAAGTCAACAGCAACGAAAACTGTACCATTTTCTGCGTTCAAAATATTTCTTTTTATTTCACTCAAATAATTTGGTCTGCTCATGCAATCACCTCGTAGAAATTATTATACACTTTTTTCTACGAAATATCAATAGATTTTGAAAATTTCTTTTGAGAATTTTTAACAAAGTTTATTAAGTCAGTTTCATCTTGTAACCAACTAGCGAATGGAGGAGAGCAAGCGGAACGAGTCCGCTTGCCTCACATCTGCATTGTAAAACCTTCATCTTCATTTAAATCCTCACTCTCTTCGTATGGCTCGTTGTTGATTTCTTCTACCTCGTCAGGTTCTTCTGTCGGAGTTTCGGTTATGTCCTCATCTTGTTTTTTGCCCTTTGATATAAGTGCAGCCGCAAGACCTATGGCACTACCTAATGCAAACCCAACATTTGAACCTGCATCCTTGGCATCGAGTTTCTTTTTCTTCTCTTCAGGATCATCGTCCTGGTCGTTGTCCATCAACGAAGCCACAGCTGTAAGAGTACCGACACCAGCGTCGAGAATAAGGTTGCCGCTCCTACCGATATCCCCAGGAACTTCAGCAGGTGTTGCTTCAACATATCTGTCATCTGACTCAACTTGTTCGCTTCCTTGTCCAGAGCCTTGGAGAATTTCAAAATATATTCGTCTCTCATCTTCCCATCCTGTTGCAACAAATTCTCCATCTTCGCTACTGTAGATGCGTTCGTTGATATCAGGTTGCTCATGATACTCCGGTTCTCGTCCAGCAGATTCTGTAGCATCGCTTTCGACATACTCTCTATCTGCTCTTTCGTTGCCAGCTCGCAAACCTTTCGATATATCTTCGGCTGAAAATTCACTACTCCCGACAGCAAGTCTATCTCTATCGACCTCTGTTTTTCCGGCAACATATACACCCTGACTTCCGTTGGTATGTTGCGATATTCCTCCAGCTTCTCTGAGTTCCTGTCCATCAATTCCTCTAAGGTTAATTTTTCTTGTGAGTTGTTCTCTAATCTTGAATTCATGCTCTAATTCCTCCTTCAAAAATTTATCGTGGTGCAGTTTATTATCTCTGCACTTCATTCCATTCGGGCAGGTGAAAGTGATATATTTTCTTTCATCTGTCCACTTCATTTCATATCCTCGTCTTGCCATTTCTTTTGTAAATTCTTCACGGGTTCCGCTCCGTTTCATGCTTTCTCTTATATCACTCATAAGTCTGAACTTCCAGCTCTGACCTTTTTCGACAGCTCGGAATTCTCTTGTAGACATACCTTTGCGACTTTTTTCATAAGGCGGCAGAACAGATAATCCATGACTTTTGCAAACCTCGTCATTCATATCTCTCAAGACTTTGAGTGAGCTTGGTGATAAATGAAGTTTTGTACCGTTCTCAAAATTTACAGAATTAACAACAATATTTGAATGTAAATGAGGTTCATCCATGTGTGTACAAACCAAAACTTCATGCCCCGGCCACGCTTTCTTTACGAACTCAATCGCTACCTCATGCGCCTCTTCGGGTGTAATTTTTTCTTCGGGAGAAAACGATTGAGAAAAGTGATAAAAATTAACTCCTCTCTCTTGATGATATACTGCCTTGGTTGTCATAAATTCAGTGTAAGCATTTTGAGGGATACAGTTCACTCCGGTGATAAGTTTTCTACCTGAATTTATATCAAAAGTTTTCTTCTCCTGAATACAATAATTGATGAGTCCGCGCATTGCACTCGGGCTTTGTTTGGTTGAACGAATTGCAACTAATATTGCCATCATTGCCTCCTTCCAACTTCACCAATACGCTCGGTTAATTTTTCAATTGCATCGATAAATTCTTCAAAATTATACGAGTGAAATACCTTGACATTTATCTTCTGTGTTATCTGATTTAGGTTATTACCGATACGCTTAAGCTCCAATAAAAACGGTTGCATATTAACCGGAATAAAGATAGGCGTTTCGAGAGAAAGTCTGACTATATAATCGGTAGTAGTGAGGCCTGCTTTTTCTGCACGCTTCTTTATATATAGTTTTTCTTTCTCCGTAACTCTTATCGTCAATGTCATATCTCTTCTTCTGTTGTCTTTCATATAAATCTCTCCTAACTTAAAAATATAGTAAGTGGGTCCGGGCTTCTGCCCGAGAAAAAAGCGCCTTCAGGGAGGCACTTCGCGGCTGGCAGACAGCCGGACGCTATGCTTGCCCCAGACCTAAGTCTGGGAAATTCTCAAATTCTCGACCCGAGAATTTTCAGGGATATTGGAACAAAAAAAAATAATTGATTTGCATTTCCCTATAAGAGAAGCCAATCAATTAATTCGTCGTCTTATTCTATTGCCTATAATATTCTTATCCAATAACCCTATGTTATTATTAACTTAGTATTATTTGTAGCCGTTTTTTACACCACCTAAGTCAAAAAACAACTACCATTTATTCAAGCACTTTATCAGTTAACCGATAGAGATTAGAGGTGGAACATCCATTGCTCTTTTTGCGATTTGCCTTGATTATGTAACCTGACTCAACCAACTTGGGTATCGTATTTTTAACAGTTGATAAACCAACACCTGTATCCTGATGTATAGTATCAAGAGAAGGAAAACAAGAGTTGTCATTACCTGACCTCATACAGAGGTAACATAGTATTTTAAATTCGTTTCCACTGATACTTTTATCGGTGATAATTTTATTGAGTATAGTTGTGAATTTACCTTTTAATTTCATCATTTGAAAATTCTCCATTTCTCGAAATAAAAAAGTCGCATCCTTTTGATACGACTTAATAACTTAATAACTTATTAACTTAAAGCCTTTTTGAGCAAAAGAAAAAGTACAGCTATTTTTCAACAACTGTACTTATTTCTCTCTCAATCGGCTTCTTTCGTAAACATCCTTTTGAGAAACACCCAATTCCGCAGTTCTTTTTTTACCTTATAGGAATTTGCGTAATTTTATTCGCGTGAAGCTATGTTCGACATTTGCAGGTGCGCGACATGGGTGAAGCGGCACGCTTCTTTTTTATGTAACGGATTCAGTATTGAAAAACCTGTCGGAATGAATTACAGAGAGGTTAAAAAACTTTCTGAAGTTGTTAAAGAAAACGGTGTGAAAACCTTTGTATGCCTCAGCTGGAGGTACCGTACATATGTAAGATATATGAAGCACCTTGTTGACTCGGAAAAAATCGGCAATCTTTACCACGTTTATGTTCGTTGTATAAAGGACAGCGGTCTGTGGGAAGACAGAAAAAGAGAGTGGAGATTCGACAGAACCCGTGCAGGCTCAGGCGTGCTTGGTGACCTTGGGTCACATATGATTGATACAGTACATTTTCTTGGAGAAAAGTTCAGCGAAGTATATGCTAACTGGGGTATTTTCATAAAGGAAAGACCCAGCGAAGAAACAGGCGAAATTCTTCCCGTTGATACAGACGACTGGTGTAACTTCAATGCAAAGCTTGAAAGCGATGCAAGCTGTACAATGCAGGTATTATCGGCTACGGTAATATGGGTTCGTGGCACGTGAAAAATGTTGGTGAACGTATAGCAGATGTTAGTTATACGGTTTGCTTTGATGTTGATGAAGAAAGAAAAAATCTTGCCCGCCAGGCAGGTCTTAAAGTTTGCGACACTATAGAGAAATTTTTTGCAGAGGATATTGATATTGTTCTTGTGGCAACTCCTAACAACTTTCACGCTCCCTACTCAATACAGGATATGGAAGCAGGTAAGAACGTTATCTGTGAAAAGCAGAGTTTTTGAAAGATTCTATCGTGTAGATAAAAGTCATTCTAAACTTGTTGGCGGAACAGGTCTTGGCCTTGCAATCGTAAAACACGGAGCCGCATATCACGATGCGGAGATTTCTCTTGAAAGTGCAGAGGGAAAAGGTGCAAGTGTAACCATTAGCTTTTCGCGTGTTTGATATGGCTTTATGTTGAAAATAAGCCTCTGGTTATTACGTGTTTCATTTCCTTTTTATTTGTCAAAGTAAATTTTTATTGCAAATACAAAATTGCTGTGATACAATTCGAATGTATAATGTTTAATTGTACATCAAATCTATTTTTTAGAAGGTGAACAAAATGGAAAAGCCATTCGACTTTATGAAAAAATTACTTGAAGTACACAAGCCTTCTCGAATTTGCAGAGAAAAATTTGAAGCTTTGCAAGGTGTGAAGGTTACAGACGGATGGAAAATTGTAATACCTTCCGATGCATCTGTTGTAGTACATAATGTGGCGGATGATTTGCAGGAGTATTTCAAAATTTCAATGGAATGTGATGTAGCTATTGAAGCTGATAGCGATCCTTCAAATACAAGTATATTTCTGAAGATTGATTCGACATTGCCCGAAAGAAGTTTCCGCATAGAAGCCGGAAATGGCATTACAATCAGCGGTATTAATGACCGTATGCTTGCACAGGGCTGCTATGCGCTGGAAGATGAAATGAATATTAATGAGGCACCGGTGATTGCTCCCTGTGATAAACAGATGCAGGCGCGTTTTTCTCGGAGAATGATAATAACTTGTGTTCGTGAGAGTTATTATCCTGATGAATTGTTACGAATGATTGCACATTATGGTATAGATTCTATTGAAGTCAATCTTACAGATGTACTGACGGATGAAGATAAGTGTGCTCGCGTAAATGCTATAATTGAGCGTGCGGCTGAATTTGGTCTTGGAAACTATGCTTTCAGCGGAATTAAAAACCTCTATCATCCTGATGATGAAGAAGCAGAGAAATATTATGAAAGTACATATGGGAAATTATTTGATATTTGTCCGAAACTGGAGCAGCTTATTCTTGTTGGTGAAAGCTGCGAATTTCCGTCAAAGGACGAGCGCACAACGGGTAAGTCGTGGAGAGAATCTTTAAATGATGAAAAGCCCAGTCCGGGATGGTTTCCCTGCCGTGATTATTCGCAGTTTGCAAGTATGATTAATAGTATTATCAAAAAGCATTCAAAGAATGCAGAGCTTGTATTCTGGAGCTATAACTGGGGTTATGAAAAGCAGAAGTTGAGAGAAGAGCTTTTGCGTAGTATGCCTCAGAATATAACACTTATGGCAACATTTGAAATGTTTGAAGAAGTTCAGATAGCTCCTGAAATACAGGAAGTTACAACTGATTATACATTATGGCAAATAGGACCCGGCAAATATTTCAAAACTGAGTCTGCAGTTGCAAAGGAAAGAAATATCCGTATGTATTGTATGTCTAATACCGGTGGAAACACATGGGATATCGGAGGTATTCCGTTTTTGCCAACTCCGCAGAGATGGATTGAGCGCTGGAAAGCAGTAACGCAAGCACAGGACTCTATGCGAATTGACGGTTTGAGAGAATCGCATAGCTATGGCTTCTGGCCGTCTATTATGCCTGAACTTGCAAAATATGCGTATATGACACCGATGCCGGACCTTCACGAATTACTTGAAAAGCTTGTAATTCGTGACTTTGGAAAGGAAAATGCGGCAGAGGTTCTTGAAATATTTAACTTATTCTCGCAGGGAATGTCTCACTGTGTATCTACAAATGAAGACCAGTACGGTCCGGCACGTGTAGGCCCTGCATATCCTTTATTCTATAAATACTGGGAACTCATTCCCAAGGGGCCGGAGTCTTACAGCGATGTTAATTTTGAAGCATATCCGATTTATACATATAATCTGGATAGAACAGAAAAGCTTCAGTATGAAACGAATGAATTTATGGAAATGGTACGTCTTTTTGATGAGGGTGTAAGGCGTTTAAATGTTGTTGTTTCAAAAATGTCCGGCAGAAAAGCCGAAGGCGCAGCAGAGATATTGCAGGTTGCAAGCTATATTGCAAACACTGCAAGAACTGTCTGTCACGTAAAAAGGTGGCATTATCTGAAGGGGAAACTTGGTGTCTATGTTGATGCAAAGCCTACCTGGGTTGGCGGAAGAAAAAATATGCCAGATGCCAAAAAAGCAGAAATTCCGTTGGTACCGGTAAAGAATCCGAAGCCGATAGTGCGTGAACTGATAGACATTTTAAAACGTGAAATTGCAAATGCTGAAGACACTATTTTATTAACAGAAGCAAATTCCCGCCTGGGTTATAATCAGGAGTACGATTATAGTTGCACACCAGAACAGCTGGAATGGAAGATAAAAATGGCTTATAAAACTCTGAATGAAGAACTTTTGCCTATGCTGAAAACCTGAAAGTAAAAAATGAAAATTTAATCTGGGTTTATATTCGAGTAATGGAATATAAAAAGAAAAGAGCAACATTTATCCATTTTGCGTTCTTAACGAATGTAAAATGGATAAATGTTGCTCTTAAATATATTTACAGATTTTTTATGTAACTCAATCACAGTTAATTTTGAGAAGATTCTCAAGGAATGCTTTCTTGTCGTGCTCGTTGAGAGCCTCGTAGCTGTATTCAAGAGCCTTGAGCTGAATTTCCTTGGAGCTCTTAACACCGAGGTTTCTGACGTCACGAAGGTTACCTGAATTGAGAAGGTCAACAAGCTTACCGAGATCCTTAACACCGTGTGCCATAAGTCCGTTATAGGACCTTACTGAAAGGTCCATATCTTTAATTGACATAGCACAAGTCTGAGATGTGAGGGCGATGTTAACCTTTAAAGTTGAGAATAACTGTGCGAGAACGGGAAGAAGTCCGTAATTTTCCACACATTTGTAAAAAAGTTCGATATCTACTGTTTCCATTATCATACCACCATTTATAAATTTCTTATATAATATATCACAATGTTTTAAAATTATCAATATACATTTTGCCAAAGAAATGCTCAGTAAAATTGTTCAAAATATAGAAAATATACAAAATATGCTTAATTTTTGAAGAAATTTACCCCAAATAGGCGGAAAAGCAGCCTTCATATACGTTGGCAAAAAGCTATCGTGGGTTAGGCTTTCTTTAGTTTACGTCCTTCTGAGAACCTGTGGGGTTGACAATACTGTAACCAATGTTTACAAGATGGTCGGCAACTCTTTCAAGACCTGCTACAACTGAAGAATAATAAGGACTTACGTCAACACTGCAGTTACCTTCGGCAAGTCTTGCAAAGTGACTTGCAATAAGTTCCTTTTTCATAGTATCAACACCTTCTTCAAGTCTGGTAAGCTCGGGAAGTCTTTCTCTGTTTAAAGATTCAAATGATTCATTTGAAATTTCAAACATTTTCGTGACATTGTCACGCATAGCTTTGATTCCGGAAAGAGCTTCTTCTGAAAATGCTATCTTTTTATTAATCATTTCAATGCCGATTTCGTTGAAGTTTTCAGCGTGATCGCCAACACGCTCAAGGTCGTTAAGAACATGGAAGTAAGAACCTATAATTTTTTCATCACTACCTTCAATACGTGCTGAAAGCTTGATTAAAAAGTCCGTCAGATTACTATTTGTAAAGTTGATAATTTTTTCATTTTTGCAAATAGTTTCATTATGTTCATCGGAGCTTGTGTCTATAGCAGTAAAGCAAAGACTGATGTTTTCTTTAACAAGAGAAATCATATATTCGATTTCTTTTTTTACCTGCATAAGAGCAATAGGGGGAGTGGTGAGAAGTCTCTCGTCAACATATTTGAGCGACATATCTTCCTCGATGCTTTTCTTATCCTTGATAACAGTGGAAGAGTAGTCAACAAGCTGCTTTGTGAACGGGAGAAGTACCAATGTGGTGCTTACGTTAAATATAACGTGGAAAAGCGATACTCTCATCTGAAGTGACATTGTATCATCTCCGGGGAAAGCAGCTACCAGGAGTTTGACAACCGGATCTCTGAATATCCAGATAATTATTGTAAATAAAACTGTTCCAATAACGTTAAATGTAAAGTGTATAAGAGCAACTCTCTTTGAGTTTGCATTAGCACCAACAGATGCAAGAAGTGCTGTGATACAAGTACCTATGTTTGCACCAAGAATAATAAATAATGCAAGGTCAAGGGGAAGAACACCGGTACCAACCATTGTAATGACAACACCGGTAGAAGCTGATGAACTCTGCATAAGTGCAGTAAAAATTGCACCTACAAAGATAAGCAGAAGCGGAAAATCAATGGTTTTGAAAATTTCGGTAAACATATTTTCCACAAGGGGATTTCCAAAAGCCTGTTCGCTACTCATAACGTTAAGACCGACAAATATCAGACCAAGACCGCTGCAAAGGCCGCCGGCGATTTTAACCTTTTCTTTTTTAGCGAAGCCCATCATTACACCTGCAAAGGCGAGGACGTACATTGCCATGTTAAAATAATCGTTTTTAAGAGCAACAAGAACACCTGTAATCGTTGTACCTATATTTGCACCCATAATAATAGGAGTTGCCTGCATAAGTGTCATAACACCTGCATTTACAAGGCCGATGACCATTACAGATGTAGCCGATGATGATTGAATAATTGCAGTTACGCCTGCACCAATGCCAACACCGGAAAATCTGTTGTTGCTGATTCTTTCAAGAAGACGCTTCATTCCGCTGCCTGCACTTCTCTCTAAAGCGTCGCCCATAAAGTTCATTCCGACGATGAACACGCCAACACCTGCAAGAAGCCAGATTAAGCTCTGAACTAACTCCATGATATTCTGTGCTGTCAACATAAAATAACTCCTCTCAATAATTGTCTTTTCCTAAAAGTGAAAAATTTTCACCAAATACATCATACTACCATAAAAACAAAAAGTCAACAGATTTTCTGTTGACTTTTTGTTTTTTAATTTATAGGAAATTGCGTTTTTTATCGCGAGCAATATTTGTGGGTTTTAAGTTAAGTTTGGACGCGACGTGGGTGAAGCGGCACGCTTCTTTTTAAAAAAGAAAGTTTTTCGATGTATATTTCCTTGACTTACGGCTGTGGAGTGCTATAATGGGATTAAAAGGGGGAGTATAGCCCATGGAAAAGACTTTTTTAAAAAACGGAACTGATTATATTCAGATGCTTATCAGCGAAGCGGTGAGGGACAACAGCCGAACTGTAACTGTTAAAGGCAACTGGGAAATAGAAAAAGAAGTCCGTATTCCTGATGATTTTACACTCATCTTAGAAAACTGCCATCTTAAAATGGCTGACGGTGTTTTTTCAAATATGTTTGTAAATATTAATCAGAATACACCTCTTGGAAATACAATCGAAGGGACAAACCGCAACATAAAAATCCTCGGCAGAGGTCAGGCAATTCTTGACGGTGGTACATACAACGGACTTTCGGAGTTTACCAGAGATGAAATGGGAATTCCTATGTGGAAAAACAATGTCATTCTTTTCACCAATGTAGACGGCTTTGAAATTGCCGGAATCCACGTAAGAAATCAGCGTTGGTGGGCGCTTAACTTTGTTTTTTCAAGAAACGGATATCTTCACGATATTGATTTTCTTGCCGATGACACAGGTGTTGACGAAAATGGCAATGAATATCACGGACTGACAAAAGACAAGTATTCAGAAATCAAGGTAAAAAATGCCGACGGCATAGATTTAAGGCAAGGGTGCCATAATATAGTGATTGAAAATATCACAGGCTTTACTGAAGATGACACAATCGCTCTTACGGCGCTTAACGGCTCTACCGAAAAGGCTTTCAGAGTGGAAGGAATTCCTACGGATATATGTGATGTGAAAATAAAAAACATTTCTTCGTCAGCACTTTGCTCCAATGTCAGACTTCTTAATCAGGGAGAAATTAAACTGCACGACATATCAATTGAAAATGTGTATGACACTTCGCTTGATTCGCCTCACATGGACAGAGGTGCATATTGTGTAAGACTTGGCGACGGAAAATATATGTATGGAGACAGACCCTCAACAGAGGATGAAACATATAATATTACAGTGAGAAATATTCGCTCAAGGGCGAATTTTGCAATACATCTTGGAAGTGCAATAGGAAATCTTGTAATAGAAGATGTAGAAACTTTTGATGGATGTAATGGAACAGAGGATATGAGGAGCTTATAAAATGAGTGCTAACGTGAAAAAGAAAAACAGCCTTGATATGACTCAGGGCCCAATGCTTGGAAACATTATAAAGTTTGTAGTCCCGCTGATTTTAGGTAATATGCTTCAGCTTCTCTACAATGCGGCTGACCTTATCGTTGTGGGAAGATTTGCCGGAAGTAACGCTACTGCGGCAGTTGGAGCAACAGGCTCCATTAATACATTATTTGTAAACCTGTGTATCGGTCTTTCCATCGGTGCAAGCGTTATCGTTTCAAGACGAATAGGTGCTAAAGATGACGAAGGAACTCATCGGGGAGTGCATACTGCAATGTGGCTCGGTATAGTTTCAGGATTGATTGGTATGGTGCTTGGCATACTGTTGTCAAAACCTCTTCTTGTCCTTTTTGGAACTCCTGCAGGTGAAGTGCTTGACGGAGCAACTCTTTATATGCGCATTTTCTTTATCGGACTTCCGGCATCAATGGTATATAATTTCGGTGCGGCAATAATGCGTGCGGCAGGTGACACGAAAAGACCTCTTTACATACTTTCAGCATCGGGAATTGTAAATGTGCTGCTTAACCTTGTTCTTGTTATCTGTTTCCATCTGGATGTCGCAGGTGTTGCGATTGCAACGACTGTAGCAAACTATATTTCAGCGATTGTTGTTGTTATTTGCCTTTGCAGAACAAACGAGTCATATAAGCTTAATATAAAGAAAATAAGGTTTTATAATGACGAGCTTATTGAATCTCTTAAAATAGGTGTTCCTGCAAGCATTCAGAACTCTGTGTTCAGCCTGGCAAATATGGTGATTCAGGGTGCTGTAAATTCCTTTGGTGCCGAGGCTATGGCCGGAAGTGCTGCCGCAAGTAATATAGAAGGATTTACTTACACGGCAATGAATGCATTCTATCAGGCAACACTTACAAGTGTAAGTCAGAACTACGGGGCAAAGGATGAAAAACGCATCTACAAAACAATATGGATTTGTATAGCGAGTGTTATTATTGTAGGTTTTTCGATTGGATTACTTACAGCTGTTTTTGCAAAGCCTCTTCTTGGAATTTACATTACAGATTCGAAGGAAGCCATTGATTTCGGAATAACAAAAATATATTATCTCGGTATTCCGTATTTCCTGTGCGGAATTATGGAAATTCTTGCAGGCGCTCTTCGCGGAATCGGTCATTCAAATATGGGTATGGTGAACAGCCTTGTTGGTGCCTGCGGACTAAGAGTTTTATGGGTGCAGTTTATTCTTCCGTTAAGTCACACTCCGGGGATGCTTTTTGTTTGTTGGCCTATTTCGTGGGTAGTAGTTATTATAGCTCACGTTGTATGTCTCTTTGCAGTGAGAAAGAGCTCAATGCATAATATGAGGTTACAGTAATATGGATATAATTATCGGTGGAAAATACCGCCATTATAAAGGAAATGAATATCTTGTAGTTGATATTGCAACCCATTCCGAAACAGAGGAAGAAATGGTTGTGTATAAAGCTCTATATGGTGAAGAGAAACTGTGGGTAAGACCTCTTTCTATGTGGAATGAAAAGGTAGAAGTTAACGGTAAAGAGATTTTGAGGTTTACTTATACAGGTGAATAAAATGAAAAACATAAAAATAACAGATGTGCGGGCTGTTCCCGGGGACAGTGCGTTTTTGATTGATGACGGAAAAACCGCTGTTAATGTACGGAAAATACTGTGAATTATCAGAATATTTTGCAAAAAGCTAAGAAGGTCAGGACTATTATAGTCCTGACCTTCTTATGCTTTCATAAACTTTCTGTATGTTATCAAATACGTAGGTAGGTTTTTCCTCACTTTTTTTCAGGTCTTCAAGTGTTCCTTCTCCAGATAGAACAAAAATTGTGTCGATGCCGGCATTAATACCGCTTTTTATATCTGTATAGAGCCTGTCGCCAATCATAACGGCATCTTTTTTGTCAAAGCCTGCCTTTTGTGTAGCCAGAAGAAGCATTTCCGGCTGTGGCTTTCCGATAAAACGGGGCATACGACCTGTTGCTGTATGTAAAATCTGTGCAATTGAACCGCAATCAGGAACAGAGCCATACCATGTAGGGCACACCCAATCGGGATTGGTGGCAATGTAATCCACTCCCCGGTTTAACAGAATACACGCATCCTCAAGCTTCTTAAAAGTAAGCTCTGTATCAAAGCCCATACATAAACAATCTATGTCATCGGAAAGCTCGGTTGTTATATTGTAGCCTGCGCCATTAAGCTGTGCAACAAAAGAGCTTGTTCCAAAGGCATATATTTTTTTGTAATGCTTATCCTTCAAATACTCAATTGTCGCATCTGTTGAGGTGAAAAAGTCCAGCTCGTCCGATTTTATCCCCAGAGAGGCAAGCTTTTCTACATATTTATCAACGCTTTTAGATGAGTTATTTGTGACAAACATATATCTGCCGCCGATTTTTTTTACATAGTCAAGAAAATCCAGCGTTCCGTCAAAAAGATTGTTGTCAAGGTATATAGTTCCGTCCATATCAAGAAGAAACAGTTTTTTGTCTTTCAATTTCATAATGCTTTCCTTATAAAATCTCACTGAGATAATCAAGCAGACCAAGATCCCAGGCAAGGTGGGAAATGATGTACTTGTTCCGTATGTCCTTTGTTACTTTGAATGTGGTTTTTAGTGTATCCTCTGAAATACCGATGTCACTGCAGGAAACGGGCATGTTAAGAGAAGTCATCAGTTCAAGGATTTCGGCAGATGAAGGAAGCTCTTCCTTAACTATATTAAGAATTGTATCCCATTTTTCTATAATAGTCTGAAGTCGTATTTTGTGCTTTTCTACATCAAACTTTTTTTCATTTTCCTCAAGGGCAATAAGCGTTTTTGCGCTTTTACCGAGGTGTTCATCCAGCGTTTCGCACCACTTTGTGTAGCTGAAGTTCTTTACGCTTTCAAGAGCATGAGTTTTGTCGGGAATAATGGTTGAGAGTCTTTCGTACAGCCTGATGGAATATAACGTGCCTATAGCGCACTGTATACCATGTAAGTCTGATGGCGTTCCTTTTTCAAGAGAGCGCATATCCCAAATATGTGAAAAGTAATGTTCCACACCGGACGCAGGTCTTGATACTCCTGCAAATTTCATTGCAAGCCCACTCATTACAAGTCCTTCGAATACGTTTTGTATTGATTTATCGTCTCTTTTAAGTAAACCTTCAGGATTTGAGACACATTTTATGAGAGAATCACGTACAAGCTCGGCAACTTTTTCGCAGTAGTATTCGCCATTTATTTCGTGGGATATACGCCATTCACACACGCTTACATATTTTGCAATCATATCTCCAAGTCCTGCGAGAAGCATTCTGTCAGGTGCGGTTTTAAGAATGTCCGTATCGCCGATTATCACGTCGGGACACTTTGAAAAAAGCGATATTTTCACCCCATCCATTTCCATAGAGGAAGTGTCAGAAGCGTAACCATCCATAGAGGGAGCAGTGCCAATTATTATGTAAGGAATCTTTGCCGTTGCGGATAGTATTTTCCCTACGTCGTTAAGAACCCCGGAGCCGATAACGACAAGGCAGTCACATTCCTTATCAAAGTGCATACATGCAGAACCTACGGAATGTTCATCCGGGATAACGTGACTTTCAGAAAAAATATATTCACTGTAGGAAATTTTGTTTTCTTCAAGAAGTGAACGTACAACAGAGCCTGCAACGCGGTCTGTATTAATATCGGACATCAGGAAAACTTTTTTCACCCCAAGTTTTCCTATTTCATGAGGAAGTGCGGTAAGGGCATTATTTCCTGTAATTACGTTTTTGAGATTCGCTGTATGAAACTTCCCGCAAGAGCAGATTTTTTCATCAAATATATTAAAATTCATAGTCTTATCACCAAAAAAAGTATAGCATATTTAATTTGATATAATCAATATGCAAAAATAATATTGACAAAATAATCAAAAAATGATTATAATGGTGATAATATTTGATTGGGTGATGATAAAATGTCTTCATATAACAGAGAAAACAAGTATATAAATCTTTTGTCAGAGAGGGAGCATACTGTTAAAGAACTATCTGAAAAGCTTTTTGTCAGCGAACCCACTGTAAGGCGTGATATTATAAAACTTAAGGAAAAAGAACTTGTGGAGTGCCGACGGGGAATAGTAAAGCTCAAAGTAAAGTATGCAGATCAGCGCATTCCGCTTTTTGTGCGCAATATGGAAAACAATGAAGCAAAAAGAGAAATGGCACGCAGGGCGTCTCAATATGTGAAAGACGGAGACGTAATTATGCTCG
The DNA here is from genome assembly GCA_045545295.1 of Clostridia bacterium. Lineage (GTDB taxonomy): Bacteria > Bacillota > Clostridia > UMGS1883 > UMGS1883 > UMGS1883. The sequence goes on from JAZQAO010000021.1 coordinate 25,696, forward strand.
ACGGCTCAACTTCGGCACATTATATACTTTTTTATCTTCAGCAGTTTAAGAATATTGTGGTTATTACCTGCGGGGCAAAAACAGCTATTGATGCAGCAACTATGGGAATAAAGACGATATGCAGCGGAGGAGAGCTTGCCGGAGAATCCTTTTCGTATATAGGAACAGATGCTGAGTCTGTGATTGGAAGATACAATGCAGATATTGCATTTTTTTCCTGTAGAGGTTTTTGTGATGATATTGCTACTGATAACTCTATCTTTGAAAATTCGATTCGCAGAATAATGATAAAAAACTCTAAAAAAAGTGTGCTTTTGTGCGATGAAAGTAAAATAGGAAAAAAATATCTCAATACATTATGCCGGGTTGATGAAATAGATATTTTAATAACGGAGAGGAATTAAACATAATAAAATGAAAAACATAAAAATAACAGATGTGCGTGCCCTTCCGGGGGACAGTGCGTTTTTGATTGATGACGGAAAAACTGCCATTATGTACGACTCGGGATTTGCGTTTACGGGGTATAGGGTAGCGGATAAAATTAAAGAGATTCTTGGGGAAAGAGAGCTTGACTATATATTTCTTACTCATTCCCACTATGACCACGCACTTGGCTCAGTTTATGCAAAGAAATATTGGAAAAATGCAAAGGTTGTTGCCGGGGAATATGCTGCAAAGATATTTGCAAAGTCTTCCGCAAAGGCAGTTATGCGTGATTTGGACGGAAAATTTGCAAAAAAGTGCGGTGTAGAAGAGTACGAGGATTTAATTGACGAGCTTTCTGTTGATATTGCCGCAAAAGACGGTGATATAATAAAGGCGGGGGAGATGGAATTTCAGGTGCTGAGCCTGCCGGGGCACACAAAATGCTCCGTGGGATATTACTGCAAAAAGAAAAAGCTCCTGCTTGGGTGTGAATCCATAGGTGTATATAACGGTACGGACGATGTTGTTCCGTCATACCTTGTAGGATATGAAATGGCACTTGATTCCATTGACAGAGTAAATAAGCTTGATATAGAAAATGTCCTTATTCCTCACTACGGAATTATAGATAAGGATGCGACAAAAGTATATCTTAAAAAGTCTCGCGAGTCTGCTGTGGAAGTGGCGGAAAAAATTGTATCAATGCTGAAAGAAAATACTCCGAAAGAAAAAATCGCAGACTGGTTTATGGAACGATTTTATAACGGCTATATAAAAGATATTTATCCCATTGATGCAATAAAGCTTAACACGGGAATAACGATTGACCTTATTGAAAGAGAATTGTTAAACAATGAAAATAATCAAAATTGAGATAACTCCAGAGTTATCCGGCAGAAAAATTGAATCAATCCTTGAAAAAGAACTGCAGTTTTCACGTTCGCTTATTGCAAAACTCAAAAGAACGGAGGGTGCAGTCACCCTTAACGGACAAAGTGAAAGGGTGATTGCACGAGTTAAAGAGGGGGATACCCTTTCCGTGACAGTTAAGGATAAGGAAAATGGCATAGAGAGTGTAGAAATTCCCCTTGAAATACTGTTTGAGGATGATGATATAATTGCAGTAAATAAGCCTTATAATATGCCGGTGCATCCGTCAAAAAATCACGTGTCGGACACTCTTGCAAACGGACTTAAAAATTATCTTGGTGAGGGTGCAGGCATACATATAATAACACGGCTTGACCGTGACACATCGGGGGTTGTGCTCGCATCTAAAAATCCCCACACGGCAAAAATCCTTACCGAGGAAATGAAAAACGGCAACATACAAAAAGAGTATATTGCCGTTGTAAACGGTTGCCCTGAAAAGGAAACAGGAGTAATTGATGCCCCCATTGACCGTGATACCGGGATAAAAAGAAAGGTTTCACAAAACGGAAAACCTGCTTTAACGGAATATGAAGTTATAAAAAAAAGAGAGCTTTCTGCTTTAAGACTTTATCCTAAAACAGGCAGAACACATCAGATACGTGTGCATCTTTCATACATCGGCTGTCCCATATACGGTGACAGTATGTACGGTGCACCGCAAAAGGGAGAAAGAGCACGTCTTCACTGCAGAAAGCTTGAATTCACACATCCCGAAACGAAAAAGAAAATGGTTATCATAGCTCCCTTTCCCGAAGATATGAGCTTTTAGGAGTTGTTCCCAGTAGCTTTTTATAAGTTTTACAAAAGTAGCTTACATCGCCAAAGCCTGATGCTTCGGCGATGTTTTTTAATGCAATGTGTGGGTTGAGAGAAAGCATTTTATGTGCGTGGGTAATACGGATTTCTGTAAGTACATCAAAAATACTTTTACCGTAGACTCCCTTAAATTCAGTGCACAGCTTTGTTTTGGAATAAGGATAAAATGTAAGCAAATTTTCCAGAGTGACAGGCTTTGAATAATTCGCCTCCAGATAGTTATACACCTTTTCTATGGGGGTGTATTCTTTTTTATGTGCTTCGTCAAAAAAAGCTATTACGGCAGAGTATGTCATAGCAGAAAGAGTCGAAAGTTCGTGTGTAGAGTCAAAATTTTCAAACAGCTTTAAAAGCTCTGAAACAAAAGAGCCTGAACTTTTATTCTTGTATATTCCGTAATTACCAAGACCGTAATATTCCCGTATGCTATCATTACTGTTTCCGAAAAAAGAAAGAAAATCAGTTGAAAGACCGTCTTCCAGAGGATAGTATGCATGGGGAGTATTCCCATAAAGATAAAACATATCGTTTTTCTGAAGTGTAAAGACTTCTTCTCCGATATGCAGAACACCACTGCCGGATTTTACGACAAAAACCTCGTCAAAAGGATAGCCGCAAGGTCTGGAGATTCCCGGCTGATTGAAATTCAGTGCAATAGTTGACGGATAAAGGGGAAGCGGTGGAAGAGTATCGCTGTAAATTTTTGTTTTCATAATAACACCTGAAATATAATTATATAAAATGTAATATATTTATGTTGAAAATGATAATAATATGTAATAAAATTATACTATAATAATTCCTAAATGTCAAACAGGAGGTAGAATTATGCGAAAATACGAAGACTTGAAAAATATCAGAGTAAACGCTCTCCCCCAGCGTGCATACTATATTCCCGAAAATGGAAAAACAGACCTTAATGGCGTGTGGGATTTTAAATTCTATGCCTGCGAGGAAGAGGCTGACCTTAATGAGCAAAAATGGGGGAAGATTCCCGTTCCCTCCTGTTGGGAGCTCCACGGATGTGAAGCGCCCCATTACACAAATTCAAACTATCCTTTCCCGGTAGACCCACCTTATGTGCCTGACGACAATCCCTGCGGAGTTTACAGACGTGATTTTGAAATCAGCGACACAACAAAAAAGCACTATATTGTTTTTGAGGGTGTGTCTGCGTATTTTGATTTGTACATAAACGGAAACTATGTTGGAAGTGACAGCGGCAGCAGACTGCAGAGTGAATTTGATGTAACAGACTTTGTGGCAGAAGGAAAGAATACACTGACGGCTAAAGTGTACAAGTGGTGTGCGGGAAGCTATCTTGAAGATCAGGATCAGTTCCGCTTCCACGGTATTTTCCGCGATGTGTATATGCTTTCAAGACCTGACGGCCATATAAAAGATATTTTCATAAAGACAGACAAAAATAAAATCCTGATTGATTTTGAAGGAATTGCAGAAATCTCCCTTTTTGACAAAGGGGAGAAAATTGCGTCGGTTTCCGCAATGGATTATGCGGAAATAACAGTTGAAAACCCTGCGTTATGGAATGCGGAAAAGCCGTATCTTTATGAGCTTGTTTTTACCTACCGTGATGAGGTTATACGGCAGAAAGTCGGTTTCCGTAAAATAGAAATTTCCGAGAAAGGTGAGCTTCTTATAAACGGAGTTTCCGTCAAGCTTAAAGGTGTAAATCATCACGACACACATCCGAAAACAGGCTGGACAATGTCAAGGGAAGCTATGCTTTACGACCTTAAGCAGATGAAAAAGTTAAACGTAAATACAATACGTACATCACACTACCCGCCGCATCCGGAGTTCCTTAATATGTGCGACGAGCTTGGCTTTTACGTAATGGTAGAGGCTGACCATGAAATCCACGGAATTGCGTACAGAAATCCTGCTACTCCTTGTGATTATGACTGTGAGAATGAAATCTGGCTTTGCAATAAACCCGAATGGAAGGAAGCGTATCTTGACAGAATGATAAGAACGGTTGAACGTGATAAAAATCATCCTTCTGTTTTCTCCTGGTCAACAGGTAATGAATCGGGATTCGGACCAAATGACATTGCAAAGATTGAATGGACGAAAAAACGTGACAACACCCGTCTCATCCATTGTGAGGATGCATCAAGGCTTGCCCCCGATTACAAGGGCACTGATATGTATTCAAGGATGTATACCCCTGTTGAGTTTTCGGAAGAATACGCTCTTTCCGATAAAAACAAGACTCCATTCTTCCTTTGTGAATATGTTCACGCAATGGGCAACGGCCCCGGGGATATATGTGATTATTGGGAAGTTTTCTACAAGTATCCCTGTCTTGTAGGTGGATGTGTATGGGAATGGGCAGACCACGCAGTTGAAGTTGACGGTGTGTATAAGTACGGTGGCGACTTTGGTGAAAAAGTCCACGACGGAAACTTTTGCAGTGACGGTGTTGTATTCCCTGACAGATCCCTTAAATCCGGCTCTTATGAAATGAAGAAGGCATATCAGTATTTTGATGCAGAGCTTAACGGAAACATACTTACCGTTAAAAATCTCTATGATTTTACAAACCTTAACGAATACAAGCTTGTTCTCGCATGGGAACATGACGGCATGATAGTAAATAAAGAAGAATACACTCTTGATGTTTTGCCGAAAGGAACAGAGGACATCAGTCTTTCTTATGAAGTTGACAAGGATTGTAAGTACGGAAACTTCCTTACCTGCACTCTTTATGATAAGGACGGTAACGATGTGGGCTTTACCCAGCATCCCCTCACATCGGATATAGCGAAAAACGAATTTCTTCCTGCATCGTCTTCACAGATTACAGATGACGGAAAGAATATCATATTTTCAGGCGATGGCTTTTGCTACACATTCTCTAAAAAGTATGGTACAGTTGTAAATGCCGTAATTAACGGAAAAACAGTGATTGACACCCCTGTTAAAATGTCCTTTATGCGTGCAATAACGGACAATGAACGTAATAAATGGATGGAATGGATAAGAGTTCCAAGAGCCCTTGCAGAAAATATTGACGTGCTATGGACAAAGATTTACTCTTGTGAATTAAACGGCAACGTAATCGAGGTAAAGGGTAACCTTTCAGGTCAGAGCAGACGCCCAATAATGCACTTTAGTGTTAAATATACTATGTATAGTGGTGGCGTTATCGGTGTAAGCCTTGACGGTGATATTGACGAAACGGTAACATGGCTTCCAAGATTCGGCTTTGAAGTAAGACTTCCCGAAAATTTTGATAAGTTTACCTATTACGGTATGGGTGAGAGTGAAAACTATGTTGACCTTTGCCGTCACGCAAAAATGGGTATGTATGAAAGCAGTGCCGATAAGGAATACGTTCCATACGTAATGCCTCAGGAACACGGAAACCATACAAAGACAAAGCTTCTTAAAATTAAGGATGCACTTACATTCTTTACGGACGGAGAGTTTGAATTCAATGTTTCCCATTACAGTCCGGAAGCAATATACAAAGCACAACACACTGACGAGCTTGAAAAAGACGGGCACACCATTGTGCGTATTGATTACAAGAATTCAGGTATAGGCTCCGGATCCTGCGGTCCTCAGCTTATGGAAAAATATCAGTTTAACGATAAGAAAGTTACATTTGAATTCTTTATAAAGTAATTTAAAAAGCAAGATTTTCTTTGGAGAATCTTGCTTTTTTTAGTTGCCTGTGTTAAATTATATTTGGATTTTAGAAAAGGGAGAATTTTTTATGACGGAGAAAACATATCAGCTTTTTGAATATCCGGGAGACCGTGTGATACTTACTCTTTCTGTAAAAAAGGACAGGCAAGAAGTCTCTCATCCCGAATATCATCCCAAAATGCAGATAAGTCTCATCCTTCGGGGAAACGGTAGTATAAGAACAGGGTATGAGAAATTTTTTGACGTCAAAGAAGGAGATATTCTGGTTTTTGACAGTATGCAGGCACATCAACTATATTTTGTTGACCCGAAAGAAGGAATTGACACTCTCACCATTGAATTTGATATCCGCGGGTTTATAAATGAAGAATTTGTAGTGTTTAACCATAATGACCTTGACAGACTTTTTATAAAACTGCACAATAGCGAGTGTATAATAAGAAATTCCCGCGGTGCGGAGAAAATCAGGGAAGCTCTTTTGAATATGAAGGATGAATTTGAGTGCGGTGAGAAGCTTTCACACCACGTTGTCCGTGCTCAGATGATTCTTGTTTACGCTCTTCTGTTAAAGTATTACGATGAAACCACCCACGGTATGAATGAGGAAACGAAGGGGCGTAATGCCGCTATTGAAAAGACGATGATTTATATAAACCGCAACCTCAATCAGAGTATTACTCTGGAGGAGCTTGCCGCAGTTGCCAATATGAATAAGACCTATTATTCCACAACTTTTAAGCGTGTTACGGGAAAAACAGTGTGGGAGTATATCCTGCATATGAGAATTGAACTTGCCATAAGCTATCTTGTAACGGAAAAATCAAAATATAATATCACCGAAATTTCCGAGATGTGCGGATTCAATAATGCGGCAAATTTCAATAAAGCATTTAAAAAAATTACGGGGAAAACACCCAGCGAATATAAAAAAACAAAATATAATTTATGTTTTCCCGAATAAAATTGTAGAATTAATTATAAAAACCGCCTATAATTAACTCATAAAGCCAAATAGAGTTGAAGGGCGGTTTTGTTATGGATAAAAAAATAAAGGTTGGAGTTATCGGTACAGGTTCAAGGGGCAGATACCTTTTTTCTGTTCTTGTAGATAATCCCAATGTAGAAGCATACGCAGTTTGCGATAAAGATCCTGTAAATCTACAGAAATGTAAGGATATGCTTGAGAATGAAAAGAAAATAACAGGTGTAAAATGTTTTGATTCATATGATAAGCTTCTTGAAAGTGACGTTGAGGCAGTTATTGTTGCAACACACGTTTCAAGTCACGCAGATATTTCAGTGGACTGTCTTAATGCAGGAAAGCACGTTCTTTGCGAAATCCCCAATATTGCAAGCGAGGATGATGCAAGAAAGCTTTACCGTGCAGTAAAGGCTAATCCCAATCAGAAATTTATGGTTGCGGAAAACTGCTGCTACTGGGCATTTGCCGATACATGGAAGAAAATGTACGAGGACGGTCTTCTCGGTCAGGTTGTATTTGCAGAGGCAGATTATCTTCATTCACACCTGCACCTCAGTCCCGAAAGGGAAATTACATGGCGTTCATATCTTTCTTCAATAACATATCTTACCCACGACCTGGGGCCTCTTCTTTACATACTTAGTGACACTTGTGATGAAATAACAGGTTTCCATCCGGGAATTAATCCAATCCAAGACTGCCACCCAGCACCTCCCGACGGTGTTGCGATGATTAAAACAAAGAAGGGCACTCTTATAAAGATTTACGTTGGCTTCGGTGTACATCACCATACGGGCCACGGCTATACTATGTATGGCTCAAAGGGTTCTCTTGAAACACAGGTATGGAAAGGCTTCAAGGATAACGATACACACGCACATCTTGATTCAATTCCCAATACGAAGACCGCTATTGAAATCCCCGTTGGTGCAGGGTATCCCGGTGCAGGGGAGGGCGGTCACGGAGGTGCAGACCCCAAGATGATGGAAGCATTTGTGAACTGTATCGTGAACAATACTAATCCACCCCTAGACATTGAATTCGGTATTAATATCTCTCTTCCGGGAATTTATGCAGACATCTCTGCAAAACATAACGGAAAGATGTTCAAGATGCCGGACCTTTCATATTTTGAATAAGGAGAATGATTAAATGGCTTTTTATATGGAAGAAATGAGCGTGCGTGATATGCGCATCGCTATGGAAAAAACTCATACCGTTATTATTCCCGTAGGTGTAGTGGAGCAGCACGGATATCATCTTCCCCTCAGCACAGATATTCATAATTCTGTTGAGCTTACAAAAAAAGCGGGGGAAAGGCTTAATGCGGTTGTTGCTCCGTCGGTTAATTACTGCTTTTCAGGAGGCACGCTTCCCGGAACGGTTAATGTCAGTCCGAACACTTTCGGACTTCTTATTTCAGAAATCTGCAGTGAATTTGTAAGAATAGGCTTTAAGAACATTGTTGTTCTTCTCGGTCACGCAGGAACGGATAACAAAGCGGCACTTAAAAACACGCTTCAGATGCTTTTAAGACGTGATGAAGAGTGTGCAAAGAAAATAACCCTTTCTCTTGTTGAATGCTGGGATTTGTCAAAAACATGGCTTGACGGCTTTGCAATGGAGCCGGAGCATGATTTCCATGCAGGACTTATAGAAACATCTCTTATGATGTACTGGAAGCCTGAGCTTGTACAGATGGAAAATCTGGCTATGGATGATGAATACACTTCAAGGATGATGAGAAGTGATCAGGATTGGTTTGAAAAGAGGGAAAAGCCCCTTGACCATCCATTTATTGTTGAAAAAGTCGGGCAACGTGATGAAATTGAAGTCGGCGTTATGGGATTTCCCGAAAAAGCTACAGCGGAGCTTGGTGAAAAGGTCTGTAACGAAATGGTTGACGGACTTGTAAACTTTGTAAACTATCTTGAAGAAAACACAAAATAAACTTCATAAAACTGCACCCTCTTTATAAAATATAAAGGGGGTGTTTTTTTGGCTTTTTTAACTGATTTCAATGCGGTGCTATGGGGCAAAATAATGGTGCCGATACTTCTTTTGTCCGGGATATATCTATCCTTTAAAACGGGATTTATACAAGTGCATAAATTCGGATTTATGCTGAAGAATACAGTTTTAAGTGTATTTGGAAAACAAAAAAATAAAGCATCAAAGGGCATAAGTCCTTTTCAGGCAATGTCAACTGCTCTTGCAGGTACTATCGGTACGGGAAGCATTGCCGGAATTATAACGGCAATTGCTCTGGGAGGAGCAGGCACGGTTTTCTGGATGTGGGTAAGCGCATTTTTTGGTATGGCAACAAAGTATTCAGAGATTGTTCTTGCACAGCACTATCGCGAAAAAACGACCTCAGGTAAATATTTCGGAGGACCGATGTTTTACATAGAAAAAGGAATAGGGAAAAGGTGGCTTGCAGTAATATTTTCGGTGTTTACCGTTATTGCAAGTTTTGGTATCGGAAATACGGTGCAGTCAAACGCCATTTCAGATGTGCTTGAAGGGGTGGCGGGAATTTCAGTATGGATAACCGGCACCGTGCTTTGCGTATTAGTAAGCTTTGTAATTTTCGGAGGAGTCAGTCTTATTGCAAGAGTAAACGAAAAGTTAGTGCCTTTTATGGCAGGCTTTTATATCATTTTTGCACTTACGGTACTTTTCATAAATTGCGGAAAAATTCCCTCTGCTATACAGATGATTTTTAAAGAAGCTTTCTTGCCCCGGGCAATTGCAGGAGGTGCACTTCAGTATGGATTTTCAAGAGGAATTTTTTCTAACGAAGCAGGTCTTGGCAGCGCGCCAATGGCACACGGTGCGGCAGATGCAGCGTCTCCGTGTGAGCAAGGCTTTTGGGGAATATTTGAAGTGTTTTTCACTACAATGATAATTTGCACTCTCACGGCACTTTGTGTAATAACAAGCAGAATTGGAGGTAAAGAGGTATTTTTCGGAAACTTTGGCAGAATCGGGGTAGGGGCATCAACAATTCTTTTTGCACTGTCGTCAATTTTTGGTTGGGGATACTATGGTGAAGCGTGCATCGGATACCTCTGCAAAAAATCAGAAAAAGCAATAGAGTGTTATCGGATTTTGTATGTTGCTTTTGTATTTATAGGGGCAGTAAGCAAGCTAGAAACAGTATGGAGCATATCTGAAGTAATAAATGCATTTATGGCAATACCGAATGTTGTTTCGGTAGTTCTTTTAGGTAACAAAGTGAAGGAACTTACAGAAAAATACTTCAAAAAATAAAAGGGGTATAGCCCCTTTTATTTTTTGAAGTTCAGTCCGACTACTCCGAAAATACCGCCAAAAACAGAACTGAGAATAACCAACTTCAGCAAAGCTTCATAGGGAAAAGAATTTTTTAGTATAATCATTCCGAAAAGTATAAGAAGCAGCGTGCTTATATTTCCACTGACTATACCTGTAATAAGTCCGTTCCTGCCTGACATCCTGGCTGCAAAGAATGCACTTATAGCTGTACAGATGCAGTACATATATCTGTTTATAAAATCATTTACGGCAAAGGGCGGATTAAACAGTGAAAACATTAGACAGAGCAGCCCGGACAAAATAAAAGTCAGAAAGAAAGCAATGAGAAACGGCAGTATGTATCGCTTAAAAGCTACAGATATACCCATAAAAAAACACCTCCGAATAATACTATTCGGAGATGTCCTGTTTTATTCAATTACTCTTCATTGTTTTTCTTGAAAAGTCCTTTTTTTGGCTTTTCTACCGGCTCGTCAAAATCATCGTGAACTGTGAGCACTTTAGAGATGGCACTTTTTTCAAATTTCATCTTAGTTTCATCTGCGCTTGTTGTGATGATAACGCAGTCCTGTCTGATGTCAAAAACCTTACCCATAATTCCGCCGATTGTTACAATTTCGTCGCCTTTCTGCATAGCGTCGAGCATATTCTGCATCTGACGCTGACGCTTTTTCTGGGGGCGAATAAGTATGAAATAGAAAATTGCTACCATTGCTACAAGGTAGATAATCATTCCTATTCCGCCTGAAGAACCTGTGGGTGCCGGAGCTGATCCTGCTGCGTAAGCTGTTAACATAAAAATCTTCCTTTCTTATTTGTTGAATTTCTTTCTGCTTTCAACAATGTAATTTGTTATATTAATCCCGTTCTTTTCAAAGTCAGTCAGTTCCTCTTTACCAAAGGATGCCGCCGCAATATAAAAGTCGGAGGGATCACGAAGCCCGAGTCTCTCTATATAGGTGTTACCGGCAAGAGATATTGCATAGATACGACCGCTGTCGTCCGTCAGCCTTTCAACGTTTGAATCAGGTTCCAGCAGTTTTGCAAAATTATTCTTATCAGGGTGCTTCAAAAATGTGTCCTTAGGAGCGATGTAGATGTGATAATCTTCTGTTTCTATCATCTGCTGAAGAATTTTCAAAGCTTCCTTCTCTTTATTAACATTGACTACGTTGATTGCTGAATGTCTGGCTCCGTCTTCAGTAGCATCTTTAAGGAGCTTTTCAAAATCACCCTTACTATCCTCAAACTCCTGCTGCTTCATAAAGCCGGACTCAAGTCCGACATAGCCTATATACAAGTCTACTTCGTATGAAGTCGATACACTGCCGAGGATGAAAGATATGCATACTATTACAAGTAAAAGAAAAATCAAATGCCATTTATAATAAGAGAAAAAACTTCTCCACTTGCTGGATTCCATCCCAAAAACAACCTTTCATTCTTGATACTCGATTATTATACAATAACAAAACATTTTTTACAAGTGAATTTATTAAAAATTTAAATATAATACATAAATTTTCATTTTTCGCAACTCTTTATTGCTGAAAAAAGATAGCAAATGACAAAAATTACAAAATTTGCGGCAACAACGCTGGCTCCTACGGGAATTTCAAGAATATACGATAAAATAAGTCCCATAAGAAAACAGCACGCGCTGATTATTGCACTTAAAACAATAACTTTTTTAAAGTATTTGCATATACGCATAGCACTGAGTGCAGGGAAAATAATCAGACTTGAAATCAAAAGTGCGCCCATTATGCGCATTCCCAGAACTATTGTAACTGCAGTAAGTGCCGCCAGAGTCATATTATAAATATCAACCCTGACGCCGGTTGCACGACTGAAGCTCTCGTCAAAAGTAATTGCGAAAATTCTGTTATAAAAAAGAATATATACGAGTATAACTATTGCGGAAAGAATAACACTTACCGTAACATCGCTTTCACTCATGGAAAGTATACTTCCAAACATATAGTTACGGACATCAATCTTAATTCCACCGGGAAGGCTTGTTACAATTATGCCTGCAGCAAGAGCCGCAGATGAAAAAATTGCTATCGCACTGTCGCCGCCGATGGTGCTTTTTTCTGTAAGGCGAAGCATGAAAAATGCTGCCAGAATAACAACCGGAACCGACACCGCAAGCGGAGCCATGTTCAGAGAGGCGGCAACTGCAAGCGCACCGAAAGAAACGTGACTTAAGCCGTCACCAATCATACTGTAACGTTTAAGCACAAGGTTAACTCCAAGCATAGAGGCACATAGACTTACCATAAGCCCGACTATAAGTGCCCTTGTCAGAAACGGATATGAAAATAATGTGATAATTGTATCCATTTTATAAATCCTTTCCGGAATGAATATTTCGGTACTCCTGCGCAGTGCCGAAAAACTGAGCAGTATGATTGCCTATATCAAGAACGTGCTTTGCAAGCGGAAGAACTGCGGCTGTATCGTGCGATACCATAATTATACAGATTCCGTTTTTGTTTATAAGCGAAATCGCATCGTAAAAGTCCTTTGTGGCAACAGGGTCAAGCCCTGACACCGGCTCATCTAAAATAAGAAGCTTTCCTGCAGAAGAGAGGGCCCTTGCAAGAAGCACTCTCTGCTTTTGACCACCGGAAAGACTGCGGAAGCATTCTTTTCTGAGGTCATATATATTAAGGAGCTCCATATTCTTTTTTGCAAGCTCCTTTTCTTTTTTTCCGTAAAAGGGGCGCATACCGAGCTTATTGAGAGTGCCTGTAAGCACAACTTCCCACACCGATGCGGGAAAGTCCTTTTGCTCAGGAGTAATCTGGGGAAGATAGCCGATGTGTTCTTTTTTCAGACCGCCCTCAAATATGATTTCGCCCATAGAGGGAGCTTTTAAAGAAAGGAGCGTTTTTAAAAGCGAGCTTTTGCCACTTCCGTTTACTCCGAAAATCACAAGAAAGTCGTCCTCACTAACGGTGAAATTTATGTCGTTTATAACTGTTTTGCTGCCGTAGGAAACGGCAAGGTTTTTAACTGTAAGTATATTATTCATAAAGACCCTCACTGATTGCATTTTTCGCATAATCCGTACATCACTGTGCGGGTATTATCAACTTTGAATTTATGATGCTCGAGAATGTGCGGCGCAAGACTTTCAAGGAAATTGCAGTCAACGTGAAAAAGTGTTCCGCACTCTGTACATTTAAGATGGAAATGATTTCCGTGACAATCCCCGCCGTACTGGTAGCAGGCACCGCCGTCTGTAATATATTTTTTCAGAAATCCGTCGGAAACCAATTTGTCAAGATGACGGTATACTGTTGCGGTACCGATTTTAGTGCCGCTTTCAGAAAGCTTCTCAACAATTTCTGCCGCAGTTATATGGCGGGAACCATTCTCCATAAATAAATCAAGGAGTGCCGTCTTTTGCTTTGTTTTGTAATCGTTTTTCATAAAGACACCTCATAATTTGAGAATCATTCTCAATTTTACACCGAAATGATTAAAATGTCAAGAAAAAAAGCACTGTTAACAGTGCTTTTCGCGATACTCTTTTGGTGTCATCCCTGTACTTTTCTTAAAAGCTGCATAAAATGACTTCATATCGTTATATCCGCAGGACGGTGCAATATCTGTTATTATTTTATCTGTTTCCTTAAGCTGACGGCACGCTTCGTTTATACGGATTTCACGAATAAAGTCAGACACGGGCATTCCCGTTTCCTGCTTGAAAAGTTTACCGATGTAGTTTTTGTTAAAGAACAATTTTGAGGAAATGTCTTCCATACGTATACTGATATTATAGTTGGTTTTTATATAGTCAATCACACTTTTAACTATTTCTCGCTGGGAATTGGAGAGAATCCCTTTTTCCGAGCTTTCTATTTTGCGGAAAATCTTGATGATAAGTTCTGCGGTGTAAACTCTGATAAGGTTAATGTAGCCTGCAGTGCGGTTTTTATATTCATAATATATTTTGTCGAAAATGCTTCCGAACTCGAAATTACAGTTTTCTATAAGGTTAAGTCTTGGTATATAACCGTTTTCATCGGGAAAGAGGGAGTAAAACAGAAATGATTTTGAAAGTGCAATGAAATCCTCTCCCGAAAGGATGTCGTTATTAAGGAAGTCGGGGGTAAACATCAAATCGTAAGCAATGAATTTTTCCTCATATTCTTCGTCTGCGAAAAAGCAATGCTCTTCTTTACGGTTTATGACAGATATATCACCTTTTTTCACCTGATAGCTTTTTCCGTCAATAATGTGGGTTGCCCTGCCTGAAATAATGTATACAATCTCAATAAATTCGTGCTTGTGCACTATTCCAACATATTCCTTGAATTCGTCGGAAAGCTGAATATAAACGCTTTCATTATCGCGAAAAAAATCCTCACGGGTGAAAACCGGTACGTTATTTTCGTAAATTTTGGGTTTATACATAAAAATCACCTGACTTCATTATAATGGGGAAGAAATCTTTTTGTCAACAAATAAGATTAAATTTACTAATTTGAAGTTGCGATTACCTATTTATTAATACCTATATATATACTAAAATAAAAGCAAAGGAGGATGATTTTATGAAAGTACAGAGCGTAACGGGACCTCTCTCAAGAGAAGAGCTTGGAGTAACAAGTCCCCACGAACACGTATTTATTGACATTTCAGCATTTTACACACCCAGAGAAATCAAGGATTTCGACAATTCAGAGGGCGTAAAGGTTGCCATCGAAAATCTTGGTGTCCTTAACCGTGACCCTTATGCACTTAAGGACAACCTTACAATGATGGATTTTGAAACTCAGCAGACAGAGCTAAGCTACTTTAAAAAAGCAGGCGGTCAGACAATTGTTGATGCCACAACAAAGGGCATCGGACGTGACCCGAAGGCACTTAAGAAGATTTCTGAGAATACAGGCGTTAACATCATTGCAGGTGCAGGTTACTACGTGTATTCCACACATCCGGCGGAGCTCAGCAAAATGACACTTGAAGAAATTGCCGACACCATCGTAAAAGAGGTTGAGGTAGGTCTTGACGGAACTGATATAAAAGCAGGCATCATTGGTGAAATCGGTATCAGCGAAGTGTTTAACGATAATGAAAGACGTGTTCTCCGTGCGGCAGGTATTGCACAGAAAAAGACAGGCGTTGCAATTAACGTACATATTAACCCATGGACTGAAAACGGTACAGAGGCAGCGGATATACTTCTTTCAGAAGGCGTTGCACCTGAAAAAATCTGCATATCTCACATTGATGTTGAGGGTAAGATTGATTACATTCACGGTCTTTTGGAAAAGGGTGTGTATGTTGAGTTTGATAACTTCGGTAAGGAATACTACGTTGACAAGGATGCACGTAACAGCGGTTACGGTCTTTTTATCAGCGACGTTGAAAGAATTCGTCTTCTCAAACGGCTTATTGAAGAAGGCTGGCGTGACCAGATTCTTTTAAGCTGTGACGTTTGTCTTAAGACGCTTCTTAGGTCGTACGGCGGTTGGGGATATGACCATCTGCTCCGTAACCTTGTTCCCGTAATGCTTGAAGAGGGAATAAGTCAGGAAGATATAGATGCTATGTTAATTAATAATGCAGCCGACTTTTTGTGCGGGAAAGCGGGATGTTAAAAATGCCCATACCGTTCGTTGGCAGACATAAAACATAAAATAAGTGCTCTGAATCAGTTGGTGTTTATGTGGTAGAAATCCGCAGTATTGCGGATTTCATATTGATGCCAACGAACTACGAACAAACTTCACCTCTCGGCGTATCTATATACGCCTTCGGGTAACCCACGGCGAGCCGTGGTTCAGTTTGTCCGTTCTGAACATTTTTTCCTATCCCTTAATCGGGATGTTAAAAATGCGAAGTGCGGAATGAATAAGAACTTTACATTTCGAACTTATTTGAAAGGAATTATAACTATGGAAAGAATAATGATACCCAATGAAGAATTCAGCTGGAGAATTAAAAAGCTTCAGGAAAAAATGAAACAGGACGGAATTGAACTGTTCCTTGCTTACGGTAACGAGGCGGAGCCTCAGTATGTAAGATATCTTTCAGACTACTGGCCTAGTTTTGAAACAGCAGGTGTCCTTGTTGCACAGGAAGGGGAGCCGAAGCTTCTTATCGGACCTGAAAGCTTTACGTATGCAAGTGACCGTACAAGAATTCCGGAAGTAAGACTTCTCAAGGCGTTCCGTGAATCTTCAGAGCCTGAATATCCCGGAAAACCCCTTGATACATTCAGAGGACTTTTTGAGGAAATGCTCGGAAAAGACATTCCTGAAAAAATCTACGTTGCAGGCTATCCTCTTATGACAATCGGGGTATATTCTGCACTTAAGGAAGTATTTAAGGAAGAAAATATCGTAAGAGGCGACTATCTCCTTAACGACCTTCGTATGATTAAGACAGAAAATGAGCTTAAGTGTATGCGTAAGGCTGCTGAAATCACAAGAAAGACATTTGACTATGTTCTTGAAAATATTCATCCCGGAATGACAGAAACACAGGTTGTGGGTGTTGCACTCGGTAAAATGCACGAGCTTGGCGCTGAAAGAGAAAGCTATCCTCTTTGGGTGCTTACAGGTGACGGCAGTGACCAGGCAATCAGCCGTGCAAGACAGAAAGAAATCAAGCCCGGTGATTTCACATTCCTGCAGATTGGTGCTCGTTACGAGGGTTATGCTTCTTCAATCGGACGCCCTGTAATATTCGGCAAAGCTTCCGAAGAAGAAAAACAGCTTATCGCTGCAGGCTACATCGGACAGAATACCGTATTTAACAACATCCGTGACGGACTTTGTGCAGGTGAGCTTGCTCGTCTTTACGAAAAGAATATCACAGAGGCAGGCTTTGGTGAATGGCTTCTTTACGGACCTTGTCACGGTAATGGTCTTATGGAGGGTGAAGCTCCCTGGGTTGAAAACAATTCTGAATGGATTCTTAAAGAGAATATGACATTCTGCTGTGATATTTTCCTTGGTAACGGCAAGTATAAAAAGGGACTTCGTATGGAAGACGTTATCCGTGTTACAAAGGACGGCTGCGAGAATCTGACTTCATATCCGCAGAAGGTATTTGAACTGTAAGCCGGCATGTTAAAATTGCCCAGACCGCAAAACGAAAAAAGTTGAAGAAAGCTGCTTTTATTGAGCGTTAAAACAACGTGTGTATAACTGTTTGCTGTAGGAATTTGCATTGCAAATTCCGGATTGATTCGTTTTGCTACGCACAAATGTCACCTCTCACTGTATCTATATACAGCTTCGGGTTCCCTTCGGTTCCATTTGTGTGTTCTGAACAATTTTTCCTATGCCTTTGGATGTGCGCTTTCATTGGCATTTGCTAAAATATTATTGTAGGGGGCGGATGACTACATCCGCCAAATTAAAATAGTACACTTTGGGGACTGTCCCCAAAGTGTACTATTTGTTATTTCACATCATTCGTTAAACCTATGATATAGTCAGCAGAAACCTTATAGAATTGGCACAAAACGGCTAAATCCTCTATTTTGAGTTCCGCTCTCCCTGTTTCAATATGGTTATATCCTTGCTGAGATTTGTTGATAAGCCTTCCGATTTCTGTCTGTGTGTAGTCGTTGTCTTCCCGTAAACTTTTTAATCTTTCCCTGTAATTCATAATTATCTTCCTCTTTGTGTTATTGTGTACATAAAAAGGATAACATACTCAAAAATTGAGTATTGACTTTTACTCAAAGATTGAGTATACTGTAATTGACATAAAACAAAGGAGGACTTTGTATGAAAAAATTTATTTCGGTTTTAGTTTTATTTGCAGTGCTTTTAAATATCACTGTTTTTGCAACAGATTCCAAGGTAGAAACGCAAAGCAAGTACGGTGATATGATACTTACAGCGTTGGAAAAATCAGAGCTCGGTGAAAATGCAGACACAGAGCATATTTACATTATAGAGGAAAACAGTTATATGGAACTGTCAAAAGGGAATTTACCTGTCAGATACTATGTGGCAATTCCGATGCTTGATTCAGACTCTGTTCATTATGCACATTTTAAAAACGGGGAATATGTTTCATCCGTTACAGATTTACCGCCATTTAAGAATGTAGAGTCACCATTTGATGATTCTTATGAAAAGTATCTTGAAAATAATGAAATTTTAGATATAACAGAAGTTACCGTAATGGCTGTTTTTGAAAGACTGCATATGCTTTCATTTTTTGTCAGAACGGAAAATGAAGATTACATTATTCCCTATGAATTTTTTGAAGATTCCGTTTTTAACGTAACCGATGCAGAGGAATGCAGACTCATTAAAGGCACTGCGTATTCTGTAGAGGATTTTATTTCAATTTGTGAAAAAGAAGCGGTATTATATGCAGAATATCTGAAAGAGAAACGAGCCGAAGAAAATAAAACCGTAATAACACAAAATGAAGATGGTGATGAGGTTGTCATTGTAGGCGGAATAAATCTTGAAAATATTAAAAATGACATACTTGAAAATATTCCGGTTATGGAGAAAGATTCCAATATCAAGATAAACTTGTCGTCTGAGGATGAAATGCATTCTTCCGTGCACAGATACGAAAACGGAAGCAGTACAAACGAGCTTGAAAAATTTGTTGAAAACCTGTTTGAAGAATTGTCAGTACAGGCAGGGAAAAAGGCGGATTCATTTGCAGGTGAAAATGCTTGTACAATAAAGCTGAAATATAAAGAAAACGGGAAATGGAAGTGGCATCATACCTATATCGATTTATCTGAAAATGCCGTAAGAATAAGGACGCAAAACTACGATGATGTGATTTTTGAATTGAAAAATACAGACGCAGTAAGAGCTTATCTTTTAAAAGCTTCTGAAAACGGATTCAAGACCTTTGACAACAGATGTTATGGTGAAAACACGGCAGATGTTGTGGGAAATATCGACGGATTTACAAAAACCGATATTGTGAAATTCAGCTGTGTAATGCCCGAAAATACAGAAAACGACCTTTCCAAGGAAGTAGCTTCAGGCGGAAGTCCGGTGTCGGGAATTTTAGAAAGATACAAGGAAAATAAGTATAATTCAACGTATATCCTAACCTTAAAAGGCAACAAAGGTACTGCGTCATTTTACGTACAACAACAGGCATCTTTAAGCGGTGACGGCGAAAAATTGTCAAATAATATTCCATTATACTTTTTGAATCAAAACAGATATGAAAGCGAAAGGCTCTTATCATATCCTATGAAAGACAGTAACAGTTATAATCTTAAAATGACATTTGTAAAAAATGAACTTGAAAAAGTCGTTTTTGAATACACAGATTGTGATATTTTAGAATATACTTCTTTAACCGAAGATACGGAATTTGAGGAAAAGTTCACTGAAAGAGAAAAACCATCAGAAAGTCTTAAAAAGCTTGGAATTATGCAGGGTGATCCCGACGGAAATATGCGACTTAACGATAATATTACAAGAGCGGAAGCAGTAGCACTTCTTGTAAGAGTTCATAAAAGACTGGACAGAAACGTTTCTTGCGAATTTACAGGGTTTTCCGATATGAAAGGTCACTGGGCAGACGAGGAAATCACTTATGCGAAAAATGCAGGTATTACAGACGGAACAAGTCAGTCTACATTTTCTCCGCAAAATAATGTGACTGTGCAGGAATTTGTAAAAATGCTTGTATCACTTTTAGGATACGGCGAGGAAGCAGAGAAAAAGGGTGGATATCCCTACGGCTATATAATGGTAGGAATGGAGCTTGGACTTTTAAAGGATGTTTCCGTTCCTGTGGCAAATGCAGCCGTAAGGGAAGATGTGGCATCAATGCTTGATTACAGCCTTGATATTAAACCTGTGCAGAACGAAGAAACCGACACTGAAACATTCAGAGAAATGCTTAAAGAAAGATAAAAATAGTACACTTTGGGGACTGTCCCCAAAGTGTACTATTTTTTACATTAATGGTCCAAATAAACGCAGCATTGCACTGAACAGTTTTTTTACAGGATTACGTTTGTTACATTCTTCCAGTGTGATTTCGCGGCATTTTGAAAGGGTTTCGGTAAAGTCATTTTCAACGTCCTTCACGATATGGCTGTCAAGAAACCACGCTGCACATTCAAAATGAAGATATAGACTTCGATAGTCAAGATTTATGCTTCCTACAACGGCTACTTCATCGTCTGACACAAAGGTTTTACCGTGGATAAAACCGGGGGAGTATTCATATATTTTTACACCGGACTGAGTAAGTTCCCTGTAGTAGCTGAAAGCTACCGACCGTGCATACCAGTGGTCTATGGAGAGTGGACATATAATTTTCACATCCACTCCTGACATTGCCGCATTGGTAAGAGCGACAACCATTTCGTGGTCAAGAATAAGATACGGCGTAGTAATATGAATGTACTTTTTTGCTTTGTTTATTATATCAAGATAAATAAATTCACCTGTCTGATATTCGTCCTGTGGAATGTCAGCGTATGGCATAACGAAACCGTCAAAACCTTCCGATGAGGAAATTTGCGGCTCAAGGTCCTTTAAGCTTTCCGTTGTTTTTGTCTGGTGCCACCAAAGATGCAGGAACATCCTTGCAAAGTCAAAAGCAGCCTCACCGCTTACCTTTACAGCCATATCCTTCCAATGACCGTGGGGATAATCAATGTTAATATATTCGTCAGACAGGTTGATTCCACCGGTGTACGCAACCTTGCCGTCAATTACAAGGATTTTTCTATGGTCGCGATTATTCTGCACTGCCGAAAGAAACGGGGTAAACGGACTGAACACCTTGCATTTTATACCGAATTTTCTGAGCTCTTTCGGATAGTGCATCGGAAGGGTTGTGAGACTGCCCATACCGTCATACATAACACGGACATCCACGCCTTCGCCAGCTTTTCTCTTAAGTATTTCAAGTACCGAGTTCCACATTTTTCCACGCTTTATAATGAAAAATTCGAGAAAAATATATTTTTCAGCTTTTTCAAGCTCTGTAAGTAATGACTGAAGCATTTCTTCTCCGCAAGGAAAATATTCAGCTCCGGAATTTTTATAAACACATCCGCCGGAAACTCTGTTAATAAAATTAACTGTAGTTTTTCTGTGGGGATATTTTTCAGAAAACTCCGTTTTTATGCTTTCGTTTTGCGGATAAGATGTAAATATGTCCTTTTCTATATCTGAAAGTCTTCTGAAAAACCGTTTTGTCTCAGACTGGCTGACAATAAAAAGGTATAAAAGACCGCCAAACATCGGGAAGATAAGTATAGGCACAATCCATGCGAGCTTATACATAGGGTTTGAGTTCCGGTTAATGATGACGACGACCACCACCAGACTTACAATATTAAGAAAAACCTCAAAATACAAAAAGTATTCGTTTATTCTGAGAATGGATGCCGCAATCACAAATAACTGCAGAAGCAACAAAATACTTCCTACAACTACGCGGCTGAATATGATTTTTAGGAATTTACGCATAATATTCACCTCTGATGATACAGGCTACCGGGTCAAAATGGAGTCAGACGTTTTAATGTCTGACTCCATCAATCAATAAATTATTTCTACTGTTCTTGTGCTTTTGTCCCAGTTAACCTCTGCGTCTACGGCTTCAGCAATTGCTCTTACCGGAATAATGTTTGAACCGTTTATACTGATTGGTTTTGCAACTGTAGGAGAAACCTCACCGTCGATTGTGATTTCACCCGATGGGCTTATTGTTACCGTGCGGCGTCCTTTTATGCAGGTTATCATCCCTGTTTCCTTCTCCCAGGAAACCTTGTAGCCCATAGTTTCCATCAGTGTGCGAAGAGGAAGGTAAGTTGAGGAATCTTTTATAACGGGCACAACATTGTCAAAGTACACTTTCTTTCCATTACAACTGACATACACTTCACTGCTGTAGGGAACTTCCATATATGTTGCATAACTGTAGGAATATGCACCATTTGTCACATAAAGAGTGATTTTTTTGCAACCGGCAAAGGCATACTCGTCAATCCATTCGACACTGTCGGGGATATTTACAAGAAGCAGGTTGTCACAACCACCGAATGCCATCGCATCAATATATACTATGCTTTCCGGAAGGTGAACGCTCAACAAGGATGGGTTTGCCATAAAAGCACCTGCACCGATAGCAGTAACACCGTCAGGAATTTCAACGTGGCTTTCTGAGCCTCTGTATGAGATGAGAATTCCGTTTACAGTAACGGTATCTCCCTGCATGGAGGCTATCCATACTGTGTCGTCAAAGGCACCTGCTCCGATGTGAGACACTGTTTTAGGAATGGAAATTGTCTCAAGGTTATAGCAGTGAACAAAAGCATTATCGCCTATTTTTTGAAGTGATTCGGGAAGATATACGCTTTTAATATGCTCATTGTAAGCAAATGCATTAGCCGCAATACTCTTTACACCGTCCGGAACGGTTACGGATTCGGCTGCACCGCTATATCTGAGAAGTGTGTCACCAAGTATCAGCAAATCTGCAGAGGAGGAGGTTATCCAGGAGGAATTGTCAAAAGCGTTTGGCTCTACGGTAGCAGGCATTCCTGCAAAGGATACACTTTCAAGGGAAGGGCAGTCTGCAAAGGCACGGCTGCCGATATAAGACACGGTTGCGGCAACTGTCACCGATTTAAGATTCGGACAGGATGCGAATGCATTTGCCGAAACTGTGCTGATGCCGTCGGGAATTGTAAGTGTGTTCAGTGTGGTTGAGCCGGAAAATGCCCCTGTACCTATTGAAACAACATTGTATCCACCCAGCGATGTGGGGATAACAAGATCCCTGGGATCACCGGCAAATCCTGTTATAGTGCCGGATGCTTTATCGAGGAAAAAGAGAACGTTTCCAACCTTATACACGGGTATTCTCGGTGCTGCAACTGCGCACATCTGCATCATCAGTATAATAATCAGAAAAACCGAAATCAGCTTTAATTTTTTCATTTTATATCACCGCTTTTTAAAGTAATATAAGGGATTATACAATAAAAATTCAGTTTTGTCAAATTTGAGGGTATGTGAATAGTATATAAGAGGAAAAGGAGTTGTTTATATGCCCGTAATATATCTAAGTCCATCAACGCAGGAGGGAAATATGTATGTAACAGGCGGCAGTGAAGAGTATTATATGAATCTGATTGCCGACGAAATGGAGCCTTATCTGCGTTCAAGCGGAATCGGATACACCCGTAACAATCCATCAATGACTGCCGCGGATGCTATTCGTGAATCAAACAGAGGTAACTATGACCTGCACCTTGCACTTCATTCCAACGCCGCACCGGAGGCGCAGTATGGAACTTATCGGGGTGTGGATGTGTATTATTCTCCGATAAGCACTTCGGGAAGGCGTGCTGCAGAAATTTTTGTGCGTAATCTGAAAAGCATATATCCGCTTCCGGCAAAGGTCCGTGCCGTGCCGACAACGTCAATCGGCGAGGTAACTCAGACCAGAGCACCTGCTGTATTTCTGGAGCTGGGTTATCACGATAACAGGCAGGACGCCCAGTGGGTAATTGATAATATCGGGAAAATTGCAAGAAATCTCGTGCTTTCTCTATGCGAATACTTCGGAATCCCTTTCGTTGAGCCAATTCCAATAAGAAGGGGAGTTGTGGATGTGTCGTCAGGTACGTTGAATCTTCGCAGTCGTCCGTCGGTTACATCGCGCGTTATTGCAAGAATGCCCGACGGTGCAGCTTTAACCGTGGTGGGACAATGGAAGGAATGGTATGTCGTTAATTATCGTGGGCTTATCGGGTATGCAGCATCACGATTTGTTAAAATTGAGTAAATTTACTTGATTATAAAGGAAAAAGCATATATAATATCTTTATCACACAAAAGGAGATATTATTATGTTAGGCGATTTAACACTTATTATGGTAGTTCTGGCAATTATGCTAGTTGTAATTAACATCACCGTAAACAGGGTCCCGAAAACAGGACGTGACGGTGCGGCAAATGGTGAAAGAATAACGGCAGTTATCACCAACAACAATAAATATGCAGACAAAATAACCTTGCTGCGTGCTGAAAAGGACGGCAAAAAATTCAAGGTAAAAATGAAACCCACAGAAGCTAATCTGTGGATTAAGGGTGATAATATTGATATTATACTCGGAAGTGACCAAAAAAGTTACAGAGTACTTTTTAATGATTATTTCCGCAGTAACGAACAGAGAATAAGAGAAAAAGCCGTGACAATGCTTGAAAAAATAAAGCATTGTTATATTGCATCACGGCTTGTAGGTTACAATAAAGAAATGAATGAATTGATTAAGGATTCAAAGGTCAATTCAAAACAGATTTTTTCTTTTGTAACATATATGAAATTTATCGACATCTACTCTGTTGTTGCTGTCTTGCTGACAATTCTTACAGTCGTGTGGAAAATCGTTTTTTCACCGGCTACAAAATCCTTTATTTTGCCACTTGTTCTGATTATTGGCATAATGTGGGCTGTTTACGGCTCAGTAGGTGTTTGTAAGCGCATTTTAAAAGATGCACAAAAACTATAATCTGACAGGAACAAGTCGAAATTCCTCTCCGCCTTCTTTGCCGCGTACGAGATTATATATATCAGTTGCACGGCATTCAAGAGAGAAAATTGAATCGTCTTTTAAGAGAGCACCCCTTGATGCTATTGGCAATGAGGAGGTGCTTTTCATTTTGCTTAAAATTTTACTGCCCCTTTTGTTGAAACCGAGCACACGGATATAGGAAGGCGCCGGAACAGAGTGAAAGCGGTTACCGATAAGAAGATTGCAGAGAATTCTTCTTATTCTGCTTTGAGTGTAGCTTTTACAGGAAACTGCCTCAACAATTTCTGCGAAAGTGTTGTGCTCTGCTACGGAAAGTATTCTTGTGGCAAGCTCTTCGTTACAGTCGGGGACAGAGCATAATTCTTCTTTTGATGCAGCCTTGACTCTTGCGGCAATCAGCATATCAAAGTCTTTCATAAAAGTAGCAATGCCGCTGCATTGGGTGTAAGAAGAAACATCCGTGCTGTCATAAAGAAGCTTTCTGACGGCAGAAGCAGAGGCAACATTCTCTTTGATGTCTGTTTCATTGTAGCCGGAACCAATCCTCTTTACTGTGCGGACAGTGATTTCAGAGGCGAGCTTTTCAAGTGCTTTTATGTATTCCGTTGCGAGGATATTGTTAGGGAAAGCCAGAATATCAGCCTCTTTGGATGTTTCTTTAAGGGCATTAAGCCGTGCTGCAGGGAAGGAGAGTCCGTCTTTCAGATTTTTTTCGAGGGAGGATTTGAATTCAGGTGTTTCATTATTCAGTAAATGTGCAACGGATGAAAGTGCATTAATGTCGCCACATTCACTTCCGAACCATAACTCATCAACGACTCCCGTGGAAACGAGTGTGGAAACAGCACCAAAAGAAAATCCTTCGGCAGAGCTTAAAGCATAAACTGCCGGAAGCTCGAGCACGAGGTCAACTCCGCCCAAAAGCGCTGCGCGTGTCCTTTCTTCTTTGTCGAAAACTGCACACTCGCCCCTTTGAACAAAATTGCCACTCATAATCGCTATAACTTCGTCACATTCTGTGCGAACTTTCTCTATAAGATATCCGTGACCGGTGTGAAAAGGGTTAAATTCTGCTATAACTGCACCGATTTTCATAAAATCCCTCGCTTTTTCAGAAAAAGTTGTTGAAAATTTCATATTTTTATTATATACTATATATTTAGAAAAATAAAGGTTTTGGAGGAATAAAAATGAGTAAATTTTTGGACACCATAAAAGAAAGGGCAAGAGCAGACAAGAAGACTATTGTTCTTCCCGAGTCAATGGACCGTCGCACAATGGAAGCGGCAGCTACAATTCTTAAGGAAGATATCGCTAACATCGTAATTATCGGTACTCCTCAGGAAATTGAAGAAAATTCAAAGGGACTTGATATTTCAGGTGCTACAATTATCGATCCTTTCAACTATGAAAAGACAGAAGAGTATCTCAATCTTTTTGTTGAGCTTCGTAAGTCAAAGGGTGTAACTTACGAACAGGCAAAGGAAACCGTTCTCGGTGACTATATGTACTACGCTTGCCTTATGGTTAAGGCAGGGGATGCAGACGGTGTTGTATCAGGTGCTTGCCACTCAACTGCAAACACTCTTCGTCCTTCTCTTCAGATTATAAAGACAAAGCCCGGTGTAAAGCTTGTATCAGCTTTCTTCCTTATGGTTGTTCCGGACTGCGAGTACGGTGCTAACGGCACATTCGTATTCGCTGACAGCGGTCTTGTTCAGAACCCCAATGCTGAAGAGCTTGCAGCTATCGCAGCATCTTCTGCAGAAAGCTTTGAGCTTTTAGTTCAGGAGCCTGCTTACGTTGCAATGCTTTCACACTCTACAAAGGGCAGTGCAGCTCACGCAGATGTGGACAAGGTAGTTGAAGCTACAAGAATCTGTAAGGAAACATTCCCCGGAATTAACGTTGACGGTGAGCTTCAGCTTGACGCAGCTATCGTTCCTTCAGTTGGTGAGTCAAAGGCTCCCGGTTCACCCGTTGCAGGTAAGGCAAACGTACTTGTTTACCCCGACCTCGATGCAGGTAACATCGGTTATAAGCTTGTACAGCGTCTCGCAAAGGCAGAAGCTTACGGCCCCGTTACACAGGGTATTGCAATGCCTATCAATGACCTTTCACGTGGATGCAGTGCGGATGATATTGTTGGTGTTGTTGCTATTACAGCAGTTCAGGCTCAGGCTAATAAATAATTATAATTGATAATAAATAATTCTGAAAGGAAGTATACTATAATGAAAATTCTTGTAATTAATGCAGGTAGTTCATCTCTTAAGTATCAGCTTATTGATATGGATACAAAGGAAGTTATGGCTAAAGGTCTTTGCGAAAGAATCACTCTTGAAGGAAGCAAGCTTAACCATACTCCCAAGGGTGGGGACAAGGTTGTAATCGAAAGCCCCATGCCCACTCATGCAGAAGCAATTAAGCTTGTTATTGATGCTCTTGTTGACAAAAATCACGGTGTTATCGCTGATATGAGCGAAATCGGTGCAGTTGGTCATCGTGTTGTACACGGTGGTGAAAGCTTCAGCGGCAGTGTTGTTATTGATGACGCTGTTAAGGGTGCACTTAACGATTGTATTGAACTTGCTCCTTTACACAATCCCGCAAACATAATCGGTATCGAAGCTTGTGAAAAGGTTATGCCCGGTGTAGTTCAGGTTGGTGTATTTGATACAGCTTTCCATCAGACAATGCCTGAGGAAGCTTACCTTTACGGTATTCCTTACGAATACTATGAAAAGTATAAAATCCGTCGCTACGGCTTCCACGGTACAAGCCACAAGTACGTATCACAGAAAGCTGCAGAGCTTCTGGGTAAAAACATTGAAGATGTTAAAATCATCACTTGCCACCTCGGTAACGGCTCATCAGTTGCAGCTGTTAAGAACGGCAAGGTAATTGATACAACAATGGGCCTTACACCCCTTGCAGGTATCCTTATGGGTACAAGAAGCGGTGACATCGACCCCGCTATCGTAACCTTCCTTATGGAAAAGGAAAACCTTTCTATTGATGAAATCAACGCAGTTCTCAATAAGAAGAGCGGTGTGTTTGGTGTAAGCGGTGTTTCAAGTGACTTCCGTGACCTTTCAGCGGCTGCTGCAGAAGGCAACAAGAGAGCAGAGGCTGCTCTTAAGATGTTCTGCTACGGCATCAAAAAGTACATCGGTAGCTACGCAGCTGCTATGGGTGGCGTAGATGCAGTTGTATTTACTGCAGGTGTTGGTGAAAACGACTGCCAGACAAGATGGGACATCACAGCCGGTCTTGAATTCCTCGGAATTAAGGTTGACGCTGAAAAGAATAAGCTTCGCGGTCAGGCTATCGACGTTTCTGCAGAGGGTGCAAGTGTAAGAACACTTGTTATTCCCACTGATGAAGAAATGATGATTGCTATCGAAACTGAAAGATTGGCAAAATAATTGTTGACAAGTCGTAAAAACGATAGTATAATATATAAGCGCCTGTGAAAATGGCAATGAAGGATAGGTGATTGGTGTGAAGCTAAACATAGCATCTGTTCTTAAAAATGACGGTGCGTCAAAAGACTTTTCGGGTGAGGTTTCACTTGGTAAAGTAGATTATATTGGTAGCACGCTTGAATTCAAATCACCTCTTAAGGTGGTTGGCAAGGTGCTTAACATAGGCGGCACGCTTGAAATATCAGGCAGAATAACAGGGGAATTCAGCACAGAATGTTCACGTTGCGGTGTTTTGGTTACGGATGCGTTCGAGGCAGACCTGTTTGAAAGTATGGAAAATGATTTTTCAGATATTGATGAGGAATGTATCAGCGTTCAGGGTAACGTAATTGATATTTCCGGTAGCATCGATGCGTGCATATTCGGCAATATCCCTATGCAGACACTGTGCAGGGAGGATTGCAGGGGCTTATGTCCCGGTTGTGGCATAAACCTTAATGAAAATGAATGCAATTGCGATACGACGGTCTACGACCCGAGATTCGCCATCTTTAGAAATTTGAGTAAAGAGGTGTAGAAAATGGCAGTTCCAAAAAGAAGAACTTCTAAGGCAAGAAGAGATAAAAGAAGAGCTAATTGGAAACTTGAAGTACCCGGTATGGTAAAGTGCTCAAACTGCGGTGAGCTTATTAAAGCACACATCGTATGTAAGCATTGCGGTTACTACAAGGGCGTTCAGGTTGTTAAAAAAGCAGCTAACGACTAAAAAACTGATTGCCGTCCCGAATTTTCGGGGCGGCAAATTAGTATGCTTCCGTAGCTCAGTAGGATAGAGCGTTCGCCTCCTAAGCGAAAGGCCGCGCGTTCGAATCGCGCCGGGAGCGCCAGAAAAAAGACAGATTTCGATATCGAGATCTGTCTTTTTTTCAGCGATATATTTTGACGGATGCGATATGTTGCCTGCGACAACGAGATAAAGGAATTTACTACGAGCGTAAGCGAGTATATCGCTAAAACAATCTGCATCTATTATAAATGTGAATAAATTTTTACTTTCATTGACAAAACGGACAAGTAAAGCTATAATATATACTAGCAAAATTTGTGGAACAGAGGTAAAAATATGAATTTAAAACAGCTTTCTGCTCCCACGGATATGACGCAGGGCACTCCGTGGAAGAGTATTCTTATGTTTACACTGCCAATGCTTATCGGAAACATTGCACAGCAACTTTACAGCACAGTTGACAGCATTGTTGTAGGAAAATACATTGGTGACGGTGCTCTTGCATCTGTTGGAAGCACGCTTCCTATACTTAATATGCTTTTGGTGCTCTTTATGGGTATTTCTGCAGGTGCCAGCATAATGGTCAGTCAGTATTTCGGTGCAAAAGACAGGGAAAAGCTTTCGCGCACTATCGGTACTTGTATTTTAGTGACGGCTATTTCCTGCATATTCATGATGGTTGTGGCAACGCCTTTTATACGTCCCATTCTGGAGGCACTGAATACCCCTGCTGATATTATTGACGGATGTGAGGATTATCTTTTCATATCCCTTATGGGTATTGCAGGTATGGGTTATTACAATATCTTAAGCGGTATTATCCGTGGCTTGGGTGATTCTGTTTCTACCCTTATATACCTTTTGGTAGCTACTGTTATAAATATCGTTCTTGACATTTATTTTGTGGCAGAACTCAATATGGGTATTGGCGGTGTTGCCCTTGCAACTGTTATTGCCCAGGCAGTTTCATCAATACTTTGCTTAATAAAAATTGCAATTATCGCAAAGAAAAGTCAGCACTTTGATTTCGGATTAAAATACATACTTCCCAAGGGTCAGCAGGTTGAAACAAAAAAAGGTTACCGATACGAAAATCCTGCTTTCAAATATGTGAAAACTATTGTAAAACTCGGTATTCCGTCGGGTCTCACGCAGATGATTTTCTCATCTGCAATGATAGTAGTGCAATCGCTTACAAATCAGTTCGGAACACAGTTTATTGCGGCAAATGTTGTTGTAATGCGTGTTGACGGATTTGCTATGATGCCCAATTTCTCTTTTGGTATGGCACTTACCACTTATGCCGGACAGAATGTCGGTGCAGGCCTTTATGACAGAGTTACAAAGGGTGCAAAACAGGGCACTCTTATGGCTGTAATTTGTTCTGCGACAATTACAGCGGTGTTGCTTCTTTTCGGAAAGCACCTTATGGGTCTTTTTACAGAAACTCAGGAACTTGTAGAGTACAGCCGTAACCTTATGAATATTCTTGCGGTAGGATATATTGCTATGGCAATTACACAGGGATTGTCGGGAATTATGCGTGGCGCAGGCGATACAATGACACCTATGTGGGTATCTCTTATAACAACAGTTGCTATTCGTGTTCCGGTGGCATACGGTATTTCGTATCTCACAAGAACGCCGGAGCTTCCTCACGGAATTCCTCAGTGCATTCAGATTTCCCTTCTTGTTACGTGGGTACTTGGTGCAATAATTACAACTATCTTCTATGCAAGAGGTAAGTGGAAAGAAAAAGCTATAAAATAAATTCAGAACTTGGAATAAAGGAAGGTTTTCCCCGCAGGGAAAACCTCAGACTATCGAAAAAGTCGGTCAACCACAAGCAGAGAATAAAAATAAAGCCTTCTCCTTGTGGAGAAGGTGGGCTCAATTGCAACTCGGATGAGGTGTTATATAACAGAAATTCTCGGATAAAAAGGCTACAAACTGCAGTTTGTAGCCTTTTCTGCTTGTTTTCGCCGAACACGTCCTCTACCGTATCCACATACGCCGACGAGTTCGTGTTCGACAAATTCACCTTCCTTTTTCCTCGTCTGCCAGCGTGTCGATAGGTTTATCGACACGCTGAGGTTTTCCCCGCAGGGAAAACCTTTTTGCTTAATTGAAATATAGTGAAAAAATTTCGAAATAAAGTTATTGAAAAGAGTCAACTTTTGGGGTATAGTTGAGATGAGAAAGGATGAATTAATATGACTAAAAAAGCATTTTTCTATATCGATGATGTAATATGGGTTTTCCGTGACATAGCGCGTCAAAAACCTGTATCAATATTTGATAATCCGTTTATGAATATGCTTAAGTCTGCCCATGAACTCTATGGTATGAAGGTACAGCTTAATATTTTTATGCGTACGGATAATTACTATGGAAACGATGAATTTTCCCTTTCTGAGGTTCCGAATTGCTATAAGGCGGAATTTGAAGAAGCATCTGACTGGCTTCGCTTTGGCTTTCACGCAAGACAGGAATTTCCGGATTATCCCTACGTAAATGCATCGTACGACCTTGTAAAGTCAAATCTTGATGAAATAAAGACACAGGTATTTCGTTTTGCAGGTGAAAAATCTTTTGCTTATGCAACAGTCCCTCACTGGACGCCTATAAGTAAAGAAGGCTGCAAGGCTCTTCGCGATGGCGGAATAAAAGTTCTGTCAGTAACTACAGGCCAGACAAAGGAATATGAGGGAGACCCATCGGTGCTTCCGTATGGTCATGCCGGAAGACTTCTTCATAACAGGAAGCCTGAGACTAAGCTCTACAGAAGAGGTACACGTAATGTTGCGATAGACTCTTCTATATGTGCGTATAATCATATTGAAGACGAATCTGCTATTGAAGCACACAAGCTCACTTTTGAGAGCTACCAAGATAAGGAAACAGGGATGAGGTTTAAGCGTTTTTGTCCGGGGCCGACTCTCAATCTTACTCCTATTGACGAGCTGGAGGATGAAATAATCGAAAAAGGAATTGGTGGGGAATTTTTCGGATATTCGTCCCATGAGCAGTATTTTTACCCGGATTATTTTGCGTATCAGCCAGATTATGCGGAAAAGCTTTTGAAAGCAGCAGAAATTATAAATATAAATGGTTATGAATATTTTTTCATAGAAGAAGTTGTAAAGTGAGGTATAATTATGGAAAAGATAAGAGTTGGATTAGTTGGTGCAGGTCACAGAGGAAGAGCGATGTTTTCCCTTGCTATAAAGAGCTTTGATTATTTAGTGCCGGCAGCAGCGTGTGATATCAAGCCTTCTAATTGGTTTGAAAAACAGTGGCTGCTGGATGAGCCGATGGCAGTAACATTTCCTGATGCTGTGTTTTATGAGAATTACGATGAAATGCTTGAAAAAGCAAATCTTGATGTTGTAATGGTAGAAACAGGTGCTGATATTCACGCGGAATTCTGTGCAAAGGCTCTCAGAAAAAATATTAATGTGCTTACTGATATTCCGGTAGTAGCAAGCATTGAAGAGGCTGATATGCTTTGGAAAGCTGCCAAGGAATCAAAGGCGATGATTTCCGTAGGTGCAAATCCCAATGAGCAGAAGTTTGCAGTTTTACTCAAGGAGTACTACGATAAAGGACTCCTCGGAAAACCGTACTGCATGGAGGCGGAGTACATTCACTGGAGCTTCCCGAAAAGCGATGAGAACATTCATCTCAACGAGAACGGGGACTGGAGAAAGCTTTTGACACCGGTGCGTTACTGTACACATTCACTTGGACCGCTTCTCACCATTCTTGACGAAGAACTTCGTTATGTAAGCTGCTTCGGTACTGGTATGCACGCTGACGAAGAATATTTTGCAAAAAAAGATGATATGAACTGTGCACAGTTCCAGACTGAAAGCGGTGTTGTTGTAAGACTTCTGCGCAACGGAAGATGCCGTGCAAATATCGGCCACCATAATTACCGTGTGTTCGGCACAGAAGGATATATGGAAAGAATTGACCGTTTTGATAAGCCTGTTATAAGATATAACTTTACAAAGGAAGATGATAATGCGCTTAAAGAAATCAGCGGAGAATTTATGCCCCCGGCTTATGCAGATAATAAGGATGCAGAAGGTCACGGTGGTATGGATTATGCAATGCTTGACCATTTCTTTGATGCTGTTAAAAACGGTAAAGAAGCACCGATTTCACTTAAAGCCGGTCTTTGTATGACGCTTCCCGGAATTTACGCAGAGGAGTCAAAGAAACGTGGCGGAGAAGTGCTTAAAATCAGATATCCCTGGGACGATGAAAAATGAGTAAGATAACATACACACTGTATTCGGAAGAAAAAAAGAAAATAGTACTGACTTTTTGTCGTGAAGATATAAACGATATTTTCAATGATGCTGACGGCTGTATCAGATTTTTGTCTGTCATAAATGGAGAGGGAGAATTCTGTGTTGATGGAGTAAAAGATAGGTGCCTGGAAGGGGATTCACTTATGTTTGAAAAGGGGAGAAACTTTACGATTATCCCCGAAGAAAATATGGAGCTTTTCATAATGAAATTCAGCCTGAGCGACTTTGTTGACGGAGGGTATCGGGTTTTCAACAAGGGCGATATAGAGAAGTTTTGCACTGTTCTTGAAAAAAGTGCCGACAAGATAAACGGGGTGCATTTTAACGGGAAAAAGCTTCTTGAAGCTATGTTTATGATAGAAAATGAGTTTGAAAACAGAAACCACGGCAGTGATGCTGTTATAAAGGCGTATATTACGCTGATTCTGTCACTTGCGGTTCAGTATTATTCTGACAACTTTGACGACAGAGGAATAAAGAGAAGCGCCCACTATAAAAGCATTGAACGGACACTTGTTTATATAAACGAAAATCTTGCTTCCAAAATTACGCTTGAAGAATTGGCGCAGATTGCAAATATGGGAAAGACAAACTACTCCATTGCATTTAAAAATGCGACAGGTATGACTGTGTGGGAATATCTTCTGAATGCCAGAGTGGAGCTTGCGTCAAGCTATCTTATTGAAAACAAGGATGGCTTTAACGTGACAGAAGTTGCTCTTATGTGCGGATTTAACAATACTGCACATTTCAGTAAAATATTTAAAAAAATAAAGGGCAGCACACCAAGTGATTACAAGAAAAAGCAGGAAAATCCTTGCTTCTGAATGAAAAAATCAGTTCTTCGGAACTGATTTTTCTTTTGAAAATGTTGAAAAGTGACTAAAATAGGTGTATAATAGGCTCAATTGAAGAAAATGAGAAGATTTATATAAACGGGAAAAAGGAAGATATTTCTAAATTGATATTTCTGGAGACACTGATACCTTTAGAAGACTAAAAAATGCTAAAACAAAAGAAAGAGGGTATATACAAATGAAAAAAATAGTGGTGTTGACTATGGTGGTTATGTTTTTATTATCTTTTTCTGCTTGTGAGAAAGACGGTAAAACTGAAAAAGCAGAGGAAACCGCGAAGACAGAAACAGTGTCAGAGGTGCAGACCGCGGACATAACCTCTCTTGATGTGGATGAGAACCTTGCAACCCAATACTATGCTGTAATTGACACACTTATTCTTTCACAGATCAGGAATGTAATGATGTCATATAATTTTATTCAGGTTAGAGAAGAACTTACGCAGGATGATCTTAAATTTTATATGGCAGACCTTACAGGTGATGGAGAAGACGAGCTTGTTGTGTCGGATTCTGAACTGATGTATTTTGTTTATACTATGGAAAAAGGTCATCCAAAATGTATATACAATGAAATTTTAATTGGAAATAGACAACCAGATATTCCGTGTGTTGTAAAATATAAAAATAATTATTATTCAACAAGGTTTTATTCTGATGATTATATACCAGGTGTTGAATTATCAAAACACGCAAATGAAGAACTTGTTACGGTAGTCAGTGCAATGGCTGTTTTGAATGATAGTAATGAAATAGACGGCTACGAAATAGATGGAAAGAGTGTTTCAGCGGAAGAGTATGAGAGGTTTGTAGAAAGTCTGGAAAAAGTTGGATACTATTCCGTATCGCAGCTTAAGCAAAAAGCAAAAGCAGAGAAGCCTGTAAAAAATGAAAAAATAAATTATGAAAAGGTGTATAAAAATTTTCTTGAAACCTACAAAGAAAAAATTGGTGTAAGGTCAGGAAATATGAGTCCTGTTATTAAAGTGGACACTTTTGATGCAAGCCAATACAGAGCGGAGGAAGGATTTGTAACCCATGTAATTAAGGATTTTAATTCTGATGGTGTAGAAGACCTTATTACAATTCAGGAAGTAGAGACAGAAACTAATGGAATGGCAATGAGTGAAAGTGCTTCCACCTTGTATATAAAGGCGTATACTGTAGCGGATGAAAAAATTATATGCTTAGACTCCTATTGGATAGGTGGAGAATTTTCAGTCCCGGTGCTTCCCACTTATTCGTACGTGGATATAACGTGTAAGGAAAATTTACTTATGATATCCAATATAGGGGTATGGTGTGCTGGTGGCTCGGAAAATGAGCATTATATATTCTCGCTTGATAAAAACAGGTTTACTGTTGAACATATTGATTTTGCAGGAGATTGCGACGTCAATTATGAGAAAATAGAAAAGCTCAAGCGATATGGAATTGATTATCTGAAGGGCGGCGGTGATAAGAACGCGCAAAGGCTTGCACTCTATTCATTGTTTGGAAATGATGGTAATTGTTCAGATTATTTTGACGGAACAGTAAATGAGCCGGCAGGATTTTACAATTACAATAAGTAAATAGGTAAGTGAAATATAAAAGCGTACTGTCTGAAGCTCAGTAGATTCTGACCTTCAGACAATACGCTTTTTTTGCCGTATCAAAAACGGCAGGGCAGATAGAAATACCGCTATCAACAACATCGTTAAAATGATCAGTGAAGATTCGTTGAATAATACTTATAATTAAATTATATCGTAAAAAGCAAAGGAAAGCAACTATCTCCTCAAAGAATGAGGGGGTAGGGGTGTTGAAGTGTGAGTTTTAGTCACACTTTTTTAATTAAAAGTATTGAAAAAACCGTTAAGAGCTAGTATAATAGATGCAGAGGTGATTTGTATGAATGGAAAAACCAGCAAAGTTGCACTGTCAGCACTTTTAGCGGCACTTATATTTATAGCAACAAGATTTATAAGTATTCCGCTTCCGGCAGTGGGGTATGTAAATATGGGCGATGGACTTGTTATTTTGGCAGGCTGGATGCTTTCTCCCGGGTACGGATTTTTGGCGGCTGGTATAGGGTCGGCATTTTCGGATGTGCTTTCGCCATTTGTTGTATACGCTCCGGTAACCTTTGTTATAAAAGGTCTTATGGCGGTTATTGTGCACTTTGTTTTTAAAGTTTTAAAGCAAAAAAACAAAATTATAACGGGGATATCAGGCGGACTGATAGCAGAGCTTATTATGATTGGCGGATATTTTTTGTTTGAAGGTTTTCTTTACGGCTTTAAAACGGCCCTTGTAAGCGTTCCCTTTAATGCAGCGCAGGGTGTGGTGGGGCTTATTGTCGGTGTAATACTAATTTACATATTTTCAAAAAGAAAAATCAGATAATAAAAAAGAAGCGTGCCGCTTCAACCATGTCGCACTCTCGCAGGAGTGCAAACAAAGTTTCCTGCGTCATAATTTGACGCAAATTCCTATACAGTAAAAATGGGGTGTAAAGAAATTCGATTTCTTTACACCCCATTTAATGTTTTGGAAGTTACATTTTTTCAAACAGGTCAACATTTGTTACAAATACTGTTGCACCGCCCACAACTACCTCTGTGGGAATAACGGTTGACGTCATAGCTTCGCCAATCATACCTGTAACTGTTTCTGTACGTCTTGAAGAGTGCTTGCGGATAATATCAAGAACCTCACTTACTTTATCATCCTCAACACCGATAATGAGCGTAGTATTTCCTATAGTGAGGAAACCACCGCTTGTAGCTGTTTTAGTAAAATAGAAGCCACCGTCAATAAGTGCGGAGCAAACCTTGCCGGCATCCTTCTTGTTGATTATAGCTGTTATCATTTTCATAATTCATTTCCTCCTTTATGAATTTATATGTATCTGTAGCTATATTATAACATAAAAACCAAAACTTGTCTAGAGGGTTGAAATATTTTTTCAAAATGTTAGATTTTGACCTAGATATTAGATTTTGTCTCTTGAGTTTTTGGCTTTAAGGTGCAATAATGAAATTAATCAAAATGCCTTTCCGGCAAAAAAGGAGTTATGAATTATGAGATGGGCAGTTTTACTTCATTTGGGAAGAAATATGTGGGGTGACCTCAAAGCGCAGAAGGAAATGCACTTTGACCGTGACCTATGGAATAAGGCAGTGGACAAGTGTGCAGAATGTGGAGTTGACACAATTATCCTTGACGTGGGTGAGGGCGTAAGATATAAGTCACATCCTGAAATCGGCATCCCCGGTTCATGGGAGCCGGAGGAAATCACAGCAGAAGTTCACAGACTTCGCAGCATGGGGATTGCACTTGTGCCGAAGCTTAATTTTTCAACTGTGCACGATGCGTGGCTGGGTATTTATGAAAGAATGGTTTCAACCCCCATATACTATCAGGTTTGTAAGGACCTTATTGAAGAAGCGTATGAAATGTTTGACCACCCTGAATTTATACATATCGGTATGGATGAGGAAACTCCCAAGCATGCCGATGACCCCGGCTACAGCTTCGTAGCACTTCGCCTCGGTGATTTGTGGATAAAGGACTGTAACTATCTTATAGACTGCGTAAAGGCAACCGGTGCAAAGTGTCATATGTGGCAGAGCACATTTGTGCATATTGAAGAAGCTTACGACGCAATTCCCAACGATGTTGTTGTTGGTTCATCACACTATTATGCGCATAATAGGGAAAAGTGGCATAAGATTGCAGACCAGTCCGAATGGGAAAGAGAATATTATGCAACACGTTTCCCCCAGAAATACGGTTACACAATTGACTATATTGAGGAAGACCCCGTGCTTGAAATAAAGATGCAGGGAAGAAAGAAGCTTTTTGAGAAAGGCTTTCCCGTTGCAATCGTTACAACAAATATCTTTATAAAGGATAACGAAATGGACGAGGCAGAGCATATTAAGGCTACATATTCTCAGGCGGAGCTTGATAACCTTGACGGCTTTGTTGCTTGTCCGTGGGTAATGATGGACCCCGATAAAGAAGAGGTAATTATTGAACAGATTGAGCTTCTCGGCAAGGCTAAAGCATATTTTTATAAATAATACGTAGGGGGAATTCACAAATGCCATTACAAGAGTATAATTTTTGCAATATAAAAGAGTAATTTTGAATATTTTATTTTAAAAAGTATTATGGTATGATAAATAAGGAGTGTTAACAATGGATAAAATTTTCGGACTTATGGTACACCTCGGTTCAAATACATGGGAGAACGACCACGAATGTAAAAAGGTTGAAGGCATGGAGTTTGACCGCGAGGTGTGGGATAAAATCGTAGAAGGATGTGCAAGAGAGGGTATCAACACAATTCTCCTTTCTCTTGGAGAAGGTTTACGCTACGAATCACATCCCGAGCTTGCTATTGAAGGAAGCTGGACTCACGAAGAAATGAAGGTTGAAATTGAAAGGCTTAAGAAGCTCGGCATAAAAATCATCCCCAAGATGAATTTCTCTGCTTATCACGACCCCTGGCTTCAGGAGTACGGCAGAGAAAAAATATCAACTCCCGAATATTATCAGGTTTGTAAGGACCTTATTGAAGAAGTGTATGAGCTTTTTGAGCATCCCGAATACATCCACCTCGGTCTTGACGAAGAGTTCCGTGATTTTCGTGGGGAAGAGGGTAAGTATTTCCGTCGTGACGAGCAGCTTTTCAATGACTGGAAATTCCTCTTCAAATGCGTAAACGACCTTGGTGCAAAGGTTATGATGTGGGAAAGCACTTGCCGTCAATACACTGATGAAGAATGGATGCCCAATGTAAGCACAGACAACGTTCTCGGTTGCGGTCACTATTATGAATATGACAAAACGAAGCTTACCCCCCTTTCAGAGCAGTCAGATTGGGTTAAGGGTTATTATGCAAACGACTTTAAAAAGAGAGACATTTACAAGAAATATGTGGCAAAATACGGTGATGTTCCGATCGAATATGTTGAGCAGGACCCCGTTGTGTTTGAAATAGAAGACGGTACGGAAAGAAACTTTGCAGCAGGCTACACGCAGATAGTTATTTTCAGTAACATCTTCCTCCGTGCAAACACACATTCTGCTATTAAGTTTTACAGCCAGCATCCTTGTCAGGACCAGATTGCAGGCTACATCGGTTGTACATGGAGAAGAACTCTTAAGGAAAATGAAGAATACATACTTGAAGAAATTCAGCTTCTTGGTGAAGCAAAGCGAGCTTACCTTGACTGATGCGGAGTGTGAAAAAATTCCCCAATTTGGGGACTGTCCCCAAATTGGGGAATTTTGAGGGAGTATTAAAATTAATATAAAGGAGAGAAAAATTATGGTAAAGAAAATTTTAAGTATTGTGCTTGCTTTTTCAATGGTACTTTCCATGTGTAGTCTTTCTGTTTTTGCGGAAGATGCCGAAGTAACAGTTGATGCCGATGTACAGGCAGTGGCAGATGCTATCACAGCAGAAATGCTCACGCAGGATAATGAGCCAAGTCACCTTGTAACAAAGAACCTTGATATGTCTCTTGAGGGTGATATCACTCTTCCCGAGGGCGTGTCAGTAACATTTGCATCAAGTGATACAAAAGTTATTGCAAATGACGGTACAGTAACAAGAACATCTACTTACGACGGAGATGCAAAAGTTATCGCTACAGTAAGTAAAGAAGGCAGTGCTTCTGTTACAAAGGAGCTTCCTTTCACGGTTCTTAAAACAGAAACAACTGTTCTGATGTCAGATAACTTCTATTATCCTTCACTTAAGGACAGCTATCTTGCAGAGTACAACACTGAAACAAGTAAAATTGTGTCAAACCTTTCAGGCTGGACATATACTAATTGTACAGCAGCAAATATCCCTACAAACGTAGAAACAAAGATTAAGTCATTTTCCGACGGCTATGCAATTGATTACAAGCGTCTTAACACCGAAACAGGAAGTACAGTTAATGTAAAGAAAACAATGAATATTACTGCGGCAGACACTGATGTCCTTTCGCTTAATATGACAAATCACGTGGTAGACTGGGGCAGCGGTACAAAGAGAATTGACCTTATACTCTATGCGACTACTACTGCCGGAGTGAAAAAATTCGGCGAAATAAGATTTGCAGATACTTATGCTGCTATTTACGATTATGATGAAGAAACTTCTGCGTTTAAGTCAACAAGTGCATCAAATGTTAAGCTCTCAGCAGGCACAGACCGTAAGATTGAAATAAAAATTGACTATGCTAAAAAGACCTACACACTCTTTATGGATGGTACACAGGTTGGTATAGTTGCAAATATCCCCGATTATGAATATACGGAAAAGCTTAACTACTTCACTATGGACATTATAAGACAAAACCTTTCTCCGGTTGAGCTTCTTGTAAAGGACCTCTCGGTAACTTCAACTGCAGTATCTGCAATCAGATATGAGGAGCTTACTTCTCAATCCCCCAATGCGATTACACAGAGCCTTAATCTTCCCACAGACTTTAACGGAAAAACTGTTACCTGGGTAAGCAGCAATCCTTCTGCTATTGCTACAAATGGTACAGTTACAAGAGGCGCTGAAGAGCAGGACGTAACACTTACTGCAAAAATTGAAGGTGAAGAAGACAAGGTATTTAATTTCTCCGTTCTTTCAAACAGAGTAACCACAAAGCTCCACTTAAGCACCGAAAACTTCGAAAATATAGATGCATACAAGGCAATCTGGGGTACAGGTAACGGTGGCGGTAACGGTGTTGCCATTGATGGAGTAAAGGATGCAAACCTTACCTTTACACAGACTATTGTTGATAAGGGTGAGGGGGAAGCTTCAAGAGTTCTTTATCTGCACAGAGCAAACGAAGACCAGACAAAAACCTGCTACGGCCTTTCACCGGTATACTTGGTTGGCAAAATAAACGGCAAAAATATGTACAGTAACGGTATTATCACTATAAAGAGTCAGCTTTGCTTTGACTTTAAGGAGGGCGAAACCCCCAGATACAGCATAACCTTCTACGAAAGAGGTAATGCCGGTGACCAGGGCGATAAGGTGGTATTTAACTACGCTACGGGAAAAGTGGGCGTAGGTGATTACTCCTATACAGGAAAGCTTCCTGCACGCGGGGAATGGTTTGACCTTGAAATTATGATTGATACCAAGCGTGAAATGATAGAAGCGTTCATTGACGGTGTAAGCATAGTAGGACACGAAATGGAGCTTGCAAATTCTTATGGGCACGACTACTACGGAACAAGCGCTTCAGGTGTTCCGGGTATTTCAGGTATATACTTCAACTGTAACACCGCAAATACAGGTATGTATATGGATAACCTTGCTCTTTATTCAATTAATGACGCAGAATATTATTCCGACGTAAATGAGTACGGTATGTACACAAATAAAGAGCCTGTAACAGACTATGATTTCTCTCTTGCAGTTGTTGGTGATATTCAGAAGGTTACATATCACTGGCCTGAGAATGTTCCCACAATCTACAACTGGATTGAGGCTAATGCAGAGGAAAAGAACATAGTTCGTGCCGTTTCTCTCGGTGATATTACAGAAAAAGATACAGAAGCGGAATATAACATTGTAGAGGATGCATTTAAAGCACTTGACGGTGTTGTTCCCCACACAATAGTGCGTGGTAATCACGATGTTGCAAACTTTGACAAATACATCACCTATGAAGAATATAAGGACACCGTTGACGGAAGCTATAACCAGTCAATGCGTAATACTTACAACCTTTTTGAGCAAGGCGGAAGAAAGTATATGCTTCTTAACCTTGACTGCGGTGCGAAAGACCCTGACCTTGAATGGGCAAATGAGGTTGTAGCAGCACATCCTGATTACAATGTAATTGTTGCAACACACCTTTATATGTATCGTAACGGAAGAACTATTGACTCATGGTACGGTGTTGAGGATTATGGTCAGAACAGCGGTACAACTATCTGGAATGACTTTGTAAGTCTTCACGAAAATATCGTTATGGTTCTTTGCGGCCATGTTTCAACAGACAGGGTTGTTATGAATGAACGTGTGGGTGTGAACGGAAACGTTGTGAAAGAATTCCTTATTAATCCCCAGTCAACAGATTTGTTCTATGACGGTGGAACGGGTATGGTAACAATGTTCTACTTCTCTGAAGACGGAAAGACTGTACAGGTTGAAAACTATTCAACCATACAGGAAGCGTTCTACAGAAAAGATTGCCAGTTCACATTTGACCTTGCAGTTATAGAGCCTGAAATTTCCGAGCTTTCAATCGGTGAAATTGCAAAAGACAGCGAAAAAATCACATTTACCGTAACAGGTGCCGAAGCCGAAGAAAGTACATCCGTAATTGCGGCATTGTATGATGAAAATTATAAGCTTATTGAGGTTAAAAAGTATGCTTCAGCGGCAAGCGTTCCTGCAGAGCTTAAATACAATGCAACGGCAAAATATGCAAGAGCATTCTGGATAACAAATGACAAAATAGAACCTAAGGCAGTAAATGCAGAAAAGGAAATTAGATAACAACGTAAAAATTCCGGAAAGAGTCTCTTTCCGGAATTTTTTTGACCGTATAGGAATTTGCGTAAATTAATACGCGTGAAGCTATGTTTGACATTTGCAGGTGCGCGACATGGGTGAAGCGGCACGCTTCTTTTTGATAGCAAAAAATGTACCATAAAACAGCAAGAAATGGACTTGTTCAATAAGCTGTTTTATGGTATATTTATTTTAGTGCAAAATGACTTGTATATAAGAGTCGTTTTGTACACCTTTTAAGTTGTTTTGTGGGTTTTTAAAATCCGTTAAAAGCAGTATAATAGTATTAATCTTCATTTTTTCCGGAAGATACCAGTTTCTTGTATTCCAGTGCCGTAACACCCTCTGTCTGCTTGAAAACACGGATAAAGGTTCTGTAACTTCCGAAGCCTGTGAGGTCGCAGATTTCACCGAGAGTCATATCGGTGTTTGCAAGGAGGTTTTTTGCTTTCTGCACTCTGATTTCATTTATAAAGTCATGAAGGTTGATGTTTTGCTGTTCCTTAAACAGCTTTGACAAATAGTTGCGGTTCATACGGAAATTATCAGCAATAGATGCTACCGACATCTCCGGGTTTGTGTAATTTGATTTTATATAGCTTATGATTTCATAGCTTAATTCATCACTGCTTCCAAGATTCCGCAGTTTGACTTCATCACAGTAAGCTTTAAACACATTGATAACTGAATTTATTGCAACAGAAATATCTGTACAGTTAAGAATGAAGCGTATTGTTGCTTTTATGTCAATATTCAGTGTAAGCTCCCGTTCGCTGTCCTCGTTATACGACTTTAAAACACTGTTGAGAAGGTCAAGAAGCAAACATCTTGCATAATCAAGTGAAACATTTTTTCTTTTGAAATTAACTTCGAAAAGCTCTGTGAGCTCTTTAGAAAGTAGTTCAAAATTACCGTCTTTGAGTAGTGCCAGTATCGTCTGTTCTTTGGAAAGAGGGAAGTGGTAACCCTGTGGTGCACTTTCTTCCGGATCGCTGAAATGGAAAATACCGTTTCCGGAAATAAGCTTTTTGGTAGCAAGGATATCAAGTGCCTCGTGATAAGCGGAAGTAAGTTCTTTCTGCCCTGAATGAATGCCGCTTGTACTGCACTGAATTTTAAAACCAAAATGATTGAAATTCTTGTGCGCACCGTAAACAACGCATTTAAGCATCTCATATAGTCTTGGTGCAGAGGCGGAGTCATCAAGGTAGAATACATAACAGCAGTCACCGTTTATCGTTGTGGAAACATTCCCTAAGGAATGCTCGGATATAATGTGCGTGACAATCTGCCTTAACAGGAAACGTGCAGAATCATCTGCAGAAGATTCCGGATTTTCCGAAACAAGTGCAAAAAGTGCAACTACATAGTTTTTGTCCGGCAGAATGATTTCGGTATCAGTTTCGACACTTTCATATCCTAGAAGAAGATTTGCGAGCTGATGCTGCTTGATTTTAACTGCCTTTTCGGTATCGCGTCTGTGAAGCTCAATGTTCGCTTGTGAAATGTCTTTGAAATGACCTGAAAGCAAGTCGAATTCATTAATTCCTGTCTTTTTCTTGTTAATGTTGAAGGTGTTCATTACCTTGGCAATAGGCTTATAATTCTTTCTTACAAGTGTGATTATTACAAGTGCCGTGATAATCAATGTAAGAATGAAAATTCCTGTGTAAACACTCTGCATTATGCTTATTCGTGAAAAAACTTTATCCTGCGGGAGTACATATACATATTTCCAACCGTTTGAAACAGCGGTGGATTCGATTACGGAATAGTCCTTATAACGGTTGTTTTTGATGTGAACGTTCTGTATTTCTTTGCCAAGGTCAAAAGGTCCCTCTGACAAAATCAGATTGTTTTCA
Source organism: Clostridia bacterium (assembly GCA_045545295.1). Lineage (GTDB taxonomy): Bacteria > Bacillota > Clostridia > UMGS1883 > UMGS1883 > UMGS1883. The sequence continues at coordinate 70,131 of JAZQAO010000021.1, forward strand.
TCATCGTATATCAGAAGATTTCCCTCGTCAAATGCATAAAGATTTGATGCGTTGTTGAGCATCGCCGGAAGATTGATTCTGACAAGAATAGTAACAGGTGCCGATTGTGAACTGTATATTGCAGGAACTGTAAGCGCGTAAAAGAGCTTGGGATTTTCCCCGGGGATACGCAAAAAGGTTTCTTTATGCCAACGCGACAAGAATTTCTTAAGATCATTTTTTGTAAATGACTTTGTGTCAGATTCCTCGGCAGAAAGCATTGAATAAAATTCATCGGGCGAAAAGCTGTTTGATGCACCTACGATTTTATCGAGATTATGAAAATACACATACGGGCGGAAAAGATAGTCGCCTGTATTGAAAAAGATATCATTTGAAAGAAGAGAAGAAAGCTGATAAATATTTTCATAATCCTGTGAGGAAAGCTCATCCTCCTCAGAAAGACTTGCAAGGTCTGTTACATAATTATTGGTAGCAAGCTTAGTTGCAAAATTTTCAACATAGGAAAGCTGGCTGCATACATTTTCACCCATACTTGAAAGAATGGTTTTAGAAGATGATATAACACTTCTTTCATACACCTTCTGTGAATGGAGAAGAGTAGCTATGCTAAAAATAAACGGCAATGATACCGCCAGTATATATGAAAATATCCATGCATAAAGAATCGTTGATTTGAAAGTTTTTTTCAGTTTTGCAGGCATACAGTCACCTCCTTGGATTGTTTGTAATTATATCATAAAAAAGAAAACTATTCAAGGTCAATTAGTATAATACAAAGACAAAAAATCAATTTTTTTATCGTATAGGAAATTGCGTTTTTTATCGCGAGCAATATTTGTGGGTTTTAAGTTAAGTTTGGACGCGACGTGGGTCAAGCGGCACGCTTCTTTTTTACCGTATAGGACTTTGCGTAATTTTATTCGCGTGAAGCTATGTTCGACATTTGCAGGTGCGCGACATGGGTGAAGCGGCACGCTTCTTTTTTATTGAATAAATTTAAAAAAATTCGCTAAAAGCTTGAAAAAAATCCACAAAATCACGTTTTAAACAAAAAAATGAAAAAATGGTTAAATGTTAGATTTTGTCCTAAATGTTAGATTTTGTCTCTTTACTTGAAAAAATTTTTATAGTAAAATGATATTGGGCTAATTTGGCATTTTGTGAGGGGAGACGGTATGTTGAAAAGGAAAACAGCGTTATTTATGGCAACGGTACTGCTGATTATGACGCTAACGGCTTGTACAAAAAAAGAAGAAAAGCTTGATTCGGCATATCCTCTTAAAACAGATGTTAAACTTACTTACTGGGTAAGCCAGTCTGTAAGTCAAAGATATTTTGCAAACAACAACGGGGAGCTTCCGTTTGCAAAAGAACTTGAGAAGGCAACAGGCGTTAAGATAGAATGGATACATCCGGAGGACGGGAAAGATTTGTATACGCTCATTGCAACCGACAATCTGCCAGATATAATTTTCAATTCGTGGAATAATTATCCGGGCGGTACGGAAAAGGCTATTGCCGACGGGTACATAATTCCGCTTAACGATGTTGTTGACAAGTGGTCACCGAATTTCAAGAAAATAATTGAAAAAGATGACGGAATCAGACGCGATATAACTACCGAAAACGGTGATATTGCTTACTATCCTATGGTGCAGCACGATACAGCACTTAAGGTAACAGGCGGTATGATGCTTCGCGGTGATTGGCTTGAGGAATTAAATATGTCAGTGCCTGAAACTATTGACGAATGGGAAACGGTGCTTCGTGCATTTAAAAACGAAAAAGGTGCAACGGCTCCTCTTTCTGTTGAGGTTGGGGCATTTGGTGTAGGTGCTTTTACAGGTGCGTACGGAATAGAGTGGAACTATTATCAGGAAAACGGCAAGGTTTGTTACGGACCCGGTCAGCCTGAATATAAGGATTTCCTCATTACTATGAACAGATGGTATAATGAAGGGCTTATTGATAAAGAGTTTGCCATTGGGAATTCTGTAAAGCATAGTGAAAATATTCTCAGCGGAAAAACAGGGGCAATATATGGCGGATTAGGCGGAAGTCTTGGTGCGTATAACTCAAAGCTTCAGAAAATTAATCCCGAATATCATTTTGTCGGTGCAAAATATCCTGTACTCAATAAAGGCGACAAACCGAAATTCGGGCAGTATACAAATAGTCTTACATCTGCGGCAACTATTTCTACAAGCTGTAAAAACGTAGAAATAGCGGCAAGATTTCTTGATTTTGGTTATAGTGAGGAAGGAAGCTTACTGTATCAGTTCGGTATAGAAGGCGTTTCATATAATATGGAGGATGGTTATCCGAGGTATACAAAGGAAATAACTGATAATCCTGACGGTATTCCCATGGCAACTATTCTGGGCAAATACTCAAACGCAGGATTTGGGGGACCGTTTGTGCAGGATATAAGGTATCTTGAACAGTACGCAGACAGTAATATTCAGCGTGCGGCTTGGGATATGTGGATGGATACAGATTCTAAAAAGTATCAGATACCGTACGTTCTGGCGGAGTCTGATAATCTTGGTGAACACGGACGGCTCAGCCGTGCAGTTGACCAGTACGCACAGGAAATGCTTGTTAAATTCATTTTAGGTACTGAACCTATAAAGAATTTTGATTTATATATTGAAGAGCTTTATAAGCTTGGTCTTGATGATTTACTTCAGATAAAGCAATCCGCCTATGAAAAATATATGGCAAAATAAAGATAACATTACAGTAAGATTCTACTAAAAGTAGAGAAAAAAATCCTTCTACTGCTTTTGCTTTTATGGTAGAAAAATCCTAATTGTAATAAAAATTATTTATATATACAACAAAAATGGAGGTAAAGACTATGAAAAGAAAAATGGCGCTCTTAATGGCATTGGTATTTACTTTTGTCTGCATGGTTCCTGCGGTATTTGCTGAGGAAACTGTTACAGAAGAAGTAATTGATGTTGTTGAGGAAACTGTTTCTGAGACGGAGGAAATCCCCGAAGAAACAGCGGAAGAAGAAATTACAGAGGATGAAGCTGCTGCAGAAGCAGACACAGAAGAAGCCCCTGTAGTTCCCGAAAACACACAAGAGGATGAAATTATTGTTGAAGAGGAAGTAATCGAAGATGAAATGACTCTTCAGGCAGTTGATTCAGCCGTACAGGAAGTTGCAGACGCAATCACAGAGGAAATGCTTACTTCTAACCGTGAGCCTGCACATGCTGTTACAAAGAATCTTGATATGTCGCTTCGCGGTGATATTGACCTTCCCGACGGTGTTACAGTAACATTTGAAAGTGATAATACTGCAGTTATCGCAAACGACGGTACAGTAACACGTGCTATCGGAAGCGATACAGATGTAAAGGTTACCGCAACTGTTTCAAAGGCAGGCAGTGACGATGCTGTTAAGGAGCTTAATTTCAAGGTTCTTGATATGGAAACGGCACTTCTTTATGCAAACAACTACTATTATCCCGAACTTCTTGATACAGAGTTTATTTCATATGGTAACAGCTTAATCAGCGACTTTGCTTATGAAAATGCAAACTCAGGAAATGTAAGTACATATCTTCGCTCATACGAAAACGGATATGGTGTAAATGTAACAAGACTTGAAGGACAGGGCGTTTGTTATCTTGACAGTATCACAAATGTGTCTGCACCGGAACAGAAAAAGCTGGTATACAGTCAGACAATTAACATCTCAAACTGGGGTGCAGCCGTAAAAAGACTTGATATTGAGCTTTTCGGAACAACAACCAAAGCAGTTAGTATGGGTAAGGTTGAAATAAATAATGCTACCGGTGCAATCTATGTGGTTGCCACAGCAGGCTCTGATTTTACAAATACATATATTTCAAAAAGACTTGACCTTAATCGGGATTACAGACTTGATTTTGTAGTTGACTTTGAAAACCACAAGTTTGAATTCCTTATTGACGGTGTAAACTATTTTGAAGATAAGGAATTCAAAATTCTAACCGCATTCAAGCCTGCAATCCAGAAGGCAAACTACTATTTCTTCAGAACAGCGAAGGACGCAGAATTTACAATCAAGGATACAACCGTTACAGGTGAGTTTGACCTTAGCGACCCTCAGGTTGCACTTGATATGGTTGATGAGAGCTGCTTCACATACACAAACAGCGGAAAAATCACAGAGGACTTCTCATTTATAGCTCCTGCTAACGTAACAACACTCGCAGGTCTTTACGGCTTTGATGTAACCCTTACAAGCAGTAAAACATCTTCAATCGCAATTGACGGCTACAATGCTACTGTTGCAAAGGGCGAGGAAAAGCAGAATGTAACACTTACAGTTACAATAGGTAATGCAGAAAAGTCTGTTTCAAAGACCTTTGAAGTTGTGGTGCATAACCTTGCAGCTACAAATATGATTGAGGCAGAAGTTCCTGTTATTACAGATAACGGTGACAATAAGGATATCAGCGTAGATGTTTACTGTGATAACCTTAAAGAGGGCGAAACAGAAGCACCCGTTTACCTCTTTGCAGTTCGTAAAGAAAAGGAAAGCGGTAAGATTGATGCCGTTCAGGTAGATGCTACAACTCTTACAATCGGTGCAAGTGACACACTTACAGCATCACTTCCCGACGGTGGCGACGCTTATGACTACGTAGTATACGTATGGGACAGCTTTGAAGGACAGAAGAGCCTTATTAATCAGCCTCCGGCAGAGCCTGCAGAAGTAGAAGTTACCGACACTACATCAGGCACAGCAGACCTTAGCTGGACAAAGGCAGACGATGACAGAAAGGCAGTTTCTTCCTATAATATATATAGAGACGGAAACCTTATTGGCTCAACACCCTTTACAAACTACACAGGTGAAAACCTTGACTTTGGAGAAACATATACATTCGGTGTAACAACAGTTGACGATTCAGGTCTTGAATCTGAGTATGTTGCAGAGACAGAGGCAACAACAAAGGATGTTCCTACAATTACCTATGTTTCAAAGGATCCTGTGGAGGCACCCAACTCAACACAGGTTAACACAACTAATATCGAATGTTCATGGATGGGACAAAACACATACCTCTGGACAGCACCTACCGAGGCGGACGGACTTATGTGCCACGAAACAACACTTTATGACCGTGTGAATGCTGATGAAACTATTACAAAGCTTCATTCATTCTTCCACACAAAAACACCTTTCACCTATATTGACGGTGATACAAAAAATATCGTAATTGAAATTACATACTTTGACGAAAAGCCTGCTTCAAACAACGGGACAGAAACAATCTCTGTTGCTTATCAGGGTGGTAGTGCTTCCACTCAGTTCAAGGACACAGGCTTCTGGAGAACAAAGACTTTTGAAATTACAAATGCCAAGTTTACAGAGGCGGCACTTAATAATGCAGGTAAGCTGTATAACGTAAGATTCAACTCCACAACAGTTGGTCTTAAGGTTTACAAGACAACTATTGCAAGAGCTGACGATTTTGTAAGACCTGCGGCATCAATTAAGATGGACGGTGCACTTATCCTTCGTGACATCCTTGTTTACAGAGAAGACGGACAGACTTCTTATGACGAAGTAAATGGTGAAAAGTGCCTTAAGATTGAAAGCGGTAACTACCTTGAAATGGATGTTGAAACAATCGCAGCAAATCAGAGAAACGTAAATGTTGAAATCACATACCTTGACGAAGGTGAAGGCAGCATTATTCTTGAATATGCAGGTGAAGAAGGTCCCGGTATGGAAATTATCTCAAGAGGTAACAGCGGCGAATGGAAAACTAAGGTTATAACACTTGATGATGCGAAGCTTGACGGAAGTCTTACAAGCTCGTTCGGAAGAACTGTTGACCTTAAGCTCTTTGGCGATGGCGATACAAAGATTAAGGCAGTACGCGTATATTAATTCGAAATGCGAAATACGAAATGCGAAATGATGGAAGATTTCCGCAAAGGCGGAAATCCGAGAAATTGAAATTTTTGGAGTATAAAAGCAGAACGGAAATTGTTAATGCTTAATAAACAAAGATTTTCGTTCTGCGAAAATCCACAATAATTTCGAACTTCGAACTTTAACATTTCGAACTTATAAAGAAGGAGGTAATACGATGAAATATATAAAAAGCTTCGGTGTTTTGCTGGTGCTTCTTATGCTCGGTTTGTTTGCGTCAATATCGGCAAATGCAGCGTATATTGAGCAGCATCCTATTACCGAGGTTGAAGCACCCGGTGAAAACAGTGCATATATTACCTTTACCGCAGAGCCGAAGAGTAATATGATGACATATCTCGGCGGTGTGGAAGAAGGCAGATATGCTGAGCTTTACAGTGAGCCTGCAACCTTCCTCGGAATTGAAGGCAGACAGGTTTATAAAGATAACGTATTCTATATGAAATTTGACCCCGAATTTGCAGACCCTGAGGACTGTGCATTCGCAATTATAATTGACTACTGGGACTACGGCGGTGCAGGTTATTTCCATCTTGAATACACCCCCCAGGACGGCAGCGAGACAAAGCGTATCAGCGTTCTTAAAATGGGTGACGAAAAAGACCCCAATGACCAGAGCTGGCATCGTATGGTAACATATATTGCCGACGGTCAGTTTACAGGAAGATATGAAAACGGCGGTGACCTTCGTATCTATTCAGGTGCGTTCAACACATTTGCACACGTCGAGGTTATAAACCTTTCACGTTATGCAAAGGACTCTGTCGAAAACTACGGTGTTGTTAACGATTCAAAGGCAAAGCTTCTTAACGACAACGGCTTCTACAGCTGGGACGGCACACAGGAAATGCTCCTTCGCGAGTATACAAGGGAAGAGGCACTGGTTGACATAGTAAAAACCCTTGCACCCGACAAGGTTATGTCAAAGACTTCCACCGCTTATACAGACGTAAAGCCTGAAAATCAGGTTTACCTTGCAGCGGCAAAGAAGCTTGGTCTTATTGTAACTGATGTTTCTCCTACCGAGCTTGGTGCCAATCAGAAGATAACGCAGGAGGAAATGATAAGAATGTTCGTTGCCTATGTAGGCAAGGACGCAAAAACTCCTGATATATACAAATACGCAAAGGATTTGAATATAGTCCTTGGTGACTCCATGATTTTCCAGATGAAGAAAAATGCCAATATGGATAACTTCGTTTCCCTTGTAGTTGCGGCACTGACTGCAGAGGTTGACGGAAAAATCGCACTGCTTGAAATGATTGACAGCGGTGTGCTTGACATTGCGGTAGTTTATCAGGACAGCTTCTGTCGTGAAGTTATTGAGCGTAAACCCTTCAAGCTTGAACCTCACAAGAATATCGACCCCGAAACAGGCAGAACCTGGTACTGGATTGACCTTTTCGGTATCAGAGTTGAAAAGGGTTATATGGCACAGAATCAGTTTGCTATGGACGGAAAGCGCTTCTACTTCCTTGATGCAAACAAGCGTGTTTACGAATACAATATGGAAACACACTATTGTAAGTTTATAGACAAAGGCTTTGACCCCTATAACTATACAATAGTAACTACAAAGAATAATAAGCTTGTGTATCTTGACAGTAAAAAGCGTATTGTTGAGATGGACTGCGACACTTACGAGAAAAGGTATGTTACAGACGGTCCCCCTCCGGGATATACAGGTAACTTCGGTCTTTTCCATATAACGGACGACGGCAGATATATGTCGGTTGAGGGTAGAGACTCAACCCTTGATACAGCGAAGTATACAAGATTCACAGTGCTTGATATGGAAACAGGCGAATGGGATACACGTTTCTATCACGGATTTGATACACCGATGATGTATCCCGACCATCTTATGATTAACCCCGTAAACCCCCGTTATATGATTTTCGTTCACGATACGGACGCAGCAGCACGTGAAAGAATCTGGATTCTTGACCGTGAAACAGGTGAAAGATGGAATGCTGTTACTCAGCATGACTTGTATCCCTATAACGATATGTCACCCGGTTTGTTTAACCTCGGTCACGAATCCTGGTGTCACGACGGTGAGTATATAATGGCTCAGGACGGCTCAAAATGGATTAACTCCTACCTTACAGTAGGTTACCCCACAGGACAGTACAAATCAGGTTATGTATTTTTCAGAATGGATGACAAGGACAGAATCTTCGTTCCTATCACATTCTCTCAGGGTAGTAACCATCCCTGTATAAGTTGGGGATCAAACCGCTGGATTGCAGGTGACGGTCCCGCTAACGGAACTCCTTCACTTATAAAAATGGCTGATGCTTTTTCAGGTATTAACTACAAGATTGCAACAGTTCCCGGACCTTCACAGAACCCCTGTCATGCGCATCCCGCATTCTCTTGGGATGACAAGACTCTTATGTTCGGTATGCCTCACCCCAACGGACCGGCAAGCCACTCTGTTATCGCGTGGACAGATGTATCTGATATTACACAAAACCCCGTAGCAGGCGGTAAATACCCCTTGGGTAACGGTGTTGAAACCTTCACCTACGAAACTACCGAAAACTTCTTCAGAGTAGAAGAGGACAAAGAAGGAACATACTACAACGTACCCAACGAAAAGCAGATGCCGATTCTTGTAATGCCCGATTACATTGATGCACAGAATCAGGATGTATCAATCAAGATTACATACAAGGATGAGGGTATCAACCCCATGGTTCTTACATACTATACATACAAGAATATCGGTGGTATATTCAGAACTGAAGAGCATTATGTGACAATTCCCCGTAAAGGTACAGACAAGTGGGAAACATCTGAAATCAAGCTCTACGGTATAGGTGTAAACAATCAGGGTGACCTCGGTATGGACTTTGTTTTAAGACCTACCGCTTCGTCTATGAAGATAAGAAGCGTAGAAGTAGAGTTAATTGAAGAGTAAAGGAAATATTGTTTCCTATTTCCTTGGGAAGAGGCTTCGATATAAAATGATAAAAATTCGAAATTCGAAATTCGAAGTTCGAAGTTCGAAATGAAGGAAGAAAATCAGCGTGGCTGATTTTCCACATTAATTTCGCATTTCGCATTTCACATTTCGCATTTTAACAAGGAGGATAAGACAGTGGTTAAAAAATTCAGTGCAATTTTAATTGCGTTATGCGTAATGTGCACTATGTTTGCTTCATTCAGCGTCTCAGCTGCAGACGATTTTGAAGTAACCTGCAGTGTAGACTACGACAACTCTGTAATTTCTTTTGAAGTTACAACCCCTGCACGTTACCGTCAGCTTATTACGGTAACACTTATAACAGGTGACGCACCCGAAAATGTAGTGCGTGTAGAAGAGGTACACGCAGACAATAAGGGTTATGCAAAAGGAAGCTTCCAGATGACAGAAGAAGACAGTGCAGGCACATATACAATCAAGGCATCAGGTGCAGGCTATCTTGCAGATGTTTCTGAAGACACTATAGAGGTGTACTACGAAACATACGGTGACATTTATGATGATGGCGGCACACTTGACAGATTCAATGATGCAACAGTTTCTACAGTAGGTGCACTTCTTCTTGAAAAGAAGGGTATGTTCCTTTACAATTTTGAAGAAGGCAGTGACTACGACGAAAATTCCGACATCATTCACAATATGTTTATCGCTATCAGAACAGAGGACTACGAAGGTGAATTCAGTAACTTCACCGATGTTCAGGATACTATGACAACAATTTCTGCAATCAGAGAAATTGCTGTGGCAACAGACCACGAAGCTGTTCGTGCACTTTGTGAAAAGAGTGCTTCACTCTTCCAAATTGATACAGAACACGCTGATTACAAAACACACGAGGCAGAAATCTACAAAGTGCTTATTTCACTTTTCAAAGAAAAGGCTCCCGAAACTCTTGCACAGATGAGAGACTATGTTCAGAGAGCTATCGCTATTGCAAAGCTTAACCGTGTTGATGCGGCAGCTGCAACAGACGTTATCAGAACTTATGGTGATGTTCTCGGTATTGATGTATCAGAATACAATTCATACATCGCAGAATATGACGAAATCAAGTTTAACTACGCATTTGTAGGTATGAACTATACTCTTGCTTCACAGGTTGTTTCAGCTTATGAAGCAAGAAAAAAGAATCCCCCCGCAAAAACCGAAAAGCCCTCTGACGGCACCGGCGGCGGCCCCGGTGGCGGTCCCAATGGAAGCAAGAAACCCGAAACTCCTTATGATTCTATCGAAATTACAGGTAAAGAGGAAGAAAACGAAAATATTAAAGAAACCCTCACAGATATTAATGACAGCCATTGGGCATATGAAGCTGTAAAGACACTCAATAACGCAGGTGTAATCAACGGCTTTGAAGACGGTACTTTCAGACCTGAAGATAAGGTTACTCGTGAACAGTTTATAAAAATGCTTGTTGGTGCATTTAACATGGTAGCTGAAAATGCTGAATGTAACTATTCTGACGTTCCCAAGGATGCATGGTACTACACATCTGTTGCAATCGCTACAGAAAAGGGTATCACAAAGGGTTACGGAAATACCTTCGGCACAGGCACAAGCATTACAAGAGAGGATGCGGCTGTAATGATTTACAGAATCATCCAGGCACAGGCAAAAGAGGCAGAAAGCTTCTCTGACGACAGCTTAATCTCTTCTTATGCAAAGGATGCAGTATATGCCCTTTATGGAAACGGTGTAATTAACGGTATGGGTGACGGCACATTTGCTCCCAAGGCAAACCTTACACGTGCACAGGCTGCACAGATTATCTTCACAGCACTTAAATATAACGTAGCGAAATGAGAGGTGGATACAATATGAAAAAATTATTATCGATTATTTTGACGTTAACTGTTTTTCTGTCAGTATTCACCGTTGTAGGTGCGGCTGATGAAGCAGTAGAAGTACAGATTCCCGAACAGTACATTAACAATGTAGAGATGCTTAAAGCTCTCGGAATCGGTGATTTTTCAGCGAAAGACTTTTCGGGAAAGGTAACACGCGGGGAATTTGCACAGATTATTGCAGGTATTCTCAATGCAAAGGATATGAATGTACAGCATCTTCCTTTCCTTGATGTTGACAAAAACAGCGAATACTACAATGCAATATGTGCAGTTTATTCCTTCGGTATTATGAACGGTGTAAGTGCAACAGAATTCAATCCCGACGGTTTCATCACATACGAGCAGGCAATCAAATGTGTGGTTTGTGTCCTCGGCTACGGTGAAATCGCAGGGGAATATCCCGACGGATATGTAAATATGGCACTTAAGCTTAAACTTCTTAAAAATCTCGGAACAAACAGTGATAACTTCACTTGGGAAAAGGCTATTCAGCTTGTTATAAACACATTTGATGTGTCTATTATGACAGTTCACAGTGCAGGTACTGATTCTGTAGTATATCAGCCGGATGACAAGAAGACAGTTCTGGGTGTTTATCACGATATTTATAAGTCAAAGGGAAAAGTTACAGACAACGGTATCACAACAATTACAGGTCAGCCTGTTCACGGCAGAGACTACATGGTTGTAAATAACATTGCAGGTCTTGTAGGCGATGAAAAGCTTCGCAGCTATATCGGTAAGACAGTAGAATTCTACTATCAGGCAGACGGCACTGTTACAACAATTCTTTACTTCCTTCCCGATACAGATACTGCAGGGGAGCTTGTAATCAAAGCAGACGACCTTGCAAAGGATTCACAGAAATTCACAAAGACAAACATTGTTTATTACAATGAAGGCGGAAAAACAATAAATGCAAAGGTTAACCAGTATGCGGATATGATTTACAACGGCAAATCATTCCCCACATTCCTTGTCAATGACATTAAGATTGATGCAGGTACAGTTACTCTTATCGATAACGACAATGACAGCATATACGACCTTATCGTTGTTGAAGAATACAGAGACTTCATTATCACAGCAGTTGATACGGTTGATATGACTATCACCGATGAAAAAGGTAATATCTACTCATACAACCCCGAAAAGGTTCACGCATCTTTCTATAATGCAGACCTTCAGATTGCAGGTATTGAAGAATTTGTTAACGGATATATCGTTTCACTTTTTGAAAGCAAAGACGGCGAATACAGAAAATTCGTCGTATCCGGAAAGAGTGCAACAGGCGTAGTTGACAGCTTTGAAGAGGATGAAGACGGAAATGTAACAATTTCTATCGAAGGTGTACCCTATGAGTACGCTCCCACTTTCCTTGAAAATATTGCAGGCGGCATCAGAGACGAATTCTTCCCGAAAATGGGTAATAATGTTAAGGTTTACCTTAACTATGAAGGAAAGATTGCTTCAATCGACCTTGCTGCAAGAGATTTCCTTTACGCATACTGTCTTGCAATCGCTCCCAAAACAGGCGGAATGAGTAACACTGTTCAGCTTAAGGTTGTAACAGAAAAGAATGACGAGGTTATTCTTAATGCAGCGAAAGATGTTGAAATCAACGGTGTTAAGTCAAAACCCGCAGACCTTCTTACAATTCCTGCATTTGAAAATCCCAAGACAGGTGAATTTGTTCCCCAGCTTGTAAGAATCAAGACAAATTCTGACGGCGAGCTTAAGATGATTATGACCGCTACAGAGACTAAGACAAATCTTGGATTTACAGATAAGGATACCTTCACACTTGCAACCTCCTACGGTGCAGGAAGTACCAGCGGACGTGGTTACGGTACTTACTACTCAACAGACAGCGACACTGTATACTTCAGAATTGCAAGAGAGGATATCTACCACGAGCCTGAAGTAATGGCTATAAAAACTGCACCCAGAGCTTATGCAAATATGAAGATTTATGACGTTGACGAATTCTGGAATGCAGGTGCCATGGTATTTCAGGATAATAATAACTATTCAAACTATATGAATAGAGTATTTATCGTTACAGATGTATTTACAACCTTTGACTCCAACAGACAGCCTGTAAAGGCAATAAGGGGCTGGCAGCAGACAAGCGAATGGACTTATATAGAGGCTGAAGAAGGTCTTATCGACCACTTTATTCCCGAAGGAATAAAGATTGGTGACGTTGTTCAGCTTCAGGTAGACGATGCAAAGAATATCAGAACTATAGAGAAGATGATTTCTCTGGCTGATAAACAAACTCCCGTAACAGCAGGTTCCATAAGTACTGACGGTATATCATATGTATACGGTTATCTTTGCAACAAGAATAATTCAACAGTAGTAATTTCTATGGATAACTACGCTCTTGATACTACCGCAAATATACAGATGAGAACTATTCCTACATCGGCAAGTATCTACGTGTTTGATGTGCAGGAAAAAACCTTCAGAAAGACCACTCTTCGTGAAATTCCCATCAATGCCACAATGCAGGGCGACAGATACAACATCATTGATGAGAATTACATGGTATTTGCAAAAACAGCCAGAGCAAACGCAACAGAATTTATTTTCATTAAGTATTAAGCAGCGTGACGCTGTACCCATAAAAGGGGAGGGGCGGCTTCAAAAGAGGCGCCCCTTTCGGCTGAAAGCATTCTGTAGGGTGCAGCGGTTTCCGACGCACCGAAATTGCTTAATTATAGTAATCTACAAAAAGTAGATTACTATATGATACTTTTATGGTATAATTAAGAGAGAAAATAAAAAGGAGTGAAAAAGTGATGAAAAGATTTTTATCAGGCATAGTTGCTTTGATAATGATTCTTGCAGTTGTTCCCGCATTTGCTGCATCAGCTACTTTGCAGGAATTTGCAGATACAATTACTGCAGAATCTATTACACAAAATGAACTTAGCGATTTCGTTACAAAGGACCTTGTACTTCCGGAAGCTCCCGAAGGAGTTACAGTTACATGGGTTTCAAGTGACGAAACTGCAATCACAAATGACGGTAAGGTTACACGTACCGACATTGAGGATAAGCCTGTTACTATGACTGCTACAATTACTGACGGTACAGACACTATCACAAAGGAAGTAAACCTTAACGTTGTGGCAAACGCTACAAACGTATTCTATCAGGAAAACTTCCATTATCCCGAACTTATAGGAACAACAAATGTAATTCCTAACCTCGGATGGGTAGACCAGACAAATAGTGGTATGGAGCACTCTATCAGGAAAGATGCAGACGGAAACAATTATATTTATATGGACCATGCCGGTGCCAAGTACCCCCAGGCAGGTCCGTCATTAAGTGCGAAGGGCAGCAAAATTACAATCCAGATGGATATATCTATTGATTTTTCAATGGGAACAGGAAAATACGTTGACTTGTGGCTCGGAATGGAAAGAGGCTCAAGCGTTGATTATCCTACAATCCGTATTACACCCGGTGCTAACGGTGCTTTAAGCGTTGGAGGAATGACTACTGTTCCCGGAACAGGCAGAGAACCTCTTATCATAGAGCTTGATATGGAAAATCTCACTATGAGAGCGAAATCTACAGGTGACTGGTCATCTTCAAAGGCTATTCCCAAGGCTAACGAAGCATGGACAGGTCTTGAATATGTTCTTTTCAGAAGAGGTTCAGGTGGTTCTCCTGCAGGCGTTGTTGAAGTTGATAACTTTATAGTTTACGAAGCACGCGACAGAGCGTCTTACGCTGATTTAATAAGCGTTGAAAAGACAGCTGCCGTACTTGATCAGGCAAAAATGACTGATGAAGATTTTGGTTATGTTACAAAGAATCTTAATCTTAACTATACAGAGCTTCAGGCAGCAAACGAAGCTAACGGCACAACAGTTACATTCGAAAGCTCCGCCCCCGAAACAATGGACGGTAACGGAGTTATAAACCGTGGCTTTGCGGCAAAAGACGTAACACTTACTGCAACAGTTACAAAGGGCGATGCCTCTGTTTCAAAGAAATACTTCTTTACTGTTCCCGCAAGTGAAGCGGCTATTGAAATTGAAAATGCACTTGCATTCTCAAATATGACTAACGAATCAAACTTCGCTGTAACAAAGGACCTTAACCTTTCTTACAATGCACTTCTCGCTATTCAGTCAAAATACGGTGCAGTAGTTTCTATGGAAAGCTCTGACAGCGCAGTTCTTGACATAAGAGACGGCAAAGGCTACATCTCAAGAGGCGAGGAAGAGGGCACAGCTACACTTTCAATTTCTGCAGAGGTTGACGGTGTAACCTTCTCACGCGAATATAACATTGTCGTTCCTGCAATAAGCACATATGTGTTCAAGTCAGATGACTTCAACTATCCCGAACTTAACGGTCAGCGTATTTCAGGAATAGACGGATGGGTTTGCGAAACAGACCCCTCACGTTTTACAACTACAATTGAAAACGACTATGGCGATTATTATATTGACGGTTTCCTTCCTCAGTCGGACGGTGGTACAAGAAGACCTGCATACACATTCCAGAATGACAGAGATGTAGAGGTAGTAAGCGTTGAATTTACTGCAACATACAATGAAGACGCAAGCGTAAATGCAATTTACGAATTTGAATTCTGGGGAGGTACAACAGGCAGCGACCTTGATTCTAAGAATACTATCGCAAGAATTCAGACAAGCGGCAGAAATATGTACGTCTGCGGCCATGCAGATGATGCTACTCTCTACTATGGTAAGACTCTTTACACAAAGCAGAGAGCTGCAAGAGGTGGATCTGACAGATACCGCTTCGATTTTGACTTTGTAAATCAGGGTTACGACCTCTACCTTAACGGCGTTAAGCAGAATGATGCGCTTATGCCCTTTAAGTCAGGCGTTACATACGACAGCTTCAAGAAGTTCAGTTTTGCGGCATTCCGTACATCAGTAGGCTCAAACATTCTTATTGACGACTTCGTAATCCAGGCAAGAGATGCGCAGTTCACTCAGGACTATGTATCAGAGGCAGGTCAGCCCCTTACAATCTCTGTTTACAGAGAAGATACAAATTACTGGGATTCAGTAAAAATGTATGTTACAAGCGACTATGACGAGGAATATGACCTCCGCCAGGTGTTCAAAGTTAACAATGCAGGCAGTGAACTTATAAAGAACGTTATTTTCGACTACCATGAAGCAGTGCTTATAAACAAAAAATCCGGTGCAACAAAGGCGCTTATCGGTCTTCCCACAGCGGACGAAACTGCACCGCCGCACTTCAGCACAACTTACCTTGGCGGTAACCACGGTGCATCACACGCAATGCGCGTAAAGGTAACCGGTCACGGAAAGACATACAACGACATCGGTTCTGTATGGAATGATGGTGCAGGTGTAAAATGGACTCTTGTAAGAATTAACAGCGCAGACGAGCTTGTATTCCTTTCAGAAACAGAGAAGAATTCTGTTGGTAACTGGGAATTTGCAAAGGAAATCGGTACAACACTTACCTATGATGCAGATTACGAAAACAACTTCGCTGTAAATAAGGGTACTATCACAATCGAGGCTGTAACAGAAAAGAATATGCAGCTTCAGCCTGCAATCGGTAACCGTGTGCAGAAAATGTACATCTACCGCGACGGCGAAACAGCTTTTGAGCGTATAGAGGTTGACAAGCTTGACGAAAGCTTCACAATCAATGCAAACAAGATGGTTCTTGATGAAGAATACGACATTATGGACCCCTCAAAAATCGGTTACCATCTCCGCGCTAACCGTCCCGACGGTGGTTACACAGAAAATGCTGATGTCAGCATAGGTACTCCTCTTATGCACTATCATCAGACAATCACAGTTGATGAAGACGGTGATGTTATTATTGAACACGACCACGAGCTTCTCAGCAGCATCCGTGGCTTCCATTACTACGGATATCAGTACTATGAAAAGGCAGATGCTTTCGGCGGTGGTGTATGGAGATACATCCCCGGCGTTAAGGGTATTACAGAGAACGGCAAGTTCTTTGACTATTCAAAGCCTTATGATATGACAAACCACGATATGGCTTCATATACTGCAACAAAAGATTTGTGGAAGAATCCCGACCTTGCTCCCGACAGAACTCTTGAATACTACAAGGATGAAGAAGGTAACTACAAGATGGCATTCGCCGCAGGTTATGTTCCGATTCTTGTTGCGGCTCCCGATGTAAGAAAAGACAATGTTACATCTGCTGTAACTATGTACAACAGAACAGGTTACAAGGTTTATCCCATGCTTGTAAATGCTTCACAGTTCAGCCAGGCAGGTGCGAGAGTTCAGGCAGTAGTATTCCGTCATTACGATAACCTTTCTCAGAGTACAAAGAAGGTTACAGCGTACGACGTTGAGTACAAGGATGATGTTTACTACTATGTAGACTTCCTTGAAGATGAAGACGAATTCGTTCTTGACCTTGCAGACAAGACTGTTACAAAAGATTTCGAGCTTGTATACAAGACAGATGATGTTGAATACAAAATCGAAGGTAACAAGCTTATCGCAAGCGGTAAGCAGTCAGGCTACATCTGTGTAAAGGGTAAGAGAAATGCAGAAATCGCAACAGTTGCTTACGATAATGCTACTCATAAAATAGGCGTGTGGCTTAACAACAGAAGCGAAGAAGCCGTAACAGGCGATATCGTTATCGCAGGTTACAAGGGCGGCAAGTTCGAGTCTATTTCAGTTAAGAAGAATGTTACTCTTACAGCAGATGATTTCACAAGACTTGACGTTGAAGATTTTGACGACAACGGTATAGATGAAATCAGAGTATTCCTTGTAAATAAGGGAACACTTACTCCTGTAAACTACGCTAAAATTATCGAAGCTGAATAAAAGGAACATAAAAAACGCGGAGCACACCATTTGGTAGCTCCGTGTTTTGTTTTACTTTCTTGTAGGTTTTACATTTACATCTGGGTTTATATCTCCGTCAATAGGACCGTGTTCTTCTTCAAACTTTTTGATGTTTTCACGGATTAGAACTAGCACGTGGCTGTTAACGCTACGGCCTTCGTAGTCGGCAACATAGCCGATTTTATCAAGCATTTCTTTCTCGATTCTTATAGATACACTTTTAATAGCCATAAAACCACCTCAAAATAAATATATTGTGTATTTATTTTATAGCTTTTATGTGTTATAATGTTTAAAATAGATACACAGTATATCTATAAAATTGAGGTGATAATTGTGGAATCAAAAGAATATACCTGTTGTTTTTTCGGACACAGAAAGATAGATGTTACAGATGAACTGATAAGACGGATGAAAGAAACTGTTGAGAATTTAATTACAGAGAAAAAGATTGATACATTTTTGTTTGGCAGTAAGAGTGAGTTTGATGAGCTTTGTCTGAAGGTGGTTACAGAGCTGAAAAATAAACATCCTCACATCAGGCGAATTTATGTCAGGGCAGAATTTCCGTATATTGATGAAAGCTATACTGCATATCTTCTGCAAAATTACGAGCACACATATTATCCTGAAAGGATAATTAACGCAGGAAAGGCGGCGTATGTTGAGCGCAATTATGAAATGATAGACAACAGTAGTTACTGTGTTATTTGCTATGATGAAAATTATATGCCACCCAGACGGAGAAACGGCAAAAGAAATGTGTTTGATTATCAACCAAGCAGCGGTACAAAGCTGGCATATAATTATGCAGTAAAGAAAAACATAACGGTTATAAATCTGTTTTAAAATTATAATGTTGGCAGAAAATTATAGTGGAGAGCACCTGACTCTTAATCAGGGTGTCCAGGTTTCGAGTTCCTGATGTACCGCAAATACAACAAAAAAGCACCTACTAAAAAGTAGATGCTTAAATATACAAACTCCGCTACATCAGTTTAATAGGTCACTATGGTGGAGGCGACACCTTGAGAGCGAAGCTTTATTGCAGGCAGTAAATACCTGCTCAAACCTTCGGCTACTGCGTTTCTGCGAAGTGCCCTTCATCTTCCACAGGAAGCGGGCACTTCGCAGACTACCAACTTCGCACGCTCAGTTGGTATAGCACAAAACTTAATAAGAAGCACGAATTAAGTCTCAGATGGCGCACCAACTTCGCTAAAAACGATTATTAATCGTTTCCTTTACGCTCGCTGCCCCCTCGGGGTTCGAGTCCCTGATGTACCGCATTATAATGCGAGTTTGAAGCCGCCGTTAGGATGGCGCAATGAAAAGAACCAAGGTGAAATTACGAACACAAAAAAATAACACCTACCGAAGTAAGTGTTACCTTTTCTGGTGCGCCATCAGGGACTCGAACCCTGGACACCCTGATTAAGAGTCAGGTGCTCTACCAACTGAGCTAATGGCACATATATGGAGCTGCCCAGCAGATTCGAACTGCCGACCTCTTCCTTACCAAGGAAGTGCTCTGCCT
>JAZQAO010000022.1:0-1546 GCA_045545295.1 Clostridia bacterium
AAAAAGCCTATAAGAATGAAACACAATATTGGCGTAATCGAATAAACAAAGCAAAAAGGCATAAGCTGCCTGAAGAAGAAATAGAACGAGTTTATGAACTCTATGATAATTTCAAAACCATTTCTCTTAAAATGAAAAAGGATATAGAGAAGGGAGAGTTCACTTATGTTGCATTGGATAATTGGTTCCTCGACCAACGCGAAGTCATAAATAAGTTTATGGAAGATAATCACATAGATAAGCGATGTTAATTTCCAAAATGGTATACACCGTTTACCGACTCCACAAATTACTGCAGGGCTGACCATCTGCCAATCTTACGGCAGACGACCATCACTTTGTAATTCTGCCGCCTGCGAAAACATATTGCTCAAATACGGCGAGCGACATATTTTCGCACCCGCCCCGTCGGCAAAGGTGTAACACACTACACTTTGCAGAGCAAAGAAGTGTGCCAAACGTTCCCTTTGGATTCCCTAAAAAGAGTATATATCTGCAATTCCGGCGCAGTTATATACTCTTTTTTCTAATCATCACAGAGGCATCGAGCCTTGTGATGATTACATAGTAAATGTTGTTAAGCTCCAAATTTACTATGCTTATTTATCCTCATAGGGTGCTGAGGATAAATAAAAAAAGCACGGAAATATAAGTTAAGTCTTGCTTATATTCCCGTGCTTTATTATATCTTATTTATCGCCGTTCACAATCCAATCCTTATCATACCCAAATTCAAGTGCAATAAGTTTAGCAAGGGTTTCGGATATGGTGTCAAGCTTTTCTTTATTTCCTGTAAGCTGGTAGATATAATTCTCGCTGACACCAACTCGTTTTGCAAACTCTCTTTTTGTAATGCCTTGTTCATCAATAATTTTATTCAGTCTGTCGGCAAGTGTCATAAAGATCCTCCTTCTTTTTTAAGCATAGCTGCATAAAGCAAAAGCTCTTTTCTGCTTGTAACACCAAGCTTTGAATACAAGTTTTTGTTATGATACTTGAGTGTATTCTGATTGATTTCCGTTATCTCCTGAATTTCCTTTGCAGTTTTTCCCTCAAGATAGAGCCTGAATATCTGTGCTTCCTTTTGAGTGAGCTTGGATACATTTGACTTGAATATCTCATAAAATTCAGGATCGGCACCGGATTTATGTCGTTCTACCACCTTGTCAAGCTGCGTCTGAATCTTTGTGTATTCATCCTTTGCCTCGTTTCTAAGGCGTGTAAGCTCGGTTATTTCGTCCTCGTGTCCTTTATCCTTATCCGCAAGGAAACGGAAAAGGTCGTTGATTTCAGGGATTTTAACCTGATCTGCGGGAACGGAATTTGTCTTTATATGCTCAAAGCTTTTAAGAATCGGCTTCATATACTTGTGGCTGAAATAAAGGCAAATCAAAACCATCAGCACAAGAACAATAATGAGCACCGCAAGCATTCTGATATACGATTCGGAAAGCAAGGACTGATATTCCTTTTCGGGAACCATAACGGTTAAAATATGCTTGCTGTTGCCCAGTGTAATCTCTCCGTACTTACCGATAAAGGTTTC
>JAZQAO010000023.1:0-10588 GCA_045545295.1 Clostridia bacterium
CGACTCGCAAATCCGCAAGGTATGAACAGCGGAGGCACATGTCCTCCTCGTTCATGCATTTTACTTAAGGGGATTTTATCCCCTTAACAACCCCTAAGAGTTGTGCTCTTTTTTTAGCGAGCTTGTTTATTATACATCGCATTTCCTACTTTGTCAACACCTTTTTAAAACTTTTTTTAAATTTTTTTAAAAAGTTTCAAAAACAGTGTAATATTGCGGTTTCAGAACACTTTTTCCTCTTATTTCTGTCCCATAAAAAACAAATATCCCAGCACGGCAAGCAAAATATAATCGTCGCACCCTTCAAAAATCAGTACAGCAATCAAGCCGATGAGAATATAGTCATCCTTATCAAAACGGGATAGTATTTCCTTTATATTATGGGAAAGATTTCTGCCGGACGAAACAGACGGCACTGTAAGAGCCGTCTCCGGGCGCGGCAAAGCTACCGTCGCCTTTGGCGAAAGTGAATTCATCTGTGTTACGCGCATATACTCTCCCCCTTAAAACAGTTTCAGGTCTTTTCCCAGCTTTCCGATTGAGGCAAGCTTTAAAATTGTTATTGCACTATCCATATACGGAGCGCGCTTTTCGCTAAGAAAGGGTTTTATTGCAAGCAGCAGCCTTGTGCGGTCATCTGCCGGAGCCGATTTGAGGGCGGCCATAATGTTCCCCAGTCCCGACAGGTCAGATGTCTGCGTCGGGGGAGTTTCTTCACTATTGCTGCCGCCCATAGAGGACATTATCTCCGAAACTTTATTCATTATATCAGGGTCTGAAAGGGCTTTTGAAATCTCCTGATTAAGGTCCATAAAATCAGTCCTTTCCATTTAATATATCGGAAATCTTTTTTGCAATATCGGGGTGCTGGCTGAGTTCCTTCATTATATTATTTTTATCGGATTCGGTTAACATTCCGTCAATGCTTCCCTTTTCCCTGAGTTGCGACATAATTTCCTTTCCTTTTTCAGTAGCGGCAAACTCCTTTGCTTTTCTGACAGCTTCCTCAAGACGGGCTTTATCCATTCCTTTTAAAATATCGGTGATATTCATAAAAAACAACTCCTTCATTACAGTATATGAAGTATTGACACGGAGCGTTCCTTGGGATAAAATAGAAGGGAGGTGATTTTTTTGAGAGCGATTATAGTATCAGATAGTCACAACGACACAAATTCTCTTGAAAGAGCGATTGACAGTCAGGGAAAGGTTGACCTTATTATCCACCTTGGCGACATTGCAAGAGATGTTGACCATATTGAAACAAGCTACTACCCGACGAAGGTCATATCCGTACTGGGGAATAACGATTTCCGCCACGAGGACTACGAAAGGGTAATTGACTTTGACGGACATAAAATCTTTATATGTCACGGGCACACTCAGAGTGTAAGCAGTGGCTATGAAAGGCTTGAAGCTACCGCAAGAAGCAAAGGATGCGAGGCGGCACTGTTCGGACATACCCATTTAAGCACAATGATACGCCGTGAGGACGGATTTTTGCTGATTAACCCCGGCAGCGTGTCAAAGCCCAGAGGGTGCAAACCGTCATTTGCAGTGCTGGAAACGGAAAACGGAAAGTTGAAGGCAGTTATCGTTGACTGGGTATTGTAACAGGATTTGAATACTCCCGTTACAGCGATATAAATCTCTCGTGAGATTTTCGATATGCCTGATGGCACGATATGTTGCTGACGCGGTGAGAAATAAAGGAGCATATATATTATGGAAGAAAAGGAAATTTTATACAAAGGTGCAGCGATAGTGCAAAAGTCGCCCAAGGAAACTATTTTTTCACTTATCGGTATAGCTGCAATGTGGGCGGCAATATTCATTTTTTCAAAATTTCTGCCTTTTGAGTGGGCATTTCAGATAGGAGCAATAGTTGTAAGTGCAATTTTTATAAACCGTTTGCTTAATAAAGGAACATTTACAAAAACATATATTCTGTACGAAGACAGTCTTGTTGTGATGACAAAGTACGGACTTATCGAAAAGGAAAGCAGCGTGCATCCCCTTTCCACATCTGAGTTTACGGAAAAAACAATTATTACTGACGGGGTTAAATATCCGTTTTATCCCGATGAGGAGCTAATTAAAATACTAAAAGAAAAAACCGCTTCATAATTTATTATGAGGTGGTTTTTTATGACGGTACTTTATATAGTTCTGGGTGTTTTATTGACGGGGCTTTTTTTCCTTAACATAAAAAACGCCGTCGAATTTCTCGCAAGAATTATCGGCGGCGCAGTGATGATTGTTCTTTATAATTCGGTTTCCGCATTTTTGCACCTGCCCGAAGTAGGAATAAATATTATCACAGTGCTTGCGGTGGGATTTCTGGGAATTCCCGGCGGAGTGCTTCTCGTATGTTTAGCGCTTTTTCTTTGATGCTTTCACACATTCTCTGATATGGCGCAGAGTCTTATCTTCGCCCTCGTCCCGAAGCATAATGAGCCATCCTTCGAGAATTTCCGATGTTTCCTTTTCGATAGCACGGTTAGCCACACCGCGGATAAAATACTCATAAGGAGCACTGTCTGTGTATTCCTTGCCGCGATAGATTTTGCTTGCGGCAACACGGTCACAGAACATTTCTGCAAGGTAGCGCATAGGCATTTTGACAGGCATCATCTTTTTTTCTACGGGGTTATAATCTGTCCAGTATTCAAAATGATGCTTGTTTCTGCCTTTGTGATGCATCCACGCAATACTGTAACCAAAAAGCTTACGCTCCATTTCGTTAGGGCTGCGGTCCCCTTGAAAATATTTCGCCCCGGGGATAAATTCCGACGGGGAATATTTTGACAAATCGTGTCTTAAACCCTGCCACAGAATACCTGCCTTTCTTGCGTGGCGTATTACAGTGTGGCGGTGGCGTGTGACGGTCATAAAATGCCCGATGGCACCTTTTATAAAGTTACTCAAAAAAACACCTTCTTTAAGGAATAGTATAGCATAAATTGCAGGTTTGTCAAATATATCGCGCCGAGGTCGGATTTCGTTGAAAAAAGCACTTCATCGGAAGTGCTTTTTTATGGTATGCCTGATGCGATTCGAACGCACGACCTTCAGAGTCGGAGTCTGACACTCTATCCAGCTGAGCTACAGGCACATAAGGCTTCCTTAATTATACATATTTTTTCCATTAAAGTCAACACAAGAAAAAAGAAAATTGTGTCGTTATCTTTTCTTTTTTCTCGGGCACAAAATGTTGCAATCTGAACAATTAACACGGTGGTTTGTTGAATATTCAGGATAACAACACAGTGACCAGTCACATTCATCACAAAGACAATTCTTTTTGCCGTAGCCGTTGTGAGGGCAGTCGCGACCTCCGTTTCCGGGAATTAATTTTTCACGGCTGAAAATTTTAAACATTTCAATTCCTTCTTTGAAATTTGGGAAAAGATTTTCTACACTCTTTTATACGTTATCACACTTTATTAAGTTTTTCAATATAAACATATTACAAATATAATACTTTTATAATATATAAAGCCATATTTGTTTATATTATACTTGTATTAAGGAGTGATTAGTTATGTCAAAAACTACTATACGTATAAATAAAAAAGGCGAAGATGGCTACAAAATTATATCGGTACGGATAAAGGAGGGCACTCTTAAGAAGCTCGATGATTTATCCGTTCAAAGCAATCGTTCAAGAAACGAACTTATTAATATACTTCTTGAAAACTCTGTTGATGATGTTGAGGTAAACTAGTTTTATGAACATAGGTGAAGCAGTAAAATTAAGAATTCTTGATTTGTGTCAGGAAAAAGGGATTACTATAAATAAACTTTCCACAAGCAGTGGAATAACTCAATCAACAATCAATAATATCGTAAGTGGAAGAAATAACAGTACAACTATCTCTACAATTAAAAAGATATGTGACGGATTGGAAATAACGATAACGGAGTTTTTTAATTCTGAATTATTTGAAAATCTTGAACAGGAAATAAAATAGAAGGAAGCGTGACCGGTCACACTTCAACACCCCTCCCCCTCATTCTTTGAGGGGTAATTTATTGTCCTTTTGTCGCAAAAGGACCAAAACGTGGGGAGTTGCGATTCTCCCCACGCCCCTCACCGCCCTCGCATGGGCGTGTGCTTTATTGGGCGTTATGTCATTTGCACACAGTATGTTTTTGTTATTTCATATTTTAAGCTTTCATACCGTCGGACTTATTCGGAACTTTTTCCTCAGGCTGCGTCCTAAAAACCGTTTGCCAGCAGCGGAAATTGATGCAAACGGTTTTTCCGCTAACAAGCATAAAATATGAAACAACCGTAGGTTAACGCTCTAGTTAGTTTACGCGAATTGAAACACGCACAGACAGCAAGGATAAAAAAACATATTGACAGTTTCCGTAAAACCGCTTGTATCAATTTCCTTTGCTGACAAGCGGTTTTAGTCTGCCCTCGGCAATAAGTTTGCCGATGCAGACGGCGGAATAAAGGAAATGTGTTTTTTTATCAAAGACCACTATTTGGTTTTGGGGCACGCCATATCTTAAAAACGCCCCTGCGAGGCCGTTTTTAAGGGGGTGCGGGGGAAATCGGAACCCCCGCGTTTTTGGTACTTTTTGCTCCAAAAAGTACATAGTTTTCTTTTGCCAAAATAATAACAATTTTTTGTTCAAAAAATATTTTTGGACTTATTTCAGTCCTATTATGGCACAATATTGATGTAAAATCAATATAAAGTACTCATTTTAGTCCAAAAAGGAGTCTGTTTTTATGGAGGAACAGAAAATTAAACAGGATTCTATTAAAATTGGCGAGAACATTCGCCGAATACGAAAGGCACAAAAGATAGGACAAACCGAGCTTTCTGTAAAATTGCAGCTTATGGGGTTTGATATGACACGCGAATCACTTGTTAAGATTGAAAGAGGGATTCAGCATATTTATGCAAGTCAGCTTCGTGCAATAAAGGAAGCGTTAAACACAACTTATGATGAACTTTTAAAATAAGAAGCGTGCCGCTTCACCCTCGTCGCACACCTAAAAAGTGCAAACACAGTTTCATGCGTATTAATTTGCGCAAATTCCTACAATGTAAAATAAAAACCGAAGCAAAAATTTGCTTCGGTTTTTTTCTGTCCAAAATTTGCATTTTCTAAAAAAGTATGATATACTTATTATAATTGTGCAAACGGAGGTATTTTCTATGAACGAAGAAAACATCATGCTCTCGCTTGAGGGTATTACCGAAACACTTGAAAAAAACTATATGCCCTATGCGATGAGCGTAATTATATCCCGTGCAATCCCAGAGATTGACGGTTTTAAGCCGTCTCACAGGAAGCTTCTTTATACTATGTACAAGATGGGGCTTCTTGGCGGAAACCGTACAAAAAGTGCCAACGTTGTCGGTCAGACGATGAAGCTTAACCCTCACGGTGATGCGGCAATTTATGAAACCATGGTCCGTCTTACAGAGGGACATATGGCACTTTTGCACCCACTTGTTGATTCAAAGGGTAACTTTGGTAGACAGTACAGCCGTGATATGGCTTATGCGGCTTCAAGATATACGGAAGTAAGGCTTCTTCCTATCTGCAGTGAAATTTTCGGAGATATTGACAAGAACACTGTTGAGTTTGTGGATAACTACGACGGCACACTTAAAGAGCCTTCCCTTCTTCCCACGGCATTCCCCAACATCCTTGTAAACCCCAATCAGGGTATTGCTGTCGGTATGGCAAGTAATATTGCAAGCTTTAACCTCCGTGAAATTTGTGAAGCTACCATTGCACTGTTAAAAGATAAAAATGCCGACCTTAAGGAGTTTATAAAGGGACCGGATTTTTCAACGGGCGGGTATCTTCTCCGTGATGACGAGGCGCTTGAAAAGATTTTCTCAAGCGGTACGGGCAGTGTAAAGGTACGTGCTAAATATACTTACGACAAAAAGCAGAACGTGATTGAAATACTTGAAATCCCCTACAGCACTACTGTTGAGGCGATTATAGATAAGCTTGCAGAGTTAATCAAGGCAGGAAAGCTCCGTGATATTAACGATGTCCGTGACGAAACCGACAAGTCAGGTCTTAAAATCACATTTGAACTAAAGCGTGGCGTGGACCCTGACAAGCTGATGGCAAGACTTTACAAGCAGACACCCCTTGAGGACAGCTTCAGCTGTAACTTCAACGTGCTGATTGATGGCGAGCCGATGGTGCTTGGCGTGCGTGACCTTCTTTGCGAATGGATTCGTTTCCGTACAGATTGTGTACGCAGAATGCTTCAGTTTGATATTGACAAAAAGAATGCAAGATTACACCTGTTGCAAGGTCTTGAAAAAATACTTCTTGATATAGATAAGGCGATTTACATTGTCCGCAACACTCCCGAAGATGCAATGGTTGTGCCCAACCTTATGGAAGGCTTCGGAATTGATAAAATTCAGGCGGAATTCGTTGCGGAAATCAAGCTTCGTAATCTTAATAAGGAATATATTCTTAAAAGAACAAGCGAAATCGAAAAGCTTATCGGAGAAATCGCAGACCTTACAAAAACACTTGAAAGCGACGCACGTGTAAGAAAGCTTATTTCAAAACAGCTTACGGAAATCGCCGATAAGTACGGTCAAGACAGAAAAACCGTTGTTATTGAGCCTGATGTTGAGGAAGTTCTTCCCCAGGAAAGCTTTATCGAGGATTACAATGTCCGTGTGTTTATGACAAAGGACAATTACTTCAAGAAAATCACCCTTGTTTCACTCCGTGCCGCTGCTGAGCACAAGTTTAAAGAGGGCGACAGTATGCTTTGCGAGGCGGAGGCTACCAATAAAATGGATATGCTCTTCTTCTCGGACAAGCAGAACGTATACAAGATGCGTCTTTACGACATTAACGATACAAAGGCAAGTGCAATGGGTGATTATCTGCCCAATATTCTTGATATGGAGCCTGACGAAAAAATCCTCTACGCAACACCTGCATACGATTACAGCGGATTTATGCTTTTTGCGTTTAAGTCGGGTAAGGTTGCAAAGGTTGATATGAAGGGTTACGAAACAAAGACTAACCGTAAGAGGCTTACAAATGCCTACGGCAAGGGCGAAATTATAGGTATGCTCTACTGCAAGGAAGAGTGTCAGGTTGCACTTTTCAGCAATATTGACAAGTGCGTGGTATTTAACACAAAGGACATTCTTACAAAGACAAGCCGCAGTAGTCAGGGTGTGCAGGTTATGACAATGAGAAGAAAATCACTTCTCACAAGAATGGAATTCCCCGAAGTTTCACTTGCTTCAACACAAGGATATGAGGCAAGAACGATTCCGTCGTCGGGATATTATCTGAAAGACGATAGTCAGACAACATTATTTGATGAATAATGCAGATTGAGAATTCGAAATTCGAAGTTCGGAGTTCAAAGTGATGGTTGATTTTCTCTACGCGAAAATCTTCAAATAAAAAGGCTTTGCTTCAGCAAAGCCATCCTTCATTTCGCATTTCGCATTTTACATTTCGAACTTTAACGAGGTAATTTAATGATTTATCTTGATAATTCCGCAACAACTCCCCTTGCGAGTGAAGTTGTTGCGACAATAACTGAATATATGGCAACATCCTTTGCCAATCCCTCAAGCCGTCACGCTCTCGGTCTTGAAGCTGAAAAGATTGTCACAAAAGCAAGGGGCAGTGTAGCGAAAGCACTTGGCGTTACCCCGGACGAGGTGTACTTCACATCAGGCGGAACGGAAAGCGACAATATCGCAATCCTCGGCAGTGCTAACATAAAAAAGGGTAAAAAGATTATCACAACGGCAGTTGAGCATCCTGCAGTGCTTCGATGTATGGACTACCTCGAAACACAAGGATTTACAGTGATAAGAATAATTCCGGAAAAGGACGGAAATATCCCCTTTTCCAAAATTGCCGATGAAATTACCCCCGACACCTGCCTTGTAAGCATTATGCACGTGAATAACGAAACGGGTGCAGTTATGCCTGTTGACAAAATCGGTGCCGTTTTGAAAAGAGTTGCACCGAGAGCACTTTTTCACGTTGATGCGGTGCAGTCCTTCGGGCATATTCCCTTTAAACCCAATCAGTGGAAGATTGACCTTGCCTCTGTAAGCAGTCACAAAATCCACGGGCCGAAAGGAATCGGTGCACTGTATATCCGCAAGGGCGTTACGCTTAAGCCTACGGTGTTCGGTGGCGGTCAGGAGAAAAATATCCGCAGCGGAACGGAAAATGTCGGCAGTATTGCAGGATTCGGAAGAGCCTGTGAGCTTATTGACTACAAAGATGCAGTCAAAGCATCGGAAATTAAAAATTATCTTCTTGAGAACCTGATGAAGATTGACGGTGCGGTGTATAACGGCAGAGAGGACGACAGTCCTTTCATACTTAATATATCTTTTGGCGATATACGGTCGGAGGTTATGCTTAACGCCCTTTCAAACGAGGGGATTTACGTGTCAAGCGGCTCTGCCTGTGCATCGGGACATCACGGAAGCCACGTGCTTTCCGCTATGAACGTCCCAAAGCCTGACAGTGCAATCCGTTTCAGCCTTTCAAGGTACAACACGATGGAAGATGCAAAGGCGGTATGCGAAAAATTAACGGAAATTGCAAAAACTCTGCGTGTGTAGGGATAGAGCATCCGTGCCTTATACATCAAATCACAGAAAGGAAAAAATTATGAAAGAAGTCATTCTCGTAAAATACGGTGAAATTATCCTTAAAGGCCTTAACAGAAGCAAGTTTGAGGATATGCTCGTAAGAAACATAAAGAAAGTAATCGGAAAAGAAAATATCCAATCTGTCCGTAAGGCACAGGCAGTTATTTACATTGAACCTGCCCCCTTTGTTGACACTGAAGAAATGATGGAAAAGCTCCGTAAGGTATTCGGCATTGTGTTTATTGCCAAGGCAGGAGTATTTCCAAAGGATATGGATGTAATTCTGTCTGACGGTGCAGACTACGTGCAGGATGCCCTCTACGGTGCCAAAACATTTAAGGTCGAAGCAAAAAGAAGCGATAAAAAGTTCCCCTTTGACTCCCCCTACATCAGCCGTGAAATGGGCGGTGCACTTCTTTCAAGAGTGCACAAAATCAAGGTTGACGTTCTTAATCCCGAGGTTACGGTGCGTGTTGAAATCCGTGAAAATGAAGCTTACGTTTACGCCAACAGTGCACAGTGTGCAGGAAGCGGCGGTATGCCCACAGGCTCAAGCGGTAAGGCGACAATTCTTCTTTCGGGCGGTATCGACAGTCCCGTTGCAGCCTGGATGATTGCAAAGCGTGGCGTAGAGCTTGATGCAGTGCATTTCTTCAGTCCCCCGTATACAAGTGAAAGAGCTAAGGAAAAGGTTATCACTCTTGCAAAGAAGATTGCAGAATATACAGGCAGATTTAATCTTTATATAGTACCCTTTACGGAGCAGCAGCTTGCGATCCGTGACAACTGTCCCGAGGACCATCTCACTCTCATTATGCGTAGAATGATGATGATGACGGCAGAAAGAATTGCGCTTAAAAATAATTCTCTTGCACTTATCACGGGCGAAAGCCTCGGTCAGGTGGCAAGCCAGACAATTCAGGCGCTTGGCGTTACGAACGAGGTTATGACTACAATTCCCGTATTCCGCCCTCTTATCGGTATGGATAAGAACGAAATCGTGGAAATTGCAAGAAAAATAGATACATTTGAAACATCAATTCTTCCCTATGAGGATTGTTGTACGGTATTTACACCTAAACACCCCACAACAAAGCCTACACTTGAAAAAATTATGGCAAGTCAGAGTAAGATTGATATGGAATATTGGGTAGAAAAAGCCGTTAACGAAACACAGTGGGAATTAATTGAGCCTGATGTTTTATAAAATTATAGTTCGAAGTTCGGAATTCGAAGTTCGAAGTGAATGTTGATTTTCGTTTTGGCGAAAATCTTCCTTCATTTCGCATTTCACATTTCACATTTCGAATTTAAAATCGGAGTTTTTTATGACTAATTCAGATATAATCACAAAATTAATTGAAAAAAATATTACTCTTGCCACGGCAGAAAGCTGCACAGGCGGCTCGCTTGGCAAAATTATTACATCCGTGCCCGGGGCGAGCAGTATTTACGGCTACGGGTTTATTACTTATGCAAACGAGGCAAAGGAAAAGCTTCTCGGTGTTCCCCACGAAGTTCTGGAAACTGTCGGTGCGGTAAGTCCCGAGACGGCACTTTGTATGGCAGAGGGTGCAAGAAAAGTAAGCGGCAGTGACATTGCGGTAAGCGTTACGGGAATTGCAGGTCCCGGGGGCGGTACTCCCGAAAAGCCTGTTGGTCTTGTGTATATCGCAATCGCAGATAAAGACGGCAGTGAGTACCGTAAGCTTAACCTTGACGGAAACCGTGACGAGGTACGCAGAAAAACCTGCGACGAGGTATTTAAGTTAATAAAGGAAAGATTGGGTTTTTAAAAAGGGGATGTAAAAAAAGTCCAGACCGCAAAAAGGCAATAATAATACTAAATGCAGACAATTTCTAAATCATAGAATTATCTTATTTTGTTGAAAAATCTCATTTTATTCGATTTTTCTTCGTTTTTGTGCCTTTTTGCT
>JAZQAO010000024.1:0-154369 GCA_045545295.1 Clostridia bacterium
CGACTCGCAAATCCGCAAGGTATGAACAGCGGAGGCACATGTCCTCCTCGTTCATGCATTTTACTTAAGGGGATTTTATCCCCTTAACAACCCCTAAGAGTTGTGCTCTTTTTTTAGCGAGCTTGTTTATTATACATCGCAATTATCCGTTTGTCAACACCTTTTTAAAACTTTTTTTAAATTTTTTAAAAAGTTCTTGGTGCTGCCGGAAAAGCGCGACAACATTCGATATATTAGCACATCTTTTATCTTATGTCAAGAGGTTTTTTGAAGTTTTTTCAAGTTTTTTTAAATCACAAAAGTATATATAATAAGGAAGACATCCGTTTTCACAAAAATCTTCCTTATTATATGTAAGCTTTAAAGAAGCTGTTGCCCGTTAATTTCAAGCTTAAAATGAAGTCCGAGCTTTTCTGCAGCATTTCTGCACATTATCATTCTGCCCAGGAATATTTCAAAATAATCCATAATTGAGCCATATTGCGTATCAATTTCAAGCTTAAGAGTGATAATATCTTTTACCTCGTTAATAATAACGGAAGATTCTTTTACAGAATAATTTACTCTGTCGTGAATATCGAATGTCGATGTATCACGGTTACGTACGCGGCTCCTTCTTACATCGGTTTTATCCCCAAGGATAAGAGCAGCGCAGATTGCGTTCACAGGGACACCTGTACCTTCGTCATGGTTACCAATAGCTGTAACGACAGTCGCAACATCGTCACTTGACATATTGAGTTTGTCAAGGATACGGAACGCCATTACGGCACCACTCTGACTATGCTCCTGACGGTTTACAAGATTTCCTATATCATGCAAATAAGAAGCAATTTTCGCAAGCTCAATTTCGTGCTTACTGTAACCAAGTGTTGAAAGAATATATTCAGCAGTGTGAGCAACCTTTCCCACGTGAGCAAAGCTATGTTCGGTGTAACCAAGGGCTTCCAGCGACTTATCTGCGTGAGTTATGTAGTTTTTTATGTCTGCGTTTTTTGTTATTTCATCGTATGTCATAAATTCTCGCCTTCCTTTCTATAAAGAAGCAAATCTATTTTACCACACAGTTTTTAATATATCAAACATAAAACAAAAAATTTCTAAAAAAAATCTTGACAGTTACGTTAATTATGTTATAATTAGTTTGTTACTTTATGCAGAACGTGGTATGTTTGTTCTGCGAGGGGAGGGTATAAAATGTCAGAGATCAGAGTTAAAGATAATGAATCTTTAGATAGCGCCCTGAGGAGATTTAAGCGTTCTTGTGCTAAAGCAGGCGTATTGTCCGAGGTTAGAAAAAGAGAACATTATGAAAAACCCAGCGTAAAGCGTAAAAAGAAGTCTGAAGCTGCTAGAAAAAGAAAATTTAAGTAATTTTGTTTAAGACTAGTCCACATACTACTGGTATGTGGACTATGTTTTTTACTCTTCGGGATGTTAAAATTGCCCAGATCGCAAAGGATAGTGTTTTGTTCTTATTCTTTTAACAAACAAAATAACAAAGTTACTTTTCTCGTTTATTGTTGAAATTCGTTTGCCGAATTTCGGATTTTATTTCCTTTGCTACGTACAAACGTCACCTCTCGCTGTATCCACATACAGCTTCGGGATTCCGTTTGCTCGTTCTGAACAATTTTTCCTATTCCTCAACCTATGATGTTAAAATTGCCCGGAGCATCACCGTATTTCATAAAAATAAAGGAGTATTTCCTATGCATATAAGAAAGCTACTTGACGACGAATATGAAAAAGTGATAAAATTAATATACGACACAGTGCATACTGTCTGCCACGAAGATTATACAAAAAGCGAGCTTGATGCATGGGCTCCCGATAATTTTGACAGAATCAAATTTCAGAAGGCACTGGATGGTTGCTATAATATAGTTATGATAGAAAAAGGCGAAATTGTCGGATTCCTGAGCATGGAAAAAGACGGTTATGTAAACCGCGTATATACACACAAAGATTTTGTGGGAAAAGGCATCGGTTCAATGCTCATTTCGGATGCCGAAGCTCACGCGAAGGAGCACGGCATTACAGAGTTATCCCTTGACTCCAGCAAAACCGCCGAAGGTTTTTATATCAGAATGGGGTTTTGTGAAAAGGGAGTGTCTGTATTGACACATAACGGCGTGGTTTTCAAAAACAAAACAATGCATAAATTTTTGTAAAAGGAGCTATCTTTATGGTTAAGCTTGGTAATGACTGGGATGCAAAAATTGGCGGAGAGTTTGAAAAGGAGTATTATCTCCGTCTACGTATGTTTTTAAAAGAAGAATATGCAAGCGGTGCCGTATATCCCGATATGTACGACCTTTTTTCTGCACTGAAGGAAACGCCTTACTCAAAAGTTAAGGTAGTAATACTTGGTCAGGACCCGTATCACGAGGTAGGTCAGGCACACGGTATGGCTTTTTCCGTAAAACCGGGAGTGCAGATTCCGCCTTCCCTTCTTAATATGTATAAAGAACTTAAGGATGAGCTTGGCTGCACTATACCAAACAACGGTTATCTTTTAAGTTGGGCACAGCAAGGGGTTTTACTTTTGAACACTGTTCTTACAGTCCGTGACGGTGAAGCTAACAGCCACCACGGAAAAGGCTGGGAAATTTTTACCGATGAGATTATCCGTCAGCTTAATTTGCGCCGTGACCCCGTGGTATTTTTGTTATGGGGCAACAACGCACGAAAGAAGAAAGAGCTTATCACGAACCCTGCCCATTACGTGCTTGAAGCGGCACATCCGAGTCCGCTTTCAGCATCAAGAGGTTTCATGGGATGCGGGCATTTCAAAAAAGCCAACGAAATATTGATATCGCACCTGAAGTCACCTATAGACTGGCAGATAAAAGACATTTGATTTTTTCAGCAAAATGGTTACACCATAATTATTGACTTATTCCCCGATTTGATGTATAATAATTATACAATACCGAAAGGGGTTGTTTGAGTGGATAACAGAGTTGCGGTTATCAGTATCATAGTTGAAAATACTGATAAAATTAATGAGCTTAATGAACTTTTGCATCAATACAGTGAATATGTTATCGGCAGAATGGGTATTCCATATCGTGAAAAGTCCATTAACATCATTTGCATAGCTATTGACGCACCGCAGGATAAAATTAACTCCCTTACAGGTGCACTTGGTAAGCTTGACGGCATTTTCGCCAAGGCCGCCTATTCAAAAAATTGACAGGTAAATAAAGCTACCCCCTGACGCTGAAACTGTGTTAAGGCGAAAGATGCGGTAAGGCTGAGTTATATGATTATACATAGGCCGCACTCTCATCTTTTTTTGGGGAGTGCGGCTTAGTTATTATAGAAAGGATGACTTTTATGGCAAAATACAATCCGAAATCATTAAAGGCAGAAGAATTCATAAGCGATGAAGAAATACGTGCAACCCTTGCCTATGCAGAAGAAAATAAAAACAACATTGAGCTTATTGATGCAATTCTTGATAAGGCACGTCCCCGCAGGGAAGGTGACAGCACTTTCTGTGCAGGTCTTAACC
The DNA here is from genome assembly GCA_045545295.1 of Clostridia bacterium. Lineage (GTDB taxonomy): Bacteria > Bacillota > Clostridia > UMGS1883 > UMGS1883 > UMGS1883. The sequence continues at coordinate 3,521 of JAZQAO010000024.1, forward strand.
ACCGTGAGGCATCTGTACTTCTTGCTTGTGAAATCCCGGAAAAAATTCAGGAAATGTATGACCTTGCCGAAGAAATTAAAAAGGCGTTTTACGGCAACAGAATCGTTATGTTTGCCCCCCTTTACCTTTCAAACTACTGTGTAAACGGCTGTGTATACTGTCCATATCATCACCAGAACAAGCACATTGCAAGGAAGAAGCTTACACAGGAAGAGGTAAAGGCTGAAGTTATTGCTCTTCAAGATATGGGACACAAACGTCTTGCAATTGAGGCTGGCGAGGACCCTGTAAATAATCCCATCGAATACATTCTCGAATGTATAAATACAATTTATTCTATAAAGCACAAAAACGGTGCAATAAGACGTGTTAACGTAAATATTGCCGCTACAACCGTCGAAAACTACCGCAAGCTTAAGGATGCAGGTATCGGCACATACATTCTTTTTCAGGAAACTTACCATAAGGAAAGCTATCTGAAGCTTCATCCCACGGGACCTAAGCACAATTACGAATACCATACAGAAGCTATGGACAGAGCTATGGAAGGCGGCATTGACGATGTTGGTCTTGGGGTACTGTTCGGGCTTGAGCTTTACAAGTATGAATTTGCAGGCCTTCTTATGCACGCAGAACATCTTGAGGCAGTGCACGGTGTAGGCCCGCACACAATCAGTGTTCCCAGAATCAAGCGTGCGGATGACATCGATCCCAACGTATTTGACAATGGTATTGATGATGACACCTTTGCAAAGATTTGTGCACTCATAAGAATTTCCACACCTTACACTGGCATGATAATTTCCACACGTGAAAGTCAGGCAGTACGTGAAAAGGTTATCCGCCTTGGTGTATCGCAGATAAGCGGTGCTTCAAGAACTTCTGTTGGCGGTTACACCGAGGAAGAACGTCCCCACGACAGCGAACAGTTTGACGTTTCTGACACAAGAACACTTGATGAAGTAGTTAAGTGGCTGATGGAGCTTGGTTATATTCCCTCTTTCTGCACAGCTTGCTACCGTGAGGGCAGAACGGGTGACCGCTTTATGTCACTTTGTAAGTCAGGACAGATTCAGAACTGCTGTCATCCAAATGCACTGATGACACTTAAAGAATTCCTTATGGACTACGCTTCAGAAGATACCAAAAAAATTGGCGAGGCACTTATTCAGGCAGAGTTTGAGAACATCCCCAAAGAAAGAGTAAGACAGATTTGTAAGGAAAACATTGAAAAAATTCAAAACGGAATAAGAGATTTCAGATTTTAATATAATCTGAAATCCCGAAAACACAATAAAGAGGAAGGGATCATTAACGTGAGCCCTTCCTCTTTATTGTGTTTCTATTAAATTTACTATTTTCTTTTCCAGGTCTGTTGCATATTTAAGTGCCCTGTATGCACCCCCGGTATTTTTAGTAACGTAGCATATAATTAAATCCGCCCTTTCGACCATTTCTTTATTTCGTATTTCTATGGATTTTTCAAAATGAGCTCTTTCTGCACTTTCACAAACTTCAACGTAATCATAATATGACTCGTATTCTTCAATATTATTTTGATATTCAGCCGTAGCATATGGAAGTACACAAGTTAGAAAACTATTATCTCTACCGGTTTCTTTTCTTACAGTTCTTACCATTGATGCAGCAAATTTATCAAACTCTCCATTCCTTCCGACAATAAACTCAACGATTTCTTTTTCCTCAAGCAGCCTTTTAATAATTAATTTTACTTTATCTTCATGTTTAATATGACGGTCAAAATCCCTGTGTCCAAAAAACGATACAATATATGTTTTCATCTCAACCCCGCTTAACTTTTTGACCAATATCACGGTCAATATTTTTGTTTATTATAGCATACAATATCAATAGTTGCAACCAATATTGGTCAAAAAGTTAAATGAGGTGTGCTATTTATGGAACAAAAGTTAAGACGCGACCGCAATATGGGAGATAACTTAAGAAAATTAAGAACAGCTTACGGAATATCACAGGAAAAGCTTTGTGCAGAACTTCAAAGAAGAGGTTGTGATATCGGGAGAACTACCTATGCAAAATACGAATCAGGTGATCTTAATATTCGTGTTAGTGTAATTATTGAGCTTCGGAAAATATACAACTGCACATTGGATGACTTTTTCGAAAACCTTGATATTTGATAATCTGATAAAAAAGAAGCGTGCCGCTTCACCCATGTCGCGCACCTGCAAATGTCGAACATAGCTTCACGCGAATAAAATTACGCAAATTCCTATAAGGTTAAAAAAGAAGCGTGCCGCTTCACCCTGCGTCGCGCACCTGCAAATGTCGAATATAGCTTCACGCGAATAAAATTACGCAAATTCCTATGCTGTAACAAAAGGAAGGGTTCACGTTAGTGAACCCTTCCTTTTAACTTTTACGTTCAGGACGATTTTATCATCCTTTCTTACTGGTACTTTGTCCAGTCTTCATTTGTTCCAAGCTTAGTCCAGCTTTCGTAGATGTGATTCTTCATCTTATAGTCGTGGCTGTTTGTAGCTTCCTGAATAGGAAGGTAATACCAAGCTGTCTTATCACTGTTGTCAGGCCATACCGTCATACCGTCAAGCAAATCTGTTGCCTTTTCAGGAACACGGTTAAGCACTCTGTTAATCATTGTCATAGCTTCCGCACGGGTAATTTGTTTATTCGGCTTGAAGCTACCATCTTCATAGCCTCTGATCCAACCGTGAGCTGCCGCTTCGTGAATTTCAGCCTCTGCCCAGTGTCCGCTTACGTCTGTGAAGTTATCCGCAATTTCATACTCGGAATTATCAAATCTCGCACAGATTGCCGCAAACTCAGCACGGGTAATATTTGCATTGGGATCGAACTTATCAATCCTTCTGCCGTTTACTATACCAAGCTTCACCATTGTTGAAACAGCTGTGTTATACCATTTTCCTTCCGTTACATCCTTAAAGCCGTTTGTTTCGCTGAGGTTTGACCCTCTGACTTCCTCATTGAGAAGTCTGAAGAAGATTGCGGTAACTTCTGCACGGGTAATGTTTGCATTGGGTCTTACTGTGCCATCGGGATAACCTACAACGTATGCAAAGTGATCTTTGCCATTAAGTCCGCCGGGTGTTTCGTGACCGTGGCCTGCATTTCCGTTATCCTCTACCCAAGCCGCATATACTGTGATGTCTTTTGTCATCTTAACCTTTGTTACACTCTTGGTAAGAGCTTCGTCAAGATACCAGCCTTCAAATGCGTAGCCGGCTTTCACGGGAACCTTTACAAGGTTAACAGTCTTTCCTGAAGAATGAGTTTCTTTTCCAATTTCATTTCCACCGTTTGTTTCATAGGTAAGCGTATACTTTGCACCACCACCGGTGCCACCACCACCGCCTGATGCGATGTATGAGTAGGTGTATACTACTGCTTCTTCTCCGCTTACTACAGTGGGAGGAGCTACGTCCCAAGCACCATTGCGGTAGCCTGAATTTGCAGTCATATTAACGGGGATAATTCCGCTTATGTCTGCTGTGCCGTCTACGCTGTACTTATTACCTGTTGTAAGAAGGTCAACAACATATACCTTGTCTTCTGCTGTGCCGTCTTCCCACTTACCGTTTACAATCTTAAATGTAATCTTCTTCTGATATTTATCTGCAATATCATCGGGAGTTTCACCGGGATCGGGATCTCCACCGATTTCGTCCTTATCCCACTGAGCCGTATATACTGCAACTATATCGTCACCGTGTGCAGTCTTCTGCTCATCAGTAGGCTCACTCTTAACCCAGCCTGAGAATACGTGCTCATCACGGTCTGCATCACCGAGAGAAATGTTTTCCGTAAGCTCGATTTCGTGAGGATCTGTATGGTCTGTACCATCATAATTCCATACACCACCGTTGGGGTCAACAAGGATGTTTTCCTGGTCGTTATACTCATCTACTTCTGTAGTTGGAGTCGGCTCATCAGGATCATGCTTGGGATATTCAACGTCGGGTTTCTTATGGAATACGTAAGTGAATGTTTCAGGATGAATACCGCTTACAATACTGTTTGCCGGAGGCTGAGGATTAGCCCAACCCTTACCGTTTTCTTCGTGTTCTGCATCAGGTCTGAAATTCTCACTGTCAGGAACATTTATTTCAGCTGTACCATCAACTGAGTAGTTTCCTTGTCCGTCACGAAGTGTCACTACTTCAACGATGTCGGCACTGTTTGTTCCGTCCCATGTACCGCCCTTAATTTTATAAGTAACTATCTTCTGATACTTGTCGGGAATACCATCAGGAGTAACTTCGGGATCGGGATTTCCGCCGATTTCGTCAACTTCCCAGTTCGCTTTAAGAGTAATGCTACTTACATCATGATTTCCTGCAAGTGATGCATAGGTGTTATCATTTGTTGCAACCTTTTCACCGTATGTCCAGCCTGTAAGTACATATCCGTCTTTTACTGCTGTGCCCTGGGGAAGAAGGTTTCTTTCACCGTAGCTTACAGTCTTGTCTGCAACTGTTTCTGCCCCTGCAATATTACCACCGTTAAGGTCATACTTTACTGTGTATGTTCTTGTTTCATACTGTGCAACAAGAGTTATCTCCTTAATAGTTTTGTCCTCTGCAATGCTGCCGTAAGTATCGGATGTTTTAACATCCTTGCTTGCGTATTTCCAGCCTGTAAATGTTGCAGCTGTCTTTTCGGGGATTTTTGTTATGTCGTACAAATGGTTGTCGTCCCATTTAACTGTCTTGGGAGCAAGTTCTCCGCCGTCAACAAGACCGCCTGCAAGGTCATATTTCACTGTGTAGCTGTTTTTAATATTTGTGAAAGTAGCCTTAACTGCATCGTTGTTGTCTTTCTTAAGAATTTGTCTGCCACCTTCGTATGTGAGGTTATAAACCGTATTGTCATAATGCCAATCGTTGTCATCTTCTTTTACTTCGCGGATTCTGATAATCTCACCGTTTTCAAACTGTTCATTCTGTCTGTCAGTAAGGGTGATTGTCATATCAGCTTCGCCCTCACCTGTTATTGTTACGTGACCTACAAGATGCTCGTGAATATATGCTTCAAATGTGAAGATTTTACCTGCCGCATCAGCATCGGTTATCTTTTCAATTTTCACTGTTTCGCCAAGCACCACATTGGGATTCTTTTCCCAGAATGCGTGGAGTGTAACGTCATTGGCTGGAACTTTAGCTGTGGTTACATCAACTGCGTTGTAGAATATGTTACCGTTGTAGTTGTTGTACCAGTCACTTAATGTGTAGTTATCTGCACCTATAACGTCTCCGCTACCTGCTGCGTGAGGCGCTGTGGGAAGTGCCGCGTCAAATTCTACGTATACAGGAGTGCTTGTTTCGTGAGGAGCATATACGAATACATCGTTTTCATATCCACGGATGTATTCTTCGAATACTACCTTATAGTAACGCTTCTTTGATGTAACGGAAACTTCGTTATCTCTTGTTCTGGGAAGATTGATTGAACCGTAGATAGCTGCCGTATGCGTGCTTCCGTCTGATGCGTATGCAGTTTCTTTTCTTGAAAGAGTAATACCTGCATTCTCCATTTCTTCAACACTTGCATATGTTGTTCCGTTAACTGTAACTGTATCTATTTCGTATCCGCGATATGTACCGAAGGATACGTTTATTGTTTCTGTGTCGTGATGTGTGTAAGTTCTTTCGGGGGTGATTTCCGAACCTTCATCATGACTTGTTGTAAGATTATAAGTAATAGGTCTTGTTTCAACTACAACCGCAGTTCCGTGCTGTACATTTGTAAATGCGAATTCGTAATTATCGCCCACACGGTAAGAAGCTGCGTTGTCAATACCATTTTCGATATCATAAATAACATCGCTTGTTATTTGGCCTTCGTGGTTGTTTGTATCAATTCTTATTTTGCTGAACTCGTAACCGCTGTTTACAGAGAATACCATTGTCTTGGAATCGTTGCCTGCTGCAACGTGTTCAACGTATGTGTAGCCGTGGTTTGTACCATCTACCGAAACACTGCCGCCTTCGTCAATTTCTCCGCCTACGATGTGAACATCGGGAGCTATTGCGCCAATGCTGAGAAGTGTGAAAACTTCTTTTGAAATACTTTCATCGGGGTTAACGCTTTCAAGAGTACAGCTCAGTGCATAGATTTTCACATCAACACCGTCTGCATCAAGAATAACGCTTTCCTTACCGCTTTCAATATTCCAGTTAGCGATATCTGTAATATCAACTTCCTCGCCTGCACCGACTGTCAGTGTTGCGATAAGTTCGTCATCACTTCTGTCACCGGGAGTTTCGTTTGTATCAAAAAGCTTGTATGTCATATCCACACCGGCATTGTTTCTGCCGTTGGGAACCTTGGGAAGCATATTGTCAAGGATTTCGCCCATTACGGTTGCATCTTCAAAGCTGAATTCTTTAGTTCTTTCGGTTACACCGTCAAGATGATACCATTTTTCTGTTGCAACCATACTGTATTTTATTTCAAGTTCTGAATGTGCGCCCTCTGCCGTTATCTGCGGAGCGTTATCACCTTCAACTGCGAAAATACCAGCATCTTCATTGGTGGGAACATATCCGCCGAAGTTGTCATTTGTTTCGTCTGCGATAATGGGAATGTATATAACAAGCTTTCTTCCGTAATCACCACTGCCGGGAACTTTTTCTGCATCTGTCACGCAGTGATAAGGGAAGTTAAAGCCTTTAACAGAAACTGCCTTACCGTCTGCACTTACAGTTACTGTTGCCGCACCGAAGAGTTTTTCTTCATCAGCCCATCCGCTTGCAGTTTTATCAACCGTATATGTTGTTATCTGAGCCGGGTCATAACTTCCGTCCTTTATTGAAGGAAGTCTGAAATATTCGCTGATTTCATCAGTTACAACAGACTGCTCTGTAAGAACGGTATCTGTTGCGATTATATACTTGATTTCTTCAAGAAGTGCTGTAATCTGTGCAGAGTTACCTGCCGCTACGTAATAAGATTCTGCCGCTGCATCACCAAGTGAAGTATAAGCTGTTGCATCGGGGTAGTTACTTGATACAGCCTTCATAAAGTTTTCCGCATCACCTGTGGGTGTTCCGATATAGAGAGAGTAAACGTGAGCGTTGTTATCTTTCATTGTCTTTGCATAATCTATTGCATTATTTGCAACAGTTGCATTAAATTCACTCTGTGTTGTGGGAACACCGTCCGTTATGAAAACAATAATTAAATCTCTTTCATCATAAGTACCTGCCGGCTGCTCTTCAATAATTCTTTCTGCCATTTCAAAGCCCAGGTCTGCACGGGTTGCCCCGTTACCGTCAAGGTTATTTACTGCATTTGTTATAGCACCGCCGGATGCAACTGCACTGTCTGTACAGTTTACAAAAGCATCTCTGTAGTCGGGATATGATGCTATGGTACGGTTATAAACCGAAATTTCAGAAACATTAACCTGTGTTCTGTCAAATGCACCACCATAGTACCATCCATCATCATACCAGAAATAATTATTAAGGTAGTAAATCTGTGTGTAACTGTTTCCTGACCTTATATAATAGTCACTATCTGTATCTAATGAATTGCCGTCTACTTCATCGTAACGGTATTCAATATTGTTTTCAATCTGACTTTTCGATTTTCCTACTGTCAGAATTTCAGTATTAGAATCTTCTGAAGCAAAGCCTGCGATTGCCATACGGTATCTTGAGTCGTTTGCTGTATTAAGGTCTGCAACTTCTTCTGCGAACGCCTGCACCGCTTCTTTCATTATGGCGAGCTTGGACTTTGACTGGGTGTCTGACACTGCAATACTGTCATCCATTGAGCCTGACTGGTCAAGCACCAAAATAATATCTGTAGGTTTCCCGCCGCTTGTTGAGCTTACCGTACCTTCAACGTAGGCTTCAAGCTTGATTTTTGCAGGCTGTCCGTTTCCTGCAGGAATAAGCTCTTTTGTAAATACAACAGGCGATGTGCCTGCACCTGCCGCCATTACAGGAAACAGGGAAGCAACCATTGCTATTGCAAGAATTACCGCCAGCATCTTTTTGAGTTTCATAAAATCAGTCCTTTCAAAATGTATGATAAATAAAATTTTTTCCTATATGTACCTTACTGATTTCAGGCATCCTTTTTAATTTTGTTGTCCGGGCTTGTACATAAACCGAAAAGCTCTTCGCCTTTCTTATAATATATGCACTCCCCGCAGCAGTCATCACTGCTTTCTCCTATAAAGAACCTGCAACTATCCTGCATTGCCGTTACAATCGGTGCTCCGTCATCATCATATTCAGGCTCTTTGATAAAATCAGGATAAATAACATCCAGAACATTGTTACTGCGGTCTATTTCTTCATAATATCCGTAGTACAAATCAAATGTTTTTCCTGAAACTGTCACTGTCTTATAAAGCATCCCTTCTTTTGGGGTGAATTCTTCTGAAATGAATTTTCTGTACATATAATCCCCCTTTCCGGGACAAAAAATAATCTGCCGTACTTTAGCCGTGATTTACTATGGTTAAAGTATAGCAGATTGTTTTTTCCTGCGGTATTACCTAAAACAATTTTTTCAGGTTTTTTTAAAAATAAAAATATATCTTTTTTCAGCAGATAGCGGACCAAAAAATTGTCCGTTTTTTTCATTTACAGATATGCCGCAAACTCACTTCTGGATGCTCCGGTTTTTTCGCTGACAATTCTTATAGCCTGCTTTACGACAGACAGCGACATTCCAAGTTTTTCTGCAATCTGTGCATTGCTCATTCCGAAAGCGGCAAGCTTTGCTACCTCACGCTGACCTCTTGAAAGAGTTGTGACAATCTGTCTTCCCCTTACCGCACCACTAAGAGATGACCAACCGTTGTTATACGCATTATAAAGACGGTTTACGGCATTCCATGCATCTTTATCAATTAAACTGAGGCGTTCTTCAAGAAGCCGCCCGATAGTACGGCAATATTCCGCCAGCAAGCCGTAAAGCCGATCCGGAAGCGCAAGCCTGATGGCACGGTCAAGATGGCGTATTGCCTGAGCATCATTACCGCTGTTATGGTAAACGACTGCACAGGTCATCCTGAGATATATTTCCGCAATAGTTGAAGAAGCCGCCATTGTCTGGCAAATCATCGGTTCAATAGTATACGGAAGAATTGATAAAACGTAAGTTCCCTGTACTCCCTCTACTGCTATCTGTTTTGTAGCAACAGCGTAACCTGCAGCATACAAATACTTTGCATAGAAAACACAGGCTGCAGGGAAAGAGTCTTTATGAAGAGGCTCGAAACAGCCAATTTTAAACCAGTCCGGGAAATCCTCAACGTGATAAAGCATACTGTCAACTGATGCAATGGACAAAGACACGATTTCACGCTCCTGCTCTGTATTGCACGGAGCTTCAGCTATGTGGATTTTTGCCTTTCTCCACATTGAAAGGTCTCCGTGCCATATAGCACAAAGGGCAAGAAGCACGCCGGCACTTAATGTAGAGTAAAAGTCAGGTTGATTCTTTAAAAGATAATTGGCACGGGCATAAACCTGGTCAATTTCACCTCTGGAATAGGCTATCTCCGCCTCAAGTATTACTTTTGCAAGGTGGTTGTCTGAAAGCTTTTCTATACATTCCTCCGCCATACCCGGCTTATGATAAAGGTCTGACATATAAAGAAATGGCGTATTTTTTGGGAAGGGCAGAGTTTCTGCTGCACCCTCATTACGGCTTTCTTTTCTTCTGCCGTCAATGGGTTTCTGTGCATCTTTGGGAATCATCCACGCCCGTCCGAAGCGGACTGCACCGTCAATCTTACCGTCAAGGCAGAGTTTTTGTATTCTGCGAGGGGATATCCCCCATTTTTCGGAAACTTCATCAATTTTCAGATAGTCCATAATATGCACCTCTCTGTTTTTATTCGCTTATACGAATAATATATCATTCGTATAAGCGAATAAAATAATATACGGATAAGCGAACTATATATTGTTCGTCTATCCGTATTATATATCTTTTGGTTTAATTTGTCAAATTGAAAGTTGTTTTAGTGGCTTCCCCTTGAGGGGAAGCTGTCACCGTTAGGTGACTGATGAGGTGTTAATATTATTCAGTATATCCTGACAAACCGCTTTAAATTTTTGATTGATTTCTAAATTGGAATACCTTAACACTTTTATTCCCAAGCTGTTTAAATATTTATCTCTTTTAAGATCACTTTCTACACCTTTATAATCATAATGTTGCGAGCCATCGAGTTCAATAACAATTTTAGAGGTCGCAATATAGAAATCTACAATATATTCACCAATTACTTTTTGTCTGTTCACCGTAAACGGCAATGTTTTCAAAAAATCATACCAAAGATGTCTTTCTTCTTTTGTCATATTCTTACGCAAATCTTTTGCATTACCCGTCAATTTTGAATTGTTTGTTGTGTTCATTTCCACCTCATCCACCGCAAGCGGTTCCCCTTCCCCTCAAGGGGAAGGCTTTTTATATTCCTATTGGTTTGTCTGTATACATTTCTTCTATATATACCAAAGCTTCGTCAATATCAAGATACGGAGCAACAACGGAAAGCACCTTGTTTGTAAAAGCTTCCGTTCCTGTTTTTGTGTAGTAATGCACCGGATCGGAATGCGCCTCTTTGGGAAGTGAGGTTGACACGGCATATAAATCATTGACTTCAAACCCATATTTTTTAACGACTTCTACCGCTGCTTTGTTGTAAGATTCTATCTCTTCGTTATAACGCTTGAAGTCTTTACCCATTTCCTCTGAAATCACGCTTGTGCTGGTTGCAAAAATAACCTTTGCATCGGGACAGAATTTTCTGATTCTTACGCAGATACGGTCTATGTAATACGCATACACGTCAATGGGAGTATGAGGCTCTTCCTCAAAAAGACGAAGACAGTCCCAAAGACCTGTATTCCAGTGAATTACATCTATATTTGTATTTGCTTCGTTAATATAATCCTGAATATAGCGAAGAACATAAGATGCAAAACGGCAGTTTTCTTCAGGAAAGAACACATTTGCCTTTCCTTCAAGTGTTTTCCTTACGGATTTATCATAACCAAGACGAATTGAGTCACCAATTAAAAGTAAGTTTTTCATATCTATTACCTCCAAAAGCATTCTAACAAAAAATAAAAGCAAATGCAACATTTATTTCAATATATATCTTGCTTGACAATGGCAGTGCTTGTAGTGTAATATAATAAAAAAGATACGAGGTGATTTTTTATGACAGAAAGAGAAAAAGCGGAGGCAGGATACCTTTACCGCCCATCCGCTGATATGGTAGAGCACAGATTTAAAATTCAGGATATGTGCATTGAATATAACAAATTATTGCCATCACAGTTAGAGGAACGTGAGGCATTTCTTAGAAAAATGCTGGGCAAAGTAGGAAAAGGCGCAAACATCCTTCCCCCTTTCAGATGCGATTACGGTTACCGCATTGAAATAGGCGAAAACTTTTTCGCAAACTATAACTTTATCGTCCTTGACGGAAACTACGTCAGAATAGGCGACAACGTATGGATAGCACCAAATGTCGGAATATATGCCGCAGGTCACCCTCTTGACAGAGATGAACGTGTGGCAGGACTTGAGTATGCCTTCCCCGTAACCATTGGGGACAATGTATGGATAGGCGGCGGCGTTAATATAGTAGGCGGTGTCACTATCGGCAAAGACAGCGTAATAGGTGCCGGAAGCGTTGTTACACGCGATATTCCTGAGGGTGTTGTTGCTGTAGGTAACCCTTGCAGAGTTGTAAGAAAAATTACTCCCGAAGACAGAGAAAAGTATATACATATGGACTGAGTATACTAAAAAATAAGCGTGCCGCTTCACCCACGTCGCGCACGTACAAAGTGCAAACACAGTTTCACGCGTATTAATTTACGCAAATTCCTATACGGTAAAAAAGCGTGCCGCTTCACCCATGTCGCGCACCTGCAAATGTCGAACATAGCTTCACGCGAATAAAATTACGCAAATTCCTATAAGGTAAAAAGAAATAGCCTTCAGTTATGTTTCTTTACACACAACCGAAGGCTACTTCTGGCCACTCTTGATATCTAACATCTTTTGTTATCCTCTCTTTCTTTGTCTGCCGTTTGCCACAGATTATATTTTTTGAAAACACTCTTTTCCATTTTCCTTTTTTCCTCTAATGAGGACACCTTATTGTTTCTTATCTGTTTTGCAAAGGGCGATTGCTTGTACTCTGACTATAAAGAACACGTTTTTTGACTTAAACATAATTAATTATTATATATAACCAATCACTCACATTTTACAATCTATATTAAACGTATCACCGTCGTGTTTTTAGTTTGACCTTTACCTTTCTGTTTAAATCAAACCGTTCTTTCTTTATATAAGAGTTTAAAGCTTTTTACTTTTCCATCGGACTGTACCTTCCTTTCCTTGATTAAAGAATAACACAGTCAATAGCTTTTTGCAATATACAAGAAGTCAGAAAAAAGGCAGAAAATTTTGTTTTATTTGGCTATTTACAAATTAAAAATAATGTGATATTATGGTAGTGTTGGGGCGTTAAATTGCACAAGCAATTTAACCCCCTTTTTGTTTATGCAATAATTAACGGGGCTGTAGCAAAATGACAGCCCCTTGTGGTACATTTTTTGCTGTCTTTTAGTTAATCTGTTTACTTACAAAGTAATACGGGTCTTTTTCCATAGTCGCTAAAACAGTATCCCATACTTCTTTAGCATCCATCAGGTAGCTTTCTGATTTTAAGATATAGCCTTTTGGGATATCCATCACGTTTGCAAGCTTGCCGTAGTCCTGATTATAACCGTAAGGCTCCATGAATTCGTGGAAAAACTCCTGTCGGCGCACAACGTCATTCTCGTCAATAGTCACATACTCACGGTGGAACTCGGGATCGGAATAATCCACCTGAAAGGCGTATGGGACACGCACATAGCACTCTGCCCCGTGAATAATGGTGTTATGAGTAATACCGCAACCAAGCATCAGTATTTTACCACCATTATTCTTAAGCTTTATGATAGGAGAATTCTCCGCTACGCACACATTATCCTCATAGTGACGGTCAACGTAGTAGTCCTTGTCATTTCCCCACACCGCAAGGGAGTGCGTGGGATGCACACTTCTTCTGACGCCCTCTCTGTGACGAAAAAGCTCGGGAAGTGCCCCCGAATGTGACCGTGTTGACTTCACATCAAACACGGGATTTCTGGCGTTACATACCGCATAGGTAAAGGTGGGAAACATCAGTATACCATCTTCCCCTACTGCTTCCTGAAGCGCATCAAAAAACGTGTCAGGTCCACCCTCAACACCGCCTAAAGATTTATATGAAGAATGGATAAGCACCTTATCCCCTTTGTTTATACCAAGCTTATTCAGGTCTTCAACTATTTTGTGAAAATCACTGTTTCTCATTTATTGCCACCTAACTTCTGAAGCCACTTACGCATAACTTCTTCTGCAGGCTTACCCTGAATGGTGAAGCCCATTTCGCCGTTGGGGTCTGTCTTGTAGTGGGGGCGATTCTGTGTTTCGTCCCACTTCCACCAGAAGAAACCAAGGTAAGGATCGAGGTCAAGGAATGTGCGGAAGCCTGCTTCGAGGTAGTTTGCCTGCTCCTCGCCATCATAATATGTATCCCACAGGAAGTTGAAGGGCTGCATAACGCAACCGTGTGCACTGCGGATACCAAATTCTGTAAAGGCAAGAGGTTTATTGCCGAAACGCTTACTCATATTAAGGATGTTGTCACGTGCAGGCTGCATATATTCCACCATTTCTTCAACAGTTCTTGATGGCTGTTCCTTTACGGTAGGGTTATTTGCCGCATCCATTGCACCGAATGCATCAAGAGGCATATTCGGAGGTGCTGCAGGCGGATAGTAGCTGTAGCTTAAGAAGTCCACATTTTCGAGGAACTTCTGGGGATTTTTCGCACTTGCACCCATAGTTGTTTCGTAAGTGATGGGATTTGAATAGTTCTGACGAACAGCTTCGATAACCTTCATCCAGTGCTCGTCTTTTCTTTCAGTGCCACTATACTCCGCACCGATAATCATTGCATCCATACCAACTCTTTCGGAAAAGTCAGCAAAGTATTTGAGTGCTTCTGTAAATGACTTAAACCAGTTACCCCAGTAGTCGTTTTCAACGCCTTCAATCTGACGGAGAACTTCTGTGTCGGGGAAGTTTACAAGTCCCATCCATCCACCGTCAAGGGGTGTAAGGCAAGGTTTAAACAGCACGCTGATACCGTTATCGTGAAGACGCTTTACAGTTTCTGAAAGTTCATACTCACCGCTTGAAAATTCAAAGTCAAGATACACCTTCTGTGAGAAATAGTTGTCCTGACAGAAGTTCATATTAAGGGTTGCCCAGTTAACACCGCTTTTTGCCATTAATGCAGGCTGTGCCTTTGCAAAATCTGTGAGATAGTAACCCCTCTTTGACATAAAGCCGAAGTTTGTACCAAGCACAGGCTTTGTGAACAAGGGATGATTTTTAAATTTTTCGGGAATGTTTACTTTTGTTATATCCATATTTATCTTCCTTTCTTCTATCGGGGTTTGTTAAGGGGATTCCCCTTGACATAAAATCTGTTAAAACCGGGGGCGTGTACCTCGGTTTTAACTCCTTACAAGGGCTGGCACGGTGAGTGCCGCGCGAGCGTAAGCCCTTTACTCGCAACGAATGCTTTTACGAAGTAAAACTTTTGTTGCGAAAGGATGACTCTGTCATCCGTTATTTATACCATTTTGAAGCATAGTTCTCTACAAGCACCTTTTCAGGCTTTTTACCGCACCACTGAAGTGCACCGGAGAATACTACAAAAGGTACTGCAGACTGCGGTCTGTGCCAGGTGGTCTGTACCATACCGTGGCTCTTTCTGTCACGGCAAAGGTAAATCATACTTTCGATACTTTCTTCGTTCATAAAGGGTGAGTAAACTGTTTCAAATCCCTTATCCTCGAAGTATGCGGCATCCTGCCACTTTTTGCCGGGATTGTTGTGTGTCCAGATATTGATAAGTACGTTTTTGGGAATGAGGTCTGTTGTAGATTCATTACATTTCCAGTAAAGAGCATCCATTGAAGAATAGAGCATATCTCCCCACATTACCATACGGACATTTCTTTCCGAAAGGTATGTGTTAAGGAAGCTTATGTGTCTTGCAAAAAGTACGTCTGCACTTACAGTTCTGTCTTCCTCTGTAGAGCCGAAGCCGAATGCCTTGTCACCACCGCAGCAGAGGTACGGAGGGTTGCGGAACATATCAATAAGTTCATCCATAAGTAATTTTATAAATTCCTTTGTATCAGGATTTTCCGTAGCAAAGCACCAGCCACCGGGGATATACATGTCCTGAAGGTCAGGACGCTGGTCAAGTACTGTGTGCTGTCTTGTAACAATTCTTGACCAACCTGCATGGCTTACAAGATTCTGCTGAGGAATTGGTCTTATGTGAAGGTCGTCCATTGCATAGTCCACAAGTGCACGGATTTCTTCCTTTGAATAAGCGTTGGGCCAATGTGCATAATCAAGGCTGTACGGGAACATTCCCCAGAATTCTATAATAATGTGGTTGTAACCGAGCATTGCCGCAGTTTTCATCATTTTTCTGATGTATTCGGGTGAGCTTTCTTCCTTGTCAGAGCCGTCGTCGGGTCTGAATACGCAAACGTGTACGCTACGGAAAGGAATGTCGGGATGATCCTTAATAATAATACCGGGAATTGCACCCAATTCCTCTGTCATTCTGATATATGCCTTAAGTCCGAGAAGCATACCGTTAAAGGATTTTGATGTTATAAGAAGGCTGTCACCCTCTGCTTCCATATAATATGCTTCGTCGTTTTCGTATTCTGTTTCGGGAAGAACTGCATCTTCTTTACCGATTGAAAGAACGTATGTATCGTTTGTGTTTTCAAAACGCTTAACCTCAGCCTTGCCGCCAAAGCCTGCAAGATCTAAAAGGTAGGAAAAATCCCCCTCGTCTGCGTTTGTGTAAATTTTTGCATCCTTGTTGTGCTTATATTCTTTGCCTGTAAGGATAAACTCCTTAGGCTTTATAATAAGCTTTGACAAAATCTCATGTTTTTTCATTTCAATCATCCTTTCTTTTTTCTCATTTTGGGGACAGTCCCCAAAATGAGAAATTTTTATTAATGTGCTGCTTTATCGAGCCGCCACTTATAACATTTTTACACGGGGACGATACTTCTGAAGATACTCTGCATTTTTCTCGTCACCGCCGGGTGTATTTGCACTTGACCACACAGGCGGCTTAATTCCTCTGTCTAGACACTGCTTAACAGTTTCAATTTCAAGCAGATGTGCAATATAGAAATCCACTATATTTGATGCGGGTGCAATAGGTGTATCAAATCCGGGGATTTCCACCACTGCATCCCCTACGGGGTTAAAGTCCTCAATGCATACATCCGCATAGTCAAACAGATTTGTCTTGTTTGGATGACGGATAAAGTGATCTTCGGGCATTTCGTTCTGCCATGCCGAGCTTGAAACAGCGATTATCTTAACACCGTTTTTCTTTGCCTCCATAGCCGCATCAATCGTTGCAGGATTGATACCTATATTATGGAAGATAATAAGCACATCATCCTTTTTAAGGTCGTAGTATTTTACGATTGAACTTCCGTAGTTAACTGTTCTTTCAAGCTCAAGATATTTAAGTGCCTGATTAAACACGGAAAGTCCTGTTTCCATAAGGGGATTTATGCAGGAAAGACCGCCTGCACGGAAAAACATTTCCCCAACGGGAAGTGTTGTGTGACCGCCACCGCCGTATACATTGATAAGACGGTCGTCGGCAATAGCATCAACCATTAATTTTGCCGCTTTCTCAATGTTTTCGCCCTGAGTGGCGTTTACCTTTTCAAGGTTTTCAATTATACTTTTGTAATATCCAAAATCATTCATTATTGTACCTCCATTTCTGGGAATAAGGAAAAAATGTTCAGAACGGACAAACTGAACCCCGTAGGGGGTTCCCGAAGCTGTATGTGTATACAGCGAGAGGTGAAGTTTGTTCGTAGCAAAAGGCTTGAAATAAGAAAAATCGAATTAATGAGATTTTTCAACCAAAACAAAAAACAAAGGCAACAATCAAACCAAATTATGTACATTTATCGCCTTTTGCGTTCTGGACTTTTTTTACATTCCCATTACCCTCCTGTAATTTCTGCCAATGTTATCCCAAAGCTCGATGGGGTCTTTTGCCGCAACAACTGTGCCGTAACCGCCACGGTATGTCCATGTTGCAAGACGGTCAACGCCTAGTTCCTCATACATATCGACAACCTTGTCAATCTGCCCAAAGTCTGCAGGGCGTTTGTTGTAACCCATAAGCCAGCGTTCTGACTGCTTGCCGTACTTTTTTGCCATAGCAACGGTACGCTCTGTAATGTCACGGAAGAAGCTTTCGGGAAGCTCCCAATTTATAATAGTTGTAGAAAATACGTCAAAATAAGGACAAGCTGCAACCATATCCCAGTTGTCGTAACCGCGGAGTTCTGTCACATAATATGTATTCATTGTTGCATGAACACAGCAGGTGATTTCAAGATTGGGGTTATACTCCTTAAGTGCCTTTGACACATCTTCAAGGGTATAGAGAGCCTCTCTCCACCGAAACTGCTTAACGTCATCATTCATAAACTTGGGCATTTCGTAGCCGTAGTATTCCTCGAACTTTTTCATACATTCGGGACATCTGCACGCCCAGTCATCACCTGCACCGCCTGTGATTGATGCGTAAGACTTGGGGTACGCATAATGAGGCTCATCCCAGAAAAATCCGTCGACCTCTGTTTCTCTTGCAAGCTTAAGGCAAAGTCGCTTGAAATAATCACGGAACGAATTAGTATTGAAGCAAGCCGCATTTAATACTTCCCCCGTATAGGCACTTACCTGTCTGTGGTGAATATTGTTCTGCAAAAACAGGCTTACCTGCTCACCGCCGAAATACTTGCCAATACCCCATGTATCTGCAATTACCCTTAATCCAAGCTCGTGTGCAGTCTTTACAATTTCATTGATATTCGGAAACCAGAAGTCCATATCAAATTCAGTAATTGCAAGGATAACAGTGTCACAACCGTGCTCAATCATTTCCTTGAAATCTTCTCTTGCGTGCTCTACGTAATTAAGCCCGTAGTAGCTTACCGCAGTATGTTTAATTGCCATAAAACCACTCCTTTTAATCGTTAATTACATAATAACAGTATTAATCCGTAATTAAAACCCACAAACCAACATAAAAAGTGGACAAACCGAAACTTGACATTCAACTTAAAAACTATTAAAATAAGGTTATGCCACA
Organism: Clostridia bacterium; assembly: GCA_045545295.1. Lineage (GTDB taxonomy): Bacteria > Bacillota > Clostridia > UMGS1883 > UMGS1883 > UMGS1883. Next base: position 21,861 of record JAZQAO010000024.1, read on the forward strand.
AAAGAAGGTGTGTAAAATGTTCTTTTCTGAAAACGAGCTTTCGCTGGAGCTTGTGGGTGTATTTAAGCTGAGCCGTGAAAATTTTCATAAACAAACAAGCCACAGCCGTAACTATGACAGTATAAGTATCAGGCTCAGCGGTGCGGGAAATTTCAAAACAAAAGGCACATCATTTTCCGTAAAAAAAGGAGATGTTCTCTACATCCCCAAAAACCTTGAATACAGTCAGAGCACACACGGTGAAACTATTTTTGCAATACATTTCATAAATTATAGTTTTTCTTCAAAAAACACATTCGAAATTTTTACCCCTGAAGATACCGAATATATAGAGAGTATCATAACAAAGATGTATGATGAGTGGAAAGAAAAAAAGCAGGGCTACCGCTACAAATGCACCTCCCTGTTTTATTCGCTTATTTACTACCTTAACTGCCACGCAGTAGAAAACAGTATCGGGAGCATTACCCCCAACAACAAAATAAAAAAAGCACTGGACTACATCCACGTGCATTTCAGAAGCGAAGAAATAAGTATTTCTTTACTTGCGGATATGTGCTCCGTCTCTGAGACGTATTTTCGGAAACAGTTTAAAAACCTGTATTCGGTATCACCTAATCAGTACATTATAAACCTCCGGCTTGAAAATGCATCACAGCTTCTTCAAAGCGGACTTTATACAGTAGCGGAAGCTGCTGAAAAGTCAGGCTTTAACGATACAAAATATTTCAGCCGAATATTTAAAAAATATTTTAATTATACACCGAAGGAATACAGTAAAAGTACACCTGTAAAATGAAAAGAAGCGTGCCGCTTCACCCTGCGTCGCGTGTCTGCAAATGTCGAACATAGCTTCACGCGAATAAAATTACGCAAATTCCTATAAGGTAAAAAATTCTCGTTTCGGGGACAGTCCCCAAAACGAGAATTTTTTATTTATTCTTTTCGTAAATCAGCATTAATCCCTTAAGAAGCAAGTCCTCATCAATGATAATCTCGTTTTTGCAAAGAGGAACTACTGTCTTTGCAAGACCACCTGTTGCAATAACAGTGCACTTCTCGCCAAGTTCCTCGCAGAATCTGTCGATAAGTCCGTCAATAGCACCTGCATTGCCGTAAAGAATACCGCTTTTTATACAGTCAATCGTGTTACTGCCGATAATCTTTTTCGGTTTTTCAAAAGCAATTTTAGGAAGCTGTGATGTACGTGTAATAAGCGCATCATGCGAAACCCTCAGTCCCGGCATAATTGCACCGCCTATATACTGTCTGTCCTTATTGATGACGGAAATAGTTGTTGCAGTGCCCATATCAATGACAATCTGCGGAACGCTATACTCTGACACAGAAGCAACTGCGCCTGTAATAAGGTCACTGCCAAGCTGTGCAGGATTATCAATAACAATACTGATACCGGTTTTTATTCCGGGCCCTACAATCATAGCAGAAACTTCGCAAAGCTTTTCAATTGCATCCTTTATGACGTTTGTCAATGCAGGAACAACGGATGATATGATCGCACCATCAATTTTTTTTGCATCTATGTCATACAGTTCAAACGCTGTACGGAATACTGTCACATATTCAAGAACTGTCGCTCTGTGATTGGAAGAAAGTCTTTCACAAAAAAGAATTTTCCCCTTTTCTGCACAACCTGTGACAATATTTGTATTTCCTATATCTACAAGTAAAATCATTTTTTTGTAACCACCTTAAGAATATGAGTGATTGCCGGTGCAAAAATTATATTAACTGCCATTTCAAAAATGAAGTTGAACCCCACAAGACCTACTATCATATATTTACCGACATCACTTCCGCCAGCCCACTCGGTTACCGTCTCCATAAAGAATACGACACACCCGATAAGAAACACACCTGTATTTACCACTGGGCACACAAGTGCTGCTACAGTAGAAGCTATATAAGTCAAATCTTTACCTAACGCTTTCAAAAGCAGCTCGTACACAAGTCCGCAGGCAAAGCCTGCTGCCATACCTTTAACCAGGACTGTGATGATTGTTCCCGCAGTGTTCACCGCCCAGAAAGGTGCCGCGTCACCGCTTGCAAGAACAACTACGCCAAATACTAAGCCAAGCCACGTGCCGATTGTTTTTCCGCAGGTTATTGCACCAATTGCTATCGGTATCAATACCAAAGAAACCGAGAACGGGCCTAACTTTATTGCCGCGCCCATGAACTGCAGTATAACCACAAGTGCGGTTAAAAGCGCGCCAATGACCATTGTCCTTGTTGACATTTTTTTGTTTACCATATTCAATTCCTCCTTGTTTATGTTCGCCTCATAGCGATACAATACAATTACAGGGGTATAATATCACTAAGATTTCCATTTGTAAAGTATTTTTTTCATTTGACATACACTTGTAACAGAACTATAATTATAAAAGGAGTTGATTTTATGTATCCTGTAATTTCCGAAAATGATAGAATCACTGTCACGGAAACATATTTTGAGATGCGTGACGGTGTTAAGCTTTATACAAGAATTGCCGTGCCTAAGAACGTGCACAAGTGCCCTGTTGTTTTTATGCGTTCTCCTTATGAAAAAGCACTGACAGAGCCTTTCAACCCTGATGAATATGACGGTGACCAGTTTCTTAATAACGGCTATGCCTTTATTTTTCAGCACGTAAGAGGTAAGGGCGGCAGTGAGGGTTACTGCATCCCTTACAAGACAGAGCGTGAGGACGGGCTTCGTGCCCTTGAAATTATCCGCACACTTCCTTTTTATAACGGTGAAATATATCTTTACGGTGCAAGCTATCTTGCTTCAACACATCTTTCTTATCTTCATCCCACACCCGAAGATGTTAAAGGTGCCTGCCTTTTGATTCAGACGGACAAAAACTTTATCCGCACATACCGCAACGGATGCAACTACAAGTTTTCAAACCTTGAATGGTGGCTTCAGATGGTAAACCGCCGTTACCCCGATTGCAAGATTGAATCCCCTGTGAAGCGTCCCTATAAGGATGTTATAAAAAGAATAGCAGGTGAGGATATTCCCGAATTTACAGGAACGCTGTTAAATACTTCTTACGAGGGTTTCTGGGAAACGGCACAGAACCCTGTCGTGGCAGAGCAGCTTGACATTCCCGTTCTTTTTGTTGACGGATGGTTTGATTTCTACCTTGAGGGAATGTTTGATATGTGGAAACGTATTCCCGAAAAAACAAAGGAAATTTCCTCATTTATCGTTGGCCCATGGGGACATGCTTATGAAGTTTGCGAACAGACAAACTATCCCATGAAAAATGGTGACATCCCACAAGACTTCTGCGTAAAATGGTTTGACTCTATCCGGAAAGGAACCCATTTTCCTTATGGTAAAAAAGGCAAGGTTAATTATTACTCCACAGGCGGTGACAGGTGGATTGAAGCAGATTTCCCTACTTCCGCAAAAGAAACGAAACGGCTTTACTTTAATAAAAAATCACTTTCTGACACGGAGAAACTCTCAGGCAAATCCTCGTTTACATATAACCCCGATGAGCCTCTTGACTACTATTACTATAACTGCATCCGAAGAGCCAAGCCTGTTGACATCTGCAGAGGGAAAATGCTTGCGTATGAATCTATGCCATTTGAAAAAGATACAGATGTTTACGGAAGCATACGCTGGCATATTAACGTCAGTACAGATTGCGAAGATACGGCTTTCTTTATCCGCATTTACCTTGTAGAAAACGGTGACGCCTACAACATAACAGAAACCATAACCTCTCTTTCCCATATTTGCCCCGACTACAAGGCAAATGATATATGTACCATTGACCTTAATCTTCCCCCTTGCGGATTTACCGTGAAGAAAGGTGCGTCAATACGTGCGGTAATATCCTCTGACGGAGGAGCGTATGTCCCACACGCTAATGTGAAAGGTCATTGGGCAGAAGTAACCGAAACGAAAATAGCACGAAACACAGTTTATATGGAAGATTCATTTATAGAATTACCGATAAAATAAATTCGAAATGCAAAGTTCGAAGTTCGAAATGATGGAAGGGATTCATCCGCTTGGATGAATCCCTTTTGATTCTCAAAAAAGTCTATACTAAAAAGGAACTGTGAAAACTCTGTTTCCACAGTTCCTACCTTCATTCCGCATTTCGCACTCCGAATTTCGCATTTGCTTTTGCGTTCCGGAGAATTTTAACATCCTCCACTATGCCGATTGTCGGAGGGGATAGGAAAAATTTTTCAGAACGGACAAACGGAATCCCGAAGGGGCTTGCCCGAAGCTGTATGTGGATACAGCGAGAGGTGACGTTTGTTCGTAGCAAAAGGCATAAAACAAAAAAGAAGCGTGCCGCTTCACCCACGTCGCGTCCAAACTTAACTTAAAACCCACAAATATTGCTCGCGATAAAAAACGCAATTTCCTATACGATAAAAAATTCCCAAAAGGGGACAGTCCCCTTTTGGGGAATTTTTTCGTTAATTAAAGGGATTCATCCAAACGGACGAATCCCTTCCTTAATTTCGAACTTCGCACTTCGAATTCCGCATTTACTTTTGCGTTCTGGAGAATTTTAACATCCCCACACTTAGAAAAGACCTGTTATTACACCATTGTCATCCACATCTACCTTTTCTGCTGCGGGAACTTTAGGAAGACCGGGCATTGTCATAATTTCGCCGGTTAATACTACCACGAAGCCTGCACCTGCAGAAATCTTTACATTACGCACTGTAACTGTAAATCCTTCCGGTGCACCCAGCTTTGTGGGGTCATCAGAAAAGCTGTACTGTGTCTTTGCAATACATACGGGAAGATTGCCATAACCAAGAGATGTCAGTGTATCAATCTGCTTCTGCGCTTTCTTGTCGATTACTACACCGTCGCCACCGTAAACACGTTTAACAACGGCTTCAATCTTCTTTTCAAGAGGAAGGTCAATCTCATAGCTGTAGGAGAAGTTGTTTTCCTCTTCGCAAAGTCTTACAACCTCTTGTGCAAGCTCGATACCGCCTTCACCGCCCTTTGCCCATACATCGGAAAGGACAACATTTACGCCAAGCTCCTTACACTTTTCGATAATAACATTAACCTCATTATCAGTATCTGTGGGGAACTTATTTACAGCAACCACAACGGGAAGCTTATACACATCTTTGATATTTGAAACGTGACGGAGAAGATTCGGTATACCCTTTATAAGTGCATCTGTGTTTTCCACGCCAAGGTCTGTCTTTGCTACACCACCGTGCATTTTAAGAGCACGGATTGTTGCAACCATTACAACTGCAGAAGGTCTGAGGTTTGCATAACGGCACTTTATATCAAGGAACTTTTCAGCACCAAGGTCTGCACCGAAGCCTGCCTCTGTAATTGCATAATCACTGAGCTTCATTGCCATTTTTGTAGCAAGAACACTGTTACAACCGTGTGCAATATTTGCAAAGGGCCCGCCGTGTACAAATGCAGGTGTACCCTCAAGAGTCTGAACAAGATTCGGCTTAAGGGCATCCTTAAGAAGTGCCGCCATAGCACCGTGTGCCTTAAGCTGACCTGCAGTAACAGGTTGTTCGTCGTAAGTATAACCTACAATAATTTTTGAAAGTCTTTCCTTTAAGTCTTTAAGAGAAGATGAAAGACAAAGCACTGCCATAATTTCAGAAGCAACGGTAATGTCGTATCCGTCCTCACGGGGAACACCGTTTACTCTGCCGCCAAGACCGTCTGTAACGAAACGGAGCTGACGGTCATTCATATCGACACATCTTTTCCATGTGATTCTTCTCGGGTCAATGTTAAGGGAATTTCCCTGATAGATGTGATTATCAAGCATTGCCGCAAGAAGGTTATTTGCAGCACCGATTGCGTGGAAGTCACCTGTAAAGTGAAGGTTTATATCCTCCATAGGAACAACCTGTGCCCAGCCACCGCCTGCCGCACCGCCCTTGATACCGAAAACGGGGCCAAGAGAAGGCTCACGCATTGCAACGATAGAGTTCTTGCCGATTTTACGCATACCGTCGGCAAGACCGATTGTAGTTGTAGTCTTACCCTCACCTGCGGGAGTGGGAGTAATTGCGGTAACGAGGATAAGCTTGCCCTCTTTTCTCTTTGATTCTTCGAGAAGTGAAAGGTCAATCTTTGCCTTATAGTTACCGTACTGTTCAAGATATTTCTCATCTACGCCTGCAGTTTTTGCAATTTCCTTAATATGCTTCATTTCTACAGACTGTGCAATTTCTATATCGCTTTTATACACGAAAATCAATCCTTTCTCTTTGTCTTAAGCATAACGTCGTGGGAACCGCCCTCAACAATACTTGTTGCCGACACAAGAGTGATTTTCGCATTTTTCTGAAGTTCTGGAATTGTAAGCACACCACAGTTACACATTGTAGAAGCTACCTTGTAAAGACTCTTTGCAACATTGTCACGGAGAGGACCTGCGTATTCAACGTAAGAGTCAACACCTTCCTCGAAAGAAAGCTTTGCCTTACCGCGAAGGTCATAACGCTGCCAGTTTCTTGCACGGTTACTTCCTTCACCCCAGTATTCCTTAACGTATGTACCGTTAATATTGAGCTTTGCTGTGGGGCTTTCATCAAATCTTGCAAAGTATCTGCCGAGCATAAGGAAGTCAGCACCCATTGCAAGAGCAAGTGTCATATGATAGTCATGAACGATACCACCGTCAGAGCAAATCGGAACGTAGATACCTGTTTCCTCAAAGTATTCATCACGTGCTGCTGCAACCTCGATAACTGCAGTAGCCTGTCCACGACCGATACCCTTTGTTTCACGTGTGATACAGATACTTCCGCCACCGATACCAACTTTAACAAAGTCAGCACCTGCTTCTGCAAGGAATCTGAAACCGTCACGGTCAACTACGTTACCTGCACCAACCTTTACGCTGTCACCGTATTTATCACGGATAAACTTGATTGTCTGTGCCTGCCATGCTGTATAACCCTCTGAAGAGTCGATACAGAGAACATCAGCACCTGCTTCTACAAGAGCTGGAACTCGCTCGGCGTAGTCAAGTGTGTTGATACCTGCGCCAACAAGGTATCTCTTTTCGCTATCGAGAACTTCGTTAGGATTGCTCTTATGAGTTGAGTAGTCCTTTCTGAATACGAAATACTTAAGTTCACCCTTTGCGTTTATAATGGGAAGTGAATTAAGCTTGTTTTCCCAGATAATGTCATTTGCTTCCTTAAGAGTTGTTGTTTCGGGAGCGCAAACGAGCTTTTCAAAAGGAGTCATAAACTCGCTTACTTTAATATCAGTTGACATTCTGCTTACGCGGTAGTCACGGCTAGTAACAACACCGAGAAGCTTACCGTGAGCAGTTCCGTCTTCTGTAACAGCCATAGTGTTATGACCTTTTTCTTCAAAAAGATCAAGCACATCCTGGAGAGTATCTTCAGGCTTAAGATTACTGTCACTTACAACAAATCCTGCCTTATAACTCTTTACACGTGCAACCATAGCAGCTTCGTCCTCAATAGACTGTGCCCCGTAGATAAATGAAATACCGCCCTCTTTTGCAAGAGCAATAGCCATAGTATCATTGGATACTGACTGCATAATAGCAGACACCAACGGAATGTTAAGGCTGTACTTCGGTTCTTCGCCTTTTTTGAACTTAACAAGAGGTGTCTTAAGATTTACATTTGCAGGAATACAATCCGGACCTGTATAACCGGGGATAAGAAGGTACTCACTGAATGTACGTGAAGGTTCGTTGTAATAAAATGCCATGGATAATCTCCTCCATATTAAAATTTTTTATATTATTTTTATTATTATACAACACCAATTCCCCTTTTTCAAGCTAAAAAATACAAAATTGAGTAAAAATCTATATATGTCAAAAATGTATTGCATTTACACAAGATATAGGTTATAATAAAATTAGGTATGTTGTACGGAGGTGTAAATTTTGGAAAAACTGAAGATAACAGGAGGCAATCAGCTTTTTGGAGAAATTGCAGTTTGCGGTGCTAAAAATGCAGCTGTTGCAATTATCCCTGCTGCACTCCTGGTAAACGGTGTTTGCCGTATAGAAAACGTGCCGGACATAAAGGATGTCCGTTTGATTATAGATATGCTTGTACAACTCGGTGCAAGAGTAAGCTACATAAATGATACTACAATAGAGGTTAATTCCTCCAGACTGAAAACCCACGTTGCTCCTGCAGACCTTGCCGCAAAAATGCGTGCAAGCTATTATCTTCTGGGGGCTCTGCTCGGCAGGAAAAGATGCGCTGAGGTGGCACTTCCCGGCGGATGCAATTTTGGAACAAGACCTATTGACCTTCATGAAAAAGGTTTCCGTGCTCTTGGTGCAGAGGTTGAGATTAAAGACGGTATTGTATACACCAAGGCAGACGAATTGCACGGTACGACTGTGTTCCTTGACACGGTAAGCGTGGGTGCCACTATAAACATTATGCTTGCGGCAGTTCTGGCAAAGGGCAGAACTGTTATAGAAAATGCAGCTAAAGAACCTCACATCGTTGATGTGGCAAACTTTCTTAATGCTATGGGCGCCAAGATAAGAGGTGCCGGAACGGACAAAATCAGAATAACCGGCGTTGAGGAAATGTGCGGCGGTACTTACAGTATTATTCCCGACCAGATAGAAGCAGGAACGTTTATGCTGCTCGCGGCAGCCGCAGGAGGCGAGGTGCTTATCAGAAACCTCATCCCCCAGCACATGGACTGCCTTACCTCAAAGCTTGAGGAAATGGGCATAAATGTAACAGAATACGACGATTCTATCCGTATAGAGCGTAGCGGCACTATGCACGGTGTTTCCGTAAGAACACGGCCGTATCCCGGATTTCCGACAGACCTTCAGCCACAGATGGTGGCACTGCTTTCAACAGTCGAAGGCAAGAGCTCAGTCACGGAAGAGGTCTGGGAAAGTCGCTTCCAGTATGTTGACCAACTCCTTGCTATGGGTGCTGATATACAGGTTGCAGACGGAAAAAAAGCGACCATAAACGGAAACAGTCTCCACGGAGCAGAAGTTTGCGCAACAGACCTCAGAGCCGGTGCTGCACTCATTATTGCAGCGGCAGCAGCAGATGGTGTTACAAAAATTGCATCACCGCACTATATTGACAGAGGCTATGCGGACATTGAACGCAGACTCCGTTCAATCGGTGTTAAAATAGAACGTATTTTTGAGGCAGATTAAGTATGAAAGGTATCAGTATATGTCCGCTTTCCTCCGGTTCAAGCGGTAATTGTATTTTAGTCAGAGCAAGCGATTGCACGGTGCTTGTTGACTGCGGTATAACAGGCAAGTCCGCACAGACAGAGCTTGAACGTGCGGAGGTTGACCCAAACTCTATTGATGCTATTATCGTCACCCATGAGCATATTGACCATATAAGCGGAGTCGGTATTTTATCAAGGCGGTTCAATATTCCAATTTACGCCACCCTCGGCACGTGGAAGGCTATGATAAATCAGCTCGGCAAAATCAACCCGATGCTTATACGATACATAGCTGCAGAGGTGCCTTTTTGTATAAACGGAGCAAAATTCCATCCTTTTTCCACATCCCACGACGCGGCGGAAAGTATAGGTCTTAAATTCACCGACGGTGAAAAATACGGTGCCGTTGCAACGGATATGGGAACGGTCACCAAGCACATATACAATCTTCTGAAGGATTGCTCTATTGTACTTATTGAAGCAAATCACGATGAAACGATGCTTATACGCGGTCCCTATCCTCCAAAGCTCAAGGAAAGAATTCTGTCTGATTACGGACATCTTTCAAACAAGCTTTGCGGTGCTTTGTGTGCAAAGCTTATCAGGGAAGGAAAACTTCGGAAAATACTGCTCGGACATCTCAGTTCAGACAACAACACACCGCATCTTGCTTATGAAACGGTGGCTAACAGTATAAATGCCACAGGCTACAGCGTGGATTGCGACATTGAGCTTTACGTTGCTGAGCGCCATAGTATGGGAGAGGAAATTTCGGACAAATGAATGTAAATATTATTTGTGTAGGCAAAATTAAAGAAGATTACTTTGTAAAAGCGACGGCAGAGTTTGAAAAAAGGCTCAGCCGTTTTTGCAGTTTTAATGTTACGGTACTCCAGGATAAGCCGATTCCTGACAACGCGTCAAAGGCGGAGGAAGAAATAATCCTCAAAAAAGAAGGAGAAGAAATCCTCAAAAAAATCGGCAAAAGCGACATTGTCATTGCTATGTGTATTGAAGGCAAGCAGCTTTCCAGCAATGAGCTTGCAGAAAAAATCCGGGATTTTCAGATGCAGTCATCAACTATTGATTTTATTATCGGAGGATCTCTGGGGCTTTCAGAGGAGGTTAAGGCACGGGCAAATCTTAAACTCAGTATGAGTAAAATGACTTTCCCCCACCGCATTGCAAGGCTGATGCTTGAAGAGCAGATTTACAGGGCATTCAAAATTAATGCAAACGAAACATATCACAAATAGCTTTTGTTAATTAAATAAGAAGCGTGCCGCTTCACCCATGTCGCGCACCTGCAAATGTCGAACATAGCTTCACGCGAATAAAATTACGCAAATTCCTATAATATAAATAAGGGGTGTAGCAAAATGATTTTGCTACACCCCTTATTTATATTATGATCAAAATACTACTTTTGTGTTTTAATTACTACGGTACGTGTCTCTTTAATCCAGTCTACCTGCGCATCAAGAGCCTCTGCCACCGCACGCACCGGAACAAGAGCACGGTTGTTCTCCATAAAAGGAACAACGTCAAGAGTTAATGCCTCGCTTTCTGTAGTGCTGCTTTTACACACAGACAACAAAGTGTTGTCTATCTGCATAACTACAACATACTCACCCTTTGTTGCAAAAATAGTCTGACCATCTGCTATCCAGACAGCCTTTGCACCGAGAGCCTCGAAAATATCTTCCATAGGAAGCATCGTTCTTCCGCTGACAATTTTCGGAGCAACAGAGGTTTCAAGCACTGCACCGTCAAGATTGATAGAAACGTCACCAGCAGCACTTGCAATTACCGGCATAATAAGTACCAGACACAAAACTAATGAAACAACGATCTTTTTCATATAAATTCCCTCCATCTATAGTCTACTGACATTATACCATGTTTTTTTCTGTTGTAAAGAGTTTTTATGACAAAAAGTACTGACATTTTTCACCGTTAAATAATATGGTTTGTCGCGAATGTCCCCTGATATACTTATCTCCTGACAATTACAAACCTGTCAAACAAGAATCCATCTTCCGCATCACTTGCACCGCCAAAGGAGTGTCCCTCTGCTTTTACACGGAGCCATACATCCGCTTCTTCAAAGGGGAATACCTCTGTAAGTGCACTGATATGTATTACAAGTCCGTAAGGATTGTCGACACAAAGGCAGGTCATTGTGCCTTTGCCCACATCTTTAAGGGTATCCAGCTTAATCCACTTGTAGTCACCGCCGTCAAGGTCGGACTTTGTGATTTTTACGGTGTGGTCAACGTTTTCGTATTTATAGATAAGGAACGGAATGTTCCACTTTGTTACATCCTTTATATTGTCAGTAAATGCCAGTGTTGCACCCTTGTAGCGGAAGGATTTTCCTGAATCCGCATCACTGTCCTCTACTATTTCTGCTCTTTTTTGGTAAAGGGCGTGCAAGTAGGTGATTTTATATGCAGGAATGTCGTAGACGTCCTCTTCCTTAACATTTTCAAGGAATGAAGGCATTTTAAATTCCACCTCTGTATCATTCAGGAGGGAATTAAAGTAGGAAAGCTCCTTATCAACGTTGTTTGTAAAGAATTTGTCTGTGTGAACTGATGTGACACCGTACTTACAGGTGTACTTATCGCGGATTTCGGTAAGGCAATCTATAACCTTTTCTGCCGCTTCCTTTGCTGTGGGAAGCTCAACATAAATATTGTGAAGCTTCATATAGCGGTCAAGGTCAGCTCGCCTGATGGCAATGGTCTTGTAAATCGGTGCCATTGTTTCACGAAGTCTTTGTTCAAAAACGGCATTTCCGCGAGCTTCTTCAAATGCCTTTTCAAAAAGCTTTATTCCGTCAGCGAGAAGCATAGGTGTAACGTAGTTCCAGTTACTTGCAGTCTGAGGAAGCTTAATGTACATCAAGGATTCCTCACACTCTTTGTGTGCTTTTTCAATATATTCACGGATATAGGGTGCAGCACCCTTGCCGTAATATTTTTCAAGAAAGTCTGTAAGTACCTTTTCAAAATCAAGGTACGGATTTTCAATAAACTTACAAAGAAGCCACTCTCTTGCCGCCCAGAAGTCCGAAAGTCCCGAAATTTCATTCTCAACAAAGCAGGAATCAACGCCCATTTCACGGTACGCACGAAGATTTTCGGGAATTAAATGAAGCGCAGGCATAGGAAAGCTTGGGAAATCGTAGAACATATAGCTCCAGTGCCATATCTTTGAACCGCTTTTCTTGCAGATTTCGCCCCACTTTTTCATAGTTTCACGCTTGTGGGTGTTTGAGGGGTAGTTTATGCTGTGTGCAACGTCCTCATCCATATAGGCAAGACGCATTTTCACGTTTTCATCGGGAGTTGTATCGTCAAGGGGAACTTCGAACATATCCCAGTAGCCTGATGTTTCAAGGTAAATATCGGGATGAAGCTTCTTCACTTCTCTTGCAATGCTGTTTACAAACTTTATATAGTGACCTGAAATGCCCGACTTTTCAATAGATGCCTTACACTCGGGACACTGACAGTGAAACTGATGGTCCGCCATTGTGAGCGAATAATATGACGGCGGGTCTGTATGATAATGCTCAGCCGCACGTTTTTCAAGCTTTATGTTATAAAGAAGTCTTCCGAGAAGGTCTTTTGCCAGCTCTTTATTTGAACAGCAAAGCTGATACCCTTCGTGGCGTCTGCCTTCAAGCTCACACCAGCCGTACCATTCGGGATGCTTTTCAAAATATTCCTTGGCAGGATAATAAAGCTCCATTGTGTGGCACATTGCAGGAAGACCTACATAGTGAGCACCACCGTTTTCAAGAGCCGTACGTGAAAACTGTCTGCCGACAATATTGTCACCGTTTGAAATAAGGTTAATGCGGTTGTGTGCAAAATATGTAAAATCGTAATTTGCAAAGGAGCTTACTACCTTTCTTTCGGAAAAGACGGGAGTGCCCTCACTCTTAAAATCCTCTGCAATGGCGAAATCAGTAATTTCGGGGATATATTCCTCAACCTCGTTCCACCATCTTACGCCAAGGCAGTCCTCTATAAAGTGATAAACCGCATAACAAATACCGCGGTGAAGTCTTGTAAGTCCACCCGTAAGGACAATATTTTCACCAACTGCGACTATTTTCCAGTTTTCTTCGCTGTCGCCTGTGATACCGTTCTTTTTTGCAAATTCTGTATGACCTACGTAAAAGCAAGGCCCCTCTGCACTGCTTTCCTCGCAGTTTTTAAGGTGAACATTTGCCGTTTTTACCAAGTAGGTTGCAAGCTCATTTGCCGCATTGTATTCAACAACGGATGCATCATCGGAAACAACTATTGAATAGTTGCTCCTCCCGTTTTTTATAATTGAAATATCAGCCATTTTAGTTTTCTCCGTTCCATTTTTCCCACAAAGCAAGCTCAACTATTGCCATAAGAACAACGCTTGTGCCGTGGTCGTCATCTGCGATTGTGGGAATGTTTTCGTAATATTTAGCTTCCATACTGCAGCTTGAACCCATACATACACCGTAAACCGTTCCGTCGATGTCAAGGCTATGGGACTTAAGTCCCTCCCACGCGCGGAGTGCCGCTTTTTCGTAGGATTTGTCAAGCCAACCCATACGGATACCACGGAAGAGAGAAAGCATAAACATTGCCGTACAAGATGTTTCAAGATATGTATCGGGACGGTTAAGAATCTGATGCCACATACCGGTTTCGTCCTGAAGTGCACATACACCGTCCATAAAGTTTTTGTAAAGGTCCATAACATCTTTACGTCCGGGATGGTCTTCGGGAAGATGCATGAGAACTTCCGTAAGAGCCACTGCCGCCCATCCGTTACCACGTCCCCAAGGGATGCGGTTAGGTGTTTCTTCCTTAAGGAAGAATATATGTGAAAAGATATTCTGGTCTTCCATATAAAGACGCTTCTTTGAACCCATAAGCTGTCTTACAACTTCGTCATAATAGTGATTGTCCCCTGTATAACCTGCAAGTCTTACGACAAAGGGGCATCCCATATAAATGTCATCCGCCCACATTGTGTTTGACGCAGTACGGCAGAATGTGCCGTCGGGGAAACGGGGCACAACATTGTCAATACCCTTTTTAAGTCTTTCAAGAAGGGGGATGAAGATTGTATCTCCACTCTTTTTAAAAGCCTCGGCAAAGTTTACACCCATAGTACCGATATGGTCAAGGTAATATGCGTGTGTGCTGTATGCCATAAATGCCGCACTGATGTTCTTTTCTTCGTCCATACGGATGTAATCTGCAAATTCTGCCATCTGCAGCGCACCCTCGTAGAAGAAGTCGTCAAAATCCCCTCTGTTAAGGAGATTTCCTGCCTGATACATACCGAGAAGGCTCAGCATCGGCGGATAATACCACTGTCCGTAGAAGCTGGAGTTAAGGTATGCACGCATATAGGTATTTTCGGGATAGAATCTCCAGTAAGCCCACTCCCCTCTTTCATTTTTGAAGGGTGTGCTGAAATTCTTCTGGTATTCGGGGGCAAGCTTTATGTTAAGAGTGTCCTTTTCAAAAGGTCCGCAGAAAACAAAGTTAAGGTCGCGCGCATCTGACATTCTTACAAAAGAAAGTGTAAGCGCGTCTTTATTATTAACCGCAAATCCCCACTTGCCGTCTGTCTTAAGACACTTGATTAAAAGGCTGTCACCTTTTTTAAGTGAAACCTTGAAAGCTTCGCCCGAAAGGTTTGCAACCGCCTTTTTATTTACAATAACAAGTGCTTTTCCCTTGGCGGTGATTTCGATTTCCCCGTCTTTCACCGCTTCTGTGTAAGCATAAGCAATATTGCCGTAGTCGTAAAGTGTATTAAGGTTAAAGTCGCATCCTTCACTTTCCACCTTGGGGAAAGCATAGGTGCGGTTTTCAAAGAAAGCCTTTTCGCCCTCTTCCATAGTCTGATACAAGGGTGAAATACCGAAGCCTTCTTCCCTGTCAAGTGCGGGGATGGGGCTTTCCTCTCTTGTCCAGATAATGTAGTCTGTCGCCCATACCGTCTGATTTCTGGGGTGAGAAATGTTAAAGTCAATGGCAAAGCCGTTTTCAGTATAGGGTATTTCTAAAACGATGTCGTTATCATTACCCTCTTTACCCTTAATGTCACTGCACCAGCACTCATCAACGCCTGTTACTCTCTTTACGGCATCCATTCTTTTCACACTGTAACCGTTTTCGGCAGCAGCATTTTCACCCTTTGACGAAAATACAACCTCACCGTTATACCACAGTTTTACATCACCGTTTATGAGGATTGACATATCAGAATCCTCGGGAAGACGCATTTTTGTAGCAAGGAATACAGTGTTACCGGGTTTCGCATCTGGATAGAGCTTTGTCATATCAATATGAATAAAGCTCTGTGGTGCAGAAAATCCTATTCCCGGGATTTTGATATAAGGCTGAAGATGGGGCCTTGTAGGAGGGTTTTTCTCCATAAGATGCTCCGCAATTTTTTCTACAATCTCTGTGGGAGTAAGGTTTGTCTTACTCATAGCTCTTTCCTTGTCTAAGGGTACATTTATAAGTATCATAATATTAACCTTTCTTATTTTATACGTTTTATTGTCATAGGTCTTGACCCGATAACGGGACGCATATTGAATTTGAGTTTTCCGTCCTTTGCTGTAACGGTGCAGTCACGGTCACGCTGCCGGATATCATACTGCGCACCGTCAATCACACGGAATAAACCGTCCTCAACAGTTACGTCAACACCGCTTCCGCTTAAATCCATAACAAGCTCATCCTCTGTGTATTTAAGGATTTTTACAGTTGATTCCCCTGTAAGGGCAGAAACACCGATGTTTGTTTTAAGAAGTGACATAAGCTCAACAACACGTACTTCTTTTTTCATACCTACTTTGTCGCTGTTCATTGTTACAACGTTGTCGCAACCGTACCAGAGTTTTCCGTCACTGCAAAGCTCCATTTCAAAGTCAAACGCCTTGTTAACGTGAGTGTTCCAACCGTGTACGGCATTTAATCTGTGAAGAAGCGTAATTGCCTCACCGTACTTTGTATCATAAGTATTAATACCGAATCTGCGGTATCTGTGGTTAAATGCAGGATATTTGCCGAAGGTTTCCTTTGTATCCGTATCAAGAAGTGCAACTACATCTGCAAAGCCGTTTTCAATGGCAAACTCTCTGTTTTCCTTGATAAGTCTGCTTACTGCCTGTGCACCCTGAAGGAAAGGTGACTGACTTCCCGTAAGCTGACCTGCACTGCCGTCACATCCCCACATACTGATACAGTAACGTGCCGCTTTAAGTGCACCGATAAAGTATTCCTTTTTGGGAAGAACGTGATATGCATACGCAAGTGTATACATTGTACCGCCTGTTGTTGCACCGCAGCTGCCACGCTTCTGGAACCATCCGCCGCCGTCATTTGCCTTTTCGTCAACGTGGTTGGGGTACCACATAAAGCCAAGGTCATCCATAGCTTCTACATAGTAATCACAAAGTCTTTCAAGAACTTTGATTGTGGTTTCATCCTTTGTATCACAGGCGAATTCGCTGTAACCTCTTGAGCCGAAGGTCATAATATACTGCTTTTCAAGCGGCTGGTATTCCCCGTTTGCAAGGGGGAAGCTATCAGGCTTGAATGTGTCGTAATAATAATCCTCATAAAAGCTTCCGTTTTCGTTCTGTGCCTTTGCCATCCAGCGCATAATGCTCTTGCCTGCTTCAAGATAACGCTCGTCATTATAAAGATTGTGTGCAAAGTTAAACACTCTTGTAACGATAGAGCAGCGTGTCTGAAATTCCGGTGACTGATGCACACCGAACATATCTGCTGTCCAGTAGCTGAGAATTGCCGTGCCGTTCTTTTCAACATCTTCCAAAAGGAAGTCTATTGCCTGTTTGAAGCATTCACCGATAAAGGGGTCACCTGTTACACAGTAAGCCATATAAAGACCGCTGGGGTCCCCGTAGTAAGGCATACTTGTACAAAAAGCCTGATGGTCGTTGAAGAAATCCCCTGAATGGTAACGGTTAGCACCGTGAAGTGCCTTGTGCATACCACGGTACTGAATAATGTCCATCCAGTGTTCAACATAGTCCATCATCAGATCATACATCTTTGGTCTGCCGTAGCACATATATGTACGAAGCAATGTGTAAGGAACTTCACCGTTTGAACGGTGCATTTTTCCTTCACCGTGAAATTTCTTTGTTGTATGGTCTATTGCAAGGGAGTTAGGAAGCATACCTGCTTCAAAATGTCCCCAGTAGAATCCGTAAAGGGATTCAAGTGCCACCGCATTTCTTGAAACTGCTTCCGACTGTGTGTCGTCCTCTATAATACCTGCCGCAACAAACCATTTTGAGGGAATTGTAATAAAAGGAGGTTCGTAATCCCATTTAATTTCTCTTGAAACTGCATCCTCTGTTGCTTTTTCAAAAGATGTTTCAAGATGGATTGTTCTTCCCACACCGTCAGGCCACAAAAATGCTGTACCGCACTGAATGGGAGAATAGATAACTACGCCATCTTCTATAGCAAAGCCGTTATGAACACCTGTTGATGCAACTGCAGTCTTGAATCTTACGGGGTCCTTTGAAGACATAACGATTTCTCCGCCTGCAGTAAGTGTTTCAGTAAAAATAAGATTACCTTTCTTTTCGCATCTTGGGCAGTAACCAAAATCTTTCATATCGTCAGCATAATCAATTTCTATTGCTTCGGAAAGAAGGATGCTGTCACCTTCCGTAATAAACTTAACCTTCTGCGAAAGACGGCTGTCATCTTTATAAAATGTAATAAACCAGTCACCGTTTACGTTTGTGCCGGGGAAATCACCCTTAATACGTACAACAGTATAAACACTGCCCTGAACGTAAATTTCAGCACTTGCGTTTTCAAGATAAGCCTTCTTATCCTCTGTGGTGATGCTTACACGAATGCCGTTTTTGCCAAGAAGCTCTTTTTTATCTTTAACAATGCTTTCAATAAAGCCATTCTTATTAATTGTAACGGTAAGGCCATCGTTTTTAAGCACAATCTTGTCCTTTGCATCTGCAGAAAGCATAGCTTCTTTATCTGTGCGTTTTTTGAAAACACCATCAAAACGCACTTTAGCATAAGCGTCAAGCTTGGTAGAGAATGCTACGGAAAGCCACTTTATGCTGCCGTCTTTATATTTTTCAATAGCTTTTGTCTGAAGTGCAGGAGTTTCGCCGTTTTCTCCTTTAAGATAAAAGCCGTTTTCGTCTTTTAAAATACCTTCTGCAAAAGGAAAACTTCTGCGGAAAAATCTTGTGCCGCTTTTACCTGCTCTTTCCTCTGCATAGACACAATAATTCTTTTCATACTCTTTCATATCGGGTTTATACATAACAATTACCTCCTATGGTTTGGGGACTCCCCCATATTACAATTACAATTTTCTCATATCCTTTTCTATAAGTCAATAGACAAATTCTTTGTTTGAGGTACAAAAACACAGTTTATCTGTGTTTTTCGTAACAAATCAAAATTTTTGTCTATTTACAATTTTTTTATTTAATGCTAACATTAAATAAAAGGAGGAATTCAAAATGAAAACATCTAAATATATCAGCATCGTTTTAGTAACGGTTTTAGCTGTAGTATATGCCTTTGGCAGTATTACATTTGCCGCAGGCAGTGATGATGTAAACTTAGCAGCCGATGCACTTACTCTTGAGCTTTTAACTGCTGAATCATCCTACGCAGTGACAAAGCCACTTGATATTTTATCTTCAGGGATAAAATCACTTTGCGAAGAATACGGTGCTGATATTACATGGAGCACCGACGATACAGACGTTCTTTCAATTTCTAAAAATTCCGTATCGCTTACAAGAGGCGAAACCGATAAGGAGGTTACTCTTACTGCAACAATCACAAAAGACGGTGCAGAAGCTACAAAAAAGCTTACGTTTACAGTGCCGTCCAAAAACACCTTTGTTTTTGAATCGGAGAGCTTTGCCTATCCCGAAAAAGAGGGACAGTACATAAATAACATCGGCAGCCGTTGGGGTAAAAGCGGTAACGACAGTTACTACAACGCAGTTCTGAAAAAATACAACGGAAACTATGCTATGGAAGCAAATCTTGTGAAGCAGAACGACAATGCACAAACCCCCACAACCTGCTTCAGCCTTTCCGAAATGCCCGATTCCCAGCAGGTGACCATAGAATTTACAATGGAATTCGCAGAGCCTGCGACGGCACCGAACACACTTCATTATAACGTGCTTTTCTGCTCGGCTGACAATCCCCGTCCCTGGTATGACTATATAACCTACCTTGATTTTGAAAGAGGCAACAGAAGGGGTATTGTTTACCACAGGCCTTCCGCTTCGGGAACAGCATCAGCCCTTGTCACCAATCTCCCCTATGCTACGAATAAAAAAGCAAGAATAAAGTATGATTTCCACTTTGGGGAAAATCCATATTACGACGTTTACCTGGACGGTGAGAAGGTATATAGTAATGCACAGCTTCTTGGCAGCACCAAACAGATTTCCGAAGTGCATTTCAACATTCAGCGATTTGGTAAAGAGGGGCGTTTTTACGTGGACGATTTAACAGTAACAGCACCGGTTGAAGGTGTAGAAGTTCCTTCTCTTACACCGTCATCCGTAGGTGCACTTGAAGTTGATTATTCAAACGGTTTCTTTAACATAACTGCAGAATATGACAAAGACAACTATATTATGTATAAGTCAGGTAACACCCAGAACGACAATGCACATTTTGACCACCACGGTGTATGGCTTAAGAGTAAAACAAGCGGAACAGAAACCTTGCTTCTTGAAAGAATAAGTGCCGATGAAACCGCACCGCCCATGATTAACAATGCTTACCTTGGCGGTAACCACGGACCGATGGGCCCGATTATCACTGTATCAAACCACGGTATGACCTACAACGATATCGGAACATACTGGCAGGCAGGCAACAACGGAGGAAACTGGACCCTTGTAAAAATAGTTGATGCTAACCGCCTTCAGTTTATTGGTGACAACTGGGCAAGCGGTACAAACGCATTTAACAATGATCCTACAATCCGAAATAACGGTGGTGCTTATCAGCAGAGCGGTACACTCACAAGCCTTGACGGCACCGGTGAAGTGCTTAACTTCACGGCACAATCACCAAGTCAGCAGATTTTCCCTGCATTTACAGACAAGGTACAAAAGGTGTACACCGTTACAGGCGGTGTAGAGCAGGAAGTAACAGACCTTTCAACTTTAAAGTCTGCAAGATGCGACAGACTTATCCTTGACGAAAGCTATATTATAACAGACCCCACGCAGATGGCACCCAGACTTCGTGCCAACAGACCTGCAGGCGGATATGTAGAAGCACCTGACATTGCCTGCGGTGATCCTGTTCTCCGCTATCATCAGACCATAACATTTATGGAAGACGGAACAGTTATTACAGAGTTTGACCACGAGTTTCTGAAGGATGTAAATTCATTTGTATACTACGGTTATCAGTATTATATGAAAAACAACTACGGTGGCGGTGTTAAGCGTTATATGCCCGACACAAAGCCCTTTACTGCCGAAAGTGCAGTATATTCAAGCCGTGACGGTTTTACAAAAGGAAGCTCAAAGACATTTGACTTTTCTTCTCCCCGACAGGTAATTTCGGGAACATATTTCGATTATCCATATAACGCACAGCCTGATAAGTCACAGCTGTGGGCAGACACATCAAAAGCGCCTAACAGAGTTGTTGACTATATGATGAATTCCGACGGCACAACCCGTATGGGATTTGCAAACGGATTTTTACCCATTTATGACGGTGAAAACGATATTCGTGCAAATGACACTTCAAGGACTTTCTTCTTCTACGGCTCTGTAAAGGCGTATCCCATATTTACAAGCCGGGGTGCCACCAAGGCAGGAACCACATTCCACGGTGTTTCATACAAGAAGCACGACAACACTGCAAAAGCAAGCGAGAACGTGCAAACATACTCCGTTATGTACGGTGACGAGGTTTACTGCTACATTGACTTCCTCGCTGACAGTGAGAACACTTCAATCAAGCTTCCTGATAATTTTGATACAGATACTGCAATGTGCATTGATATGACAGGTGCACCCGAATACAGTATTTCCGGCAACACCGTAACAGTTAGCGGAAGCAGGAAGGATTATATCGTTCTTAAATCCGATGCAGTGTCAAAGGACAGTGCCGTTATAAACAAGACATTCTACAATGTTGTAAACGGCAAAATTCAGGCAGACATTGCAAATCCCGCAAGTGCGTCCCTTAACGCAACTGCAGTTGCAGTGTGCTACGACAAAAACGGCAGAATGCTTAAGGTAAAATCACTGGATGCACCCATTGCCGGAGGAAAGGCTGAGATATTGACCTTTGACGAAGACTTTTCTCAGGGAAGCTATTGCAAGGTATTCCTTTTTGAAAAGAACAGTGCAGAGCCACTTTGCATAAACGGATATTCTGAAATTAATTAATTTTTAAAATTATAGCATTATTAACACTTTTTGAAAATAGTTATTTCAAAACAACTTGATAGTTTCAAAACAAAAAGAAGCGTGCCGCTTCACCCATGTCGCGCACACGCAAAGTGCGAACATAATTTCACGCGTATTAATTTACGCAGTTCCCTATATAAAAAAGAAGCGTGCCGCTTCACCCATGTCGCGCACACGCAAAGTGCGAACATAATTTCACGCGTATTAATTTACGCAATTCCCTATATAAAAAAGAAGCGTGCCGCTTCCATAGCTTCACAAACAAAAGATGCGATGCAATCAAATGTTGCATCGCATCTTTTTACTCAAATATAACTGCTTTTTCCTTTGGCTTAATTCCCGAAGAGTCTTCAAAGCAGAAGACTTTTACTGTTGCGTTCTTTTTATCTGACGGAATGTTAAGTTCATTAATAAAGAATTCTTCACCGCTGTCGTCTACTTTGCAAATACCCACGTCATAAAGTGAATTTTCGTAAATTACCGCTGCAACGTAAGTAGCTTTGTAGCTTTCAGACGTGTTTTCCTTTGCCACGGTGATTTTCACGTTTGCAAGGCTGTTTTTTACATCGTCGGGGGTATAGATAACCTTACCTCCGCTTACAAGCTCTGTTGTAACAGCAAGCCCATCCAGAGGATAAACCGCCACGCTTTGCGGTGTATTGTATGCAGGAATTTCCGCCTGTATTGTACCGTTTTCAGCCTTTACAAGTGTTTTAACGGAGTCTGATTCAATAACATAGCAGCGTCCGTCCTCAAGGTCAAAGAATCTGTTACCCACTTCCACAGTAAAATTCTCGTCGGAATTTACAAGAAATTCAATCCTGTGGGGGGTGTATTTTTTAACATCTGCAACGGCAATTGCACCTTTAAGGTTAAGCTTAACATCTGTTTCCATAAGGGGTATTACATCTACTACTCTGACATCACTTTCCATTGTTACACCGTTTGCGGTTACGGTATTCTGTGCACCGTACCAGAGATTTGTGTCGGTGCTCACCTTAAAGGATGTTGAAAATGCCGTATCCTTATAAAGTTCGGGATTTTCTGCAGTGTATGTCACAAGCTCTGAATTATTAAGATACACAACCCTTCCTGAAGGTGTATCAAAAGCATTAAGGGCATATCTTCCGCCCCGTTTATTTATAACGGAATCGTATTCGGGATACTGATTTTTCGCTACCGTTGTGCTTTCACGGAGCACTGCAATAACGTCGGCATAGCCAAGCTCCGTCACTTTTTCTTCATTGTCAAGCAAGATTTTTCCGATTGTCTGACTTGATTCCATAAAAGTGCTCTTTCCTGTTTCCATAACTCGGTCGGTGTTTCCACCGTTCCAGGAGCTTGTATAGAATCTGAACATTTCTGCAAGAGACGCAAGATACTTTTCGTCACCCGTCGCCATATAAAGCTTTGCCGTAAATACCATACCCGTTGAATTACTTCCGGCACCTCTGATGCTGGGCACGGCATATACTTCGTCATCAGAATTTGGAGTCCAGCCAAAGCCCTTATCCCCACGCTTTAAGGCAAGGTAGTCTGCAAGCTTCACCATATTTGAAAGTCCGGGGGCGTAGCCTGACAGATTGTAAAAATCGGTAAGCATTCTTGCACCGTATCCCATTATGTAATGCTTTTCGGAATAACATAGCTCTCCGTTATCGTTCTCAACACTTTTAAGCGGCTCAAGAGAGGGGTAATAATAGCTTTCAATAAAACTTCCGTTTTCAAGCTGCATTATTGAAAGATGGTCCATAATATCCTCCCCTGCAGCAAGATACTTGTCATCGCCAAACAGACGGTAGGCATAATACATACCCCTTGCCATTGCTGAAAAACGGAACTGGAAGGTTTTTCTTTCGCTGAATTCCTCGTTATAGTTAAGTCTGTCGGGAAATGCCGGATTATACCAGTAGCTGAGCATGGGAAGTCCGTTTGCATCACTGATGCTCTTTTCCCAGAAGTCAGCCGCCAGACGAAAGCTCTCCTTGTAGTACGGGTCACCTGTCACAAGATAGGACATATAAAGACCGCTGAGGTCTCCGTAGAAAGGCATATTTGTTCTGTATGAAACAAGTTCCGTATCCTTTGTCTGATAACGGTTTGTTCCCTGAAGCTTGTCTATCTTTCCTCTGTAAACCATAAAGTCTGTCCAGTATTCGGAGCTTTCTGAAAGGATATCAAACATCACGGGGTTACCCGTTGTCATATAGGATTTCCACAGATTATACTCCACTTCACCGCCGGAACGATTAAATGAGCTTTCAAGTCTGCTTCCACGGTATTCGGTAATAATTTCCTCAGTTTCATAATCTATTTCAAGAGAGTGAGGCAATTTTCCTGCCTGGAAGTGATGCCACAAACCTCCATACATACTTGCCATAAGATTTTCTGTCCGTGTAAGTGCAGGAGACATATTGTCATCCTCTATAATACCTGCGGTAACAAATCTTTCGGAATTTACTGTCAGAGACGGCGGTGTAAATGCCCACGCCTTTTCCCTTGCTTTCTCGTTTTCTGCAGGTGATGCGTTATAAAAGGACATATCAAGTCTTACAGTTCTTGTGATACCGTCAAGCCACCGATAGCATGTATTATACTGAATCGGGGCAAAAATTACGGTGTTTCCCGTCAGCATAAATCCGTTATGAACACCCTCTGCCTCAATTGCACCTGAAAAACGTGTCACATCCTTTGACGTAAGCATCAGATAAATATTATTTTTATTAAGAATAATATAGTCGGATTCCGTAAGTCCGTTTTCTGCAGGAGCATCACTTTCATATACGGGATTTGAAAATCCGTTAAGGGAAAGGTGCATTGTCTGCGTATTTACATCCTGGTCGCCTTTTGCAGTGAATCTGAACTCGTGATAAAGTCTGCTGTCTCCTGCGTAAAGGGTTATTAGCCAGTCGCCTGTAACAGTAGTTCCTGTAAATGCACCCTTAAGCCTTACCCGGGAATACACAGGGCCGGAGGATACAACCTCCACCGTATTGGCAGTAAAGTTATATGTGTTTTCCGCACAAAGGGTAATACCACCTGCGCCTAAAATACTTGTACCGTTATAGTTAATTGCCGTAATGCCGTTTTTGGTAACGGTTGCACTTACGGTATCGTTTGAAAGTGTGGCGGTGCCGTTCGATATAGCAGCATTTGCCGTTTTTGTATGAGTAGTATTTCCTTTTACAATATAAAACTCATACCTTGTATTTGCCTGCACATTCCACATAAAGGAAACGGAAAGCCATTTTACACTGCCGTCAGCATACTTTTCAAGAACTTCTGTCTGTACGGGAACGATAGTGCTTCCGCACTTAAGACAGACGGAATCGTTTACTGAAAGCTCCCCTTTTGCAAAGGGAATACCGCGCCTGAAAAATTCAATTCCGCTGTGCCCTGTACGTTCTTCTATAACAAAGTCTGCCTGACCATCCACAGACGCACTTACCCGCGGCACTGTCAGAATGTAGTTATGTTTATATGAATAGCCGTCTCTTGAAATAAGTGCTGTAAGATTTACGGTGCGGTTTTTTGAAGTTGAGCGAGTTACAGCACCGCTGTTTGTAATCACAGACGTATCGGAAGAAGTCCATTCAATGGAATATCCGTCCTTTGTTGTAGGAAGGTCAAGGTTTTCCGTTACAGAGGTTTTATCCCCGAAAACATATGCAAGCTCTGATGCAAATTCACTGAATTCAAGATTGACATCACGGTAAATATTTATATTATCAATTAAAATCTCACTGCCCTGATTGCCAACCGATGTTTCCCATCTGCCGATGACAGTTGCCTTATCCCCAAGGTACGGAAGAACCAGTTCCTTGAGAACACGCTTTTTATCAACATAAACCCGAAGCTCTTTTGTAACGGGGTCTGTTTCTATAAGGATGTCGTACCACTTGCCTGCCTCATAATTTTCAATTATTGTTTTGCCGTTTATAAGAATATCTGTTCCGTTGGAGGACATACAGTAAAGCCTGTTGGGGTCATTGTATGTTTCTGAAGTTATTTCGGAAATTTTTGTAACAGGTGCTTTTACATTCTGTTTAAATGAAAAGCTTATTGTCGCCTTTTCCTTGTAAGGGATTTTAAAAAATCTTAGTCCACGTGTACCGTAGGTGCCTTTGTACACTTTATTTCCGTCATCGTCTGTAATCTGCCCGGGGGTTACCCCTGTAAGAAGCCATCCTGCGTCTTCAAGATTCATGGAATCAAAGTCCATTTTATAGACTTCTACAAATTGGGTATTCTTCCCCTTTTGCGCTTTTTCAAGTGCACTGTTTACAGCTTGAGTCATTTCTTCTATTGCGGATTTATCAGGGGAAACACTGTCTTCCCATATAAAAAGATTTTTCTCCGCATTTTCTATTGTTTCTTTAAGTGCATCTATATCCGAAGGGTTGTACTGTCCGAGATATTCCCCCGATACAAATCCTTCGGAAACATTTTTTGCGTTAAAGACAGCCTCTTTTAATGCTTCTATTTCTTCTGTTGCACCATTATAGGGATAAAGTGCCACCTTCCCTATATATATACCGGTTGAATCCACAATGGTGTTATTAAAATCAAAACGGCTTATATCGGGAATGCTGTTTATAAAGTTAAGTTTGATTTCAGTAAAAACAGCTATATCGTTAACCCATACTTTTATGGTCTCATTTTCAAAATCAAATCCAAGTTTTATATTGTACAAGGTATTTGCCTTATAGTTTTCAATAAGGTTTACCGTACCTGTTTTGTGACGGAGTATTAGGTTTGTTCCGTCGCCTGTAATCCTGCAGGCACGTTTAAGGTCACTCCAGTCTTCAGAAGACGGTGTGCCAAGGTCTGCAATGGGAGCTTTCGTTCCCTGCATGAAGTCAAATTCAAAAATAAAGTTTTCGTCAATGGGAGTTTTTCCGCCAAGCTTATCGGGGTGTTGCCACAATATAAGACGGGAGCCGGCTTCCATTTTTGCCATTTTTCCGTGAAGATAGTGGTTTGTTATATTAATTGTGCCCTGAATGTGTGCAAGGTTTTTTCTTGCAAGGTAATCGTAGGAGGCTTCTAATTTGTCGTAATCTTCAAAATCCCATACTGATTCCAAAACAGCAGCATGAGATACGGTTGTACCTACCGAAGGAATTAAAAACATTGTTAAAATTAAAGTTAGAAATACGGCAATGTGCCTTTTCATACCGCTCACCTCCATAAATTTTAAATAACGGAAGGGTTTCCCCTGGGGGAAAACCCTCCTTCAATGTACATTTGCCAAGGGATAGGAAAAAAGTTTCAGAATGTGCAAACTGAACCCCGAAGGGGGGCCCGAAGGCGTACAAAACCCGGGCCCCGTTCAGAGTGGTAGCGTAAGCGTGCTCTGAATGGGAGAGGAGCAACCAAGCGACTGCGTCGATATTTGCAAAGCAAATACGACTAAAGCGTTAGTTGCGACGACCGAGAGGTGACGTTTGTGCATAGCAAAACGAATCAATCCGAAATTTGCAAAGCAAATTTCTACCGCAAACATTTAACGGCACTTTGTTTCATTGTTCAATAAAAGCAACTTTTCAAAACATCATTCGTTTTGCGCTCTGGAGCTTTTTAACATCCCTTCCTTACAATTACAAACCTGTCAAAACTAAACGTGTCTTCCTCATCCTTATCTCCACCGAATGAATGCCCCGATGCCTTAACTGAGAAATAAATATCGCAGGCATCAAAGGGGAACACATCTGTAATTGCACTTATCTGAAGAATAAAATCTTCATGCCTTTTAATATAAAGGTTTATGTCTGAATCACGGCGTACACCTGTTACACCTTCAATTTTAAACCATTTGTAACCGCCGCCATCAAGGTCTGCCTTTGTGATTTCCACCGCATCCTCGCGCTGAAGATTCTGTTGAAGCACAACGGGAAGCTTCCACGCATACTTATCAACAAGTGCGTCTGTAAAATCAAGGTTTACCCCCTTGTAGCAAAGAACCTTACCGTATTCCGATTCCTTGTCCGCCTTAATATCAACATCCTGATATCTCTGTTTTGAGAAGCGGATAATGCGGTATGCAGGAATTGAATAGATATCCTCTTCCTTAACACCGTCAAGGATTGCAGGAACGCCCACTTTCTTAACCTCATCCTCAATAATAAGGTTAAATACATCACGCTGACGGTTGATGTTTTTAATAAGGAAAGCGTCCACGTGCTTTGATGTAACACCGAACCAATATACGTACTTTTCCTCAATCTCGTCAAGACATGAAAGAACTTTCTTTGCAGATTCCTTTGCAGAGGGAAGATTGTAAATATCCCCTGTACGCTTCATTATAGTCTGAAGGTCATCGTAGCGGATTGCAATTGTTCTGTAAATTGACAACTGTGCTTCACGAAGTCTCTGTTCAAGAACACTGTCCCCTTTTACGGCTTCAAAAGCTTTACCGAAAAGTTTAAGTCCGTCCGAAAGAAGCTTCGGAGAAACGTAGTTATGGTTAGAGAATGTCCAGAAAAGAAGAATTCTCATTCCCGACTCTTCACATTCCTTATGCGCCATATCAAGATATTCTCTTACAAAAGGTGCGGCACTCTCGCCATAATATTTTGAAAGGAAATCGTTAAGAGTCTTATCAAAATCAAGATAGGGATTTTCAAGAACCTTGCTCATCATCCACTGATTACACACAGCAAAATCCGAAAGTGCACCGTTGCCGACCTCAATAAAGCTTGCTCTCACACCCATTTCATAATAGGCTTTGAAATTTTCGGGAAGGTAGTACATTACGGGCATGGGGAAATTGGGGTAATCGTTAAAGAGATATTCCCATGTTGCCATAGGTACGTTTGCCTTTTTGCATATTGCACTCCACTTTTCCATAAGACGGAGCTTGCGCTCGTTTGTGGGGTAGTTAAGCCCGTGGGCAACATCCACAAGCATATCTGCAAAACGGATGCGGACATTTGGAAGGGGCATTGTGTCGTCAAGGGGAGCTTCAATATAATCCCAGTAAGCACTTGTTTCAATAACGACATCGGGGTAAACCTTGCCGATAGCTTCCGCTACACGGTTTGTAAACTTAAGAATATGTCCTGAAAGACCTGATGCCTTCATGGACGTCTTACATTTTTCGCACTGACAATGATTCTGATGGTCCCCGATTCCGATTACATAAACCGTGGGGGGATTTGTTTTGTATCTGTCTGCAATACGTTTATCCTTCGCCATATCGCGGAGCATTCTTTCAACAAGGTTGTCAAAAAGCCCCTCGTTTGAGAAACACATCTGAAAATCAGGACGATGCTTCTGTTCAGCTTCGTTATAGCCGTACCAATCGGGATGAATGTCATAATACTCATTCGGGGGAAAGTAGCGGTCCATAGTGTGGCACATCATAGAAGGTGCGCCCACATATTTTACACCGCCCGTTTCAATTGCAGAACGTGAAAACTGTTTTCCGATAATGTTCTCACCGTTTGCTATAAGGTTGATTCTGTTTCTTGCAAGGGGGTAAAAATCGTAGTTTGCAAAGGAAGAAACAGCCTTTCTTTCTGTAAAGAGGGGTGTTCCCTCCGCCTTAAAGTCAGACGGAAGGGAAAACTCGGAAAGAGCGGGAACGTATTTTTCAAACTCATTCCACCATCTTACACCCATACAGTCTTCAATAAAGTGGTAAGCCGCATAGCTTACACCACGCATTTCATTTGTAAGACCGCCTGTAATTACAACACTTTCACCGATTACGGCAATTTTCCAGTTTTCTTCACTTTCACCTTTAATGCCGTTTGCTTCAGCAAATTTTGTATGACCAACATAAATGCATTTATCCTTTGCATCACATTCGTCAACTGTCTTTATATGTATCTTTGCAGTTTTAAAGAAATAATCTGTAATTTCCTTTGCTGCGTATTCTTCAACTATTGACGGCTCATCAGGTACAACTACAGTATAATCGCATATGCCGTCTTTTACAAGATAAATTTTACCTGCCATAGATATACTCCTTACTCTTCAAGTGTCCGAGGGGAAATTTTCAGAACAAACAGTTTATACTCAAAAAGTTCGAAATGTGAAATTCGAAATTCGAAATGAAGGAGGATTTTCTCTTTAAAGAAAATCTTTTTATTTTAAAACAAAGATTTTTGCTTTTGCAAAAATTTACCTTAATTTCGCACTTCGCACTTCGAATTCCGCATTTAACAAACTACATTTTTTTGCAGTTTGGACAGCTTTTACCTCCCCTGCCGGATGCTTTATTTGTAAACGATAATCTCACGAAGGATTGTTCGTGTACCCCTCATAAATACCTTGTCACCCTCGCGAAGCTCACCAAGGTAACCTGTTCTTACCTTTTCACGTGTGCTTGCATCGTAAACATATACTCTTACACCCTCAAGCTTGTAGGGACGAACTGTGTCAATATAAGCATTGTTAACTTTGCAGCGTACATCTGCAAGAAGTATATTGTCCTTAAGAGTGTTGATTGTTCCGTTAACAGTGTAAAGAAGCGCATTTCCGACATAGTCATCTGTCATACCGCCAGTACTTACATACCACTGGGTAAAGACCTTGTCACGCTCATTTTCGCTGTCAAAGAGAACGTCGCTCTGCGTTACAAGGCGGTTTGCATCTGTAAGGTAAAGGATAACGTCACCGGGAACTACGCCCTTGTCGCCTACACCGTCACCGTTTGTATCCTTCATTTTTTCAAATACGTGTAAGGGGAAGTCTGCGTAATTTTCAACACCGTCAATTATAACGTGTACTCTTACACAATCCTCGTCACCGTTTGTTGAGTATGTAAGCCTCTTTACAAGTGCTGTAGATGCAGAACCAAGCTCGATAGACATAAAGGTACTTCCGACTTTTCTTACAACACAGCCTGCAACGCAGTATTCGTCAACGTCATATACGCTGATACCGCTTACCTGTGCTGAGTTAAAGTCCATAAGAAGCTGAACTTTATAGTCGCTGTCCTTGGGGTCGTCGTATGTGGGTATTTCGAAATACCAGGTTTCATTGTCTGCAATATATTCCGCACCAATAGTTGCACGGTTAAGGAATACCTCTCCGCCGAATGATGCCGTAAGATTAACACCACCGGGTGCATTTTCTGTAAAGATATCTGTTATATAACCCTTGCTGTTGCGCTTATATCTTATAAGCTGGGGTTTAACCTCTGTTCCGCTGTAGAATACGCTTTCCTGAGAAACGGCTGTCTTTTCTGCAGCTGCATTTCCGTTAAGACGTACCTCGTCATCAAACTCCATAACTTCCATTTTGCCTTCGGTTGTAAAAAGCTGTACATACACTGCCTTTTTAAGACCGTTTTTGTTAGCCTGCATCTTCACAAGATAAGCATAACCTTCGGGATTCTTTTCTTCTAAAACACCGAGAACGATTTCGCCGTATGTACCGAGGTAGAATTTACCCTTCATACCGGTGGCAGGAATCATATCATCCTGATATACAACGCCCGGTGAAACTGCGTAGTCTTTTCCGTTTATTGTAAACTCGTCATCACCTGCTACCTCGATTGTACCTTCAACGATGTCAGAAAGTCTTGTCAGGGTAATGTTTTTAGCTGCGGAAAGGTCGTTCTTGTCGGTACTTATAGCCACAACATCTCCCTCAATAAGGTCACCGAACTGAACTTCTTCACCTTTGTTGTAAACCTTATAATTCACCTTATCCAATCTGTCAAGCACAAGCTCTTCTTTTCCGAACTGGTCTGTCATACGCAGGTTTTTGGTGTCAATGTGTCTTATTACATAGTAAACGAAGCTGCAAACACGTACTGTATCATAAGCACCGTCTTTGTTTTTAAGAATTTCCACATAACCTGAATCGGGAATAACAATGTCATTTGTTACTTCAGATGCTCTGCCAACGTAAACACCGTTACGGATAACTACGGCAGTTTTGGGAATTTCCAATTTCTGTGTCTTTCCGGCTTTGTTATAGTAAACAAACTCCGGTGTTCCCGAAACGCTTCCGAATCCGCCTGAACCATCAAGAATATTCTTTGCATTAAGGCTTATAATTTCCTGATTTTCATCCTTTTCAAGAACGATAAGTTCCATATCGCCGTCTTTTTCTCTTGCATAGCCTTTTACGTACAGGCCGAGAAAATTTTCACCGTTGACAGATGCTGAAAGCTTATAGCTTACACCGTCTATGCGGATTCTGCCCTCTGATTCCTTGCCGTTTGACTTAAGGAAAGAGATTTCGTCAGCATCTACTCTGCCATTTACTTCAAAAGCATTGAAACGGTCTTCAAGAAGTGTTACGTCGGAAATTGTATATTCGGCTTCCTTCCCGAATGAAAGCATAACAAGTCTTTCCGATGTAATTGCATTATAAAGCATTTTATACATATCGGCATAAGAAAGCGTCTGTCCGATACCTGCCTTGACATTCTTAAGAAGTCCGATATTCATACCTGTAGCAATATAGCCGTCGGGGTATGCGGCTTTCTGCTCTGCTCTTGTCTGATGACCGAGAACTGTTACAAAAAGCTTAACCGCCTCCTCATAAAGAGCAGGTGCATCGGGACGGTATGCACCGCCACCGTTGCCGTTTACACAGCCTATGGTGTAAAGATATTCAATATAATCTGCTGCCCAGTGGTCCTTTGACACATCGGAGAAAACATTACCCTTTGCTTCGGGGATTTCTTCCTCGTCTGCCACAAGCTTGCTTATCATATAAGCAATGTCACCACGGGTTACGGTTGCATCACTCTGATACGTACCGTCTGCAAAAATTTCTGCAAGACCAAGCTCTGAAAGAAGCTTAAGCTCTTCTTCAGCAACAATGGTATCTGTTGCCACGGGACTTTCCTCTGCAAATGCTGCAATCTGAAAAGCCATCAACAATGAAAGTATAATTGCTGTTATTTTTTTCATTGCGGCACCTCCTTAAACAAGTTCTATTCTGACAGTGGTTTCCGTACCGTCAAGCGTTACACTGTCAAAAATTTTTCCGTCAACGGAAGATATAGGTCTTTGTTCACCGTTAACTGTTATTTTGTAGCTATTGTAGTCTTTCACGGGGAAGAAACCGTCTTCAACAGAAAATACAACGCCTGTATTACCTGTGAGTTTCACTTCCATTGCTGTAGGTGAAAACTCCGTTACGGTTGCCTTGATATCTCCGTCAAACTGAAGAAGAGTGAACTTTGTTTCCACAAGTGATACAAAGTCAACTATCTTTACTGCATGGTTAATAAATATACCGTTTTTGTTTACTGTCTGCTCATGTCCATACCAGAGAGCTGTTTTCTCTGACGGTGAGAATTCAGTTTCAAACACAACTGATTTGTAATCGGGCCATGTTTTTATTTCACAGTTATAAAGCTGAGCAACTCTGCCGTAAACAGTATCAAATACATTCAGTGCAAAACGCTTGTTTCTTGTGGAAACAACACTGTCACGATACTCCTTATAAGTTTCATTATTGTTTTCTACAGAGTCATTCTGCACAAGCCACAGTGCATCCACATATCCCCAGTCACAAAGCTTTTCTTTGTTT
Source organism: Clostridia bacterium (assembly GCA_045545295.1). Taxonomy (GTDB): domain Bacteria; phylum Bacillota; class Clostridia; order UMGS1883; family UMGS1883; genus UMGS1883. The sequence goes on from JAZQAO010000024.1 coordinate 55,079, forward strand.
TCATTAAAGATATAGCTAAGTGTCTGTGAAGATTTAAGGAATGTTGAAAAGCCTGTTTCCATATCACGGTTTGTGTTACCGCCATTCCAGGAAGCGTTGAACATTCTGTAAATTCTCGCAAGTGCTTCAAGGTAGTAGTCATCGCCTGTTGCCATATACATTTCAGAAAGGAATGACTGTATGCAGGCACCTGCACCGGCACCACGCTCACTGCCTATTTTATAGTAAGTGTCGTCAGCATTTGGGCTCCATCCGAAGCCCATAGGGTCTGTACGCTCTATAAGATACTGTGCAAGCTTCTTAAGAACATCCAGAGCAGGCTCATACCCTGATTCATTATAGAAGTCGATAAGCATTCTTGCACCGTATTCCATAATGTAAATTTTTTCTGACCAGCTGCGGTTTCCGTCATCATCCACTACCGTGAAATGAGGCTCTCTTTCGTAGTAATCGTATGATTCAAAGAATCCGCCGCTTTCCATCTGCAAATCTTCAAGGAATGAGATTATATTCTTTGCTGCATTATAGTACTTTTCATCACCGAAAAGCTCGTAAGCGTAGTAAAGACCTCTTACCTGACCGCAGAAACGGAACTGTGCCGACCTTCTGTTGGTTGTCTGCTCGTTAAAACCTGTACCTGCGTACCAGTAAGATACGTTGGGGAATCCGTCACCCTCTGTTGTACTCTTTTCCCAGTGGTCTGCACCAAGCTTAAAGCTTTCCTTATAATAAGGGTCACCCGTGATGCAGTATGAGAAATAAAGTCCGCTGAGGTCACCGTAGAAAGGCATACTTGTTCTGAAGGAAACGCTGTTATAATCCTTTGACTGATATCGGTTTGCACCGATAAGTGCGTCAATCTCGCCACGGTAAACCATCATATCTGTCCAGAATTCGGAGCTTTCCTGAAGCATATCGTAAAGACGGGGAGTACCTGTAACCATGTAGTTTCTCCACATATTGTACTCAACCTCACCGCCTGAACGGTCACTGTCACCCGTAAGGATTGTACGGTTTTCGTAGTTTACCTCCATACGGTGGAAGAACTTACCTGCTTCAAAGGTGTTCCAGAGTCTTCCGTAAAGGCTTACTACAAGGTCTTCCGTTCTTTTGAAAGCGTCTGTCTGAGAGTTGTCGTCAATCCAGCCTGCATAAACAAATCTTTCAGATGCCACTGTACAAGCGGGGGGTGTAAATGCCCAGTCTGCTTCTCTGCCGATTTCGGCATCTGTAGCACCGTCTGTGTAGAAAGACATATCAAGTCTTACGGTACGGCTTACACCGTCATACCATGTATGCTTTGCGTTTCTGTGGATGGGACAGAATTCAACTGTCTTATCCTCGCAGTAAAAGCCGTTTACAACACCGCTGCCTGCTACCGCACCGGTAAAGCGTGTTATGTCCTTTGATGCGAGTACAACGCTGTGACCTGATTCTGTTTCCATAGAATACCATGTGGATGCTGTCATATTACCATCACGGCTTACGCTTTCGTCAAAGCTCTTTTTCACATAATCATCGGCAAAGGAAAGCTCAATCCCCTGACCGAAAAGTGTCTGGTCGCCCTTTGCAATGAACTTCACTTCCTGATAAAGTCTGTCATCACCGTCATAAAGAGTGATAAACCACTCTGCACCCACATTTGTTTTTTCAAACACGCCCGAAATGCGAAGCTGTGCATAAACGGGACCGCTTGTAACTACAGTTACCTTGTTTGCAACAAAGTAGCTTGGGGTGTCGGTTGTACGTATGCTGAGGCGGATGCCGTCTTTTCCTGCAATTTCTTTTCCGTTATGTGTAAGAGAATAAATTCCGTTTTTATTAAGCTTTGCTTCTACAGACTGATTTTTAATAGTTGCATTTGTATCTGTATTTTCCGCAAAAACTGTCTTTTGGGCATCTGTTCTCTTGTTAAAATCAAGATAGAAGGGGTATTTTCCGTTACCCTCCACATCCCACATAAAGGATACGGAAAGCCACATTATGCTGCCGTCAGGATGACGCTGCATAACCTCTGTCTGAATAGGCACTTCCTTATAGTTAAGGTCAAGAAGACGGACATCTTTTTCATTTTTTAACTCTCCCTCTTTAAAGGGAACACCACGTCTCATAAATTCTCTTCCGTTGTAGCCTTCTCTTTCCTCTACAACAATGTCGGGAGTATTTCTTATAAGTACGATTTCTTTTCTGCCTTCTTTATCAACATAGGCATACTGAATTTTTCTGCCTGTGATTGTACCGGGATTGTCACAGTAGTATATTTCGTTTTCTATAAGAAGTTCGTTTTTATTAATCGAATCTGTTCTTCTTATTCCGTCACCGTAAGAACCCGATACGATACCGTCTTCATAAACTACACCGAATCTTTCCTTTGCTACGGAATTTTTGTCGGTTTTGTATTCGGGGTCAACTGACGCTCCCTCTTTTTTTATGGGGCATACATCAAGCACTGCTGCTGTGATTTCCTCCATTATTGAACGTGTCACAACCTTGTTTTTATTAGCTGCATACACTCTTGAAAACTCAGTTGATATTTTAAGAAAGTCTTCTGTGCGGTTTCCGCCTGCAAGATGTTTATAACCAAGTGCCTCGGCATAGGCGTCGCACACATCTTCCGCACTGTTTGACTTTGGCATTACCTTTGTCCCTGTAACAGATTCTATAACACTTCCAAGTGTCTCTGTCGGAATACTGTCACCTGAGTTATAGGCTTCAAGGGTATTTATGCCAAGGACTTTCAGTGCACCTGTGTTCTTAAACAGCGCCTGGGCGTTTGCCGCACTTACCATCAGCACGCCTGCCGCTATTATAAGCACAAGCACCGATAATGTTTTTTTCAGTAATTTCAACAGATTCACCTACCTTCGATTATACTGAGCACTCTGTAAAATACTGTTGCCGCCTCCGCTCTTGTCATTTTGCCGTAAGGCGCAAAGCTGTTATTTTCTCTACCACTCATAATGCCTGTAGCAAGCATTATTTCTGCCGCTTCTGTTGCATAAGAAGCAATGCTGTCATTGTCACTGTAAGTAAGTGACTGTTTTTCGCAGTTAATGTTTTTGCACATAAGAGCACGTGCTATCATAACTGCTGCATCCTGACGGGTGATTTCACCGTTCACACCGAATGTTCCGTCGGGATATCCGTTTATAATTCCTGCTGCTGATGCCGCATTCACGTAAGAAGCGTACCAACCGTCAGCGTTTACATCCGTAAATGAGTTTTTGCCTTCAGCTTCTATACCAAAGGTTTCTGTAAGCATTTTTGCAAACTGTGCACGTGTAACTGTCGCTGTCGGTGCAAATTCTCCGTCACCTACACCGTTAAGAACGCCCTTATCTGTAAGTGCATAGATTGCATCTGCTGCCCAGAAGCTTTCGGGAACGTCTTTGAATTTCTTGTCTGTTTCGGTAACTTCATTTTCGGGAGTTTCTTCGGGAACTTCTGCTTCGGGGATTTTTACTGCAGGTGCGGTAATTCCACCGCCACCGAAGCCGCCGCCACCGCCTGACGAGGGTGCTTCAAGCTTAACTTTAAGTGTTCCTTCTTCTCCGCCAAGAGTTGCTTTTACTGTAAGAGTTGTATTATTTACAGAATTAACTGTAAGCTTCCCGTTTTCATCAATTGTTGCATTTCCGTCAACACTCCACAAAATACCGTCAGAGGGAAGTACAACATCATACTCACTTACTACCTCTGCAGTATAGTTGTATTCACCTGCTCTTGTAATCTTTGCAGTACCTGTAATACGGATTTCCTTTATTCTCTGTGCAACTACTTCAAGAACTGTGCTGTCTGTGATACTGCTTTCACCCTTAACGCTTGCAGTAACAGTCATAAGACCGCTTTCACTTTCGTTTGTAAGCTTAAGAGTGTTGTTTTCAACAGTAATATTTTCGGCAACCTGTCCGCTTTCATTTTTTACTGTCCACTCAAGCTCTGCAGGATAAAGGGTATTTCCTTCCGCATCCTTTGAAATGACCATGTATAAAATCTCTGTTTCTCCGCTTGCAGGACGAAGAGCCGATTGAGGAGCGTCAATTATTTCAATAGAGCTTATTTTTGCAGTACCGAAGGAAGCATTGTCAATAAACATTTCAGTGCCTATTGAATTAAGAACAAATCTTACGGTTTCTGTTGTGCTTCCCTTATATACTTTTCCGTCTTTAAGCACTTCTTCCCCGTTAACCATAACGGTGAAAAGCCCTTTTTCAAGGTTATAAAGGGCACGGATGCTGTACCACTTACCCGCTTCGTAATCTTTGACAATTACCTGACCGTCTTCGCATCCTTCGTAGTATGCGATGATGTCATTTCCGTCTGTTCCTATGTTGAAAATTGATGTATTCTGTGTAAGATTCATAATCGAATTAACAGAAGTCTTTGCCTCCTGCATAAAGTCTACCCCGATAAAACCTGCAGGTGTGATATTCTTATAGGAAGCGTTTTTCTGCATCTTACCGCTTAACTTAACGTATTTTTCGCCGTCTGCCTCCGTTACTGTTGCACTGCCTGAAGGAATACTCCAGCCTGACGGTCTTGCACCGTCACGGTAGGAGTTGAAGTCGTCCTCTATAACTGTATCGTATACAACACCGGGCACAGTAAGTTCATAATCTTTCTTATATGTGAATTCGCCTTTTGTGATGTATACAGTGAAAATAACTGTCTCGTCACCTGATTCCTGACGGGTAACCTCACCCTCTGATGAAATTACGTTTTCTTTATCTGATTCCCACACGAATGTGTAACCGTTATATGTAAGAGGAAGCTTAATATCCTCTACAACACAGTCCTTATTACCGAAAACGCTTGCGATTTCTTCTGCAACCTTTTCGTAGTCTGTGTTAACGTTACCTTCAATCAGGATATCGTCAACGTAGATGTCGCTGCCGATGGTATCAATTTGTGTTTCCCATCTGTCAAGAGCCGCAGCATTTTCTCCCATATAAGGAAGATTTCTGTCAGAAAGCACTCTTTCACCGTCAACGTACACCTGCATAGCTCTTGCAGCAGAATTAAGTTCAATTTTAATATTGTACCACTTGCCTGCCTCGTAATTTTCTATAACCTTGTTTGTTCCGAGAAGGATGTCCGTACCGTTACTTGAAATAGTGTATACAGTATCCTTTTCGCTGTAGTTTGCTGACTTAATTTCAGAAATAGCATATACGGGAGCTTTTATTGGCTGCATAAATGAGAAGTTTACTATTGCCGCACCCTTTATTGATTCGGGGAACACCTTTAAGACACGTGTTAAACCGCCAGAAATATTTGCCGCATAAAGTGCCTTGTCGTCACCGATTTTCACTGTTTCACTGTGGCCCATATACTGATTCCAGTTGTCGCCCGTAAGAGTCTTTGCATCAAAGTCCATAGAGTACTTTGTAACGTAGCCTACCTTTACCTTTGCAAGAAGCTCCGAAAGAGCACTCTGAAGTTTTTCTTTCTGCTCGTCAATAAGTGTGATGTCATCGGGAGTAGTGATAACAAAGCTATCATATACAGCCTCTACCTCGGAAATTTTAGCGAGAGCTTCGTCAATTGCACTCTGCGGATAGTGGTTAAGGTAATCACCAACGGGAAGAGCCGATATATCATTTTTAGCATCTTCAATCTTTGTTCCGAGCTTTTCTACTTCTACTGCAAGGTCAATATACTGTTCAAGCTTAATATTATCAACACAGAAGCCTGCAGTTGCCGCATTGAAGTCGATACGGCTTACGTTATTTATATTATTAAGGAAAGTTATTGTCTTATCTGTAAGCTTTTCTTCGTCATTTATCCATATACGGAGAGTGTGGTCGCTTATTTTTACAAGAAATTTTACCGAGTAAACAGCGTTTGCCTCATAATTTACTACAACGGTATCTGTTCCGCCACCGTGCTTAAGAGTAAGGTTTGTACCGTCACTTGAAAACTGGAATCCGTACTGAGAGCTGTTCCAGGGTGAGCAGGATATTGTACCGATATCCGCAACTGCCCCCTTTGTTTTCTGCATAAAGTCAAATTCGTATGTAAAATCGTCTGTGATATTCTGTCTTCCGCCTTCTCTTGAAGGTTCATACCAGCGAACAACACGACCGCCTCTTGCAAAGCTCAGCATTTTACTGTTTGCACCCTCATCAGATACGGAAAGAGCAGGATTTACCACCATAAATGTCTTTCCTGTAAGATAGGAGGAAATGTCACCGCCTGAATAATCTTCAAAATCAATCACATCTGTCTCAAATGCGGCATTGGTGTATGCGGGAATTACCGCCATCACCATTGCCATTGTACAGATTAAAGCAATAAGTCTGGAAAATTGTTTTTTCATACTGTTACCTCTCTTACATTATGTTCAAAAGTCTGTCTACAAGAATTGCCGCATACTCACGTGTAATGGGCATCTTGGGATTAAAGCTGTCTTCCGCAAGAATATTTTCAACCACGCCCATATTCATTGCAGTTGCCACATATCCGAATGCCCAGTCGCTGATGGCGTCTTTCTTTGTAATAAGACTGTGAGAATTAGGCGATTTGTCATTTACAACTGCAGTGAGTGTAAACACCTCGTTTTTGCCTGCTTCTGCAATTGTCCCCTTATCGGTAATAAGCTCAGGATCAGAGCTTATCCAGATAATCTCTTTTCCTCCGCCCGTAACTTTGGGAAGTTGAGTTCCGGGTAGCATCTTTGTGCCTTCACGAAGGAATGAAAGAACATCCGAAGCATCTTTTCCCGACGCATAATTTCTGTCGAAGAGATACTTGTCTGCATTAACTATTCCCTCGGGAGCAGCTATTGACATCTTTGTAACCTCAACCGTACCGGGAACAGTACTGCTGCCCCGTTTTATGTACATCTTTCCGACTGTTGTAACAGGTGCCGCCGTTGCACGGTAAGCATAGTTTGAAGCAATCTGCACTTCCTTTGCAGTGCCTTCTTTTGCCCACACACTGTAGCACTTATTTACAACATCAATTTCTACATTTATAGTGATTTTTACACCTTTTTTATAGTGGAAGGCTTTGTCTGCCGTGTAGGTGTTTTTGTTATAAGCATCTACAACTCCGCTTTCGCTGAGGCGGACAATTACGGGCATTTCAGTAAAGCTGACAAGGTTTGCACTCTTCGCACTGAAGCTCATTACCGTGTTAAGCTTATCTTCACCCGGAACTATATCGTAAGAAATATTTATCTTATCGCCCGACTGTTCAAGAAGCGGTTCACTGTGTGTATTGGATGTAGCCGTTTCATGCCATGACACGTTACAGGGCATAATGCTCAGGGTAAAGTCTTTTGTTTTGGTATAGTCGCCTTTTTTAATGTGAGCTGTAAGAACTGCACTTTCAGACATCTCGTCAGGTCTTGTTACCTTACCGTCAGCTGTTACAAATTCCGAGTTACTTGTCCATGTTATTTCTGAGCCGTACTCACCCACAGAAGGAAGGTCAATGTTCTGAAATACTACAAGACTGCCTATGTCGAGGGTGTCTGAGTCATATCTGACACTTTCCTCGTCAGTAAGCTCTGTGCTTACGTATATTTTTTCAAAGCTTTCAGAAAATCCGTACTTTGAACTGCTTATTCCTGCATACTGTGCACTTTCCACAAGTATTTTATTCACCTGCTCAAAGGTAAGAAGGTCATTGGGGCGGAAGGTACCGTCTTCCATACCGTTCATTATTCCGCTTACGGTTACTGCACCAACTGCGTAATTATACCAGTCGTTTGCATCTACATCGCTGTAAGAAAGTGCCTCCCCGTTATATTTAAGACCGAGGGCATTTGTTATAATCTGTGCCATTTGTGCACGGGTAAGAGATGTTCCCGGAGAAAATGTTCCGTCACCCATTCCCTTCATAATTCCTCTTTCCACAAGAGAGAGAATGGCATCTTTTCCGTCACACTGCGAAATGTCCGAGAAAAGCTCCTGCTTTACGTAATCGTTATAAATGCTGATATTATCAAGAGCTATATAACTTGCGTCTTTTGTAACAGCAAAGGAGACGTAACCAATATTATTAACATCCGCATTCTGAATACCTGCCATACGGTTTCCGTTTACGTAAAGAGTTACGCATTTATTTTCTATATCCGCATCCATACGGTAGCTGACCTGTGTATCCACGGAGAATGCACCTGCATCTACCTCGGAGCCACCGCATACAAGTACCAGTCTGCCGTCTTTAATAATAACCGAAGCACCGTCACCCATTATAACCGATGACATTTTAAAAAGGGGGCCGTCCGTTATATTTGACTTTATATCTGCCTTCAGTGTAACAATGCCCTCTGTCTGAGCGGCAAATTCTGAATATGACATTGAAATACCGTCACCGGGATTTTTAGTAAGGACAAATGCTCCGTTACTTATGGCGGAAGATGAATCTGTTACAGTTCCGTTTGCCGTATTTTTACGGTAACGGATACTTGTTACAGTGCTGTCAAATTTCTCATCTGCTAAATTATTTGCGTATGCACCAATCGGAGCGGACAGTGTCATCGCTGCACAAACGCATGCTGACAAAAGTCCGTTTGTTATTCTTCTATTTCTACTCATATGCTCCTCCTTGCTTTTTCTTAGTTATAGTTTTCCATACAAAGCTTATTTAGTCAATAGACAAAAATTTGGTTTTAAAGTAAATTTTATTGTTTTTCCTTAGCTGAAACCTCTTTGAACTTACCCGGTGACACTCCTGTGTATTTTGTAAATACTCTGGAGAAGGTTCTTACATTTGCTATGCCAACCCTTTGACCGAGAACCTCCAGTGTTACGAAAGGCTCATTAAGAAGAATTTCCTTCGCCTTTTCAACACGGATGGTTGTGATATATTCAAGAAGACCTATACCCTTTTTCTTCTTATACATATTGGAAAGGTATGTGGTATTCATACCGAAATGTTCAGCAACAGACGTCACGTTAAGAGTTATGTCGGAATATTTTTCTTCCAGATATTCGTCTATTTTTGTTATAAGACTGACGCTTGTGTCCATAGGTATTCTCAGAACGTCGTCACAAACAGTTTTGAATATTATTTTGATTTTATCAATCATTTCGTCTGCCGAAGAGCTTTCAAGCACATATTCAAACATTCTGCTCAGTCCTGAAACTTTATCCGCATTGGAATATATTTCCGAAAAAGATTTTATTACTGCACCCATAATGTCAAACATAAGACATTTTGCAAGCTCCAGGTCAATTTTCTGCTCTTCCATATTGGTTTTGTAAATATGGTCAAGAATTTCACTGCAGCCCTCATACTCTCCCGCTTTAAGGCAGTAAATAAGCTTCTGCTCAACATCAAGGGGGAAGTAGTAGCCTACAGTTTCATAAACCTTAAGGTCACGGAACAAAATTGTTTCTTCCTTTTTAAGCAGGAATCTCTGCTCCACACAACGCATAGCCTCACTGTAGCCGAGAGCTATTCCGTCTGTATCAGAATGAATATCCGACACGCCTACCGTATAATAGAGATTACACTTTTCTTCAAGGAGAATTTTTCCTTCCTCAAGCTTACCGTATATATAATCTTGTGTTTCTTTGCTGTTATCTTCTATATTGAGAATTAGTGTCAGCACAAAATCCTCTTCCGATGCAAGCACACTACACTTATCTGAAGAAAGAAGCTCTTCCATAACGTTCAGTGCAGCATAGTTTGCAAGTGCTTTATTTTTGTTTTCGGGATAATTGTCATTTTCTTCACCGAAAAACATTTCTTCCTTATTTTCAATGTAGAAAACCATTACCGCAAAATAATTATGTCTGAAATTTATATTAAGCGAATCCAGAATATCTGCCACGGGAAGATTATTTGTATTTCCTTTTAAAATCTGCCTTAAAATGTTACTTCTGAGAATAGGCTCCTGTGCTAAAAGACGGTTTGTAAATTCCTTCTTCTTAACAATTATATCTGAAATCGCCTTATTTACGTAGTCAAATTCATTTTCGTCTGCGTATGCCCTTTCGCCCTCTTCGTTAAGAAGCTTAAGAAGCCCCTTTATAGGGTCGTAATTCTTTCTGAGAGATACGTATATAATGCCGAATCCCAGAAGAGCACATATAATTAACGACACTATGCTGAAAATCCTTGAACGTTCAACCGTTTCGTAGAAAGAGTTTTCAACAGTGGCATAAGCATAAATAAGATTATTATTTTCCGATTCTTCCGTAAGAATCATATAGTCCTTTTTATCAATATCTGTATGATATTCTCTTTTTCCTTTTTCGATTTCTGCTTTCTTCAGAATATTATTAAGCTCAGCATTTCCGTTGGTGCTGAGAATCTGCCCGTCAGGGCTTATAACGGCTATTCCCTCCACAAATTCGTCACTGCTTGTTATAAGGGGGGAAATAATTTCGTTAAAATCAACTTCTATAATAAGATTTTTTCTGTATTTAATATGATTTGTGTCTGAATAGACAAAATAAATGTTTTCACCTATTTTCACAAAGGAAGATGTTGCCCTTTGACGGAGCATATTTTTCCAGTTTTCTTTATAAATTTCATCCAGTCCCGAAATATGCGATTCACCCGCATCGTATACGCCTGCAGATGTCACAACCTCGTCAATTGAATTAAAATAAAAATATATTTTCTTTATGTGGGGAACATCCTTTTCATACTCTTTAAGGATTTCGCACATTGAGATGACGTTATAACGGTTTTTTGCGTCAAACGCACCTTCGGGATAATTTGCAATTTCATCGGCAATTGTACTGTAATAAACATTGAATGCAGTCTGCATAAGTTCATCCACAGCGTTATCTATCTGAATACTTTTTCCCTTGAGGTTAGACATATTGTGCTCTCTTACTTCTGTAGTCAGCACAGTTTCGCTCTGTCTGTAAAAAAGAACATTAATTAAAAACGGCAACAACAAAACAAGCATGTATGATGCCGTCCAGGTAATCAGTATTCCCTTTTTTCTGAAACCTAACTTCAAAAGAATCACTCGCCTTAGTAAATGTTTGTATTCCTGAGGGTGTACACTACACCCCCGGGAATACTTGATTTTTATCTTTCAAGATACCTTTGGTACGCATCCTGATGAATCCGGATAAGCCTGTCAATACCCCGAGATTTAAGCTGTGCCACATACTCATCATACTCAGAAAGAGGCACTACCCCCATTATGAATTTTGTAATCATATCACGGTTATAGGTATCAATTGACAGTACAATTTTAGAATATTCCTCCGTATCTTCTTCCAGAGGATACATAGTCGGAAGCACGTGGGCTTCTGCATTGGTGTTACTCCATACCTCCCACGCATTTTTCTGCTGTGGAAGTCTTGCATACTGTTCCATATAGCGCTTGTCCTGAATACTTCCCATGGCACCGTTTGCCGCCCTTGTGTATCTTGCAAGCATTGTCTGCATTGAAAGACCTGACTTGTCGTTTGTTATCATATCCGTATATGTAGGATATCCTTCCACCATTGTGTAGCTTTCGCCCTCTATACCGAAGTTAAACAGCATCCTGCCTTCTTCACTGTAACCATAATCAAGAAGTTTCATCGCTGCATCTATGTCACGGCAATCTGTTGTAATTGCTATACTTTGACTGTAAACCTGTGATGTTTTATGACCAAACTGGGGAATCTGTCCTTTTTCGAGAACGGGATAAGGCGCAGCCACAAGGTCAAATCCTTCCGGTGCATTTGTCATCCATTTTCCTATTCCGCCACCTATAGCACCAACACTGGCACCGCATACACCACTGGTTACATTTGAGGATACTGTCTGGGAATCGACGCTGAAAAGGTTTTTGTCAAGAAGTCCCTTTTTGTACCAGTCATTCATTTTTGTTAAGAATTCCTTATATCCCGGCTCCAACGGACCGAACTTTACAGTGCCGTTATCAAGATAGATTCCGTTCCCGATTCCGTAGGCACCTACAAAAACACCGTATTCAAAATCTGAATAAACAAACGAAAGAGGCGTAGGGGAATTTTTCTTATCGCGGAATGCCGTAAGAACTTTTTCCCACTCGTCAATTGTTTCGGGAACTTCCAGTCCCACATCGTCAAGCCAGTCTTTTCTGATGACAAGACCTGCCGCCACCGTAAGGCTTGGGTCACCTGCAATAGCAGGAAATCCTATGTAGTTTCCGCCGTTTGTTCTGACCGCCTTGTCAATTTCCGGATTAAGCTTAAGAAAGCCGTAAAGGTTTGGTGCTTTCTTTTCAATTATATCATTAAGAGGAACAATAAAGCCGTCTTCCACGGCTTTATCGGCACCGCCAAGATAACCCATCCATCTGTATTCTATAATGTCCGGCAAATTATTTGAAGCCAGAAGTATATTGAATTCCTCTGACGCATTATTCTTGGCCGGATGGATGTAATCCACCGTTACACCTGTACGCTTTGTAAGCTCCTTTGCAAAAGGTGTTTCGCCAAAGTTTGAAACAGTTACGGCTGTTGCCGCATCAAGAGGCATCCAGTATGCAAGGGTATTTGACTCAGTCTTATGAACTTTTTGTTTTTTCTGACAGCCACCAAAAAAGGTGGCTGTCAGAAGGATTATTAAAATCAGAGAAATTATTTTTCTGAGCTTCATTTCACATTCTCCGTGAATTATTTATTAATTGCGTAAATACTTCCTGTAATGGGATTAATCACACTGCCGTATACAAGAAATGCACGAACGTTATGATTTGTTGTGTCTTCACCCACTGCTGTAATCGAACATTCAACAGGTGCAAGTACGCCTACAGCTACCTCTGAAAGGTCTGTTTCACTCTTCTTAATCTGAACAATCTTTCCTTCTGAATCATACTGAACAAGGATGATTGCAATGTCGTTTGACTTAATAGCTTCTACGTTCTTTCCAACCATAGCCTTTGCAGTAACAGTCATACCGGGAGTGATTTCTGCAACAGGGGTGAAAGCAAATTCAGGTACACCAAGAGGTGTGCCGTTTACTGTTACCTTTGTTGTAACCGTCTTTGACGGATCGTAAACAGATGTTGCTGTTACTGTGTATTCCCCTGCCTTTGCAATAGGTTCTACAACAAACGCACCTGTCTTTGAAATGGTGATACCGTCTGTATCTTCACCTGTGATTTCGAATGTGTAGTCGTCTGCAATCATATTACCCTCTGAATCAAAAGATGAAGGATAAATAACTGCTGCTGCATGACCTGTAACCGCCTGATCTATTTCAAAGTCTTCTACGCCAACAACCTTTTCAAAATCTGTTGTGTAAATCTTAAGGTCGTCAACAAAAATCTGCTTATCCTGAGAAGCTCTCATAGAAATTCTGCCGATGTTACGGATGGGATTTGCGATTGTTACAACACGGTTTGTAAGAGTTTCCTTACCGTCAACAGTTACCTTGTATGTTCTTGTATCAAAGTTAATAAGAACCTTGATGTCATACCACTTACCTGCTTCGTAATCTGTGAGGATGGGTGCCTTCATTGTTGCATATCCACCGGGGAACTGATTAGCGTCAAAATAATCTCCGGGTGATATACAGATATTTCCGTCATAAAGGCAAACTTCGATAGCGCCCTTACCGTCCTGACCACTGATTGAAATAATATGACCTGCAATATCTGTAATCCCGTCTTCGGGTGCCATAAACTTAAGGCTTACGACACTGATGCCTGCAGCTCTCTTTGCTTCGGGAACGGAGTAAAGTGTTCTCTGTCCGTTAAGTGAAAGCATACCGCCGTCTATTCCCTCAAGTTCCACAACCGATGCAATTTCACCGCCTGCTGTCCAGTAAGCCGGGTCAATGGCGCTTGCTTTTGTGCCTGCTTCAACATTAAAGTTGTGGTCAATAACTGTGCCTGTATAAGCTGCCTTTACGGGAAGCTTATATGAGAAGCGATAATCTATGCCGTCAACATTTATTTTAGCAACAAGAATTCCCTCGTAATCTTCAGAGCCGAATACAGGATATGCAAGAAGCTTTCCGAGAACCTTGTCCTGTACTACTTCGAAATCTTCACTTTCATAAGAAACCTCGTAATTGCCAACTGTCTGGGGAAGCTCACGCATATATTCTGCACCTGTACCAACGGGGATAGCTTCGCCAACAGTTTTGTATGCATCTACGATGGCCGCACTTTCGTCAGCAACAAGAGAAAATTCAGATACGTAAAGCTGCTGTGTAGGCTTTGCAAACACGCCTGCACGGATTATTGCAGGGTTGACGGTTGAACCTGCACCTGCAAACCAAAGAACTCTGTCCGTAAGAACGGGGGTATCGTCTACCTTCACCATAAATGTTCTGTCGGTCATATCAAAGGAAACTTCGATATCATACCATACATCTGCAGAGTAGTCAGCCACAAGCAGAGCACTCTTCATTGTGTTAACAGTTGTATATCCGTCCTTATTGTCACTGTATCTTATATTAAGATTTGTACCATCCGAGTAAATTTCAAAAATAGTATTTGTTTCGTTAAACAAACCCGAGAAAACTGTCGCAACCTGATGAACGGCTGTTTTTTCGTCCTGTCTGAAGGATGTTTTCATAACGTATTTGTTATAAGTAAGGGCATTTAAGTCCTTAATGAAACGGGCATAATTTGTCTGGACGCTCTGAATTTTAAGAGCATCACGTTCACCAACGACTGCCTTTTCAACGATAGAGTCTCCTTCTGTGAAAAGCACCTGGTATCCCGCAAAGTCACCTGCTTCAGAAAAATCGGCATCGAAGATTTCTACCTGACTTTTCTTATCTGTTCCTGATGCAAGAAATTCCTGATAGCTGTTGTTGAAATCTGCTGTAATCAGTGCTACATCTTCTGCGCTTTGGGCAAAAGTGAGAGAATCCTCTGCAGATTCAATAGCGTTCTTTATATCGCTGATTGCAGTTTCGGGATATGTAACCGGAGCAGGGCTGATAATTTCTGCAGCCTCAACAGCAGCCTTTGCTTTTTCAATAAGATGTCTTGCCTCGCTGTCACTTTCAGCTGCATAAACCTTAAGGTTATCAATGCAGATTTCATTGGGATTGTATAAGTCCACACGGCCAATCTTACTCTTATCTGTAATGTTTGTTGTCTGTGTTCCTCTGTATATAAGCTCTTCACCGTAAGGACCTGCATACCATTCTGTGTTACCTGTAGCTACATTGTGGTAAGCCTTTGCGGAGTACCACTTTCCGATGAAGTCTGCACCTGTAAACGAAGTTGTGTAAGGAGCACGGAGACCGTCGCCACCGTTAGCAAGCCATGCTGCACCCTCTTCACTTACATTTTCAAGAGAAACAAGTGCACCTGCAGGGTTGCCGCTTGCAACAGGGTTTGAAGGAGCCATAAAGTCAAACTCCATAACGATATTCTCTGCAGAGTTAATAGTTGCACTTCCTGCAAACATAACGCAGTAACGCTGACCCTTAACCTTCAGAACATTACTGTCCTTTGTTTCGTCATACACAACCTCACCGCCGATTGCCGCTGCAACACCTGTTGCACTGCTGCTTAAAGCAGAGATTGTGCCGTTTTCATAACCTTCAAAATCATCGGCAACAAAGAGAGTTGATTCAAAGTATTTTACCTCTGCCGATGCTGTTACTGTTGTAAACATACACATACTTAAAGCAAGTGTTAAGCTTACAAGCAACGCAATAAATTTTTTCATTATTCTCATCCTTTCTTTTTACGGGTGATATTCACCCACCTTCACGTTATAATAATAGCACAAACGGGCATTATTGTCTACGGTCAATTTTTTTGTTTGATGGTCAAAAACACATTTTTTCATACAAAAAAAGAGAATAAAAAAGAAGCGTGCCGCTTCACCCATGTCGCGCACCTGCAAATGTCGAACATAGCTTCACGCGTATTAATTTACGCAAATTCCTATAAGGTAAAAAAGAAGCGTGCCGCTTCACCCTTGTCGCGCACGCACAAATTACGAACATAGTTTCACGCGTATTAATTTACGTAATTTCCTATACTGTAAAAAAGGGATAGCCTTGGCTATCCCTTAACCGATTATTCTTCTGTTAATTCAATCAGATCTGATACATCGCAAGAAAGTGCCTCACACATTCTTGCAAGAATATAGCTGTCATATCTTACTACTTTATTTTTATAGTAGTTATCAATTATATGATATTGTATACCGGTTCTTTTTGCAAGCTCATAACGGCTTATGTCTTTATCTTTCAATATTTTATCAACAGTAAGTCTTACAGAAATCACAAAATCATCTCCTTATATACATATATATTTTATTAAAGATATACCCTATTGACAATTGTGCTTTTTAGGAATATACTTATATAAACATATATTATATGGAGATGATTTTATGTTTACTCTTATATTTTGTCTTATTGTATTTTTTACACTTATTGGCTTATGGGCATCGATAGAAAGCGAGCTGATTCTGCTTGTATATATGATATTAGTTGTTCTTCTTATGATTTTTTGTGCATTGTGGCGTATAATTAAAATACTAAAAAAAGAAGCGTGTAACCTCACCCTTTTCGCGTTCCGACTTAACCAAAGAAAAAAAGGCGGACATCGCTCTTGATAAAATACGCAAATTCATATACAGCAAAGAAATGACAGACCGTAATACAGTCTGTCATTTCTTTACTTAAAGATTATTTGCAAATTTATTTATTTCTTCCTTTGTTTTACTTTCGGGAATTAAAGGAAGCATTTTTTCAATATATTCTTTAAGCAGTGCTTTATCTATTACCTTCGGAGTTTCTCCCGTACGATGCCTGAAGTTTTTGTAAAGAACTTTTTCAAGGTCGTCACGGTCAAGGTCTACACCTACAAGCTTATTGCCCCACTTTGTGGTAAAGCTATCGGGAGTTCTTAAATAGCGGTCAAGCATTGCCAGCTGAACTTCTTTATAACGTGTATGGAAGGCGTTCTTGTCATCTGTTCCAAGCATTATTCGGTCAGCATATTTACGGAAAAACGCACGTGTTTTTTCGGGTGTTTCGGAAAGATAGTGAAGTTCTCTTTCCGCAGGAGTTGTATCAATACACACATTGGGGTATTTATCAAGAACTGCTGAAAGACGGTCAAGCTCTTCTGCCATAAAAAAGAAATGTGCAAGAGTGATTTTAAGGTCAGGATTTTTTTCAAGTCTTAAAAGCACATCCTCGTAAATTTCCTCACAAAGAGCGTACATTTTTTCAAGATTTTCATTTCCTGCACGCACCTCGGCACGGTGGCTTACCTGATCTGTTGCGTGACAGATAATATGTATATTTTCTTCTTCAAGATAATTGAAGAAATCATCATATATTTCACCGGAAATTTTTGTGCCGATTTTCTTATAAGCGTTGGGTTTTGTTTCGATAAGCTTGATTCCGTCAAATCCCATATCAAGAAGCGTTTTTGCCTGTTCTTTGAAGCCGTAGTCCTTTGTTACAGGGTATTCGGGGTAGTAAAGACCGCCAAAGGCGTAGATTCTGCTATCACCCATTTTCGCTACTGCACCGAGGATATTCTGGGATTCGTCACGGGCACCGAAAAGGTCTTCCATATTCGGCATACAAAGCACATTCACGCCCTGAAGATTGCAAAGTTCCATATAAGCCTGTGCCGACTTTACAATATCCCCCGTGTCACCACATTCGGGAAGGTAATCCTTGGGATAAACAGACATATCATCGGTATGCCACTGCATCTGATGATAATGACAGTCTATCCCCGCTACATCGGCATTCTGAAAAGGTCTGAAACCGAAGGTGTCGTAAAGCTTTCCACCGCTTAAAACATGTTCTTTCAATTTTGCCTGAAAAGAATTCTTCGGTTCAAAGTCTTTAAGGTTATCCTTTGTGATATTTTTACCGAACGCAAATTTGATGGCACTGTAGTCTTCCTTTTTCATATAAGGAGTGAAAAGGTCACGGAATTTGATTATGTTTGAGTCAGGTTTCAGGAAGTTATCAAGGGTTCTGTCAAGAAGCCACGAACCGCACATAAATCCTTTTATATCCTTTTCGGGGAAATGCTTTTTAAAGAATCTTTCCGCTTCCAGAAGCGAACGGTAGGCATCTGTTTCGTCAAGCTTTCCGCCACCGGGAATATGTACTGCAATTATGGTATCGCCAAGCTTTATAACCTTGCCGTCGTCGCACCAGGACTCAAAAAGGGTTTCAAGACCGAAGTTAAGTCTGCCTATTCTGAATAGATATGTGCCTTTCATAACGGCATTTGTCCAGCCAACCTCATACACACCGATTTTGCCGAAGGTTTCCTTGCAGCTTTTAGCTTCTCCCACAAGACCCATCGCTGTTGCACGGAAATACTTTTCATCAATATTGCGTTCATCCATTGCCGCCTTTGTATTGTCAAGCTGTGAAAGAAAGTATATAAGATTAAGACCGTAGTCCTTCTTTTCGCAAAGGATTTTTACGCAGTTTTCGGGAGTAATGCCCGATATATCCTTACTTTCGGCAAGGGCATAGAATTCCTCGTCAAATTCAGAAGGAAACTGAAGATATTTGTACCATTTAATTGCTGTTTCGTTCATAATAAATCGCCTCTTTTTCAAGTTCGAAATGTAAAATTCGAAGTTCGAAGTTATTGTTGGTTTTCTCTTAAGCGAAAACCTTTTATTATAAGATTTTCGTTTGAACGAAAATCCTCCTTCATTTCGAATTTCGCACTTCGCATTTCGCATTTAAGCTAAAAGATTAGCATAATCCTCTAACCACTTGATCCATCCCTCAACGTCAAAAAATCCGTTATCCCAAAGGATTCTGCGATCCTTACTGCGAAGGTGTGCAAGGCAAGTATCAACGAAAATCTTACTGTCAAAGCAAAGGAATGTAGCATCACCGCAAGTGCTTTTGGTGGGAGTATAACCTTCTTCTTCAAGAACATCAACCATTGCAAGATTGAACACGTGAGGCCATACCCCTTTGTGAGACATCTGCCAGAGTCTGTCCTTCATTTCGTCGTACTTTGGATTTCCCTCAATTGCTTTAAGAAGCTCTTCCATATAAACATACTCCGCATAGTGACGGAATGTGATTGAGCCGGGCTGTACACCAAGAAGAACAATTTTTGCATTCATATTATACATTTTCTCCCAAGGAGAATCAGCAGAGAAAGGGGTGTCGCCCATAGAACCGAAACGTTTATGTGTATGTCCGTGAGTTTTTGTAAGTTCTTCCTTAAGCTTACCGCAAACGGCAACAGAATGTGTCGCCTGGTCGCTACGGAGACTTCCCTCACGAAGTCTGAAATAGTTTGTAAGATAGCCTGTGTCTGAAGGCTTGTCAATATGCCAAGTTTCATAGGCGTTTGCGAAATCCTTCTGTGTGAAGCAGGGGAATACGAGGGTACCCTCTTCCCCGATTGCATCAAGGAAACCGCTGATTACATCCTCTGCACCGTTTTCCACGGGACCGAGGCTCTTGAAGGATGAATGTACAAGTACAACGTCACCCTTTTTAATACCAAGGTCTTTTACTGCTTTTTCTACATCTTTTCTTGTTACCATAGTTAATTACCTCCTTAAAGAAACCCACACCCATTGGGGCGTGGGCTTTTTTACCGCATAGGAATTTGCGTAAATTAGTACGCGTGAAACTGTGTTTGCACTTTGTGCGTGCGCGATGTGGGTGAAGCGGCACGCTTCTTTTTTACAGTTATCTGATTTCGATTGCCATATCCTTACTTACGGGAACAATACCGCTTTCGCTGTCAACAACAAAAATTTTGTATTCTCCGCCGTATTCAAGAGTATCTGCAATTTCTTTATTAACTACTGCATTTGCACCGATTGTTACATTCTTAACAGTCTTAATGTCAGCAAGCTTGTTGCCTTCATAAGATGCAATCATAATATCAACTGTCTTTGCTTCACCGGAATAATTAACAAATCTTGTGTAGATTGCACTATCCTTTACATATGCACTTTCTACTTCAAGCTGACGTGATGCCTTAAGTACAAGGTATCCTCTACCGTTGCTTGTAACCACAATCTTGTCGCCTGACTGCTTGTATGTGATATCACCAAGCACCTCTACCTGTTCAAGGTTATAGATACATCCTGATTTTTCAAGGTCAAGTGTAAGTGCACCTGCTTCGATAAAGTCAACATAGTAGTATGTCATACCCTCGTGATTGATTGCATAATACTGTGTATTATTTGTTTCAAACTCTGTAAGGTCAACGTACTTTCTGTATGATACACCGTGAATTCTTGATCCCTCTGCAGTAAGAACTGTCTTATCTGCAATTCCGCTTGAGCTAACAAAGATGGGATATGCTTTAGCCTTCTGGTCGTACATATAGATGTTTGAATTTGTCTTTGTCTTTCTTACAGAAGGCTCACCATCGTAAATGGGAAGGAAACCTGTCATATAACCCATAACGTTCTTACCGTCCTCATCACGGATAAAATCAAGAATACGTGAGGGAACAACATCAGGATTAATCCAGTTCGCTTTCTTAAGGGTTATTGACATCGGAACAGGAAGATTTGTAGAGGGTGTTCCGGGAACGTTTGTGTATTCGTAGGGCTCGGTGATATCCCATTTTACACCCTTACCGTCTGTGAATTCTTTTGTTCCGGGAACCTGACGCCATGCACCGCCACCGTAGGGGTTAGCTCTCTGATAGAACTGGTAACCGTAGGTTTCGTAGCTGTTAAGGTCTGTAAGAACTTCGTGGTCAATTTCTGTGAAGATTGTACCGTCAGCCTTTACTGTAATAATCTGCTTGTAGTGGAATATAGCATCACCTGTTGCGATTGAAGGTGCTTCTGTATATCCGCCTGCAGGCTTATTTGCACGAAGTGAAGCTGCAATTGTGCAGGGGTTTACAATGTCATATTCTTCAACAACCACAACTTCGTCAGCCTTATAGCTTACGCCTGCTGTGCGGTTGTCGAATTCAATCATTTCGCCGTCACGTACAAGGTAGAAAGTATGCTCTACATTCTTGATTGAGGGGAATGTCTGTGTTGCGGTGTATGAGCCGACTGTAATATCTGATGTATTTACACCGTCACTTACATATGTAAGAGGTCCTGAAATGTTTCCGTTGAATCCAAAGTTTGTAGTTGCAAGGTTATAATTTTTCTGCTGAAGGAAGAAAAGCTTATTTGCATCTTCAACACGGATAAGGTCCCACTTAACGCCCTTTGAGTCAACCCATACAGAACCAACGTCTGCCTGTGTTTTACCGTGAGCATTACTTGTAACTCTTGCACCCATTGCACCGTGGTTTGAACCGATGTAAAGACCGTTTATAAGCTGGGGATTTGTTTCGTCGGATGAGTAATAACCGTTAAGGCTTGTTTTCTTGCCGGTGTTCTTATCAACAAGCTCTGCTGTGCCAAAGTCAATAATGGGGTTGTTTGTGAATGTTTCCAGTTTTTCAACAAGTCCCACACGGAGATACTGATTCTCGTCATAATCAGCTGTGATTCTTGTCTGGTAATATGAGTCGAATGCTGTAGAAACCGTAAGAGGACGTTCAGAATAAACTTCTTCATCAAGTGCACTTGCAAGGAATTCGGGGTTTTCTGCATAAACTGCAAGGTTATCTACACCGATTTTAAAGTTTGCACTTGCACGGTATGAACGGAAGTTAATGTAGCTGAGTGCTTCATAATTTCCTGCAGTGTTCCAAGGAATATCTGCCTTTTTAAGTGTTCCGTTAACGTAGAAATCAAAGTTCTGGTTTTCAAAGTCGAAATCGAATCTTACACGGCAAGTGTCGCCTTCGTTAACGACAAAAGATACACCGCTTGTTTCAAGACGGAAAGAACCGGGGGTAATTCTGATTTTCAACAAGTCTTTTGTAACGTCGCTTACTGTAAGACCGCCCTCTTTAACACCAAGGAAATGAATATCCTGAATTGTGTTTTTCGGAAGAGAGTCCATTGCAAAATCCATTTCAACCGATACATTCTTTGTCTTTCTGATGCCTGCAAAGCTGAAGGTTTCTGCATCGTAACCACCTGCAGACTTCACTCTTGCAGTTTCAAGATAGTAACCGCGGTTGTCCTTTTTAACATCTGCATAAGTAGCGCCTGAGTAATTATTTTCAATCACCCATCTGGGATGCGCACCGATGCTTTCATTAACAAGTTCGGGATAACCGAAGTTTTCTGATTCAAAAACGTATGTACCCTCGGGAAGGATTGTAAGTTCAAAATCCTTTGTGAAGGGTCTGCCTTCCTTTGTAACTGTAGCTGTAAGAGTAACATTCTGTTTTTCTGCACCCTGTGCTACATAAGCAACATTGTCATCAACCATAAGTACATCGCTGTTACTGCTTGTAAAGCTTACTGTTGTATTCTCTGCAATATCAAGTGCATAGAAGTCAAGAAGTGAAAGGTCAAGATTCTTTGTGATTGCATTCGGAGCTTCGTCAGAAAGCATTTCAAAATGAAGTTCGCCTGCAGCCTGCTTTGCAGGGTTGGGAGCTTCTTCAACTGTGAATTCGATTGTTTTACCGAAAGAGCTTGCACCCTTTGAGAAAACAACTTCAAGCTTAACCTTCGCATCATCGAAAAGACGTGTTACAACGCCTGTTGTTCCTTCAACCTTAAACGCTTCTTCGTTATTTGAATTGAAAGTAACCTCAACGCCGGGGTTTTCTGTCTGAATTTTATTTACAAACTGACTAAAATCAATATTCTGTGTTACAGAGTCAGCACTTTCTGATGAGAAGTCTGCAAAGGTTACTGCATTTGCAAGCTGACCGAGAAGAATTCTGTCATCGTGAATCTGAGATTCTTCGGCAGTTCTGTAAACTGCGAAGTTATCGATTTCGATTGAGCCTGCAGGGTCTTTTGAACCTGCGCGGCAGAAGTGAATGTTTGTAATAGCACCGTTTTTCTCGTCTGCTTTACCGATTTTATAGCCTGCTGCGGGAACAAACTTGCCCTTTGCATCCATTACCTTCATTGTAAGGCTGATGGGGTCAATGTAAAGGCACATTCTTGTCTTTGTAGTTTCTGTGCTTGCAAAGTTGCTTCCGCCCTGACTTGAAATATGATTTCCGCGGAAAAGAGTATTTCCGCCATACCACTTCATTATCTGGTAAAGTGTTGAAGCGCCGCCCTCGGGAGTATAGTAGAAACGGAACTCAATACCGGGAGAAACTGCCTGTGTTTTCACATCAAAAGAAACATAGAAAGGTGAATCCATTGTTTCGGGGAAAGTGAATGTAGGTGAATTCGCTCTTGTATTAAGGTCAAGGTTAATACCGCCAGTTGCACCAACAGTTGTGCCGAAGGGTGCTGCATTCTGTGCAGTTGACATTGTCCAGTTAGGAATCTGGGATTTTGCTGCGGTTGCACCGATTAATTCCTTTGTTGTGTCTAAAGGAGTACCGTCCTTCTGCTTACCGAAGTTGTTCTGGTAAACAACCTGTGTTGTAAGAGGTGCAACGGTAAGATTAAGTTCCTTTGTCACATCGCCAACAGTTGCAGTAAGCGTTACTGCCTGTTCGTCAGTAGCGTGACGTGTTACAACACCTGTGTTTGTAATGGCATCGCTGTTTGATGCCCAAGTCACACTCTGCCCATCAATTTCCGTAGGGAGAGTAAGGTTGTTTGTAATAAGATTTGCAGTTTCAGTAGTGATAGTATCAATACTGATTGAATCTGCCACTGTCTGTGCATCTGCCGCACTTACGCTGAAGCTTAATGTAGAAAGCACCATCATAAGGCACAAAAGCACGCTTAAGAGTTTTTTCATTTTTCTTCCTCCTTTTATTAGATAAACACAGTTTATTTTACTACAATTATTATCCGAGGTCAACTGAAAAATCAGTTTCTTACGTCGGAATATTCTCTTTTTCCGAGCTTTAGATTTTCCCTGTAGGTTGCAATTTCTTTCTTAATGACAAAGTCGGTATGATTTATTTTCCATTCAAGGTGCCACTTATCTGTCATATATTCCATACTTGGTTCCCAGCCGAGGCGGCTGTCACGCTCCACATACTGAATTGTATCTTCGGCATTCTGCCTTTCAAGGGTGAGAAGTGCTTCCATTTCATCAAGGATTTCCGAAACCTTTTCTTCGTCTGTTTCCCCGTCAAACTTAACAATAAGGGTGTGCCACTTCTTTGCGTTTATACCCGTAAGAATGTAGTTTGACATAAAGTGTCCCATATTTGTAAGACGCTGGAGCTCTTCATTTGGGTTCTTTGCATCTTCAAGGATTTCAATACCCTTGTCCACATAATCTTTCGCTTGGATAAGGCTTTCAATTTCTCCCCATATACGCTTTGAAATCACCGTTGAACGTGCCTGAATATCTGCACAGTATTCGGGCACAACAATACTGTTTCCAAAGTGAGCATAAGGTGCAGAGGGAAGCTTTATCACTCTTTCAAAATTAAAAGGATAGCTTGGGCCTACTCTGAAAGCACCGTACTGGTCTTCACCTGTGGGCGTTATATAGCGGATAGCCTGACTCCACTGCTGAAGTGCCGTATCAACACGGTTTGCGTGCTCTTCTCCGAAGAATTTCGCAAGTACCATACGGAGTGTTTCCTGCATGGAATCCGCCGAAAGCTCAAAGCACATTTTTGAAAGCATTGATATAAATGACGGATATATTCCAAAATGGTGACTTTCCATAAGTCCGCAAAGTCCGTAATTTTCATAAGCATAGAAAAGATTTTTGTACATTCTCATCCACTGATAGGGAAATGGCTCGTAAGGCATAGTTCCGAAATCCCACGTCATCCCTGCAGTGTTTGCCATTACATAAAGGCGGATGCCTCTCTTTGCCGCTGCCTCCATTTCCTCCACAACAGACTCTGCAGGGTCTTCGCTTACAAGGGAATAGTCGGCAACACCAATTACATTTCCCTTAAGCTTGTATCTGCCTGATTTTGTAAAGGTTGTCTGAAGTGTAATATCCTTAGGGAGTGCGTTTATAAGAGCAACTCTTTCCTCTTTTGGACTTGCATTAAAGTTATATGTCCAGAAAATTATATCTGCATCGGGATTGTATTTACGGCAACTGTCACGGATAATCCTGACAAGTGTTGCATAAGCGATGTCCGGCGAATAGAAGGAGCTTTCCTTGATAGCAGGTATTCCGTCAGATGCATACTTTTTAGGTTCTGTTGATGGAAAGCATACACTCTCACCTACAAGCACCACTCCACGGAATCCGGGGCAGTTTTCAAAAAGCTTTCCGTATGTGCCTTCGTAAAAGGCAGGTGCCGCTTCACTTTCGGGATGAACCTCACTTTTAAGATAACTGTACGCATAAACGTCTATACCGTAACGCTTTGCACGGTAAATAAGTGCATTAAAATCAAGAAAACCGAAAGTTGTGAGATTTACACCCTTAACGAAAACAAGAATTGCATCTCTTCCCTCGTGAGCAATACGGGCAAGATGCTCGTCAGGGTAATCGTCACAGCCGTAGCCCGAATGTACCATCTGGGGGGCAAAGCGTGGTTTACGGCTTGTACTTCCTTTTTTTATAAAGGGAGCTTTTCTCAGTTCCATCATAAATTCAAGATAGTAAAGCGCCTGTGCCATACCGCGGTAATCGTTTGCATAAATTTTTATGCCGTTGTCCTCAGTGTCGATTCTGTAACCACGATAACCGCTGTATTCACCAAGGTCGATTCCTGCCTCTTCTGCTATAAAAAGCTCAATCTTATTCTCTGCATCCGAATTTCCCTTTTTAACCATTGCAGAAAGGCTCATTGACTTTAAAAGGAAGTCGCAGAAGTCCTGCGATGCAACAACAGCTACCTCCTCTGCATCTTTGGGAACGCAGATTACGGTCATATCCTTTATTTCATACTCTTCCGCACTTACAGTAAGGGAAAAATCCCTTACATCCTTTTTATGTACTTCCAGCATTCTTTTGCGAAATTCGTAATTTACTTCTTTTTTAAGCATTAACGTCACTCCCTTAATCACGTACAACTGTGTATTTAGCGTTACCAAGCTCAAGATTTTTTCTGTATCCGGCAATTTCCCTGCCGATTACATAATCTACAAGATGCATTTTCCATTCCAGATGCCACTTGCTTGTAAGATAATCCATATTTGGTTCCCAGCCAAGGCGTGAGTCACGCTCTACATACGGAATTGTATCTTCGGCATTTTTTCTTTCAAAGGTAAGAAGTTCAACCATTTCGTCAAGAATTTTGCTGACCTTTTCTTCATCAGATTCGTGGTCAAATTTAACCTTAAGGGTATGCCACTTCTTGGCATTGATTCCGGTAATAATATATTTTTCAATAAATTTACCCATATTTATAAGGCGCTCAAGCTCCTCGTTGGGGTTTTTGATAGTTTCAAGAATTTTTGTACCCTCCTTCATATAAAGGAGAGCTTTTTCAAGAGTTTCGATTTCCTTCCATACTCTTTTTGAAATGATAGTTGCTCTTGAGTAAAGGTCCTGACAGTATTCGGGCACTACAAAAGCACTGCCTGCATTTGCATAGGGCATACCGGGAAGACGGATAAGCCTTTCAAAGCAGAAGGGATAGCTTGGTCCGCATCTGAAGGAGCCGTACTGGTCTTCCCCTGTGGGTGTAATATGACGGACAGCGTCACTCCATTTATCAAGTGCTTTTTCAACTGTGTCAGCATTTTCCCCACCGAAAAATGCTGAAAGCACCATAGACAGGGTTTCTTCCATAGTATCTGTTGATTTTTCAAAGCACATTTTCGAAAGCTTTGATATAAATGACGGATATATTCCGTAATGGTGACTTTCCATAATGCCGCAAAGTCCCCATTTTTCCTGTGCTTCTATCATTTTTTTATATCTTCTCATCCACTGCTGTGCCATTGGCTCGTAAGGAATTGTACCAAAATCCCACGTCTGTCCTGCAGTGTTAACCATTGAGTAAAGGCGAATACCGCGTTTTGCAGCTGCCTCTGCCTCGGTTGCAAAGTAGTAGCCGGGCCCTTCTATTGCAAGGGAGTAGTCACTTACGCACTGAACAATTCCGTTCTGCACGTATTTTTCAAACATTTCAAAGGTTGCCTGAAGTGAAATATCCGTAGGAAGTGCATTTATAAGGCGGAGTCTGTCTTCTGCAGGCTGTTCACCAAAATTATATGTCCAGAAAATTATATCTGCATCGGGATTGTGCTTACGGCAACAGTCACGGATTGTCTCAACAAGATCAACATAGTCAAGTGCAGGATATGAGTAAGAGCTGTCCTTGATTGACGGAATTCCGTCACGGGACTTCTCCGCAGTTGCATTGGGGTCTTTTGACGGGAAGTGAATTGATTCACCCACCAGAACAACGCCCTTTAAGCCGGGACAATATTCAAAAAGCGAGCCGTAAAGACTGTCATAAAATTCATATCCGCCGGGGTCTTTGGGGTGCATTTTGCTTTTCATATCGCTATACGCATATACGTCGATACCGTACTTTTTTGCATTATAAATAAGTGCATTAAAGTCCAAAAAACCGTAGCTTGTTTTATTTATACCCTCTGTATAAACGAGGATTGCATCCCTACCTTCGTGAGCTATCTGATTAAGGTGAATTGACGGAAATTCATCAAGTGCGTAGCCTGAATGTACCATTTGAGGGGCAAAACGAGGTTTACGGCTTGTGCTTCCTTTCTTTATAAAAGGTGCTTTACGAAGCTCCATCATAAATTCAAGATAGTAAAGAGCCTGTGCCATACCACGGTAATCGTTGGCATAAATTTTTATGCCGTTATCATCAGTGTCAATTCTGTATCCGCGGTATCCTTTATATTCACCAAGGTTGATTCCTTTATCTTCTGAAAGGGAAATCTCAATCTTACTCTCTGCACTGACTTCACCCTTTTTTACTGCAGCTGCCACATTCATTGATGTCAGCAGGAAATCGCAAAAATCCTGCGCTGCAACAAGAGCCACCTCTTCTGCTTTTTCGGGTACGATTACAACTGTACCGTCCTTTATTTCAAACTCGTTACCGTCAGGAATAAGAGAAAAATCCCTTATATCCTTTTTATGTACTTCAAGCAATCTTTTTCTGAATTCGTAATTTACTTCTTTCTTAAGCATTACACCAACCCCTTACAGACTTCAATAATATAACAAATTTTACGGATTTTCAATAAACAATATTGGCTTTCAGAAAAAATCATTGCATTATATTGACATTTTTCTTTTTTGAAAAAACGCTTTACTTTTTCATTATATCATACTATAATTATATCAATTCAAAAGCATATAGCAATACGTTTTCAGACATTTTTTATATGTTTTTGGTCATTTTTACGGAGGGTGGAAAATATGATTTTCAAAGAGTACAAAGTCGAGAGTATTTTCAAAATAACCAAGCTCTATACACTGTTTGAAGACTACTTCCCCGGCGGATATGAATTCAGTGGAGAAGCTCATGATTTCTGGGAATGTGTATATGTAAAAGAAGGCACTGCCATCATTTGTGTAAACGACAAAATTTACAATCTGGAAAAGGGCGATATTATTTTCCAGAAGCCTCTTGATTTCCATAAATATAAAATAGACAGATACTCTTTTGCAGAGCTTTTTATATTTTCTTTTTCTCTGGAAGGAAAAAACACCCACCTTTTTGAGAACAGGGTTTTCAAGCTTAACAAACGGCAGAAAAATATTATTTCCGATTTTTTGTCCTTTCTTTATGAAAAATGCGGAGACGCAGGTGTAACAGCAGTTCACGTTCCGGGGGAATTCGGCATAAGAACACTTCACACTATCCTCAAAAGCGAAAAAAAAGATGTGCTTTCTGCCATTATAATCAATTATATATACGCCCTGCTCCTTTCTATATGCGACAATGCGACAGTTCTCGAAGAAGCAAAACTTGCACATACGGATATTTATAAAAAAGCCGTACACTATATGCACGTGCACATAGGTGAAAAAATATCCATTGAGGACATTGCCAAATACTGTGCAATCAGTACAACTTCTCTGAAAAATACATTTATTACCTTTGCCGGTGTAGGTGTTCACAGTTACTTTCTGAAAATGAAAATAAGTCATGCAATAAATCTTTTATCCGAAGGCGTAAGTGTAAGCGATATTGCACAAAAGCTCGGCTTTTCAAGTCAGGCGTATTTTTCCGCTGCATTCAAACGGGAAACCGGACAGTCACCGACAAGTTACCGCAAAAACAGACAATAGTTTGTCCGTTCTGAACATTTTTTCCTATCCCCAATGAAAGGGGGTGTAAAGAAATCGAATTTCTTTACACCCCCTTTCATTTTATTTTACACCGTTTATCTTATCCAGTTTTCTGTTTCTGAAATAGAGTCCGAGGTCAATGCCTACCATTATCATATTAAGCACATAGAAGAAAAGCACATACCATTTTGTCGCATAGTCAAAATGCGGATTAGCAAATTTTGATGCAATGCCTGCTATGTATCCAATGATTATAAGACACAGGAATGTGGGGCTCTTACCCTTTGCCGTCCTTGCCTTATATGATTTAACTGCATTAAAAGGCCACGAGCATCCAAAACAGATAAGCATAATTATTTCAAGTATCTCTGCCATAAAAGCACCTCCAAAATTTTCCTCATTCTAACACATAAAGATAAAATAGTCAATAAAAATATTTCAACACTCATTTTTTTATTGACTATTTACCATTTTAAGGCTATAATAGTAATGTTATAAAAATTACAATGGAGGGGTGTGGCAAAATGACGCTCAGGCGTATAATTTCTGTATGTCTTTCATTGCTTTTAATATTTTCATCATTGGCATTTTCCGCACTTTCATCCACTGATCGGCTACCCTTGCAGAAAAGCGACCTGCTTCCGCTTTCGCTTTCTTCTTCACTCGGTGGCGACAATATGTATTTTCTGCCGGCAAGAGATTCTGACGCATTGACAAATCCGCAAGAGCAGCTATATCTTTATATTTTTGATAATTCTCAAAATGGTGCGCTACTCAGCCGGGTTTTCCCCTGTACTGATTCTCCCGCACCCTTTGTTTCTGAATTTTGTGGGCTTACCGACATCAGTCCCAGAGCTCCGTGAGGTTGAATTAAATTATTTTTTAATACATTTTAAATTTTTAAAGGAGGAAATCCAAAATGAAAGCAAAAAACATTCTCGCATTTTTGCTCGTTTTCGTGCTTATCATTGCGTTCGCTTATGTTGCGGCATTTGATGTTAAGATCGGAAACATCCACATTCCCAGTACCTTTGGCAGCAAGGGTATCAAGCAGGGTCTTGATCTCGTAGGCGGTTCAACAATTCTTTTTGAGCCCGACGTTGAAGACCTTTCAAAAGTAACTTCTGAAGAGGTTGACGTTGCAGAAAGCATTATCCGTACACGTCTTGACTCACAGGGTTATTCAGAGGCTACCATCTCCCGTCAGGGCGAAACAGGTATCCGTGTTGAAATTCCTAACATTGATGACCCGCAGGAGGCTATTAAGCTTATCGGTGCTACTGCAAAGCTTGAGTTCATTGATGCAGACGGCAACGTTATCATGGACGGATCAAAGGACTTTGTAACAGGTGCTAAAAGCCAGTACGGTGCAGTAAGTGAATTCGGTGGTGACCAGTACTACGTAGAGCTCTCTTTCACAAAGGAAGGACAAGCTAAGTTTAAGGAAGCTACTCAGAAAGCAATTTCTGCAGGCAGCGACAAGCAGTACATCAGCATCGCTCTTGATGGTGCAGTTCAGATGTCTCCCCATGTTAACGAAGTAATCGACAGTGAAAGCTGTGTTATCACAGGTAACTATACCGCAGAAACATCTCAGGCAGTAGCAGACCTTATTTCATCCGGTCAGCTTCCCTTCTCACTGAAGGATGCAGAGCTCAGAAGTGTTGGACCTACACTTGGTTCTCAGGCTCTTAAGACATCTCTTATGGCTGCTCTTATCGGTATACTTCTTGTTATGCTCTTTATGCTTGTTATTTACAGACTTCCCGGTCTTGTTGCAAACATTTCGCTTATCGCTTATGTTTCACTTGTTACTCTCGTAATGGCAGGTTTCTTCTTCACAGATTTCCGTGTAACTCTTACACTTCCCGGTATTGCCGGCGTAATTCTTTCAATCGGTATGGCTGTTGACGCAGACGTTGTTATCTTTGAAAGAATCAAGGACGAGCTTCGCGCAGGCAAGAGCGTTGGCGCAGCTGTAAACGCAGGCTTCAACAGAGCTCTTACAGCCGTTATCGACTCTAACGTTACAACAGTAATAGCTTCACTTGTACTTTACTTCTTTGGTACAGGCACAGTTAAGAGCTTTGCAATCACTCTTTTCATCGGTGTTGTTGTAAGTATGCTTACAGCTATCACACTTACAAAGTTCCTTCTTAAGAGACTTGTTGGTATGGGTGTTAAGAATCCCTGGCTCTATGGCTTATCTAAAAACAAGAAAGGAGCTGACGCAGAATGAGAACACCTACAGCATACAAAAAAATCTTTTTCTCAATTTCAGCAATCCTCATCGTAATCAGCATTGTATTTCTTTTCATAAACGGACTTAACCTTGGTATTGACTTCACCGGTGGTACAATCTTCGAGTTTGAACTTGGCGAAACAAAATACTCCAAGGATGTTGAAAAACAGATAAGCGACATCGTTAAGAAACACTCTGATAACGCTGAAAATATTGTTCAGAAAACAGGCGAAAAGGCTGTTTCAATTAAAACAGTTGAGCTTTCAAACGAGCAGAGCGAAGCTATTGCAGACGAGATTGCAAAGACTTTCGAAGGCTCAAAAATGCTTAAGAACGATAAGGTTAACGGTACAGTAAGCGGTCGTCTTATCGGCGATTCATTAAAGGCTATTGCTCTTGCAATTGTTCTTATGCTTATCTACATCACCTTCCGTTTTGACTTCCAGTCAGGTACAAGTGCAGTTCTTGCTCTTGCTCACGACGTTATCATCATGCTGGGCTACTATGCAATATTCGGTGCAACAGTAAACACAAGCTTTATTGCAGCTATCCTTACAATTGTAGGTTACTCAATCAATGCGACAATCATTATATTTGACCGCGTTCGTGAAAACAGCCGCACAATGAAAAAGGCTACTGCTGACGAAATTGCAGACAAAGCAATCACAGCATCTTACTTCCGCGCAATCAACTCCTCACTTACAACACTTTTCACAATTGGTGTTCTTTATATTATGGGCGTTGATTCAATCAGAGAATTTGCTCTTCCCATTATCATCGGTATCATAGCAGGTACTTACTCTTCTCTTTTCGTTGCAGGTCCTTTCTGGGCTTGGTGGAAGGGTGGCAGCAAGGCCGCTTCTCAGAAGAAAAGCAAATAATAAGGTATAAAGCTCTTACGCTTTAAATAAAATAAGACTGCAGGACTATCTGCAGTCTTATTTTATTGTATGGAGTAAAAAATGAAAAAAGTTGTTTTTGTTTTAGTCTTAATTATGCTTTTATCATCGTGTAAAAGCACCTTCCCTACATTTTCTGAAAAAGCAGTCGGATGGGGTTTTCACAAGAGTGAAAACGGGCCTGAATTCACACAGGAACAGCAAAACGAAATGACTGAATACAAATGCATCTATAAAGAAAACACATCCGAAAAATCAATCTACCTCACCTTCGACGAGGGATATGAAAACGGATATACACCCATTATTCTCGACAAACTTCGTGAAAAAGGTGTATGTGCGGCATTTTTTGTTACTGCGCCTTATGTAAAGGAAAACCCTGACCTTATAAAAAGAATGGTGAATGAAGGGCATATTGTGGGTAATCACACAGTAAATCACCCCTCTCTTCCGTCCGTATCCGGAGAGGATTTTAAAAAGGAGCTTTTTGAGCTTGACAGGCTTATATGGGGCATCACCAAATCCACCACCCGCTATCTCCGCCCACCAAAGGGGGAATACTCATCAGGTACGCTTGCAGAAAGTGCTGCTTTGGGCTATACAAATGTTTTCTGGTCTGATGCTTTTGTTGACTGGAACAACGATTTCCCTGCACAAAAGGCACTTGATACCGTCACCAAACATCTCCACCCCGGTGAGGTGCTGCTCCTTCACGCAGTGTCAAAGGGTAACGCTGACGCACTTTCCGATATAATTGATGCCGCTCGCAAAAAAGGCTATACCTTTAAATCGCTTGATGAATACAGTTTAGGTTAATTTTCGCATATTTAAATTTTTTTGAGACACTCTAACTTTGTCAGGGAGGATTTATATGCGATTTTCAAATAAACTGTTACGGAGCCTTTTGTCATTATCCGTAGCTTTGACCATTCTTTATGCAGACCTTATCTACACATTCCCCGGTGAAATAAATATGCACCGGAATGAGCCTCACAGTCTTTCTCTCGGAGCAGGCGTTTTTATAGGGAACATTCCTGAAAGCGCCCGTGCTCATGCCGGCAAAGACGGTGTAGTGCCGTCAGAGTGCGGAGAATACAGTGCGACGCTCAAAATAGCAAATGCTATACCCTTTAAAAAAGTACGGCTTTTGGTATCGGATTCAAAAAGTGTGTGCGTTTCAGGAGAGCTTGTAGGACTACGGCTTCATAATAAGGGGCTTATTGTCACAGATACATCAGATATAAAATGCGGCGGCAAAGAGTTCTCTCCTGCAAAAGATGCCGGTATTCTTCCGGGAGATGTAATTCTTGAAATAAACGGCAAGGAAGTCTTATCGGGCGATAATGCCGCGCCACTTCTCAAGGAAAGCTCTTCTGTCACACTTCTTCGGGGAAGCACACTCAAAAAAATCACTGTTCACCCGGCAAAGGATGACAGTGATGGTATTTTAAAAATGGGAATATGGGTCCGTGACAGCACGGCAGGTGTAGGAACACTGACATTTTTTGATGAAGAAACCAACACCTTCGGAGCTTTGGGACATTCTATCAGCGACTTTGATACAAAGGTTGTTTTTGATGTGCAATCCGGCACAATTGAAAAAAGCAGGGTAACTTCCGTAACCCGTGGCAAGGCAGGCACTCCCGGGGAAATATCGGGGCTTTTTTCGAGCAATCCGGGGGCGCTGGGTACAGTCAGCAAAAACTGTGAGGCAGGAATTTTCGGAAAAATACTGCCCAATCCGGACATTGTATGGACAAGTTACCCCATCGGTGTTATGAGTCAGGTAAAAGAGGGAAGCGCCACCATACTCTCCACTGTTGATGACTCTGTAAAAGAGTATGAGATAAAAATTCTCCGCGCAATGCCTTTCGGTTCTATGGGAAAAGGTATGATGATTGAAATCACCGACAAAGAACTGCTTTCTAAAACCGGCGGAATCGTTCAGGGAATGAGCGGCAGTCCCATTATACAAAACGGGAAGCTTATCGGTGCTGTCACCCATGTTTTAGTAAATGATCCAACGAGAGGTTATGGAATCTTTATAGAAAATATGTTAGCAGAAGCAGAGAAAATCGAATAAATACATTCAGTTCGAAAAATTGCAAAACGGATATAAAAAAGCCCGACTTATTCAGTCGGACTTTTTTATATCCGTTTTGCAATTTTCTGACCGATTTTAACTTCTGTCTCTATGTTTTCTGCAGAATTACGCACTATAATATCATCCACAACTACGGCATCCTTTTTAACAAAAACTATTATAGTCGAGCCGCCAAACTCAAAATAGCCCTTTTCCTCACCGCGTTTCACATCGGAAGCATCACTGCGGTTACTTATTTTTCCCACAATTATCGCGCCAACCTCCATCTGAATAACGGTACCGAAATTTTCTGTTTCAAGCACAGTGTATTCACGCTGATTCTGCACATACACCGGATAACGGTCACAGGCAACAGGTCTTACGCAGTGAAGCACCCCGGGAATTTTCTTTTCCCCTTTGATTTTGCCGTCATCTACAAAACTATATCTGTGAAAATGTCGTGGTGTAAGCCGATAAATAAGGCAAAGCCCTCCGCTAAATGATTCTGCTAAAGCGAAATCACCAAGAAGCTCCGCAAGACTGTAGGTTGAATTTTTTATTTTAAATCTTCTTTTTTCGTCAATTTCATAGCAGGAAAGATATCCGTCACACGGGCTTATGAGAGAGGAAGGTGTTTTGTCAAAAACAATTTCCTTTCTTTTTCTTGTGAAAAAGTCGTTAAAGGATTTATATCGTCTTTTTTCATACTCTTCCATATTTATTCCGTTCTTTTTAACGAAGTACCCCACCATTGGCTGCGAAATCCGCGAATCAAGAAAAGCCCCTGCAACACGCGAAAACTTCGGATGCACAAGAGCTTTAAGGATAAACCTGCCAACCGGTGTATTATATAAAAATCTTACCGATATACTTTCTTTACTCATAACAACCCCATAAACACTTTAAAAAATGCGCACGCTCCAAGCAGCAGCATAACAACCTTCATTTTCTGGTTGGGCTTTTTTATTTTTATGGGCAGTAAAAATGCCAGCCCTACTGCAACAAGCACTGACAAAAGAAGGTTCACTTCTCCGGAAATCTGAAATACAAACGGCAAAATCAGTGCAACGGTAGTAACGGGAAGCCCTTTATATACTTTGCGCGAACCCTCAGATTTTTCCTGACGGTCCTCCTCATCAACGTTAAAATAGCTTAGCCTGATAAGAGCTGCCAGAACATAGCCACCGCAAATAAAGAGTGCAAACTTTTCTTCCGTCTGATAATTTACAATAACCGCAGGAAGCACACCAAAACAGATCAGGTCACTGAGTGAGTCAATCTGTATGCCAAAGCGTTTTTCTCGCTTTGTTCTTTTCTTGGTCGATGCGATTGCACCGTCAAACATATCGCAAAATCCGGAAATCATAAGGCACACGAGTGCTTTCGCAGTCTGTTCTCTTGCCGCGTACATTATACCTAAAAAGCCGACGAACATTCCAATATAAGTAAGTACAACCGTATAGTTATAGTATCCTATAAGAAAAGACTCCCGTCTTTTTTCTTCTCTATTCAATATATCTTTTTTCCACAACTTTGACATAACCATTCCTCCGAAACAGGTTTTTGCAAAGACATTCCTGAAAGAATTTTAACATTTTTTGCGGAAAATGTCAACATTTCAGAAAAAAAGAGGATGTGAAAACTCAGTTTTTACATCCTCTCTTATTTAAAATATCAATGTAATAATCCAGTGCAGAACCGACGGACAAAGTAGACAACCCATCCCTGTATAGAACGTGGATGTCATTGCACCGTAGGGAACAAGTGACGGATCTGTTGCCGCAAGTCCTGCGGTTGTTCCGCTTGTTGTGCCCATAAGTCCACCGAATACCATTGCCGCACGGGGAGTCGTGAGACCGATTCTCTTCGCTACAAGAGGTGTAAGAATCATAACCGATACTGATTTGAACACGCCTGCCGCAATTGAAAGAGTAATAACCTCCGCACTTGCACCAAGCGCTTCACCTGTAACAGGGCCAACAACAAAAGTAACTGTGCCTGCCGCGATTGTAGAAATGCTTACTGCATCTCTGTATCCGAATGCAAATGCGATTAAAGCACCTACAAAGAATGTAAGGATAACGCCTGTAAGAAGTGCTATCACACCTACAAGACCGCACTTTTTGATTTCGGACATTTTTGCACCGAACGCAGTTGAAACAATGGCAAAGTCACGAAGTGAGCTACCACCCAGAACTGCAAGACCTGCAAAAACAGGAAGGTTTGCAAGACCTTTTTTAGCCATTGAAGCTTCCTCTATCCAACCCTTTTCCACACCGTATTTCATTGCGATTAAACCGCCTATGTACGCGAGAATAAGGCTGATGAAAATCGCTATCGCTGAAGAGTGGATTCTTCCCTTTGTCACCTTTTTTGAAACAAAGTTTGAAAACATTGCAATAATGCCGACAATTAAAAACGCCATTACAAAGCCATTATCTATGAATATACCTGCAAAAAGGTCAAGTAAAACTTTCATTATTCAGCACCCTCCTCTTTTGTTTCCTCTTTGGGAGCAAATTTATTAAACAGAGGTATAAGTAAAAATGAAACAAGAACAACACCAAGACCTGCCACAAGAGCAAGCCATCCCTCTTTGAGTGCCGCAACAACATTCTGCGACATAGACATTGCAATAATCACAGGGATGAACATTTCCTTCCAGAATTCAATGCCCTTTTCGTATCCCTTCGGTAAAAGAGAATTCACTTTTTTCGAGTTTGTCAAAACGAGAAGTAAAATCATTGCAAAGCCAACGCCGCCAATGTCAGAATTAACCCCCGTAAGAAGACCGAGAATTTCTCCGATGAATGAACCGACAAGCATACAGCCTGCAAGTAGCGCTACACCGTAAATCATCACACACCATTCCTTTTCTTTAAATTTAGCCTTGGATATACTACCACAAATGTTCTCACAATTCAAGCGATTTAGCGGAATTTTTTGTTTTTCACGCGCTTTTCTTGTTAAAGCAGTTGATTACGGCAGTTTTTGTAACACAGATCATATCCGACTATGAGAACTATCCACGCGGCAATCCACGCAAAAGGTTCTGCATAAAAGAGATTCATCTTGCCAAAATAAACGGGAAGTATTATCGACGCCCCTACTCTGAGCACAAGCTCCGCCACGCCCGAAAGCATTGCAAAAGTACTGCTGCCAAAGCCCACAACTGCTGCCTTGAAAATGTGCAGAGAATAAAGCGAAGGTAAGAATAAAACCATAATAACAAGGTATCGCCACGCCACTTTTAAAGCCTCAGCCGTTTCTGACGGAGTTCCCGAAATGAACATCGACACAAGACTCTTTCCGAAAATGAGCATTGCTCCCATTATAATAAATGAAGTTGCTATTGCAATAATATTTCCGCTTATCATCCCGCTTTTTATGCGGTCAAGCTTTCCTGCGCCAACATTCTGCCCTACATAAGTGGTAATTGCATAACCGTAGGAAATGGCCGCAGTTTCAAGAAGCGCGTAAAGCCTGTTAGTTGCCGTTACACCTGCAATATACGCAATTCCGTAACGGTTAACCACAAACTGAACAATTATTCCGCCGATTGAAATTATAATGTACTGTGCCGACATAGGTAGCCCCGTCTTTAACTGTTTGGCAGAAAGCGACATCTCCGGCTTAAGCTTTATTTTCCCGAACTTCACAAAATCGATTTTCACAAGAGAATAAAAAACGTATACTGCAGCCACAAGCTGTGCAATGATTGTCGCAATTATTGCACCTGCAATTCCCCATCCAAGTGGCCCTACAAAAAGAATATCAAGTCCGATATTTGTTACCGATGCAATAATCGTTGCCATAAGAGGGGCTTTGCTGTTTCCGTACGCGCGCAGATGACTTGCCGCATAATTATATGCCATTGTCACGGGACACGCTGCATAATAAAGACGCAGATATAAAAGAGCATCGTTAAAAACTTCCACCGGAGTTCCAAGAAGTCTTAATAAAGGCGCAAGAAAAAGTTGTCCGAAAACAGCAAGAAAAACCGAAATAAGCAAAGAAAGCGTAAGCGAGTTTTCCATTTGCCTGTTTATATCATCATACTTTTTCGCACCGAATGCCTGTGCCGCAAGGACGCTGAACCCCTGACAAAGTCCCTGCACCGCTGCAAGCAGCATCCACGTAATCCATCCACCTATGCCAACCGCTGCAAGGGCGCCTACTCCGAGAAACTGTCCGACTATTACCGTGTCTGTAATTGTATAAAATTCCTGAAAAAGACTGCCGAGCATAAGCGGCAATGCAAATTTCAGTATAAGGGAAAAAGCATTTCCCTCTGTCATTGATTTTGTATTCATACCATTCTACCTCTCCACAATTACTAATAACATTATCATACAGGCAGCTTTTTGTCAAGAAAGCTCGATTTTATTACCTTTGGAAAAATATTTCCATTTTTTGGCAAAAACCTCTTGCAATAATTTCCATTATATGGTAATATTCAAATTGAAAAAACAATAACAGGAGGAAATATAATGAAAAACCCGATAAAACTGCTTATAGCAGACAGTAACCTTGAACTTCTTTCACAGATGAAGTCATTTTTTGACGCAAAGGAGGATATTAACCTGGTAGGAACCGCCTCCGACGGCACCGAGGCAGTCGAAAAAATCCGCGAATACAGACCTATGGTGGTAATAATGGACGTAGTTCTCCCCGGAACAGACGGTATTGGCGTCCTGAAAGCTATAAACACCATGCCGAAAGCTATTCGCCCGGTTGTTATTATAACAAGCGGAGCGAAAAAGGAAC
Organism: Clostridia bacterium; assembly: GCA_045545295.1. Lineage (GTDB taxonomy): Bacteria > Bacillota > Clostridia > UMGS1883 > UMGS1883 > UMGS1883. The sequence goes on from JAZQAO010000024.1 coordinate 94,119, forward strand.
ACGTTACCAACATATGTATGCAGCTCGGTGCAGATTACTTTATGATTAAGCCCTGCTCCCCCGAAACAATTCACGAGAGGATAAATCTTCTCTGTGCACCACGTAGCGAGCAAAGGGCATTTCACGATACTCAGGCGGTTTTAAAGCAAAGCGACATTCCCTCCGACAGAGCTATTGAGCTTTTCGTCACAAAGACTATTCACTCCGTCGGAGTTCCCGCTAACATAAAAGGCTACCAATACCTTCGCGACGCGATTATTATGAGTATTAAAGATACGGAGCTTATAAATGCTGTTACAAAACAACTGTATCCGAGAGTTGCTACCCGCCACAACACCTCCCCCAGCCGCGTTGAGCGCGCTATAAGGCACGCAATAGAAGTTGCCTGCATCCGCGGAAATGAGGAAGAATTATACAAGCTTTTCGGTTATACAGTAAGCAACAACAAAGGAAAGCCTACAAATTCAGAATTTATTGCAATGATTGCGGACAAGCTGAGGCTTGAGCTTCTGGTGTCATAATGAAAAAGAAAGGTCTTCTATGGGGAACGGTTGTGGGATTTCTTAACGGATTTTTTGCCTCCGGCGGAGGTATTGTCGCAGTGCTGATATTAAAAAACTTTTTTAAAGTTGATGAAACAAAATCCCACGCCACATCTCTTGCAATCATCCTGCCGCTTACAGTAGCCGGGCTTGTTGTATACACTGCAGGCGGCTACAGCGACGCTTCCGTTATTATAAAAACCGCAGCGGGAGCCTCACTCGGTGCACTTTTAGGAGCAAAGCTTCTTTCAAAGCTTCCACCGGATTACATTCGTCTTGGATTTGGAATTGTAATGGTAATTGCCTCTTTTAAAATGATTATGGGAAAGTGATTTAATGCTTACGGCAATAATAGGATTTTTTTCAGGAATACTCAGCGGTATGGGGGTAGGCGGTGGAATGCTGCTTATCCCTGCCCTCAGGATATTTTTTGACATAAGTCAGAAAAACGCTCAGGCAATAAACCTTTTTTGCTTTATTCCTGCTGCAGTGTGCGCACTTGTCGTTCATATAAAAAAGAAAAACGTTGACTTTAAGGCTGCAGTACCGATGATTGTTACAGGAATACCGTTTTCAATTGTCGGGGCATATCTGTGCATCAGAACTTCTCCACGAATAATAGGAATACTTTTTGGAGTTTTTATACTTATTTTCGGAATAAGGGAAATTATTATGAGTTTTCGGTCATTAAAAATGAAAAAATACAAGAAAAAAGCCTCCCGCGTGAATTGACATTATCTACTAAAAGTAGTATAATTATCTTATTATCACAAATTTTAAGGAGGCTTTTTATTATGGCTAGAGTTTACAACTTTTCAGCAGGTCCCAGCATGCTTCCTCTCGAAGTGCTTGAGACTGCACAGAAAGAACTTATCGAATACGGCGAAAGCGGTATGAGTGTAATGGAGATGAGCCACCGATCCCCCGTTTATGATGCTATTATTAAGGAGACAGAGGCTGATTTCAGAAAACTTATGAACATCCCCGACAATTACAAGGTGCTTTTCCTTCAGGGCGGTGCTTCAACACAGTTTGCAGCAGTTCCCCTTAACCTTATGAAGACAGGTAAGGCTGATTATGTAGTTTCAGGTCAGTTCTCAGGTAAAGCATTTAAAGAAGCAAAGAAGTACGGCGATGCAAAGTGTATTGCAACTTCTGAAGATAAAACATTCAGCTACATCCCTGAAATCACTCCCGATATGGTTCGTGAGGATGCTGATTACGTTCACGTTTGCTACAACAACACAATTTTCGGTACAAAGTTCCCTGAGGTTCCAAACGTAGGCGACAAGGTGCTCGTTGCAGATATGTCATCATGCATAACAAGTGAGCCTGTTGACGTTACAAAGTTTGGTGTTATCTATGCTGGTGCACAGAAGAATATGGCTCCCGCAGGCCTTACAGTTGTTATTATCCGTGAGGATCTTCTCGGAAATGCACGTGAGGATATTCCCACAATGCTCGACTACAAGACAATGGCTGATAACGACTCTATGTATAACACTCCTCCCTGCTACGCAATCTACATTGCAGGTCTTGTTTACAAGTGGGCTCTTAAGAACGGCGGTCTTGAAGCTATGAAGGAAAGAAACGAAAAGAAGGCAAACATCCTTTACGATTTCCTTGACAATTCGACTCTCTTCAAGGCAACTGCTGAGAAAAACAGCCGTTCAATGATGAACGTATGCTTTGTTACAGGCGATGCTGACCTTGACAAGAAGTTCTGTAAGGAAGCAGCTGAAGCAGGCTTCGTTAACCTTAAAGGTCACAGAAGTGTCGGCGGTATGAGAGCAAGCATCTACAATGCTATGCCCACTGAAGGCGTAGAAAAGCTTGTGGAGTTTATGGCAAAGTTTGAAGCAGAAAACAAATAAAACGGATAGCCCAAAATGCGAAGTGCGAAATGCGAAATGCGAAATGACGGAAAATTTTCGCTACTGCGAAAATTCACAATCACTTCGAACTTCGAACTTCGAATTTCGAATTCTAGCTTATCCTTTAAAATAAAGAAGAAGGATGGTTAATTAAAATGTATAATCTGTTAACTCTTAATAAGATTGCAAAATGCGGTCTTGATAATTTTGATAAAGCAAACTACACAATTACAGACAGCTGCGAAAACCCCGATTGCATAATCCTCCGTAGCTTTAATATGCACGATATGGAGCTTGCTGACAGTCTTCAGGCAGTTGCACGTGCAGGTGCAGGTGTAAACAATATTCCCATTGACAAGTGCAGTGAAAAGGGTATTGTAGTATTCAACACCCCCGGTGCTAATGCAAACGCAGTTAAGGAGCTTACTCTTGCAGGTCTTCTTCTTGCATCACGTGATATCGTTGGTGGTATAGAGTGGGCACAGACACTTAAAGGCAACGGTGCAGAAGTAGGCAAAATGGTTGAAAAGGGCAAGAGCAATTTTGCAGGCTGCGAAATCAAGGGTAAGAAGCTTGCAGTAATCGGTCTTGGTGCTATCGGTGTTCTTGTTGCAAATGCTGCACATCACCTTGGTATGGACATTATCGGCTACGACCCCTTTATTTCTGTTAAGGCTGCTCTTAACCTTGACCGTCACACAGTAATTAAGACAGACCTTAAGGATGCTCTTCTTGAGGCTGACTACATAACACTTCACCTTCCTCTTACAGCAGATACAAAAGGTATGTTCAATGCGGACCTCTTTAAGAGTGCAGTTAAGAAAGGTGCAAAGCTTCTCAACTTCTCAAGAGGCGAGCTTGTTGATACAGACGCTCTTAAGAGCGCACTTGAGGTTGGTCTTCTTTCTAAATACGTAGTTGACTTCCCCTCAGATGAAGTAATCGGTCTTGAAAATGTAATTGCTATTCCTCACCTTGGTGCATCAAGTGCAGAAAGTGAAGATAACTGTGCAATTATGGCTGCAAAAGAGCTTATTGACTATATGGAAAACGGTAACATCGTTAACTCTGTTAACTTCCCCGCTTGTGAGCTTCCCAGAACAGCAGGCGCTACAAGAATCACCGTTCTTCATAAGAATATCCCCAACACTCTTACAAGCATCACATCTGTTATTTCCGGCAAGGGTGCTAACATCGAAAATATGATGAATAAGTCTAAGGGCGACTATGCTTGCACAATTCTTGACGTTGCAACAGACGCTGACGTTAAGGATGAAATTAGCAAGATTGACGGCGTAATCAAAGTAAGAGTTATAAAATAATAAAGCAGCGTAACGCAAATTCTTATACAATAAAAAGCAATGTGGTTTTCAAAATTTTGGAAATCATATTGCTTTTTTGTTTTTATGTGATATAATATGGAAGTAAAAAATACGCCAAAACAACCATTACATTGATTGCTTTGACACGAAGGAGACGGTTGTATGAAGAAAAATTTAGTAAGCATCCTTCTTGCACTTGTCCTTCTGGCATCATATATGCCGGTAGGTACGTTTGCAGAAAGTCCCGCAGTGGCACAAAAAGCGCCACTTGAGGAGCTTATCAGCATACATGAGTGCGAGCAGGACATTGAGGCTCTCAAGAAGCTTGACACCCTTTCGGAGGATGTTATGACTCCTGACGCTTCAACACGCACCATCAGCGGTAAAATTTCATTCCCTGACGGTGTTACTGCAAAATCAACAGACATAGTAAAAGTCTATGCCTACCCTGCAAGGGTTGTAGATAACGGCAGACTTACATATATGTATGACGATGCAGTAAGTGAAGTTTTTGTTACTATGTCACAAGGTTCCGGTTCTGCAAACTATAGTATCCCGGTACCGGAAGGCGCCTACAATATCGCAGCACGTTTTTACAGTGGTAAAAAGGAAATTTCCGGTGCTATGGTCTACTATTCTGAGGACGGCACCACCTTTAACGAAAACCTTTCAAGCCCTGTAAACGCCAGCTCTGATGTAACAGGCATTAACCTTGTTCTTAAAAAGGCAGACACATACCTTTCAGGTACAATCGACCTTTCTGCAAATATCCCTGCAAAAGATACTTACGTTTATGTTGCCCTTGATAATCAGACAAATGCCTTTTACAACTACTGTTATGCCTATATTCCTGTAAAAGCAGGTCAGGAATCTGCCTACTATGAAATCGGTCTTAATTCCGAGCTCGGCAGACTCAGATTCGGCAGTGACTACTTTAAGTCCCGTTATTATACAAACGGAAAGCTGACAAACGACTACAACAAGTACGATGCTATTGACACCACAAAATCCACCGACAATCTTAATGTCGCAATTTCCCCTTATAATGCTGACGTTGACAGTCAGTTCAGTTACACTATTAATTTCAGTGAAACTTACGATTATCCCAAAACTTACTATGTTTCACTAAAAAAGCTGACAGATGAGGAAAACTGGGACTATTATGCTGAAGAATGGCTTTATGTCCCTGCAAACACACAGAGCATATCTTCTTCTATGTATTACTCCTCTAAGCCCGATGGTGACATCTGTTTTACATACAGAGATATAACAGGCTGTGATTCAATTTATCTTGATACTGATAAATCCACACGCTTCTACTCTGAAAAGCTTGGAATTACAGGTAGTATGACTTCTGCTACAAACATAGCAGGTCTTGATAACCTTACTGTGACAGAGCCGGATTATACTCAGGTTAAAGGTTCTCTCGACCTTGGAGGAAACGACTTCAATGACTACAGATATGTTTATGTTGGCGCCCAGTTCAAGGAAGAATCATTCTGCGACAGAATTTTAATTTCTGACAAAGATTTCAACATCAGTGTTCCCTCCAGACTTGAGGGAGAAGATTTTACACTCTTTACCGCAGTAGACCGCAACGGTACAGTTGCCGGTGATACCATTGAAAACAAAAGCACATACACACTTGGCTCCGGAACGGATAATATTGCAGTTTCTTATGAGAGCTTCCATTCTGTAAGCGGCACAATCACAATTCCTGTTCCTGCTCCCGAAGGCGGCGTTACCGTAACTCTTTCTGCAGAAGATGAAAGCACATATACCGAAAGTATTGTCGGAACTTATGTAATCAGCCCCGGGGAAACATCAGTTAATTACAGTGTGCTGATTCCCGCAGTTCTTAACGCAGATTCAACTTTCCTCTTTGCTGAAATAGAAGTTTTCGAGGAGTCCGGCATAGCACCCTACACGGAAACTGACTACATCTCATCTGCAAATACACTTAATATTGAATTTTTAGAATCTGTTACTATAAGCGGCAATATTTCACTTCCTGAGGGAGACGTTCTTACAGAAGGTATGCGCATACAGGCAACTGTACGTGCTATGAGAAATATGTACGTTTACTCCCTCACATCAATTTGTGCAGGAAAATCAAGTGCCTCATATAAAGTTACTGTTCCAAAGGGAGTGACACTGGATCAGTTAATGATGATAATAAGTGATGCGGATGCGGATTATATCCGAAACCTTTATTATGACGGCAGCAATTTCACGACATCCCCCGAAAACTGTAAGATGACTCTTACAAGCGATGTAGTAATAGATGCAACCCTTGAGAAAAAGGCAACTATTTCGGGCGTATTCAAATTGCCCGAAAATTCCGGATATACAAGCGGAAGCGCAAGTCTCCGGGTTTGTGCGGTAAGTAATACTACCGGAAGCACATTCTCAAAATACTGTGAATTTGACTCTCTTTCAGGGGAGCTTCCGTTCTCAATAGACGTTTCTGCAAATGATACCTTTAAGGTGTATATGTATATTTATAACGCAGGTGACGCCAATATCGTAACACACAAAGACGCTTACTATGCCGGCACAACCACAACAACAGACGCAAGCAAGGCTTCATCCGTAAATTCGGACAGTGTTATTGAATTTCCTTTCCCGTTATTTGAGCTTATTAACGGTAAAATAAGCTTTGCAGAAGGAGCAATAATCGAAGGTTCTGAGGGTAAAGGTCTTGACATTGAGCTTTCTCTTCGTCCCAAGTCAGGTGGCGGAAAATGGCAAAGCAAAAAAATTGAAGATGTTGCAAATACTAATGACATTCCATTCTCTTTCCCTGTAAATGAGGGTGAAACCTATATTTTGTCAGCGTATATTTACAACAACGACTCAATTGTCGCAAATGTTCCCCTGACAACTTATTATTACTATAACAAAGACAAATCAACAATTACCTTGTCAGAAGCAACAGAATTCTCTTGCGCGGACACAATTAACTTTGTTATTCCAAAGCTTAATATGATTACCGGTAAAATCAATGTTCCCAATGATTACCGCTATCTCTCTCCTGTTACATCTGTAAGTGCAAGTATTTATAGAACAAGCGGAAACGGTAGTTATTCTCATTATCCTACTGCATATATAGATGAAGACTTCAACTATACTCTTACTTTCCCCGACACACTTGACGGCACCTACACATTAAATCTTAATTTTAACGGAACAGCGTCAAACATCATCGGTGAGAATTATTACTACCACATCGGAGAAGAATCTAAGACCTCATTTACGATTACTCCCGGGCAGGATATTTCAGGCTTAAATTTTGACGTTGAAACAGGCTATGCAATTGAGGGTAAAATCAAGCTTCCCTCCGATGCACAGATAAGAAACGTAACCTATACTCCCAAGGTATATGCTAATTCTTATCATACAGTTTGTACGCCAATCAGTGCTGAAAACCGTGAGGCAAAGTTTATGGTTGCAGTTCCCAAATCCACTACTGCAACAGGCACAAGTGTTACGTTGAATGCAGAGCTTACTTCTGCATCAAAATCCGGAGACTGGTATACAAATATGTATGAAAAGAAAGTCTACTACATCCCCGGTGCTGAAAGCTCTTTCACCTCCACAAACGCATCTTTCAACGTGACCGAAGATGTAAAAGACATATCTCTTGAGCTTAAGACGGCAGCACTGTTAAACGTGAAAATTAACCGTCCGGATAATCTGACAGGTTCTTTGTCAGGTTATGTATATGTTTCTGACGGTTCTTCAAATATAGCATCACAAAGCTTCAGCGTGTCACAGAACTCATCATCAACGGATGTAACTGTCCAGATTTCAAAGCAGTATATCGGTGAAGAGCTCTATGTTTACTACGTTGTCAACACACAGTCTGACTATATTCAGCCCGGAAAGATATATCTTAATCCCGACGGTACATATACAAATCTTAACAGTCAGCGTAAGGGACATAAATTAAAAGAAAATCAGTCACTTGAACTTACGATTCAGTCTCCTGAGGATATGGTTTATCCCAACTACATCCTTCAGTCAGACCACCCCTACAAAGCAAATACAGACAAAACTTACACCTACACCCATCCCGACCCGAACGTAACCTCTCTTAAGGTTACATTCTCTGAGGATTCATATATGGCGTACGGTGCATCTGTTACCATCTACAATGCCGACGGAACTGCAGTTATAAAATCAGGCAGCAACACAAGCTTCACCTATGGTGACCTTGCAGGAAAAACTGTTAATGTGTCCGGCAATTCGTTCACAATACAGTTTAAAACGGGTAGCAGCAATAATTCCAATCACGAATTCGGTTGGGCTGTTACGGATGTAGAGGCAAGAAATATTATTGTAGAGTCAAAGCATCCTTACAGAGAAGCACTCGAGTACGAGTACACTCATCCGACCACTGTTGAAAAGCTTGCAGTTACCTTTGACGAAAACTCAAAGACAGCATCATACGACACAGTATATTTCTATAACGAGGACGGAAATATTGTTTCAAGACTTTCAGGCGACCTTGCAAATAAAACCATTGAGGTCCCGGGAAGCTATTTCAAGATGGTTCTTAATGCAAATTCCTCTACATCAGAGTACGGTATTGCGGTAACACATATAACAGAAGCAGTTACGCATAATGTAGTATTCTTAGACAGCGACGGTACAATTCTGCAGGAAAAGACAGTCTACATCGGAAGACCCGGTGTATGCGACTATCCGCCAAAGAAAGTCCGCGCAACAGGTAAAAAGATTTATACCTTTACCGGATGGGATTGTGAGCGCTCACTTGTATCCGTAAGAAGCGACCTGTACGCTCGTGCACAATACGCTGAAACTACCGGATATTTTGAGTCCGCGCATCCTTACAAATTAACAGAATCGGTATATACCTACGAATATAATCACAACACAGAAGCCGACAGTCTTGAAGTTAAATTCTCAGATAAAACCGGCTGGTCATTTGAAAGAGCTATTTTTTACCTTTATGATGCTTACGGCAATCAGGTAGTAAGCGCTACATCAGGCTCTGAAATTTCAGGAAAAACATTTACCGTTCCCGGAACCAAGTTCACAATAGAATTTCGTCCCCTTTCAAACTATAATTCAGAGTATGGCTTTAAAATTGACAGTGTTAATGGGGTATACACCACACCCAGATACACACTCACCTACGTTGATATGAACGGCCACGAGCTTTGCACAAGAATTGTCAAGGAAGGTGACACAATTCCCGATCCGGGCATTGCCGTTTTCGAGGGTTACAAAAACGGTGTGGAATATGACTTTGTTGATTGGGAAAGACCTGTTGCAGTCGTAACAAGCGATATGACAATCAGACCCATTTACAACACCGTTGAGTATACAAGAATTTATACGGAAGAAGACCTCAATAACGTTCGCAACAACCTTGACGGAAAATATATTCTTATGAACGATATTGAGCTTGTGAATCCCTGGACACCAATTGGTTCTCTCGATTTTAACGGAACTGATGCCTTTACCGGAATTTTTGACGGTAATAAGCACGTTGTAAGAAACGTAGTGATTTCTCCCGTAAACGATACTTCCGGAACACGTAATCTTGCCGGTTTCTTCACAAGAATACGCGAAGCTGAAATCCGTGACCTTGGCCTTGAAATAGCTTATGGCGGAGAAACAGATTCCCATAACAGCGCTCTGTACTGGGGTGGTCTTGCCGCAGAAAGCAGAGATTCGCATATAGATAGCTGCTATGTTTCGGGCACTATGGAAACAAGCTATTACACACCTGACGACGAAGATGTATATATCGGTGGTTTCATAGGCTCCGGTGATAACACGCATATATTCAATTGCTATTCAGACGTAAAAATTACATTTAACGCAAACAGTAATTGTACAGATATTGCGTTGGTAACAGGCTTCGCTGCGGAATTTTATAATGGTTTCTTCGAAAGCTGCTACAGTAATTCTTCTGTAACTGTAAATAACAAAGCAGAAAACGATGAAATTACACTTGCCGGCTTTGTAGGTTATTCATTTACCCCCGGAAACGTTGTGATGCCATCCTCATGCTTCTATAACACCGACAGATTTAATATAGCTCCTACTGCAGCAGAAACTCTTTGGGATATACAGGGAAAAACCTCTGCACAGCTCAAGGACAAGAAGACATACTGCTCATATATCGAAGAGCACAACGAATATGCTGAAGAATGGAACTTCTGGGAAGTATGGCATCTTGATGAAACTGTTAATGACGGATTCCCGCATCTTGGTTTCACATACAAGGTTGCAGAGTTCAAAGAAGTTGAAGCCAGTGTGGACGAAGAAGAGGAAATGATAACAATTGATTACGAGCTTACCAAAGTGCCTACGATGGAAACAACAATGTTTGTCACATCGTATGTAGACGGAAAGTTCGCTGGAGTTACTTCCTCAGTCATCGACAACACCTCCAAGAGTGGTAACGTACAAGTTGGCTACGAGGGAGAAAAACCGGACGAAGTTAAAATACTTCTCTGGGAAGACTTCTGGAGATTAAGGCCCTTTGCAGAAAAGACAGAAGTTACGGTAGAATAAGCAGTAGGATGCATAATGAGCATCTTACTTGAAAATTTACACACAACAAAAAATCACGTAATACTCAGTATTACGTGATTTTTTGTTGTGTCTTTTATTTATTCATCAAATCTGTTACGAATTGTAAGGAACGCACTGTTCATCACAACAGGGGTTCCGTGCTCTTCCACCACGCTTCTGTACTCTTCGGGGCATACAGCTCCGAATTCTGACGCTTTTTTTATGTATGATGGCAGCATTGTCATATAGTATTTATCCTTGTAGGAATAAAGGCTGCCCCACATACATTCGCGCATTGTATGACACATTTTAACAACATCTTCAAAATCGGCAAGCTCTATAATTGTGCTTAGCTTTTCTTTTTTTTCAGGCTCTTTTGGCGGAGCCTTCTTCTTATCTTTTGTGAAAAGAGGCATTGCCGAAGATATTTTATCAAACAGAGCTTTTTCCTCGTCGGAGTCAACCTTTGTGACAAAGAGTGTCAGCTCATTGCTGCCCGACTGAATTGCCGCCTCCACTACAAGGCGCGCATTACTGCAGGAAAATCCCGTTTCCTTTTCTGCCTGACGGAGCATTTCAAAGAATATGTCTCGCGTTTCGGGAGTATTTTTCGCAATTTCATCTGCGGTTATTCCCCATTTCTCAAGGTCGCTTGGCTCAACTATTACCTTGATTTTATTTGGTTTCAACAATTCAAAACGCACTCTTTTCACCTCTTTTCAATAAATTGGTTGTTTTATCTGGACAAATGCTCAATTGCCGCATCAAGCTGGTTATCTACTACTGTTTCAAAATCGTAGTCAAAGTCGTTAAGGTACATATACTCATATAAGCCGGGGACTCCTGTTGCTTCATATCCGAGCACAATCTGAAGCTCCTTTACTGCAGCTGTCGTAGCACCGTCAAAAACCTCGTCAGCTTCTTTTAGAAGACCTACAGCCGCAAGTCTTTGCTCAAGGGCAAGATTCATCTCTCCGTCTTTTCCTGCCTCGTTAAGTTTGTCAAAGTCAATCTCTACAAAGGAGGATTCATCAACTGATATTACGTCATTTTCTACAACAATATCGGGAGTTATGCCGACAGTATGAACTCTTTTTCCTTTAATGGAATAAAATTCGCCAACTGTGTATTTTACTCCGGCACCGGTAAATGTTCTCTGCACTGTCTGCATACTGCCCTTGCCGTATGTTTTTGTACCTATGATTTTACCTGTGCCCCTTGACTGGATAGCCATTGAAAGAAATTCACTGGCAGAAGCACTGTTCTCATTCACAAGAACTGCAATCTTAAGTCTGGGAGCATTGAAATTATTTGATTTAATGTAGGTATTATTTGCTTTGTCCTTATACCTTAGCTCTGCTATTCTGCCTGCGCTTATAAAAGTGTTTGCTATACTGACAGCTGCACCAAGGTCACCACCGGGATTATCCCGAAGGTCAATAACAAGCTTTTTTACATTGTTTTCTCTGAGAGTCTTTACATATTTATCTACTTCTTCAGGGGTATTCTGTGCAAACTGAATGATTTTCAGATAGGCTATATCATCAGTAAGCATCTGATTTTGTGTATTGGACAGCGCAACGGGTCCTCTGATACAAACAACATCAAAGGTTTCCGCACCTCGAAGAACGGTAACCGTAACCTCCGAATCAGTTGCACCCACAATGAGACCTCTTACATTATCAACTTCCATTCCCTGTATGGAAACACCGTTTACTGCAGTAATATAGTCACCGTTTTTTATGCCCGCCTTCTGTGCCGGAGAATCCTCAATGACAGAGTTTACAAATACGCCTTTTTCGTGCTTTGAAATAATAACGCCTATACCGGAAAATTCACCCGAAACGTCTTCCATAAGCGACTTATATTCCTCAGGAGAATAGAAGGCAGCGTGCTCATCGCCCAAAGCTTTTATCATTGCCTCTATAGCTTTATTAAGGTCAACCTTGCCGTTTTCAACAGCACTGCATATTACAGCATAAAGAAGCTCCTCATCAGGAACACCGTAGTAGTAGTTCTCCGCCAGGTCGTGAGCATACAGCCTTATGGCGGTTTTTACAAACGAGTCGGAATACTCCTTTACCTGCTGTTCCTCCGGGTGCATTGCATTTTCTTCTGCACGGACCGTTACAAGAGAAAACGCCATAACAACCGTAAGAAGTAAAGACAGTATTTTCTTTTTCATAATAACACCCTTTCTTTAATAAATTCGAAATGAGAAGTTCGAAGTTCGAAATTACAGTATACTCCGTGAATGGAGCTGAAAGCGAACATAAACGGTAAAGTATACTGCATGGCAGAAAGTCCGCAGAAATGAGTGCCCGTGGTATGGCACGAAATTGATGCGATGACTTTTACGGCGATGGATGGTTTTCTCTTTTGAGAAAACCTTTTTGTTATATTTATCTGACTCCACATTTCGCACTCCGAATTCAATTGCGTTCCCGGCAATTTTAACATTCCTTCGGGGATAGGAAAAAATGCTTCAGAACGGACAAACTGAGCCAAAGCGTAAGCTTTGGGTTATCCGAAGCTGTATGTGTATACAGCGAGTGACGAAGTTTGTTCGTAGCAAAAAGGCATATAAATTAAGAAAAATCGAATAAAATGAGATTTTTCAACAAAATTAATACAATTTGACTATCATAAACCGTCTACAATCCGTTTCATTTTCGCCTTTTTGCGTTCTGGACTTTTTTTACATCCCCCGCTGCTTTACATTTTTTCGGGAGCACTTACACCCAATATATCAAGAACGTTTTTGATTACTGTGCGGCATGACGCAATAAGCTTAAGTCTTGCACGCATAAGATTTTCCTCTTCGTCACGAACACGGCACGCATTGTAGAATGAGTGGAAGTGTGACGCAACATCTATAAGATAATGTGTAAGGTTGCTGGGGTCAAAGCTTTCCGCAGAAGCACGGATTTCATCAGGAAGCTTTGCAAGAACTTCAAGAAGCTCAAGCTCTTCCTTCTTTGTTAGAAGGCCTGCGTCTATGTCGCTGTACGCAGGAACTGTTACGCCGCTTTCCTGAAGAAGGCGGATAATCGCAGAAATTCTCGCGTGTGCATACTGAACATAGAACACGGGGTTTTCGTTAGTCTGACTTACTGCAAGGTCAAGGTCAAAGTCCATGTGACTGCCTGCAGCACGCATATTGAAGAAGAATCTAGCCGCATCAATACCGATTTCGTCAATAAGGTCGGCAAGGGTAATCATTTTACCTGTACGCTTGCTCATTCTTGCAATTTCACCGTTACGCATAAGTCTTACAAGCTGAATTACAAGTACATCAAGTTTGTCACCGCTGATGCCTACCGCTTCCATCGCACCCTTCATTCTTGCAATGTGTCCGTGGTGATCTGCACCCCAGATATTTATAGCAAGGTCAAAATTACGCTCCTCAAGCTTGTTACGGTGATATGCAATATCAGCCGCAAAATATGTGGGAATGCCGTTTGCTCTTACAAGAACATCGTCCTTTTCAGCACCGAATTCTGTGGATTTAATCCAGAGAGCACCGTCTTTTTCATAAGTAATATTGCTTGCCTTAAGCTTTTCAAGTGTTTCTGACACACTGCCACCGTTGTGAAGTGTGCTTTCATAAAACCACACATCATAATTTATGCCGTAACGTGTGAGAGTTTCCTTAAGTGCGGCAATATTAAGAGGAAGCGCGTATTCTACAAGAGCATCCTTTCTTTCCTGCTCTTCCTTATCAAGAAGGATGTCACCGTATTTGTCTATATAATTCTGCGCGTGAACTCGGATGTCGTCACCCTGATAACCATCCTCGGGAAATTCTACCGCATCCTCGCCTTTAAGAATCTGGATATATCTTGCATCAAGGCTTCTGCCGAATTTGTCAATCTGTGCACCTGCATCGTTTATGTAAAATTCCTTTGTTACATCCCATCCGGCACGACTGAGAACATTGCTGAGAGTATCACCCAGAGCACCGCCACGTGCGTTACCCATGTGCATAGGACCTGTGGGGTTTGCACTGACAAATTCCACAACAACCTTTTTACCGTCAGCAACATTTACGTTACCGTAAGATGCACCTTCTGTCTCGATTTCACAAAGAACGTTATAAAGATAGCTCTTATCAAGGTAGAAATTGATGAAACCGGGACCTGCAATCTCGATTTTTTCTGCGCCGATTGCTTCTGCGTCAATATTTGCGACAATGTTTTCCGCAATAGCTCTGGGGTTTGATTTAGCCGCCTTTGCCAGCATCATTGCAGTGTTAACCGCATAGTCACCGTGGTTTCTGTCCTTAGGATTTTCTATTGTGAACTGAGGGATTTCCACCTCGGGATATGCTTTTTTCGCAGCAGCCTCTACCGCATTGTAAATCTGTACTTTTTTAGCTCTAAGTGTGTTTGCCATTTCTATTTCCTCCTACGCTCTTATAGTAAGTGAAATTCCGTTTCTTGAACGGGCAACATTGTTTATGTCCATTATATAATCAATATCAATATTCCCACCGTTATCATCCAGAGAAACATCAATACTATTTGCCGTAACACTGATTGTGAAATCACCGTAAGGTGTTTCGTAATGCCCGATATGGCATTTGTCTTTTTCAAATATCATGTGAGTATTTGTCTGTCCGTGACGCATCATTGTCACGATGCCATCAGGCGAAACCTTGATTGTGGTGGTGCATTTTTCCATACCGGTAAGCTCACCCTCCACGTAAGTCACATAATACTTTCCGTCTTTATCGTAGAATTTGCCTGCAGTCGTAACTTCCATTTTGTTCTGATCATCCTCATAGGACTGCGAGCCTTTTATGGATATATAAACATCCTTTTTCATTATGTAAATGCCTCCGTTTTCCGAACCTCATCCCCGATATCCGAGCCGAGGAACGTACTGCCAAGATTAGCAAAATTCTCAACTGAATCAGAAACATAAAATTCGTTTCTTCCGCCTGTCTGTCGCTCTGACAAAAGGCTGTTTTTCCGAAGATACTCTCTGGCACTTATCGCCGTAAGCTCTCCGGGACTGAGAAGTGTTGTCTCTTCTCCCATTATATCTGATATTACACCTTTTAGCAAGGGGTAATGTGTGCATCCCAAGATAAGAGTATCCACATTTTCCGATTTAAGTGAAGCAAGGTAATCTTTTGCAATAAGCCTTGCCGCCTCACTGTCTGCATATCCGTTTTCAACAAGAGGTACAAACATCGGGCAGGGTGTTGAAAAAACACTCACCTTATCTGTTATGTTTTTTATTATTTCTTCATACTTTCCGCTTTTTATTGTGCCTGCCGTACCGATAACACCGATTTTTCCGTTCTTTGTCGTTTTTACGGCAGCTTCGCAAGCACTTTCAAGAACACCCATTATTTTTATATTGAACTTATCTTTAAGATAAGGAAGTGCCACGCTGCTTGCCGTACCGCATGCCGCTATGACAAGCTTTATATCGTGCTTTATGAGAAATTCAATATCCTCTTTTGTATAGCGGATTATGGTTTCACGGCTGCGGTTACCGTAAGGGACACGCCCGGTGTCACCAAAATATATGATGTTTTCACCGGGCATTACCCTGTTAAGTTCTCTTACCGCAGTGAGTCCGCCAAGGCCGCTGTCAAATACGCCTATAGCTCTATTATCCATTAAAACTCACCTATGTTTAGAAATATTTTTATTCAATCAACCTGAGGGATAGGAAAAATTTGCGAACACACAAACTGAACTGTACATTCCGCACTCCGTATTCCGAATTCCGCATTCAAATGCGGTATGGGTGTTTTTAACATTCCCTTTATTTTATTAAGCTTTCGCCTGACATTTCAGCCGGCTTCTCAAGTCCCATAATATCAAGAAGTGTAGCCGCAATATCTGCAAGTCTGCCGCCTTCACGAAGCTGGCAATCCTTACCTGCAACAATGAAAGGAACGGGATTTGTCGTATGTGCAGTAAATACATCCTTTGTCTCGGGGTCAACCATCTGGTCTGCATTACCGTGGTCTGCAGTTACACATACGATACCGCCCTTTGCTTTTACTGCATCAATTACTCTGCCCATACAGGTATCAACAGTCTCAACTGCCTTAACTGCACATTCAAACACGCCTGTGTGACCAACCATATCGCAGTTTGCATAGTTAAGAATAATTACATCGTATTTGTCGCTTTCAATCCTCTTTAATACTTCTTCAGTTACTTCAACGGCACTCATTTCAGGCTGAAGGTCATATGTTGCAACCTTGGGAGAAGCGATAAGTGCACGGTCCTCGTTTTCGTAAGGAGCTTCGACACCACCGTTAAAGAAGAATGTAACGTGTGCGTATTTTTCTGTTTCTGCAATACGAAGCTGTGTAAGTCCCTTTGAAGCGATGTACTCGCCAAATGTATTTGTAAGTGACTCGGGCTTGAATGCAACGTCAACATTGGGCATAGTTGCATCGTACTGTGTCATACATACGTAATACAAGGGGAAGAAGCCATTCTTTCTTTCAAATCCGTCAAAATCGGCATCCACGAATGTACGTGTGATTTCTCTTGCTCTGTCGGGACGGAAGTTGAAGCAGATAACACTGTCGTTTGCACCAATTGTTGCACCCTCGGTAACAACGGTGGGAACGATAAATTCGTCAGTTACGTCATTGTCGTAAGATTTCTGCATAGCGTCCACTGCATCCGGATTCTTTTCACCCTCACCGTAAACAAGAGCTGCGTAAGCCTTTTCAACTCTTTCCCAGCGGTTGTCACGGTCCATAGCATAGTATCTGCCTGAAAGAACACCGATTTTGCCAACACCGATTTCTGCCATTTTATCCTGAAGAGCCTTTACAAAGTCAATACCGCTTGTAGGAGATACGTCACGTCCGTCCATAAATCCGTGAACGTAAACCTTTGTAAGACCGTTTTTCTTTGCCATTTCAATAGCGGCAAAAAGATGATTGATATGACTGTGAACACCACCATCGGAAAGAAGTCCGAAAAGGTGAAGTGCACTGTCATTCTTTTTACAGTTGTCAACTGCTTTCATAAAAGCATCGTTTGCGAAGAAATCCCCGTCAGAGATTGCCTTTGTAATTCTTGTAAGCTCCTGATACACAACTCTGCCTGCACCGATGTTTGTGTGACCAACCTCACTGTTACCCATCTGTCCGTCAGGAAGACCAACGTCCATACCGCTGGCATTGATAAGTGTATTCGGGCAAGTTTCCATAAGCTTATCCATAACGGGAGTTTTTGCGCTGTATATAGCATTACCCTCGGTTGCGGGATTGTAACCGTAACCGTCGAGTATCATAAGCATAACAGGTTTCTTTGTCATTTTGTATTCATACCTTTCATAAAAAAGTCACAAAAGGTGGTGTAAAACAGAGTTGTTACACCACCCCTCTTTTTAGTTGTACCGAAACAAAGTTTCAAGTTCGAAATGTTGGTTGATTTTCTCTGCAGAGAAAATCTTTTATTTCAAAACAAAGATTTTTGCCTTAGCAAAAATTTTCCTTCATTTCGCATTTCGCACTCCACATTTCGCATTTAAACTTACGCGTTGCAGATGATTGAGAAGTCCTCAGGCTTAAGGCTTGCACCGCCAACAAGACCACCGTCGATATCGCTCATAGCGAAAAGCTCTGCAGCACAATCCTTGTTTACGCTGCCACCGTAAAGGATACGGATATTGTTCGCAGTTTCTTCATCGTAGATACCCTTAAGGCATTCACGGATGTCAGCACAAACTTCGTTAGCCTGCTCGCTCGTAGCAACCTTGCCTGTACCGATAGCCCAGATAGGCTCATAAGCAACAACAATCTTTGTTGCATCTTCCTTGGATATACCACGGAATGCAATCTTAATCTGACTGCGGATGAAGTCAAATGTGATTGTATCTTCTCTCTGCTTAAGTGATTCACCGCAGCAAAGAACGGGAATAAGACCGTATTTAAGGGCCTGAATAACCTTTGCGTTTACAGTATCGTCTGTTTCACCGAAGTACTCACGTCTTTCGCTGTGACCGATAATAACGTATTCAACGCCGATTTCCTTAAGCATCTGTGCACTTACTTCACCTGTAAAAGCACCCTTGTCTTCAAAGTGAAGGTTCTGTGCACCGATTTTAATGTTTGAGCCTGCAGCTGCCTTAACAGCGGCATCAAGGCATACAAATGTGGGGCAGATAAGAACGTCGTTCTTACAACCTGCAACCTTACCTTTAAGTTCATTAATCATAGCTTCTGCCTGAGAAGGAGTGTTGTTCATTTTCCAGTTTCCTGCAGCAAGTATTTTTCTCATTATATTCAATCCTTTCAAATCTTGTAGTACCCAAAGGGGATTGTTAAGGGGCATCCCCTTAACATTTAATCTTATTTACCAAAGGGATAGGGAAAAATGTTCAGAACGGACAAACTGAACCCGAAGGCGTATGTGGATACGCCGAGAGGTGAAGTTTGTTCGTAGTTCGTTGGCATCAAATCGAAATCCGTCACACGGATTTCAACCGAAAACCATATTTTTTGATTTTTGCATACTTTTTATTATACTCTGCTGCCAACGAACGCTCTGGGCATTTTTAACATCCCGTTTTGCAATTATCTGTCAGCAAGTGCTACAATACCGGGAAGCTCTTTACCTTCAAGGAATTCAAGGCTTGCACCGCCACCTGTTGAGATATGTGACATCTTATCGCCAAGACCTGCCTGATTAACAGCTGCAACGCTGTCTCCGCCACCGATTACTGTTGTAGCATCGATTTCAGCAAGAACCTGTGCAATAGCGTTTGTACCCTTTGCAAAGTTTTCCATTTCGAATACGCCCATAGGTCCGTTCCATACAACTGTCTTTGCATCCTTAACAGCGCTTGAGAAAAGCTCGATTGACTTGGGACCAATGTCAAGGCCCTGCCAGCCTGCTTCGATGCCGCCTTCGCCTACAACCTTGCTTTCAGCATCGTTATCAAATGCCTTTGCAACAACTGTATCAACAGGAAGAAGAAGCTTGTCGCCTGCTTTTTCCATCATTTCCTTTGCGTAGTCGATATAGTCCTTTTCAAGAAGGCTGTCGCCAACTTCCTGGCCCTTTGCAGCCATAAATGTATATGCCATACCGCCACCGATTATGAGCTTGTCAACCTTGTCAAGAAGGTTTTCAATTACGCTGATTTTGCTTGAAACCTTGCTTCCGCCAAGGATTGCAACAAGAGGACGAACGGGGTTATTAACTGCGTTACCGAGAAATTCGATTTCTTTCTGGATAAGGTAACCGCATACTGCAGGAAGATAATCTGCAACGCCAACTGTTGAGCAGTGTGCTCTGTGAGCTGTACCGAATGCATCGTTAACAAAGATTTCTGCAAGAGAAGCAAGGTCCTTGCTGAAGGTTTCGATGTTCTTTGTTTCTTCAGCTCTGTAACGTGTGTTTTCAAGAAGAACGATATCGCCGTCTGCCATAGCTGCTACAGCTGCCTTTGCATTTTCGCCAACTACGTTAGCGTCAGCTGCAAATACTACTTCCTTACCGAGCTTTTCTGAAAGTCTCTTTGCAACGGGTGCAAGTGAGAACTCGGGCTTGGGCTCACCCTTAGGCTTACCCATATGTGAGCAAAGGATAACCTTTGCACCGTTATCTGCAAGATACTTGATTGTGGGCATAGCGCCTACGATTCTGTTTTCGTCTGTGATGTTTCCGTCTGCATCGAGGGGAACGTTAAAGTCGCATCTTACGAGGACCTTTTTACCCTTTACTTCGATGTCTTCGATAGTTTTTTTGTTTAACATTTAAATCACCTCATAAAATTATATAAATATATAAATTACAATTCCTATAATTGCCGAAAGAGTCGCATAATACTCTATCTTAATTATTATACCATCATTTTCGCTAATTGCAAGTATATTTTGCCCGTTTTACGCAGAAAAACAGTATTTTTTTATCGATTTAAAGACAAAATGTGTTTTGACGCACACATCAACACCCATACCCTCACTCTTGAGGGATACCTTGTTGTACTTTTTGGAGCAAAAAGTACCAAAAACGCGGGGGGCTGGGGAATCGGAACCCCGGAACTTTTGGTTCTTTTGGTTACAAAAGAACATCTTCTTTATTCCTGAATAAAATTTTATTCACAACACAAAAGAGCGTTTGCAGTCGCAAACGCTCTTTTAAGTTAATTTTTTAACATTCCCAAAAATTACTCAGCTTTTGATTCTGCTATTACCTTCTGTGCAATCACATCGGGAGCTTCCTCATATCTTTCAAATTCGAATGTGAAGCTGCCTCTTGCTCTTGTCATACTGCGAAGGTCTGTTGCGTATTTACACATTTCAGCTTCGGGAACTTCTGCAATAACTTCACCAAGTCCGTCACCGATAGGATTCATACCAAGAATTCTGCCGCGACGCTTATTGATATCACCGATGATATCACCCATAAGATCTTCAGGCATCTTAACTTCAAGATGACCGATGGGCTCAAGCAGAACAGGGCTCGCCTGTGTAAGACCGTCTTTGTAGGCGATGCCTGCGGCAACCTTGAACGCCATTTCTGAAGAGTCAACGGGATGATAGCTACCATCAACAAGAACTGCCTTAAGACCAACTACGGGATAACCTGCAAGAACACCCTTCTGAATAGATTCCTGAAGTCCCTTTTCAACTGCGGGGAAGTAGTTCTTGGGAACTGCACCGCCCACAATCTTTTCTTCAAATATAAGCTCTGTGCCTTCATGACGGCTGAATTCAATCCACACATCACCGAACTGACCGTGACCGCCAGACTGCTTCTTATGTCTGCCTTGAACTTTAACGGGCTTTCTGATAGTTTCTCTGTAAGCAATCTTCGGCTCTTCAAGACCCATACTTACACCGAATTTTGTCTTGAGCTTACTTGAAATAACATCAAGATGAAGCTCGCCTACGCCGGAGATAACCATCTGCTTTGTTTCTTTATTATTTGTAACCTTGAACGTGGGATCTTCTTCACGAAGCTTTGAAAGACCTGCACTGATTTTTTCTTCGTCGCCCTTTGCCTGTGGAACAACTGCCATAGTAATTACAGGCTTGGGGAATTCGATTTCGTCAACAGCTTCTGCACCCTGCTTACCGAGAGTGTCACCTGTAAGTGTGCAAGCAAGCTTTGTAGCCGCACCAATATCACCTGCTTTAAGCTCAGCAACCTCTTCCTGCTTTTTGCCACGAAGAACATAGAGCTTTCCGATTCTTTCGCTTGCACCCTTTGTTATGTTGTAAACTGTAGAGTCAGCTTTCAGAGTACCGCTCATTACACGGATAAGAGAAATCTTACCGTAAGAGTCTGCAAGAGTCTTGAATGTAAGAGCATTAAGCTCTGCACCTGCGTCGCAAGCAGGAGTAGTTTCTGCCTCAACAGGAGAGGGAAGATATTTAAGCATAGCATCCATAAGAGAACGAACTGCAAATGTCTTACCTGTGCAGAAACCGCCGTATACGGGAACAACCTGACCCTGCTTAACGCTGCCCTTAAGGACTGCACGCATTTCTTCGTCAGTGATTACATCGCCTGCAAAATATCTTTCAAGAAGCTCATCACTTGTGAGAGCAACAGCCTCAACAAGCTTGTCGTGATACTTATCGTAACTTGCCTGCATTTCTGCGGGAATCGGAATTTCTGTTTCAACATCGTTTTCAACAAGGTATGCCTTTGCACTTACTACGTTTACATAACCCTTTATATCCTTGCCTTCCTTTATCGGAATTCTGAAAACAGCGGCACTTGCACCGAACTTATCGTTGATTTGCTCAACTACCTTATCAAAGTTTGCATTTTCGTCGTCCATACAGTTAATGAAAATCATTCTTGCCATACCGCGGTCTGTAGCAGCCTTCCAAGCTTTTTCAGTACCAACCTGTACACCATTTTTTGCATTGACAACGATGAGAGCACTTTCTGCCGCATGAAGGGCACCTGCAACTTCACCCGCAAAATCAAAATACCCGGGTGTATCAATCAGGTTAAGCTTTGAATCAGCTATTTTGGGAGTATGCCATACGCAGGGAGCCATTGAAAGATTAACTGAAATCTTTCTCTTGATTTCTTCTGCGTCATAGTCACTTACAGTAGTTCCGTCTGCAATCTTACCGAATCTGTCAGATGCACCGGCTTTATGTAAAATCGCTTCAACAAGCGACGTCTTTCCTGCTCCGCCGTGTCCTAATACTACTACGTTTCTTATACTTTCTCCACTAAATACGTTCATTGCCTTAACCGTCCTTTCCAGGGGGTTTTTTCTTTTTGACTGTTTTTTTATGTCAATACCCCCGTCTTATATAATATAATTTTACTACATATATAAGATTTTACATATCCGTAAATCATACAATATTTTTTACTTTTATTCGTCACTTTGCACAAAGGACTTGCGAATATTTTATTATTTTTGGTTATTTTGATAATAAAACGAAAGAAAAAAAGTTGTAGTAAAATGAGTAAATATTTATGTGAGCCATTTCGGGACTGTCCCAAAGAAATGGACTGCATAAATATTCATTTTGCTACAACCTTTTTTTACCTTATAGGAATTTGCGTAATTTTATTCGCGTGAAGCTATGTTTGACATTTGCAGGTGCGCGACATGGGTGAAGCGGCACGCTTCTTTTTTATAGAGCAAGTGCTTTTTGTTTCAGTTTTCTGATTGCAGGAAAATAGAAAAACATAAGCGTTATAATTGACAGTATCCATCCGATAGGCCAGATAAGATAAAGAAACGTTAAATTCTGCGGGCAAAGCGGAAAAACTACGTATACCCACACAAATCTGATGGCGCACATATAAATCATTGTTGCAACAGTTGGAATAATAGGCTTACCCATCCCTTTAAGAACACCGCCCATGATTTCGTTTATCCCCGAAAGGAAGTATGTACTTGAAACAAGAATCATTTTCTGCTGTGAATACTTTATAACTTCAGGATTCCCCGACATAATGGACGAAAGGCTTCCAGAGAAAAATGCTGAAAGCGAGCCAAAAAACAACCCCATTCCGGCAGTAATAAGTACTGCACGCAAAACCGTCTTTTTTACTCTGGGAATATTGTTCGCACCGAGATTCTGTGCAACGTAAGGAGTCGTAGCCAGCGACGGAGCATAAATAATCTGATACATTATTCCGTCAAACTGATTTGCAATAGAAACACCTGTTGTTGCTGCGGCACCAAAACCGTTTACTGCAGTCATAATAATAACGTTTGCAAGAGAATACAGTGCAGTCTGAAGGCCAGACGGGATACCAATAAAAATCATTTCCTTGAATTCTTTGACATAGAATTTGATTTTTTTGAATCTGACATATACAACATCACTTTTCAGAACGGCTATAAAACTTAATGAACCCATTACGAGCCACGACACGATAGTTGCAATGCCTACGCCTTCTACATCCAAACCAATAAGAGCAACCAGTACAAAGTTTGTTATAACCTTTACCACACCACCAATAAGAACAAAATTCATCGGACTTTTCGTGTTTCCTGTTGCACGGAGTATTGAGGTTGAGTAACTGTTAATCATTGAAAGCGGCACACCTAAAAAGTACAATCTGAAATAAAGCACAGCGTCCGAAAGAAGTTCAGGCGGACAATCCATAAGTCTAAGGAATGTTTCAGCAAAGATTATCCCGATAGTCGCAAGCAGAATACCGCCGAAAACCGATACAAGAATCGCCGTTGACACGATTCTTTCAGACTCTTTTTGATCCCCTTTTCCAAGACTTCTCGCCAGAGTAACATTCGCTCCTGCCGACACACCGATAACAAGGCTTGTACAAAGCGTTATAAGCATTCCCGAGGCACCAACTGAGCCAACTGCATTGTCGTTTGCATATATACGAAGCACCGTCATATCAACAACTGTGAAGAGCGTTGTCATAACATTCATTATCAAAATCGGCAAAAACATTGTAATAAGACCTCTTGTAATAGGTCCCTGTAACATATCTACATGTCTTTTTCTCACTAAAATCAACTCTTTTCTTTAACACCGTAGGAATTATAGCACTTTTTTTCACAATATGTTATGTATTTTTATAAATCAACTTGCATAAAAGATAGATTTATAGTATAATTTTCACGGTGATTGTATGAAGTATAATATTAATATTACAAAAGAGGTGTCTGCACCTCATAAACACAAAAGCTATGAAGTTATAGTCTATATTGACGGAGACAGTTATTTTTGCACTCAGGATAAAAAAGTGCCTGTTTCTGCAGGAAATATCATTATTGTTCCACCTGATACTCTGCATAGTTCACACCCTGATACTTCTCCCGCGCGAATTTATATAAACGGTGAATTCAATCAGATTTTCAATTTGTCGGAACCCGTAATTATTTCTGACAATGAAAAAAAGGAGGGTGCCCTCCTTGCAAATATGATTTATAACAACCGGTTTGAAAATCCTGATTATGTGGCATCACTATGCAACGCCTTTGCACATTTTCTGCTTCAGAATATCCGGCTAGATGACAGTATGACCCTCGCTTTGAAAGAGATTATTCACGAAATCACGGAAAATTTCCATAATCCCGATATAAACCTTTCTTATGTACTTAACAAAAGCGGATATGCCGAGGACTACATCCGCGCACAGTTTAAAAAGCAAATGAGAAAAACCCCCACCGAATTTCTTACAGATATTCGCATACAACACGCACGGTATCTGATTGACGTGTACGGCTCTCAGATGTCTCTTTATGAAATTTCCGAAAAATGCGGATACGATGACTACATATATTTTTCACGCAGATTCAAACAATTAACAGGGGTATCTCCCCGAAAATATAAAAATCAGTTAGTATAAAAACACCCATTCGGGGTTATTCCGAATGGGTGTTTGTTTTGTTTTTTTAGCATCCCTTACAGAAGGAATATTCCGTGCTCTTCACACTCTTTACGCATAGCCTCCGGCCACACGCTTACCTGTACTTCACCAATGTGGGCTCTGCCCAGCATTTGCATACAAAGTCTTGACTGACCGATACCGCCACCGATTGTAAGAGGAAGGGTTCCGTCAGCAATCATTTTATGATAGTCAAACTTCATTCTGTCAGTTTTTCCTGTAAGTTCAAGCTGTTTTTTAAGAGACTTGGCATCAACACGAATACCCATAGACGAAAGCTCTACACTTCTGTCAAGAACATCATTCCAAACAAGAATGTCACCGTTAAGTTCCCAGTCATCATAGTCGGGTGCACGGTCATCGTGAGGCTGTCCGCTTCTGAGAGCTTTTCCAATCTGCATAAGGAAAACCGTCTTATGCTCTTTTGTTATGGCGTGCTCACGTTCCTTTGCATCAAGCCCCGGGTACATATCCTCAAGCTCCTGAGAAGTTATAAAGAAAACCTCACGCTCTATTGTTTTCTGCAGACACGGGAATGACACGCAAAGAGCACTTTGTGTGTCTGCCGCTGCCTTAACGATTTTTCTTACTATATTCTTAAGGAATTCGATATTTCTGTCTTCGGGCTTAATAACTCTTTCCCAGTCCCACTGGTCAACAAAAAGAGAATGAACATTATCCATCTTGTCATCACGGCGGACAGCGTTCATATCTGTGTAGATACCCTCGTCAGGCTCGTAGCCGTAGCGGTAAAGCGCCATTCTCTTCCACTTTGCAAGAGACTGCACAATTTCAGCCACCTCGCCCGTTTCTTTCATATCAAATTCAACCTTTCGTTCAACACCGCTGAGGTCGTCATTGATACCGCTCGACTTTGCAACGATAACAGGAGCTGTAACTCTGTCAAGATTAAGCTCTGTCGCAAGCATACGCTGGAAATTATCCTTTATAATTTTTATTGCGCGCTGTGTTTCGCGAAGCGAAAGCTTGGCATCGTAGTTTTTCGGTATAATAATTTCACTCATAAAGCACATCGCCTTTCTTTTTTACTGATTTTGCAGTTCACCGCAATCGGAACAGTAATACTTCCCGTTCTTTTCTACGGCATCCGTTTTGAAAACCTTGTCACCGCATTCCTCGCAGTCACCTACATAGTCTTTTCCGCCGTAACATTCGTAGCAGTAGAGTCTGCCGTCTACCTTTTTATAGTTATATCCGATGAGAATCTCATCACATATTCTGCAGACGCCCGAATAGCATTTCTTGCAGCAATATTTTCCGGAATCCCCGTAATAATCGTCACTTTCGTATATCGTCTCACCGCAACCTGAGCAAGTTCCGCGCGGAAGAACTTTGTAGCACTCCATACAATAACAGGTTTCGTCCACCTTTTTATAGTCACTGTCATAGAGTATGTCATTATGGCATCCGCCGCACTCGGCAACTACCATCTCACCGTAACATTCGTAACAGTATTTGTCGTTACCGTCCTCATAGGCGATGTCGGGAATTTTAAAAGAACGCCCACACTCGTGGCAAGTGTAGTCCTCATCACAGTTTCCGCAGAACACAAAGCCCGCCGTAGAAATATAAGTAACCTCTGTACGATCAATTTTTTCGTTACAAACAAAACAGAAGTATCCTTCCGAATAAGCTTTTTCATCTATCTGACTGAGGCAGTCATCACAGAGCAGCTCTTCGTTTGTATGCGTTTTGCCGCACATACCGCAGTCTTTTCTCCGCATTTCTTCAATGCTGCATTTCTCGCAGAGAGCACCCTCTCCTTCGAAATTCTCACCGCAAACTGTACACTGCTGACTATCCCACGGTGTCGGTATTATTCCGAAATAAAAAGCCATCACCGCAAGGCACAGCACCAAAGCACACGACAATATCACTAATGCAATTTTAAGTCCCCTGTTTGACGGAGCTTCGTAAACAGCTCTTTTTCGCTTTTTGCCGCGTTTGTTGAGCACAATCTCCCGTCCGCAGGAGTTGCAACGTACTGCCCCCTCCTTCAGGGGAGTACCGCATCCTGAACAGTTCATATCCCGGACTCCTATCATTTGTTTGTGGAAATCTCCGCAAATTTATAATGCGGAACATACCTCAAGTAATAATATCACAAAAAAATTATTTTGTAAAGAATTATATTTTATTATTGAAAAAGAGTGAAATACTCCACTTTATGTCATCCCGGGTTACACTGTTTGCAAGGTAAAGTAAAAGCACATAGAAAATGCAGTAAAGCAAAATTTTCGCAACCGTTCCCCCAACTGCCGTAATCCCCACAAACAACCACGCACCCACAGTGCAAAGAGCTACCGAGAAAATAACCCCGACATCAAAGCTGACTTTAGCAACCTCTGTCAATCTACGCAGACTGAAATAAGTATTGAGCCCCTCTTTTATGTACATTATGGCTATATACGCACCGATTGCTCCTTTTGGCAAAAAAATCACCAGTAAAACCACATTTAGCACGCCCTCTGCCACATTAAGTGCCATTGAGTACACCTGCTGACCAAGCCCTTTCAGGCATCCGTCGGTTACCGCGTCAATATAAATTATCGGAATAAGCGCGGCAAAAGCTTTTATATATAGTCCTGCCTCTGCGCTTTTATAAAGAAGTTCTCCCAGCTCCCGGGCATAGAAAAGCACTGCACCCATAACCATAGCACAAAAAATCATACTAAGCCTCAGCGAACGGCTCACGATATAGCTAACCGACAGCTTTTCCCCACGGGTTTGTGCTTCTGTAAGACGCGGCACAAGCATATCTCCCATTGCCTGCAAAAGCGCCATTGGAAACATTATGGCAGGTAGTGCCATCTGCGTTATTGTGCCGTAGGTAGCAAGTGCCCCGTGTCCGGTCATTCCGGATTTTTTAAGACCTGACGGAATAACAACCTGCCCCACAGACGAAAGCCCCGTCCGCATATAAGCACTCACTGCAAGAGGCAAAGCCGTTTTTACAAGAGCTTTCATTCCGCGGCCGCTTTTCCTCTTTTCTGCTGTACGGCTACGGTCCAGAATGCACAAAAACATCATTCCGAGAGCAAAAACCGTTTCGCCTACAAAAAATGAGCCTGCAAGAATATCCGCAGGATAAGCACCTTTTTTGAGCAGTGTTTCGAGTCCGACTATGGCAAAAGCCATTCTTGAAAGTTGTGAAAACAGTTGCGTAAGAATGAGTCTGAGAATTTTCTGTCTTGCAGTAAAATATCCTTCAACAACTGCTGCCAGCGCTATGGCAGGCATTGCCGCTGCCATTATCCGTATGGGGACAGTTGCCCTCTCATCGGCAATGTACGCAACCGACAAAGGCTCTGCAGAAAAATACATACCGATGCACGAAACAGTACCGAAAATCGTCGCATATAAAAAAGCACTGCGCATAAGCTTTTGCGGATATGCTTCGTGGCAGCTCATTTCCTCCGCAGTAAGCCTTGTCACGCTGAAGCGCACACCGGAAATCGCTACGGTTGCAAAAACTGCTCCGACAGAGGTTATTATGCCGTACATACCGAGCTGCTCGGCACCGATTTCCGATGCCATATATGCCTGAAAACATAATGCGCACAGCCGAAGAAATATACTGCTTGCAGTTAAAAGAAGAGTGTTTCTCATTAGTCCGGATGCACTTTTCATAATCATCACCCGTAAAATATATGAAACGCACACCTTCTTTAATGCAAAAAACAAGCCCACCCAAGGAATTTTTTCCTCAGACAGGCTTTTTAACGATATTTAGTTGAGAATGTATACTCTGCACTGTTTTCTGCCAAACTGGATACATTCTTTTCTTGTTCTGAAGCAAAGGTCAACTCTCTTGCCCTTTATAGCTCCACCTGTATCCGCTGCAACCGCATAGCCGTAAGACCAGCTGCCGTCAATAGCTTCAACATACACTCTCGTTCCGAGAGGAATAACCCTGGGATCTACTGCGATAACGCCCTTCTCAAGCGGAACACCTGTTGCAGACTGTCCTGCATAACCACCGTTTTCCTCTGCCGACATATCGTAAGCAGTAGCCTCGCAGTCGATGTAATACTTATAATCAGGCTTTGTGCCGATCTTTGAAGCAGACGCGTCAGAAGAAGCGGTTGCCTGAATATCGTCATTTTCCACACAGTATTCCACGATTTTATCAACAGGTGCCTTTGTAATGTGGCTGCTCACCACTTCTCTTGATACTTCCACGCCGTTTTCGTAGCAAATACTGTAAACGATTTCTTTCTCCCCGGGAGCACCGTCACGTACTGTTACGGTGTCACCTGCAGAAAGCTCTGAATTGAGTCTTTTAATTGTGTTATAGTTTACAATCTCTTTTACTGTCTCTGTTACTGTTTCGGTAGAGAACTCCACAGCTGCATTTGTTTTCACTGTGCCTACTGCCTTACCCATAGCAAGAATGCCCTTTGATGAAAGGTAATTTGTGAGAGCCTTGCTTCTTATATCTTCTACACTGTTAAATCCGTAAGGAGCTGCAAATGCAAGAGATGCATTTATAACCATAAGTGTTACAGCACAAACAAACGCTGTAATCATTCTGAGTTTTTTATTGCTATACATTTTATACACGTCCTTTTCCTTGGGTAATTATAATCAAACATTCGACGTTTGTCAAGCTTTTTTGCAATTTTTGTTATAACTTTGTAATATTTTTTTAAAAATTTGTGCTCACAAAAAAACAAAACCCCAAGATATTGGGGTTTTGTAAAAGTTGCATTATGTTACAATTTTATGCCCGAAAGGGATTAAAAAGACGCTTTCAATGCTAATTATGTAATATTTTTTGAAATTTTTACCTGATTTTTTTTGCTTCCATATAAAATCTCTTCTCATTTGCCTCGCCCATTGAGAAGGTCTTTCTGGGAAGTGCGCCGTCCTTTATAACAGTTTCAAAAAGGCTGCTTTTTTCAGGTTTGGGAAGAAGAATTCCCACTGCGCCTTCCTTCTTTGAAAGCTCTTCGGTTACATCATCACCGTGGATATAATCAACTTCTGCACCAATTTCGTCGAGATATTTCTGTACTGTTCCCACCGCAAGAGGGCTGGTGGGTTTTCCTATATATAAAGGAAGCTCTTCACCGTCTTTTGTAATAACAATTTTTTCTCCACCGTTATCAAGGTTAGTGCAGCCCAGAGCTTCAATGAGTTCTCTGATAAACTTGTTTTTATCGTCAATACCAAACACAACTCTATGGATAGGCTCAAATTCAAGAACATCATCGTGGATATTTTCAAGCTCAATAAGACAGAAACGCGCAGGATGTGTCTCCTTTTCCGCATCGGAAAGAGTAGCTTTTATATTTTCCCAACAGGTTTTAGCCGTTGCAAGAGAGTGGTTTCCGTCACCTACCGCAAAGATAAGTCCGTCGGGGGCATTTTCTGCAAATTTTTCAACTCTTTCAAGAAGGGCATCTGCTTCATCCCCTTCCACAAGCCAGCCTGCAAGGTGTCCGCCATTCTGCATAAGCTTAAAATCATAAAGTTTTTTGCCCTTATTTATTTTTTCAATAATTGTTTTTTCCTTGTCGTCTGCAAGAAGCATTACGTGAGGAAGCTCAAGAGGGGCATTCTCACGGATTTTTACCCGGGGAGGTATTCTTTCAAGAACGGTTCCCTCTGTTGCTCTTATGGGACATTTTACCCCTTTGTGGAAATCATAAGTTTCAAGGTCTACACTACCCACAACGCCTTTTCTCACTCTGCCGCCCGAAAGAGTTCTTTCTATATATATAAAGCAGTTTTTATATACGTCGAAAAGTCCTTTTTCCACATAGTCCGCCATTGCAGAATTGATTTTTTCAATTCTTGCGTCTCCTTCTGACAAAAATGCTTCCGGATATACAAGATTAAGTGTACTGGGGCTGTCACCAACTTCTTCTGCTACACTCTTCCAGTATTCGGGCTGCGATGTATACTGGTCGCAGGCAACAACTGCCCACTTTGTAAGGTCTGTATTTTTTGGGATTAAAATATCTGATTTATTAAAAACTGCCATATAAACTCTCCTTTTTAATTTTACTCCATTTCTCCAAGTTCATAAAGAATCACCGATGCCACTGTAAGCGGCGCCGTTTCCGTGCGGAGAATACGTTTTCCAAGAGTTACGCTCTGAATACCTGCTTCCTTTGCAAGAAGGATTTCCGCTTCATCAAATCCGCCCTCAGGACCAATCATAACAGATACGGTCTTTGGTGCTTTCCCACGAAGAGCACTTTTCAGCGAAACCTCCTGCTCCTCTTCATAAGGAATAAGGGCAAGGTCTGCCTGTGCAGCCATTTTCACCGCTTCTTTAAACGGAACTGACTGTGTTACTTCCGGCACGATTCCGCGTTTACTTTGCTTTGCCGCTTCCTGGGCTATTTTTCTGAGTCTGTCTACCTTTGCACTTTTGTCAAGCTTTGCCACGGCACGCTTTGTATCCATTGGAACAAGCCTTACTGCACCGATTTCCGTCAGTTTCTGAATGACCGTTTCAAGCTTGGGATTTTTAGGCACTCCCTGAAATACGGTAAGCTGAACAGACGGCTCTGTCGGGGCTGTGTAGGTTGACGTTATTTCCGCTGTAACAGTTTTATCCTCAAAGGCGGAAAGAGTCGCATCGTAAAACATACCCTCTCCGTCGCAAAGAGTTACACTGTCGCCTTTTTTCATTCTTAAAACACGGCTTATATGCTGTGCTTCCTCTCCTTTGATAATGGCAATATTCTCTTTTATATCTTCTTTTGTTATGTAGAAATTAGCCATAATTCACCTTATTCCGATATTATACAATACCAGTCATTTTCTTTTTTGATTTCCTTTATATTAAAGCCGTTTTCCTCGATTGCCGCCTTAACCTCGTCAATTCTCATTTCGATAATACCGCTTGCAACGAATGTTCCGCCTTCTCTTATGTAGCGTCTTACATCTTTTGCAAGAGGGATTATAACGTCTGCCACAATATTTGCAACTACAACATCGTAAGGACCGCTTTTTTCTGTATCGGCCTTGAAGTCCTCGTCAGTAAGGATATTTCCGTCAAGAACAGTGTACACATCCTCACCGATGCCGTTAAGTGCCGCATTACTGTATGCAATCTTTTTGCAGTTGGGGTCAATGTCAACGGCTCTTGCCTCTCCTGCACCAAGCATAAGGGCAATGATTGAAAGAATACCGCTGCCGCAACCCAGGTCAAGCACCTTGTCACCTTTTTTTATAAGGGTGTCGAGGGTTTCCACACAAAGACGCGTAGTTTCGTGCTGACCGCTGCCGAATGTCATACCGGGGTCAATATTAAATACAATCTTTCCGTCACCGTCGGGAATTGTTTCCCACTCAGGTTTAATTACAAGTCTGTCGCCTACATAAATAGGCTTAAAATACTGCTTCCAGTTGTTTTCCCAGTCTTCCTCGTGCATTGTGTCAAGCTCAACACGAAGGCTGCCGAAAGCATCTTCCGTGTCAATGCTTTTAAACGCAACAAGGTCGTCTCTGACACTCTGAAGAAGCTTATGCCCTGTTTCGTTGTCGCTGACATAAATTTTCACACGGGTTTCACCCGACATTTCCTCAACGAGCTTTTCGTCAACGTAGTCCCAGTATTGCTTATTATTTTCAAGAAAATCCTCAAAATCATCCTTGTCAACAATCTCAACACCGGTTACTCCAAGATTGTAAAGTCTGCCACACAGAGGTTCAATTCCTGCTGCGGTTGTATATATGCTAACCTGAAGCCAATCCATAGCGTAATTCCTTTCAATTATTTAAAATAATCTTTTATTCTGTCCGTGAATTTTTTGCGCTGATTATAGTTTTTCTCGTTACTTTCCTTTGCAAATTCCTCAAGGATTTCTCTCTGTCTTGCAGTAAGATTCTTGGGAATTTCCACAATTATGCGGACATACTGGTCACCACGAGCACCGTTACGGATAGAAGGAATACCCTTGTCGCGAAGACGGAACTTGGTGCCGTGCTGTGTTCCTTCGGGGATTTTCTGCATAACCTTGCCGTCAATTGTGGGGATTTCTATCTCGCAGCCCAGTGTCGCCTGCACAAATGTAATCGGAACGTCAACGTAGACATTGTTTCCGTCACGTGTAAAGACGCTGTTCTTTTTGATGTATACCGTTATAAGCAAGTCTCCTGCCGGACCACCGCGAAGACCTGCCTCGCCCTGACCTCTTACAGAAACAGTCTGTCCGTGATCTATACCCGCAGGAATATTAACCTCCAGTTCACGGGGCTTGCGCACGTGTCCGCTTCCATTACACTTAGGACACGGGTCTGATATAGTAGTTCCTCTGCCACCGCAGGCATTACAAGTCGTAGTTGATGCAAACTGTCCGAAGGGAGTGTTTTGCACAGTTCTCATCTGTCCGGTTCCGTTACACTTGCTGCAAGTTACGGGAGATGTTCCCTTCTTTGCACCGCTACCTCCGCATTCTTCACAGTTTTCGCTGCGGATAATGCTGATCTTGCGCTTACAACCAAATGCAGCTTCCTCAAAGGTAAGCTCAATTGCCTGCTGAATATCATTACCGCGTACAGGACCGTTACGCCTTGAACGACCACCACCAAAGCCGCCACCTCCGAAAATATTTTCGAAAATGTCTCCCATGTCAAAGCCGCCAAAACCGCCTCCGTAGCCGCCTCCGCCATAGCCTGCATTGGGGTCAACACCCGCGTGTCCGAACTGGTCATAGCGGCTGCGTTTTTCAGAATCACTTAATACTTCATAAGCTTCTGCCGCTTCCTTAAACTTTACCTCTGCATCGGGATTGTCCTTGTTAAGGTCGGGGTGGTATTTCTTTGCAAGCTTTCTGTATGCTTTTTTTATTTCATCGTCCGAGGCACCTTTCCCGACACCAAGGACTTCGTAGTAATCTCGTTTTTCCATAAATTCACCTCAAAGAATGTAAAGGGGCAGCGAAGGTCGCTGTCCCTTTGTTTTCA
This sequence comes from Clostridia bacterium, assembly GCA_045545295.1. Lineage (GTDB taxonomy): Bacteria > Bacillota > Clostridia > UMGS1883 > UMGS1883 > UMGS1883. The sequence continues at coordinate 128,195 of JAZQAO010000024.1, forward strand.
TTCAAAGCACGCTTTTCAGGGGATTGTTAAGGGGTGTCCCCCTTAACATTGATTCTGTCAAAAACGGGGGCGTGTACCTCGTTTTTGACTCCTTGACGGGGCTGGCACGGTGAGTGCCGCGCGAGCGTAAGCCCCTCGCTCGAAGCGAAATATTTTCGTCAGAAACTTTTCGCTTCGAAAGGCTGACTACGTCAGCCGCTTTTAGTTGTTTGTCGTATCTGTAAAATCAGCATCATACACATTATCTGCTCCGGGCTGTGCGCCTGCATCCTGACCGGGCTGACCCTGAGGATTAGCCTGACTGTAAAGCTTCTGGCTGATTTCGTAGAACTTCTGCTGAAGAGCTTCTGTTGCAGTCTTGATAGCGTCGGTATTGTCGCCTTTAAGAGCTTCCTTAACTTTATCTACTTCTGCCTGAACTGCGTCCTTATCTGCCTGATCTACCTTATCGCCAATTTCAGAAAGTGTTTTCTCTGACTGATATACAAGCTGGTCTGCGTTATTACGAACATCAATAGCTTCCTTACGCTTCTTGTCTTCTTCTGCGTACTGTTCTGCTTCCTTAACAGCCTTGTCAATATCTTCATCACTGAGATTTGATGATGCTGTAATAGTAATCTTCTGCTCCTGACCTGTACCAAGGTCCTTTGCACTTACGTTAACGATACCGTTAGCGTCAATATCGAATGATACTTCAATCTGCGGAACTCCTCTGGGCGCAGGAGCAATACCTGAAAGAATGAAGTTGCCGAGAGTCTTGTTGTCCTGTGCCATTTCTCTTTCACCCTGAAGAACGTGGATGTCAACGCTTGTCTGATTGTCAGCAGCAGTTGAGAAAATCTGGCTCTTCTTTACGGGGATAGTTGTATTTCTTTCAATAAGCTTTGTGCAGACACCGCCCATTGTTTCGATACCAAGTGAAAGGGGAGTAACGTCAAGAAGCACAATATCCTTTACGTCACCACCGAGAACACCTGCCTGAATAGCTGCACCGAGAGCAACACATTCGTCGGGGTTGATGCCCTTGTCGGGAGTTTTGCCGATAAGCTTCTCTACTGCTTCGTTAACTGCAGGAATACGGCTTGAACCGCCAACCATCAAAACCTTGTCAATTTCGCCTGCAGTAAGACCTGCGTCGGAAAGAGCCTTCTTTGTAGGAATGATTGAACGCTCTACAAGGCTAGCTGTAAGCTCGTTGAACTTAGCTCTTGTAAGAGTAATGTCAAGATGCTTGGGGCCTGATGCATCTGCAGTGATGAAAGGAAGGTTTATGTTACTTGTTGTAACACCTGAAAGCTCAATTTTAGCTTTCTCTGCCGCTTCCTTAAGTCTCTGCATAGCCATTTTATCTGTTGAAAGGTCAATACCGTTTTCCTTTTTGAATTCTGCCACAAGATAATTAATGATAGCGTCGTCAAAGTCGTCACCACCAAGTCTTGTATCACCGTTTGTAGCGAGAACTTCGAATACACCGTCACCGATGTCAAGAATCGATACGTCAAATGTACCGCCACCAAGGTCATAAACCATAACCTTCTGGTCGTTTTCCTTATCCATACCGTAAGCGAATGCAGCTGCAGTAGGCTCGTTTATAATACGAAGAACTTCAAGACCTGCAATCTTACCTGCGTCCTTTGTAGCCTGACGCTGTGCGTCAGAGAAGTAAGCGGGAACTGTGATAACTGCCTGAGAAACTGTTTCTCCAAGATAGCTTTCAGCGTCAGCCTTAAGCTTAGAGAGTACCATTGCGCTGATTTCGGGAGGGGTGTAGCTCTTGTCGTCAACATTCACTTTGTAGCCTGTACCCATTTCTCTCTTAATAGAAATAACTGTTCTGTCAGGATTTGTAACTGCCTGTCTTTTTGCAACCTGACCAACAAGCCTTTCGCCTGTTTTTGTGAAAGCTACAACAGAGGGAGTAGTTCTTGCACCCTCAGCATTTGCAATAACAGTAGGCTCGCCACCTTCCATAACTGCAACACATGAGTTTGTTGTACCTAAGTCAATACCAATAATTTTTGCCATAATTTTTACCTCCAAATATATTAAAAAATTATAATCTAATTTTTAGTTCGAAATGATAAAGTTCGAAGTTCGAAGTGGATGTGGATTTTCGCAACAGCGAAAATCTTCCTTCATTTCGCATTTCGAATTTCGCACTTCGAATTTAGTTTGCTACCTTTACCATACTGTGTCTTATTACACGCTCACCGATTTTATAACCCTTCTGAAATTCTTCAACTATTATGCTTTCGCCTGCTTCCTCATCTTCAACGTGCATTACCGCATTGTGAAGTTCGGGGTTAAACTCTTCACCAACTGCCTTGATTTCCTCAACGCCTAGTGCCACAAAAACTTCGTCCATCTGCTTTTTCAGCATCACAACACCTTCATAAAAAGCGTCTTTATTTTCCGCAGAGTCAATAGCTCTCTGGAAATTGTCCATTATAGGAAGAAATTTTTCAACCACGGTAGCCTTCGCTTCGGGATATATGCTTTCCTTCTCTTTAATAGTACGCTTGCGGTAGTTGTCATATTCTGCAAGTGTACGAAGATATTTATCGTTTACATCCTTCCACTTCTGTTCAAATTCGTTTACTTCCTCTGCAGGAGTTTGTTCTGTTTTTTCTCCAACAGTTTCTTCTGCAACCTTCGTTTCTTTTTCTTCTGATTTTTTCTTAGTTGCCATCTATATCACCCTTCCTCGTTATTTCCGTAAAGCATTCTTCCCAGAATTTCGCTTAATTTATCGTTTATAAGTTCAAGAGAGGATACCACTCTTGCATAATTCATACGTTTAGGACCTATAATTCCGATTTTTCCGTGAAGTTTATCACCCACACTGTAATTTGCCACAATAAGGCTGGTGTCACGCATTGCCTCAACACCGTTTTCACTACCGATTTTGATGCTGATGTGTTCTTCACTGCCGTCCCCCAGAAGGTTAAGCATATTCGATACGTTTTCACGGCTGCCCAGAAATGACAAAAATTCCTTTGCCCTTTCTATGTTCTCAAATTCGGGATTGTTCAGAATATTTGCCACACCGCCGACATACACCCTGCTTTCCGCACCCATAAGACACTCAAGAACAAATTCAACAACTGTTCTTAAGAAGCCACCGTAGGATGCCATTGCTTCATATATAAGCATAAGACGCGCTGCGGTGAAATCGTCTGCCGAAAGGCCCGTAAGCTGCCCGGACAAAAACTCTGAAATGGAGTCAATAATTTCGTAATTTATATCTCTTCCCACATTTACAAGCTTATTTCTGACAACACCAGCATCAGTTACAACCACAATCATAACCGAGCCTTCCTCGATGAGCATCATCTTGAGGTTACGAAGGCGGCTCTTATTTGCCATAGGAAGCTCCACAATTGCAGGATAGCTTGTCGCTTTGGAAATAATGTCTGAAATTTCAGAAATCACACTCTCAAGCTGACTGTATTTTCTGTCCATACTGCTCTGCAACGACGAAATCTCGTCAATGGTAAGGCTGTAACGGTGCATCAGGGAATCAACATAAAATCTGTACCCCATCTCCGACGGGATTCTGCCTGCCGAAGTGTGAGGCTTATCAAGATACCCCATTTCCTCAAGGTCTGCCATTTCGTTACGGATTGTTGCCGCAGAAAGTCCAAGGTCGTGATTTTTTGCAATATTACGTGAGCCTACAGGCTCCGCCGTAGAAATGTAATCTTCAATTATTGCCTGAAGTATCGCTTTTTTTCTGTCTGAAAGCTCCATACGCTCACCTCTTCTCCCAATGTGCAAAATATTGCACTGAATAAAATTCCGCTAAACTGTGTTCGAACAATTTCAATTCGTTTGAGTTCAGATTCTGTCTATTTGTTAGCACTCACCCCATCTGAGTGCTAACAATAATGTATCACTACCATTGTCTAATGTCAAGTATTATTTTACAGAATTTCAAATTTATTCATAAATAACGAGTAGTACACTTTGGGGACAGTCCCCAAAGTGTACTACTTTTGGTCAAAATTATATTCAAAGAAAGTTTTCCTGTAATTTATTTTAAGGTGTAGTATACTGAATTTGCACATTATAATAGGCTCATATCACCGAAACATATCATCCAAAAAGGAACTCTCCAAATTGCGGAGAGTTCCTTCTTTTATTATTTAATAACCTTATTATTAACTTCTTCAACGATTTTTGCAATAAAATCAGCAAGCGCCATACTACCGATGTCACCGTCACGACGGTCACGGATTGAAACAGTGTTGTTTCCGATATCCTTATCACCAACAAGAAGCATATAAGGAACTTTTTCAAGCTGTGCTTCACGGATTTTATAACCGATTTTTTCACTGCGGTCGTCGATTTCAACTCTTACGATGCCACTCTTTTCAAGCTCTTTCTTAACTTCATAGATGTAGTCAAGGTGGCGGTCTGCGATGGGAAGAAGCTTAACCTGAACGGGAGCAAGCCATACAGGGAACGCACCTGCATACTTCTCGATAAGAAGTGCAAGAGTTCTTTCGTAACAGCCGATAGATGTTCTGTGGATAATGTAGGGATGCTTCTTTGTGCCGTCCTTGTCCACATATTCCATACCGAATTTTTCGGCAAGCATCTGGTCAATCTGAATTGTGATAAGGGTATCTTCCTTACCGAATACATTCTTTATCTGAATATCAAGCTTGGGGCCGTAGAATGCAGCTTCACCAATACCAACCTTGTAAGGAATTTCAAGATGGTCAAGGATTTTAGCCATCATAGACTGCGCCTCATCCCACTGCTCGTCTGTACCGATATACTTGTCGCGGTCGTCAGGATCCCACTGTGAGAAACGATAGGAAACATCCTCATAAAGACCGAGAGTTTTAAGCATATAGATAGCAAGTTCAAGACAATTCTTGAATTCTTCCTCAAGTTGTTCGGGAGTACACATAAGGTGTCCCTCGGAAATAGTGAACTGTCTTACACGAATAAGGCCATGCATTTCACCGGAAGCCTCATTACGGAAAAGAGTTGAGGTTTCGTTAAGTCGCATAGGAAGGTCACGGTAGCTTCTGCCACGGTTAAGATATGCCTGATACTGGAAAGGACAAGTCATAGGACGAAGTGCAAACACTTCCTTATCCACTTCCTCGTCACCCATTACGAACATACCATCTTGATAGTGGTCCCAGTGACCTGAAATCTTGTAAAGGTCACTCTTCGCCATAAGGGGAGTCTTTGTAAGAAGCCAGCCACGTTTCTGTTCTTCATCCTCAACGAATCTCTGAAGAAGCTGAATAATTCTTGCACCCTTGGGGAGAAGTATGGGAAGTCCCTGACCGATTACGTCACTTGTTGTGAAAAGCTCAAGGTCACGACCAAGCTTGTTGTGGTCACGCTTCTTTGCTTCTTCACGTCTTTCAAGCTCTGCCTCAAGGTCCTCCTTGTTAAGAAATGCTGTTGCGTAAATACGCTGAAGCATCTTGTTCTTTTCGTCGCCTCTCCAGTAAGCACCGGTAGCACTGAGAAGCTTGTAAGCCTTAACCTTGCTTGTATAGTTCACATGAGGGCCTGCACAAAGGTCAGTAAATTCACCCTGCTTATAGAATGAGATAACTTCACCCTCGGGAAGGTCGTTGATTAATTCAACCTTGTAAGGCTCGTCCTTCATAAGCTCAAGTGCTTCTTCCTTAGGAAGCTCAAAACGCTCAATCTTGAGGTTTTCTTTGGCAATTTTCTTCATTTCAGCCTCAATCTTCTCAAGGTCTTCGGGAGAAAATGGAGTATCTGTGTCGAAATCATAGTAGAAGCCTGTGTCAATCGCAGGTCCTATTGCAAGTTTAACATTGGGGAAAAGTCTTTTAACAGCCTGTGCCATAACGTGTGACGCAGAATGTCTTAAGGTTTGCAGTTCGTTCATTTCTGCCATTTTTATCACCCTTTCAAGTTTATATAAATTTTAATTAATAGCGTCTTTGGGAAGATTTTCGCTACGCTTAAAATGACACACTACCCTCTGTCATTCAGAACAGTGCGAGAAATCACAAAAAACAAAAACACCCATAACCTATAGCTACCGCTACAGATTAAGGGTGTGTATTCACATACGCACGGTTCCACCTTAATTTTCACTCAATTTCCCATTAACGCAGGCTCACGACAAGGAATACTCGTTCCCTTTCACCCTTGTAACTCGGGAGTGGTGTTCGCCAAGGCGTTGTATAGGATACTTCCAGCAAGTGCATCCCTCTCTCATATACCCCATCCAAGGTTACTGTCTCCGTCACTGTTTTTACAAAAATTATTTTACCACACAAATTCCATCCCGTCAAGCATTTATTTTAGTACACTTTGGGGACAGTCCCCAAAATGTACTATTTGATCAAATATAAAGAGTTCCTTGAGATTCCTGTGAGTCTAGACAAAACTTTTTTTGGAATTTTATGTTCTTCCATCAATTTTTTCAAAAGGACATCGCGTTCTTTTTTCGGAATCATCTTTATTTCAGCAGGCTTTATTCCTCCTGTAAGTTGTATTATTTTAACTTTAACGAGTAAATCACGACTTTGTAAGTCATTTGCAATATCATAGTCTATTTCTTCTTCCTTAAGGCTAAAGGCTACAAACTGCTTGATTGCTGTTTTTCTGTCATCGTCAAGAATTTCAAGTAAAAAATCAACATTAACAACTTCGTTATTGTTTTGAATATAGTCAGAATAGCTACTATATTGATAATCTTGCATATTTTCCACAATTCCTGCCTTTACGGGATTGCGATGTATATACTTTGCAAGTGTGAGGAAATAACTATCATCCTCAACCGGCAAACTTTTATAACGATTGGCAAAAAGATGCCCCGTTCGCTCATACTTAAAATTATACCATCCGGCATAGTGAGATAATATTTTCTTCATAAAATCAGAGACTTCGCCCTGCTCTGACTCTCGCAGAAACAAATGCACGTGATTGGACATAAAACAGTATGCGTACAATTCTATCGCATATTTATCTTTTGCCAAGAAAATAATTTCTTTAAATTTTTCATAGTCTCGCTTCGATGAAAAAATATCTTGTTTGTTGATACCACGAAACATAATATGGTACATTCCTGTTGAACTTAATATTCGAGCCTGTCTAGCCATATCATCACCACCAGTAATATTATAACACACTTTTTCGAAGTCGTCAAGAAAACTAGTACACTTTGGGGACTGTCCCCAAAGTGTACTAGTGACAAAGAGCAAAAAAAAGACAGCCCCCGGAGGGACTGCCTTTTTTAATTGACTTTTAATTTTATAAGAGTCAAAGATTAAGCTTCGATGTCAGCAACTTCAGCCATTCTGTAAACAACAACTTCTGCCATTCTGCCATCAACGTATCTTACGAATGCATAAGATTCGTATTCTGTTACGTCGAAGAGCCACTCAGAACCAGATTCGATAGAAACTTCGGGGTTTCTGCTGTTTTCTGTGTAGTCAAGAAGTGTGTATGTTGCAGCAGATCTGTAGCTGATTTCTTCGTTAGCTGCAAATTCTGTATCGCCAGTTGCATCGTTTGTGATTGCAGCGTCGATAGCGAACTTGTTTCTAGAAGAAGCAACAACTTCACCATAACCTGAGAAGATGTCGTCATCTTCGCTAGCGCTTGAAGCGTACTTAGTTGTTCCGTCGAAGAGAGTTTCGATTTCGCTTACGATACCTTCAGCATCAGCTTCAGCAAGAAGGATGATGTCACCCTTTGAAGGAGCTGTGATCGGGTCGTCTTCGTTGTAAAGAGTAACCTGTACTTCTTCACCAGCCTGGATACCTGTAACAACATAAGCGTCGTTATCGTCGATAGATGTTGTCTTGATACCTGTTACGATGAAGAGGTCAGATGTAGGATCGATAGCCTTTTCAAGACCGAAACCTACTGCAGCTGCGAAGATAGATGTTGTGTCATCCATGTCGTAAGCCTTAAGAGCGCCACCGATTTCTTCGTCATCTACGAAGAAGTCTGCTACTGTACCGATAACGATATCTTCAGCTTCGATAACGCCTGTTGTTTCCTTAACTGAGAAGATTACTGTATCTTCTGCAAGGTCAACTCTACCAACTGACATAGCTTCTGCATCGAACTTATCTGTTGCAGCAGCGTTTCTTGAAGAACCTTCAAGAAGTCTAACCTTAGTGATCTTATCGTTAGAAACTGTAAGCTTAACCATGAGGTTAGCGTTAGCTTTAACGTTTTCTACTGTAGCAAATTCAGCGTCGCTACCAGGCTTTGTACCATCCATCATAGCTTCGAAGTATGCATCAACAGCGATTGCTGCAGCATCAGGAGCTGCACTTACCTTAACAACATCACCATTAGCATCGTAAACCTTAGCATTTGTGTTGATCTTGTACTCAGCAAGTGTACCGTCTGTAAGAACTACCTGAAGGTATGAACCAGACTCAACACCGCTTGCTGCGTCGTAAGAAGCAAGAACAAGTGCGTAGTTACCAGCTGCAGATGCTTCTGTTTCGTTGTGAGCGATCTGACCGTCAACGTTAAGGAAGAATGTTCCTTCTTCACCGCTAAGGCGAGCAACGTTAAGACCAGAAGCTACAGAAACTTCATAATCTTCACCAGCGATTGTAACAACACTGTTTTCTGTGTCGTAAGAATCAACTGCACCTGTTACTGTTGCAGATGATACATAGTATACGTCGAAATCACGAGCGATGTTTACAACTGAAACTGTGTCGTTTGCAGCGATGTCTGCAACTGTTGCAGCTTCGCCATCTTTGTAAACGATTGCAAGTGCATCTTCGTCTTCAACGTCGATTCTGCCAAGGCCTCTACCTGTGTAAAGGTCGAACTTGTAAACGCCATTTACTTCTGTAACGTTTTCAACAACTGCTTCGCCGTCGTAAGCTGTTGCAATAACTACTTCGTAGTCGCTGTCAGCATCGTTAGAGATGAATTCAACTGAACCACCTGCACGAAGTGCTGTAGCAAGTTCCTGTGTTGTGTCGATAGAATCGTCTTCAACATAGTTTACATATACTGTTGCGTTGTCATCAAGAGTAAGGTCAAGGATCTTTGAAGAACCAACCTTCTTGTAACCGATTGTGTTAGCTTCGCTCCAGTACTTTTCGCCAGACTCAACAAGCTGAGTAGCGTTCATAGCAAGAGATTCGTTCTTTGTTTCGCTAGCTGCGATTGCAAAGAGTGTGTCCTTACCTGTAAGATCATCTTCACCGATGTAAGCGATAACTGACTTACCAAGGAAGTTGTTTACGTCAACCTTGTCACAGATAACTGCGCCGGGGTTGTGTGTAACCTTAACAAGCTTGTCAGCTTCGTAATCCCAGTAGAAAGAATCAGAAAGAGTGAACTTAGGTGTAGCTGTTGCATCGTAAGTTCCTTCAGCAGCTGTAGCTGATACAGGTGTAAGATTTACGATACCTTCGTACTTAGAAACGCCAAGATACTTAGAAAGAACTGTGTCGTCTGTCTGAGCGTATCTGTCGTCACCGTCTGAAGACCAAGATGTCTGGTCCATAAGCTGTACTTCAAGAGCGTTGTAAACAAGAACTGCTACTGTAGCTCTTGCTGCAGCGTCGCCAACCTTACCGTTAGCTTTCTTTGTGATACCTTCTGCAGAAGCGATTGCAAGGTAACCTGTGGGGTAACCACCCTTACGAGCTGCTGCAAGGTCATAACCAAGAGCTGCAACGATCATCTTAATAGCCTGTTCGTAAGTAACCTTTGCGTTAGGAGCAAAAGTACCGTCGCCCATACCATTGATGATGCCCTGAGCCTGTGCTACGTTAACGTAACCTGAAGCCCAGTGATCAGCGTCAACGTCTGTGAACACGGTTGAACCCATGCTTGACTGAGCCTGATCTTCGTAACCGAGCATACGGCAGATAATAGCTGCCATCTGAGCTCTTGTAACTGTTTCTTCGGGGCGGAATGTACCATCTTCATAACCTGTGAGTATATCAAGGTTTGAAAGGATACCAACTGCCTCAGAAACTGTTGTTCCTGCCTCAACGTCTGAGTATGCGAATACGCTACCCATGCTGAGGATCATAGCAAATGCAAGAACAACTGCGAGTGTCTTCTTGAGATTTGTCATAATAATCTCATCCTCCTATAAAATTAATATTTTTTGAAAGAGTTCGTTTTTACTTTCGGCGACCTCTTTCAAATTCACCAAAAGCTAAGTGCGGGGGAAGATCCCCTTTACTATACTGCGATTATAACACCTGTTTTTTAATCCGTCAATACTACTTTTGCAGATGTAACGAAACTGTAATGTTTTGTAAAAGTTCTGACACAAAACCCGGCTTTGTGTCACATTTGAGAAAAAAACCTCGGTGTTTTTTTACTTTGACAGGAGTTTCTTCCTATTATATATGTCATCGCTACAGCAATTTTTCAACAGGAGTTTTGTTTTTCCGTTACGCGAAAAACTTCTGTCGCATATATTATATATTAAAGGAAGGTAAATTTTTCCTTTAATTTTATCTTTTTTCTTTCATAAAAGTTTTGTTTTTGTTTCGCATTGTTGTGTTTTGCTAAAAACGCCATTTTATTGGGGGAATGAAGCAAAAAAACATTGACACACTTTTGAGGGAGTGCTATAATATTAAGAAAAAAATTTTTTATTGTGATAGGAGGCTCATTTTTATGAAAAACGAGTATTTGAACCGCGTCCTTGAGGACGTAAAAAAGAAAGATGCCCATGAGCCCGAGTTTATCCAGGCAGTAACAGAAGTTCTTGAAAGTATAGAGCACGTTGTTGACCAGAGACCCGAGCTCGAGGCAAACGGAATCATCGAAAGAATGGTGGAGCCGGACCGAGTTATTTCCTTCCGTGTTCCGTGGGTTGACGACAACGGCAAGGTAAACGTTAACAGAGGTTTCCGTGTACAGTTTAACAGCGCTATCGGACCTTACAAGGGCGGTCTTCGTTTCCACCCCTCTGTATATCTCGGAATTATCAAGTTCCTTGGTTTTGAGCAGACATTCAAAAACAGCCTTACAGGTCTCCCGATTGGCGGAGGTAAGGGCGGCAGCGATTTCGACCCCAGAGGTAAGTCTGACGGTGAAATCATGCGTTTCTGCCAGAGCTTTATGATGGAGCTTTACCGTCATATCGGTCCCGACGTTGACGTTCCCGCAGGTGACATCGGTGTTGGTGCAAGAGAAATCGGTTACCTTTACGGTCAGTATAAGAGAATTAAGAACACTTGGGAAAACGGTGTTCTTACAGGTAAGGGCCTTGCTTACGGTGGATCTCTCGTAAGACCTGAGGCTACAGGTTTTGGTGCTACATACTACGTTGAAGAAGTGCTTGCACACTTTAATGATACAATTGTAGGTAAGACAATCGCAGTTTCAGGCTTCGGTAACGTTGCATGGGGCGTTTGTAAGAAGGTTGCAGAGCTTGGTGGTAAGGTTGTTACAATCTCCGGTCCCGACGGCTATGTTTACGATCCCGACGGTGTTGTTACAGATGAAAAGATTAACTATCTTCTTGAAATGAGAGCTTCCGGTCGTGATAAGGCACAGGATTATGCTGATAAGTTCGGCTGCCAGTTCTTCCCCAAGGAAAAGCCCTGGGGCGTTAAGGTTGATATCTGTATGCCTTGCGCAACACAGAACGAAATCAACGAAGACGAAGCAAAGAAGATTATTGCAAACGGTACAAAGTACTACATCGAAGTTGCTAATATGCCCACAACTGCAGAGGCTACAACACTTCTCCGCGATGCAGGTCTTATTATCGGACCCGCAAAGGCAGTTAACGCAGGCGGTGTTGCCGTATCAGCTCTTGAAATGGCACAGAACTCTATGCGTTACAGCTGGAGTGACAAGGAAGTTGATGAAAAGCTCCGCGGAATTATGGCTAACATCCATAAGGTTTCCGTTGACGCTGCTGCAGAATACGGTCTTGGTTATGACCTTATTGCAGGTGCTAACATCGCAGGCTTTAAGAAGGTTGCAGATGCAATGCTTGCATACGGCATCAACTAAACTTACGGCTTGATAAAAAGCGCAGACCGCGCAAAGCAAAAAAGATATTGTTCAGTTTGTGCTGAATTTTAACTTTATATTTTAATGTTGGACACCGCTTTTGCGGTGTCCTTTATTTTATCCCTTTGCGCTATCGACAAACCTCACCTCTTCGTCGCAACTGTCGCTTATGTTGTATTTGCTTTGCAAATATCAACGCTGTCGCTTGGTTGCTCCTCTCCCATTCAGAGCACGCTCACGCTACCACTCTGAACGGGTCCCTTTGTGCAGGGCTCCCAAAAAGTCCAAATGACTTTTTGGGAAAGAGACAAAACAAGATTGCAACCATAGTTTTCCTTCGGAAAACGTAATTGCAAACCTTGTTTTGGCGAGCCTTCGGGTGCCCTTCGGTTCGGTTTGGCAATTCTGCATCTTTTTCTCTGCGCCTAAAAAATTCCCCCATTTGGGGACAGTCCCCAAATGGGGGAATTTGCGCATAAAACTTTACAACTCAGTGAATTTGTGGTAAAATAGCGAAAAAGGAGTTGATTTTATGAACAAGCATGAAGAGCTTGCAGGAAAATATTTTACAGACGGATATAACTGTGCACAGGCGGTTTTCGCGGCATTTCACGAGGAAATGGGAATGACAGAAAGTCAGGCACTTAAGATGTCCTCCGCTTTCGGAGGCGGTATGGGCAGACTTCGTGAGGTATGCGGTGCGGTAAGCGGTATGTTTATGGTGCTTGGTACGCTTTACGGCTATGACGACGCAAAAGCCGATGATGAAAAAAAGGCACTTTACTCAAAAGTGCAGAAGCTTGCAAATGAATTTAAGGACGAGTACGGAACTATTATCTGCCGTGAATTGCTTGGCGTTGACGGTGCAGAAAAGCCTGAGCCGTCACCCAGAAATCCTGAATATTACGCAAAACGTCCTTGTCTTGCATTCGTAAGAAGCGCGGCTAAGATATTATCTGAATTTATTGAGGGAGCAGAATAAGCAGCGTGACGCTGCACCCTTGTCGCACTCTTACTGAGAGAGCTTTGTTTCCTGCGTCTTAAATTTACGCAAATTCTTATACGGTAACAAAAATAGTACACTTTGGGGACAGTCCCCAAAGTGTACTATTTTTGTTAATCCTCCGTATCGTCTTTTCAGGAGGAAGAAAAAACGTTCAGAACGGACAAACTGAACCCCGAAGGGGCTTGCCCGAAGCTGTATGTGATACAGCAACGGTGAAGTTTGTTCGTAGCAAAGGGTATGCAATCTGAAATTCGCTCTGCGAATTTCTACATCCGACAAGAAGCGAAACGTTGTTTTGTTTACTGCTTAAAACCGTTATAGCGATTGTTTTCCCTTTGCGTTCTGGGCGTTTTTAATCCTCCGTATCGTCTTCCGGGAATGAGCTTCGCCTGTACCATTCCGGCTCAAAATCAGGAGAATACAACGGCAGTTGCGGCTGTGCATTATGCATCCCTACAAACTGCGGAAGCATATTTTGGGGCACTGCATAGGTTATGTAACACATACACTGTTCTTCGTTCATAATATCACCTCAGAATAATTATATGTACAGATATTGCCTTTTTTGCAAAACAGGTGTATAATAAAGTGAAATTAACGAAAGGTCTTGAATATATATGTTTACAGAAATAAAAAATGACGCTAAAAAGGCTACGCTTGAGCTTTGCGAAATTGCAAACCTCAAAAAAGGTGACATCTTTGTTGTAGGATGCTCTTCAAGCGAGGTTTGCGGTGCAAAAATCGGTACTGATTCCAATTTCGAGGTTGGCGGCGCAGTATTTGAAGGCATTTATGAAGTTCTCGCAGAAAAAGGCATCTATCTTGCTGCACAGTGCTGCGAACATCTTAACAGAAGTCTTGTCATAGAGCGTGAATGTATGGATAAATATAATCTTGAAGAGGTTTCTGCCGTTCCGATGCCAAAGGCAGGCGGCTCCTTTGCAACAAATGCTTACAGGTCATATAAAGACCCTGTGCTTGTGGACTATATTCAGGCACACGCAGGGATTGACATTGGCGGAACTCTCATCGGTATGCACCTTAAAAGAGTTTGTGTACCCGTCCGTCTTTCCGTAAAGAAAATCGGTGAAGCCTCTATCCTTTGTGCAAAAACACGTCCCCGTCTTATAGGCGGAGAAAGAGCTTGCTACAAAACCCCGGAGGAAGTTGTCCGCTAACATTTTCAGAGAGGTATGATATAATGGGTAAACAAAAAGCTCCCTCTTTTCTTAAAAACGTAATAATGATTGTCTTTGCCCAGATTTCCGTAAAGCTACTGGGGTTTGTCTACCGTATGGTTATCACAAACATCGAAGGCTTTGGTGACGAGGGCATCGGATACTATAATTTCGGTTTTCAGATATATACTTTGCTTCTTGCAATAAGCTCCATCGGTATTCCCAATGCAATTTCAAAGCTTGTTGCAGAAAGATGCGCACTTGATGACTTTAAGGGAGCTATGCGAATTTTTCGTGTGGCACTCGGTCTGTTTTTCGCAGTAGGGTTGCTGTTTTCCGGACTGATGTTTTTCGGGGCGGGATTTATCGCAGACAAAATCCTTGACGCACCTCTTGCGGTACATACCATAAAGGTGCTTTCACCTGCACTTGTTTTCGTGTCGGTTTCAAGCGTTATAAGGGGATTTTTTGCAGGTCAGCAGAATATGAAGGCAACCAATACAAGCCAGGTTCTGGAGCAATTTCTGAAATGCGTGTCCACCATACTTATAGTTATTTCAATGGTAGGCTCAAATCCTGAAATTATGGCAGCAGGTGCAACATTAGCAACTACTCTTTCCACAGCGCTCAGTCTTGTGTATCTTTTCATTTTCTACTGGGCAAACAAAAAGGATCTTAGAGAAAAATACACGGTTGCACCTCCTCTGAAGCTTACCGGAAACTTTGGCAAAATTGCAAAAACAATTCTGCTCGTTTCCATTCCCATTTCTCTCGGTGCAATTGTGGCATCACTTAACAGAGTTATTGATATCGTAACTATAAACAGATGCCTTAAACTGGCTTTTGCAGACACAATCCTGAACGAAGCCGTACTTGAAAAAACAGTAATCAAGCTCCAAGGGATTCTTTCAAAAACAGATGTGCTTATAAACCTTCCGCTTGCGCTTAACACAGCATTTTCCACAGTTCTTGTTCCAACGGTTGCAGGAGCTCTGGCAGTAAAGGATTTTGACACGGCAAAAGACAAAATATCACTTTCGCTTCTTATTTCATCGGTTATCGCCCTGCCCTGTGCAGCAGGATATATGGCGCTTTCAGCACCGATTCTGACTATGATTTATCCCAATGCATCAGAAGGCGCCAGAGTTTTTATGTGGGTCGCTCCCACGGTGTTTTTCTCGGCTATGAGTCAGACTATTTACGGTTCTCTTCAGGGAATGGGTAAAATATACGTCCCTGCTCTCAGTGTTCTTACCGGTGGCGCAGTAAAGATTGTTCTCAATCTTTTACTTGTGCCTATTCCATCAGTTAACATCTACGGTGCACCTATCGGAAGTATAGCCTGTCAGGGAATTGCATTTTTTATAAGCTTTTATGTGCTAAGAAAGAATCTTCCTATGAAGCTGAGCTTTTTCAAATGTTTCCTTAAGCCGTTTCTTGCGGCGGCTATTATGGGCGGTTGCGCCATAGGAGCACATACGCTCATGCTTCCCCTTACAGGAAATTCCGTAGCTACGATTGTTTCAATAATCTTCGGTGCGGCAGTATATTTTGCACTTATTCTTGCGTTTAAGGTTTTCACTCGTGAGGAGCTTCGGGCACTTCCCATTATAGGCAAAAAATTCAAATAACAAAATTTACCATAAAGAAATTCTCTCAAAGGGGAGAATTTCTTTTTTATTTGGCAAAAATAAATTTGAAAGGATGATTATGATGCTTAATAAATACAAAATTTTTCTGATAGTATTCGCATTTATTTCGCTTTTTGTAATAAAGATTATGACTTCGCCCGGTGGTGAGATAAGCAGTGCCGCTATATTTATATAAGGAGAAAAAAGATGACAGATAAAAAAGAATATGCAAAATTAGTTAAAAAGCATTCGGGGAAATCCCCGTTACTGAAGGACACGGTTTGTGCGTTTCTGGTAGGTGGTGCTATCTGCACACTGGGACAGGTTCTGAAAAATTTTTATATCAGGCTTGGCTTAAACGAAGAAATTTCGGGAACATCTGTAAGCATTACGCTGATATTTCTTGCATCGCTTCTTACAGCAACAGGCGTATTTGATAAAATCGGAAAATTTGCCGGAGCAGGCACTCTTGTTCCTATCACGGGGTTTTCCAACGCAGTTACCTCCCCTGCAATCGAGTTCCGCACAGAGGGGCTCGTTCCCGGAACTGCTGCAAAAATGTTCGATGTTGCAGGCCCGGTAATAGTATTCGGCACAGCGGCATCGGTGGTGGCTGGACTTATATATTATTTTATGAGATGAGGTTGAGTTATGCACAACGCAGGTAACGGAACAGTTATTTTTGAAAATATGCCGTCAATTCTTTCTTTTGCGGCAACCGTCGGCAAAAAAGAGGGCGAAGGCCCTTTCGGAAAGCATTTTGAAGAAATTGAATCCGACGAGTACTTCGGTCAGCAGAGCTGGGAGCAGGCAGAAAGCGAGCTTCTTTTAAGAAGTGTAAAAAAAGCAATTTCCAACGGCAATTTTAAAGAAAGTGACATAGATTTTGCAATTGCCGGTGACCTTCTCAACCAGTGTATGTCGTCGGGCTATGCTTTACGCGGTCTCAAAATACCGTTTTTCGGTGTTTACGGAGCTTGTTCTACAATGGCGGAAAGTCTGACACTGGGGTCATTGCTCGTAGGCGGAGGCGGAGCAAAAAATGTGCTTTGTGCAACAAGCAGTCATTTCTGCAGTGCCGAAAAGCAATTCCGCACACCGCTTGAATACGGAGGTCAGCGTACACCCAACGCCCAGTGGACTGTTACTGGAAGCGGCAGTGTAGTCCTTGGTAAAAGCGACTCTGCCCCACAGATTGACGCTGTGACCTGCGGAAAAATCGTGGACCTTGGTGTCACAGACATTGGTAATATGGGTGCTGCTATGGCTCCGGCATTTGTAGAGACATTAAAATCACATCTTGAAGCAGTCGGGAAAAAACCGTCTTATTATGACCTTATACTGTCGGGCGACCTCGGAAACGTAGGTAAAAGCATTGCCGAAGAGCTGTTTGTCAAGGAAGGGATAGGGGAAATTGCACAATATAACGACTGCGGTGCAATGATTTTTGACGGTCACACCCAGGACACTCACGCAGGAGGCAGTGGTTGTGGCTGCGCGGCATCAATGCTCTGCGGATATGTACTCCCCGAAATGAAAAAAGGAACTTTTAAAAACGTGCTGTTTATAGCAACAGGAGCTCTTATGAGTCCGATATCGGTCAATCAAGGCGAGAGCATCCCCTCTATTGCTCACGCAATAAGCATAAAAATGTAAAGCTTCCAGTATATTTAATGGGAGGCGTATACATGAAAAGACATTGTTTTTGCTATTTTTTAATATCGGCAGTGGTTGCACTTGCACTTGTGCCGTTCTTTCAGTATGTGTTTGCAAAGGAGGAAAAGGTTGCTTATCTCACCTTTGATGACGGGCCTACGCTGAATACTCCCAAAATTCTCAAGGAGCTTGACTCCTACGGGGCTAAAGCAACCTTCTTTGTCCTTGAAGAAAGGATTGTGATGTACCCCGAATACATAAAAGACATTATCCGCACAGGAAACTGTGTCGGGCTTCACGGAGTAAGCCATAGCGGGGAAATCTATGCAAGCGACACTTCTCCGCTTATAGAAATGGAAAAGACAAATGACTCCCTGGAGACAGTTTCAGGAAAACGCTCAAAGCTTGTCCGTGTGCCATTTGGCTCAAGCTACCGGCTGACAAAAAAGCAGGCAGAAAACTTGAAAAACAAAGGATATATTATATGGGACTGGAATGTAGACCCCAGAGACAGTGTAGGGAAAATCGTTCCAGAAAAGGTGCTTTCCAACCTGCGCAGAGACCTTAAAAAATGTAACACCTCTCCCGTAATTCTATTCCACGACAGAAAAAGCACCGCGCAGCTTCTTCCGGCGGTGCTTGAGTATCTTTCTGATGAGGGGTACACTATGCTTCCCATAAGTGAAAAGCAGGAGGCAGTGTGCCACCTTCGTTAGGACTATGGGGACACTCTGTATCAATGCAAGTCCTACATTGCTTTTCATCGTGTGTATCCAAGCAACACATCAACTCCCCATACCCCTCATTCTTTGAGGGGATACTTTATATTGTCCTTTTGTCGCAAAAGGACCAAAACGTGGGGAGTTGCAATTCTCCCCACGCCCCTCACCGCCCTCGCAGGGGCGTAGGAAGGTACGGGCACTGTATCATTTTTACAAGGTTAGTTTTGTTGGATTATATTTTTTGATTTTTTGTCGTCGTCCTTATTCCACACTCTTGTGTCAGGCAGCGGACTAAAAACCGTCTGCCCGCAAAGGAAACTGATGCAGACGGTTTTTCCGCCATTCATCAAAAAATATAATCCAACCGTGAATTTGTGCGTGTAGATAGTTACGTAACTAACTTTTTGTGCTAAACTTTAATGTGAATAAAAATCCGTTACCGAGTATCGTAAAATCCCTTGTATCAGTTTCATTTGCTGACAAGGGATTTTAGTCTTTCATAGGGCGATGAGTTCGCCCATAAAGACGGCGGAATAAAGGTAACGGATTTTTATTTACAGAGACCCTTGTTTTTACTATAACTGACCTCTTAAATGGTTACGCCCCTGCGAGGCCGTTTGAAGGGGTCCGGGGGAGATTCGGAATCCCCCGGTGCTTTTCGCCATTTTGGCACTCAAAATGGCATCTTCTTTGTTCCTGAACAAAATCTTTTATTGTTTTAAACACAACCAGTAAGCCGTTATTTCCTGAGAAGTAAAAATGCTCATTCTTGTATTTACAGAATCCCCTTCTTCCTATATATGGTATCCTGAAAAAAAACGGAAATTATTTTTAAATCTTTTTATTGACAAACCTCCCCTATTGTGTTATTATGCTATATGGCATATTATCCGGTTACTATGGTTTGCGGTTTCTCCAACCCTTACCTTGGAGCTATGGAGTTTTTGCCGAAAATATATTTTTTAGGAGGTTTTGTTTTATGTTAAAGGAAACAAAACAGAGCATTATCGATCAGTACAAGCTTCACGAGGGTGACACAGGTTCTCCCGAGGTTCAGATTGCTATTCTCACAGAGAGAATCAATCACCTTAACGAGCACCTCAAGGTTTACAAGAAGGACCATCATTCAAGACGTGGTCTTCTTAAGATGGTTGGTCAGAGAAGAGGTCTTCTCAACTACCTTACAAAGGTTGACATCAACCGTTACCGTGCAATCGTTGAAAAGCTCGGTCTGAGAAAGTAATCTCAAAGTAGAAATCTTGATATGTATATGTCGGAGAGGCCCTGTGTTTCTCCGACATATTAAAGTCAAGAATCCCACGGCAGTCGAAAGGGCGGTTTCGCTTAGAGTTTACCACTTAATAAAGCAAAGAATTACGGTTCTGTGTTTTCTTAAGTGATAAACGACTACCCTTTCGAACAAAATCAAAAAAGAAAGAGGTATAGCTATGTTTAAGACTTTTGAAACAGAGTTCTGCGGCAGACCCCTTGTTGTTGAAACAGGTAAAATGGCTCAGCTCGCAGGCGGTAGCTGTCTTGTTCGTTACGGTGAAACAGTTGTTCACGCAACCGCAACAGCTTCTGCAAAACCCAGAGAAGGCGTTGATTTCTTCCCTCTGGCAGTTGATTATGAAGAAAAGCTTTATGCTGTTGGTAAAATTCCCGGCAGTTTCTTAAAGCGTGAGGGTCGCCCCACTGAAAAGGCAATCCTTGCATCAAGATGTATTGACCGTCCCATCCGTCCTCTTTTCCCCAAGGACCTTCGTAACGATGTGGCAGTTGTTACAACAGTTATGAGTGTTGAACCCGATAACGATCCCGTTGTTACAGCTATGATTGGTGCATCAATTGCAATCTCTATCTCATCAGTTCCTTTTGCAGGTCCTATTGCAGGTGCAACAGTTGGTCTTGTTGACGGTAAGGTTGTTGTTAATCCTACAAAGGCTGAGCGTGATAAGAGCGAAATGTTCCTTACCATTGCTGGTACAAAGGACAAGGTTAATATGATTGAAGCTGGAGCAAATCAGGTTCCCGAAGACCTTGTGTTTGAAGGCATTATGGCTGCTCATGCTGAAATCACTAAGATTTGTGAATTCATCGAATCAATTCAGGCTGAAATCGGTAAGCCTAAGTTCGATTACGAGCACATGGAAGTTCCGGAAGACCTTTACGAAGCAGTTAAAGAAATTGCTATTGACAAAGTTCGCGTAGCTCTTGACACAGATGACAAGAACGTTCGTGAAGAAAACCTTAAAGAGGTTTACAGCTTTGTTTACGAAGCTCTCGCTGAAAAGTACCCCGAAATGGAGGCTACTATTGACGAGGCTATCTATAAATTACAGAAGTACGTTGTTCGTCGCTGGATTCTTGACGACGGCAAGCGTGTAGACGGCAGAGGTCTTGACGATATCCGTCCCCTTGCTTCTGAAGTAGGCATCCTTCCCCGTACACACGGCAGCGGTATGTTTACAAGAGGTCAGACACAGGTACTTACAACCTGTACTCTCGGTATGGTTGCAGAAGAACAGCTCCTTGACGGTATTGACGACGAGGAAACAAAGCGTTATATGCACCACTACAACTTCCCCTCATATTCAGTTGGTGAAACAAGAGCTAGCCGTGGTCCCGGCAGACGCGAAATCGGTCACGGTGCACTTGCAGAAAAGGCTCTCGTTCCCGTTATTCCTTCAACAGACGAGTTCCCCTACACACTTCGTCTTGTGTCAGAAGTTCTTTCTTCAAACGGTTCTACTTCACAGGGTAGTATCTGCGGAAGTACACTTGCTCTTATGGATGCGGGCGTTCCGATTAAGGCACCCGTTGCAGGTATTTCCTGCGGTCTTGTAACAGAAGGTGACCGTTACATCACTATGGTTGATATCCAGGGTCTTGAAGACTTCTTCGGTGATATGGACTTTAAGGTTGCAGGTACAAAGGAAGGTATCACAGCTATTCAGGTTGATATCAAGATTGACGGTCTTAAGCCCGAAATCATCCGTGAAGCTCTTGAAAAGACAAAGGCAGCCCGCATAAAAATTCTTGATGAGTGTATGCTCCCCTGCATTTCTGAGCCCAGAGAAGAGCTTTCAAAGTATGCACCCAAGATTATTTCTACACAGATTGACCCCGACAAGATTCGTGAAGTTATCGGCAGTGGCGGTAAAGTAATTCAGAAGATTGTTGCTGAAACAGGCGTTAAGATTGATATAGAGGAAGACGGTACAGTATTCTTCGCTACAAGTGATGGCGAAGCTGCACAGCGCGCTCTTAAGATTGTCCGCGGTATTGCAGGCGATATCGAAATCGGTGACGTATTCAGCGCAACAGTTACAAAGATTATGGACTTTGGCGCATTTGTTGAATATCTTCCCGGCAAAGAAGGTCTTGTTCATATCAGCAAGCTCGATACAAAGAGAGTTGAAAAGGTTTCCGATGTAGTAAGCGTTGGCGACCAGATTAATGTTAAGCTTGTAGAAATTGACCGTATGGGACGTTACAATTTCTCAAGAAAAGATACAATGGTAGCCCCTGTAGAGGCTGAATAAAATAAAAAGAAGCGTCCTGTGGGGCGCTTCTTGATTTTTTGAGGTTTTAATGTATAATATATTTAAACTATCTAACGGAATAAGGCTTGTATGTGAAAAAATGCTCGGTGTCAGAAGCGTCAGCGTTGGCGTATGGATAAAGGCCGGCAGTATGTACGAAACAGAAAAGGAAAGCGGAATAAGTCATTTTATCGAGCATATGCTTTTTAAAGGGACTAAAACCCGCACCGCCCGTGATATTGCAGAGGAAACCGATTATGTAGGCGGCCATATAGATGCCTATACTTCAAGGGAATGCACCTGTTGTTATACCAAGGTGCTGGAGGAAAATCTTCCTCTTTCCCTCGAAATAATCAGCGATATGTACTACAATTCTCTTTTTAAAGAAGAGGATATCGAGCTTGAACGCGGAGTCATCATCGAGGAAATCAATATGTACGAGGATTCTCCCGAAGATGTTGCCCTTGACTCAATTACCGAGCGTATGTGGAGGGGAAATCCCCTTGGGTTCAATGTGGCAGGCACAATCGAAAGTGTCAGCAATATCACCCGGGATATGATGCTTGACTACCATAAAAGACGCTACACCCCGGAGAACACAGTGATTTCCGTTGCAGGGTGCTTTGACGAGAACGAGCTCGTCTCTCTGTGCGAAAAATATTTTTCGCAAAAAAGCGAAGAGGTTTCACATTCTCTCGGTGAGGTTATTTTCCGCAGCGGAAGATGGACACAGAAGAAAGATATCGAGCAGGCACACCTTTCCATTGCATATCCGTCGTACGATTTTCACAATGAAAGAATATATTCACAATCACTTTTGAATAATATTTTTGGGAGCAGTATGTCAAGCAGACTTTTTCAGTCTGTCAGGGAAAACCACGGCCTTTGCTACAGTATTTATTCGTATACCGCATCTTTTCCCCATGCGGGAATGTTCGGCATATACGCAGGACTTTCCTCAGATTCTGTTGAAAGGGCATACGATATGATAGAGAAAGAAATTCACGATATCTGCACAAAGCCCGTTTCCGAATATGAAATCGAGAAGGCTCGCAGTCAGATTCGTTGCTCTGTGATTATGTCCAGAGAAAGTGTTTCTTCCCGTATGAACGAAAACGGAAAATCCCTTCTGCTTCTGGGAAGGGTACGTACTGACGATGAAATATTAGAAAAAATCGGAGATGTCACAAAGGCAGACATCCTGCACGATGCCAATTTTATATTCAACAGCGGCGAAAAAGCCGTATTTATTCTTGAAAACTAAGGGGGCTTTGTTATGAGCTACATAAATTTCACCGTAAGAGATGCGCTGCTAGCTTCTAACGGCGTTTTTACAGGCGACTGCACACTTCTTGACAGACAGTTTACAACCGTATGTATTGACAGCCGTAAAGCCGAAAAGGACAGTCTTTTCGTTGCAATAAAGGGCGAAAATACGGATGGCTACAACTACATTCCGTCAGCGGCAGAAAAAGGCGCTCTGTGCGCCGTATCCGACCGGGCTTATGACGGATATCCCTCTATTGTCGTAAACGACCCGACAGAAGCCTTGCAGAAAATCGCTGCGGCATACCGCCGTACCCTTAACATTGCCGTTGTGGGTATTACCGGAAGTGTTGGGAAAACTACAACCAAGGAATTGGTGGCTTCGGTGCTTTCGCAGAAGTATAATGTTGTTAAAACGGAAGGTAACTTCAACAACGGTCTTGGACTGCCTTTGACGGTTATGTCAATAAAACCCGACACCGAGGTTGCCGTTATTGAAATGGGAATGAATCACGAGGGGGAGATGAGGCTTCTTTCTTCAATTGCCCGCCCCACAATGTGTATAATGACGAATATCGGCATTTCCCACATTGAAAACCTCGGCTCAAGAGAAAATATACTAAAAGCAAAGAGCGAGATTTTTGAGTATATGTCCGCAACTGCCCGCTGTATTCTCAACGGTGACGACGACCTTCTCCCTACTGTGGATAGGCCTAATAAATGTCTTTACGGATTTGACTCGGACAATGACATTTATGTTGAATCCTTCTGTGAAAAAGGCTTTGACGGCACTGATTTTGACGTTTGTATGTACGGTGAACATTATCACTGCAGTGTAACCGTTCCGGGAAGACACCTGCTTTTCGCGGCAATGGCGGCAATGGCGGCAGGAAGCTGGCTGGGGCTTACACATCAGCAGCTTATTGACGGTGTTTCCGGGGCAAAAGCAATAAGTGGCAGAGTGAATGTTATACACACAAATAAATATACAATTATAGATGATTGCTACAATGCTGCTCCTCAGTCTATGAAAAGCGGTATCGACCTGCTTGTGAAATCCGACGACAATCTGCGTTCAGTGTGTATATTCGGAGATATGGGCGAGCTTGGTGAGGACGAGGAATATCTTCACAAATCCGTGGGCGAATATGCCGCAATAAATAAGGTAGGGCTTCTGATTGCTATCGGCAAGCTTTCAAAAAACATTTATGAAGAAGCCATAGAACATGGACAAAAGGCTATGTGGTTTGAAACAAAGGAGGAATTTCTTGCAGTACGCGACGAAATTCTTTGCCAAGACGATGTTATCCTTGTAAAAGCATCACACTTTATGAATTTCTCAAAAATCGTTGAAGAACTAACAAAATAACAGCAAACAAAAAGAGCCTGAAATTATAGTTTTCAGACTCTTTTTGTTTGTCGTGAAAAAAGGACTCCGCTTTTGCGGAGTCCTATATTAATTTCAAAAGCTGAAATTCAGCACACCTTGGAATATTATCCTTTTTTGCTTTGCGCGGTCTGCGCTTTTTATCAAGCCGTGATGTTTAGGGATAGGAAAAAACGTTCAGAACGGACAAACTGAGCCCGTAGGGTGGAACCGATGGCGTACGTGTTTAACCAAGTTCGTAAAGAAGCGAAAGAAGTAGTGCAGAATTTGCGAACTGAATCCCGAAGGGGCTTGCCCGAAGGCGTACATAAGTACGTCGAGAGGTGAGGTTCGCAGATAGCATAAGGCATAAAACAAAAAGAACCCGCCGAAAACGGGTTCTTTCCAAAAATCAATTAACCTAAAGATTTAGCACGCACTAAACACAAAACCTTTTGCCTTATGCGGTCGGTGCTGCTTATCTCGCTTCATCGTATATCAGCCAATTTTAGGCAAACTAGCCGCTGCCACCGACTGTCCCACTCTTCTTGCCTTTTCGTCGGGGATATGAAGCTCGACCTTCTTTGCAAGTTCGGGGAATTCTGCGTTAATTACCTCGTTAGCCTTGTCAAGAAGGATGCTACCGCCCTTACCGCTTGTAACACGGCCCATAATAAGAACGTGCTTAATGTCGTAGAACATTGAGTAGTAAGCGATTGTATAACCGAAATATGTACCGATTGTTTCGTAAATATCTGCTGCACGGGGGTCGTCATTTTCCATAAGTCCCTGAACAACCTTAAGCTTTTCTGCGGGAGAAAGACTTTCCTCAAGCTCAATACCTGCTGCAGGAGCAAGCTTGATTACTGCATCCTGTGAAAAATACTTAACACCGCAGCCGTAGTCACCTGACCATTCATCAACCATTGCACCCTTGTTGAAGTCAACGGGAACGAATGCAAGCTCGTTAAGCCAGCCTGTGATATTACCGTCTTTGTCAACATAGCCTGCAGCTTCACTTGTACCCATAGCAACACCGAGAACATTGTTGTCCTCAAGGCTCATAGCACCTGCAAGTGCAGTTACGTCACCGTCATTTGCAACTTCAACGGGAACATCGCCGATTTCCTTTGCAACATCAAGGTACATTGTCTTAACGTGCTTTTCGAAGTCTTCGTCAGATACTTTAAGGAAAAGTGATGCAACCATAATCTTGTTGTCGATATAAACACCGGCTGAAGATACACCGATAGCATCAACTCTGGGCATATGTGATGCGGCAGTCTTCATAGCATTTAAAATACCCTCGTAGTGGTACATAGGATCGCTTTCAAGCTTGGGGAACCATACAACTTCCTCTGAATAAACTGTTTCACCGTCAACAACTGCAGAAACCTTTCTGTCACTTCCGCCGGCATCAAAGCCTATACGGCAGCCGTCTAAGTGTCTGCCAACGGGAGATGCTGCGTCATTTTCCTTAGGAGCGTCAGCTGCATTTTCAACATAGCAAACTTCAAAAGGTCTTTCATATACTCTTGCCATAAAGTCAAAGTCAAATTCTCTTGCTCCGCCCTTGCTATAATCTGCGGCAATGCGGTCATATATGTATTTGGAGCCGGCAACATATACTCTGAAACCACCCTTTGCCCAGAGGAGAGTTTTGATAATTCTTTCTATTATGCCGTAGTTTTCTTCATCATGGCCTGTGCCGTCTTTAAATACGTCCATAGAGTAGGTAGCCATGAGGGAGTTTGTTCTTTCAACACATACTGTAACTTTTTGTGAATCTGCCTTTGCAACGGCTGCCTTAAAATCATTAATCACCT
>JAZQAO010000025.1:0-9557 GCA_045545295.1 Clostridia bacterium
AATATGGTAAGTGTTGATGGGGATACATCTACAAACGATATGGTTACAGTTCTTGCAAATGGTATGGCTGGAAATGAAACCATCACAAAAGACGACGATGATTTCAAAACATTTATGAAAGCGCTTAACTCTATCACAGTTGCGCTATGCAGAATGATTGCAGGCGACGGCGAAGGCGCTACAAAATTACTTGAATGTAAGGTATCAGGTGCAGATGATTTGGAAACTGCAAAGACTGTTGCAAAGAGCGTAATCTGCTCAAGCCTACTTAAATCTGCAATGTTTGGTGCGGATGCCAACTGGGGCAGGGTGCTTTGTGCGATAGGCTACTCCGGTGCGGATGTAGATGTAACAAAGATAGATGTATCGTTTAAGTCGCCAAAAGGCGAGATTGCGGTTTGCAAAAACGGAGCAGGCGTGGAATTTTCTGAAGAAAAGGCGAAGGAAATCCTGCTCGAAAGAGATATTGAAATAATAATAAGCGTAGGCGATGGCGAGTATTCATCTACCGCGTGGGGATGCGACCTTACTTATGACTACGTGAAAATAAACGGTGATTATCGTACTTGATGTGGAGGTATACAAAATGAAACAGCATACACTATTTTCAAATGCCGAAAGGGCAGAGGTGCTAACACAGGCGCTTCCATATATAAAACGTTATAACGGCAAGATAGTTGTAATAAAATATGGCGGAAACGCTATGATAAATGAACAGCTTAAACAGCAGGTTATGGAGGATTTGGTTCTTCTATGGCTTATCGGTGTGAAGGTAGTTTTAGTTCACGGCGGTGGTCCTGAAATATCTGAGCTTATGGATAAGCTTGGAAAGAAGCCTGAATTTGTAGACGGCCTTAGAGTTACCGACAAGGAAACTGTAGACATAGTACAGATGGTACTTGCAGGTAAAGTTAATAAAACTCTTGTAAACCTTCTTGAAATGAAGGGTGGCAAAGCTATGGGTATATCGGGTATGGACGGCAGACTTATAGAGGCTGTGCAGAAAGACGAGCGACTTGGCTACGTAGGTAAGATTACAAACACAAATATTGAGCCTGTACTGGACCTTCTTGAAAAAGGCTATATCCCTGTAATCTCTACCCTTGGCTGTGACAAAGATGGTAACGCTTATAACATAAACGGCGATACTGCGGCGGCTTTTGTAGCAGGTGCGCTAAATGCAGAAAGCCTTATAATGATGACCGACATCGAAGGCGTGCTTCGTGATAAAGACGACCCTGACACTATCATCACAGGACTAACTATTTCCGAAGCGGAGAAATTAAAATCAGAAGGCATCATTTCAGGCGGTATGATACCAAAGGTTGACTGCTGTATCGAGGCTATTAACCGAGGCGTTGAAAAGGTAACAATAATGGACGGACGCGTGCCTCACTCTATACTTATGGAGCTACTTACCGACGAAGGTGCGGGTACTATGATAACAGGTGATAAATAATGAATACATATGAGATTGATAAAAAATACGTTGCAAATACATACAACCGTTTTCCTGTAAATATCGTTTCGGGCAAAGGCTCGATATGTTTTGACGAAAACGGCAAAAGATATATAGATTTAGGCTCAGGCATAGGCGTAACTGCATTTGGCTTGTGCGATGATGTATGGGCAGATGCGGTGACAAAGCAGGTAAATACCCTTCAGCACACATCAAACCTTTACTACACAGACCCTTGCGCAAAGCTTGCACAAATGCTGTGCGAGAGAACAGGGCTTAAAAAGGTGTTCTTTGCAAACTCGGGTGCAGAGGCGAATGAGTGCGCTATAAAGGTTGCAAGAAAATATGCCTCAGACAAAAAGGGCGCAGAATACTTTAACATAATAACACTTGTAAACAGTTTTCACGGCAGAACCGTGACAACTCTTGCCGCAACAGGTCAGGAGCACTACCACGAACTATTTCAGCCGTTGACAAATGGATTTTTACACACCCCTGCAAATGACATAGATGCGCTAAAGAAAATGGTAGCGGAAAACAAAACTGCCGCTATTATGATAGAGTGCGTTCAGGGCGAGGGCGGTGTAATAGCGCTTGATGAAGAGTATGTGAAGGCGGTATATAAAATCTGTCAGGAAAACGACATACTTATGATAGTAGACGAGGTGCAGACAGGTAACGGCAGAACAGGTAAGATGTACGCGTATATGAATTTTGGCGTTTCGCCTGACATTGTTACTACTGCAAAAGGTCTAGGCGGCGGACTTCCTATTGGTGCGTGTATGCTGGGCGAAAAGGCAGAAAACGTGCTTGGTTTTGGTGACCACGGCTCAACATATGGCGGAAATCCTGTATGCTCTGCAGGTGCGGTAAGCGTGATTGAGAGATTAGATGATGCATTTTTGGCAGAGGTTAAGGAAAAGGGCGAGTATATATTTGACTTTTTCAAAGGCATCGAAGGCATTGAGAGCGTGTCGGGACTTGGTATGATGGTTGGTGTGAAGACAAAACATCCATCAGGCGACATTGTGAAAAAATGTATGGAAAAAGGCGTGCTGCTTCTTACTGCGAAGGATAAGGTAAGACTGCTTCCTGCATTAAACATACCAAAAGACGTGCTTAAAGAAGCGCGTGATATAATCAAATCTGTAATCGAGGAGATGAACTAATCGTGAAGGAATTTAAAGGCAGAAGCTTTTTAAAGCTACTTGATTTTACACCCGACGAGATAAATAAGCTTATAGACTATGCGATGAAGCTTAAGGCTATGAAGAAAAAAGGCAAAAGCCACAAAATATGCGAAGGCAAAAACATTGCACTTATATTTGAAAAGACAAGCACAAGAACTCGTTGTGCGTTTGAAGTGGCAGGCTATGACCTTGGTATGAACGTTACATACCTTGACCCGTCTGGCTCTCAGATAGGCAAGAAGGAGAGCATTGCCGACACAGCTAGAGTGCTTGGCAGAATGTTTGACGGAATAGAGTATAGAGGCTACGGTCAGGAGATAGTTGAAGAGCTTTCAAAATACGCAGGTGTGCCTGTGTGGAACGGACTTACAAATGAGTTTCACCCTACACAGATACTTGCCGACTTTATGACTATTAAGGAGCATTTCGGCTCTTTAGATGGCATCAAGCTTGTATATATGGGTGATGCCAGATACAATATGGGAAATTCGTTAATGGTTGGTTGTGCCAAGATGGGTATGCACTTTGTAGCGTGCGCACCAAAGGCATATTTCCCTGATAAAGACCTAATCGACAAATGTATGGAAGTTGCCAAGGAAACAGGCGCGGTGCTTGAGTTTATCGAGGAGCCTGAAAAGGCCGTTAAAGATGCAAGCGTTATATACACAGACGTTTGGGTATCTATGGGCGAGCCTGAAGGCGTGTGGAAGGAAAGAATAGAAGCACTGCTTCCTTATCAGGTAAATAGTAAGCTTATGGCTATGGCAGGAGAGAACTGCAAATTTATGCACTGTCTGCCTGCATTCCACGATTTAAATACCACTATCGGCAAGGACATCTATGATAAATTTGGACTTGACGCGCTTGAGGTTACAAACGAGGTATTTGAAAGCGAGCAGTCGATAGTATTTGACGAGGCGGAAAACAGAATGCACACCATAAAAGCAGTAATGGCGGCGACACTATGAAGGAACACATATACACCATTCCCATAACCGAAGCACTTTCTGAAAACTGCGGATGCGTGCTTTGTACAATCGAGAAGAAACTCGAAGAAGACGCGCTTAGCTATTTTCTCGGCCCGTCACTTATGGAGCCTGACGGCAGAGAGATAACCAACAAAAAGGGGTTTTGCAAATCCCACCTTGATGCTATGATGACGCGTAACAACCGCCTTGGTCTTGCGCTGATGCTTGAAACGCATTTAGGTGAGATTGTAAATAGCCTTGAAATAAAGAAAAAAGGCGGAATGTTCTCAAAGGAGAGCACCGAAAAGCTGACGGCGGACAGTATTTATGATGTGACAGACGCCTGTGCAATCTGTGATAAGATTTCTGCGCAGATGAAGGCGGTAGCAAACAATCTTGCATACCTGTGGGGAAAAGAAGCCGAGTTTCGAAATAAATTTGAGGTATCAAACGGTTTGTGCCTTAAACACACCGCACTTGCTATAGAACAGAGCAGTGCAATCGGCGGTAAGGCGAGGGAAGAGTACATAGAAAAGCTTATAAATATGCAAAAGGAAAAATTAAATAAGCTTTCTGAAAACGTGCACGCATTTACACTTTCATTTGATTACCGAAACGCAGGTAAAAAGCTCACCGATGACGAGGTGAATTCTGTATTAAATTCGTCTAATGAGTTAAACGGATATTAAAAAATATAAAATTAAGGCCTTCCATTAAAGATGGAAGGCTTTTTTGTATTTTAATCTATCTTCATTATCATTTCAAGGATACGCTTCACGCACACTTCTATTTCAGGACGAGTGATTTTGCCCTCTTTGAGCGCTTTCATTATTGAATCGGGGTCGCTTTCAGGCATTTTTATATCGTTGCCTGCTTTTATTTCCTTGTATGGCTCGGCGGTGTTCCACCAGTCAGATGTCACCATACCCTTGTATCCCCATTCGCCGCGAAGTATGTTTGTAATGGTATCGTGGTTTTCTGATGCTCTTACGCCGTTCACAATGTTGTACGCCGACATTATTGTCCACGGGTCAGATTCTTTTACGGCTATTTCAAAGCCTTTTAAGTAAATCTCACGAAGTGCTCTTTCCGAAACGATAGAGTCGGACTCTTTTCTGTTTACTTCTTTGTTGTTCGCGCAGAAATGCTTAACCGATGCGGCAATATGCTTTGACTGTATGCCTTTAACCTTTGCCACAGCGAACTTGCCTGATATAAGCGGGTCTTCTGAATAATACTCAAAGTTTCTTCCGCAAAGAGGATCACGGTGGATGTTCAATGCGGGTGTGAGCCACACTCCGAGGTTATTCTCTCTGACCTCGGCACCGCCTGCTGCACCGACCTCGTAAACAAGTTCGGGATTCCAACAGCAAGCAAGAAGTGTTGCACACGGCCAAGCAGTGGTGGGAATTCCGACATTAGTGTCAAGACGAAGACCTGCAGGACCGTCAGCCGTCGGAACAGCAGGAACTCCAAGTCTTTCAAGTCCGCCGAAACAACCTGTATTGGCAACACCCGTCGGTGCATGACCACCGACAAAATCCATAAGCTCTTCGAGAGTGAACTGTGCTACGAACTCGTCAAGAGTAATATCCTTACCTACGCGGTCAAACTTAATAATTTCATCCGGCGCATTTGCTCCGCTCGGTTTAACTTCTCCGTAGAAATGCTGTTCGTCGCCTGTGGGAAGCTCTTCAAAACTACCGTCAGCAAGCATACGTTTTGAAAGTCTGAACGGCTTGCAACGATTGCTTAACTGTTCAACAACCTCAAATTCATCTACGTAATAAACAAAATCAGCAATATTAACATCTCTGACAGAAGTACCAATATAAAACTCATATGTACCTTCTTCAAGAACATAAGCGGCAGTACTTACCTTGCCGAGATCATCATAGCTTGCCATATCCTCTAAATCAAAGTGCAGGACAAGCATTTCCGACTCACCGGGTTGAAGCAGCTTTGTTTTCTTAAAAGCAGCGAGCTCTTTTGCAGGTTTACCAAGCTTACCCTGAGGTGCACTGTAATAAAGCTGTATTACTTCTTTACCTGCAACCTTTCCCTCATTCTTCACTTCGACAACGGCAACAATTTTATCATCATTTTCAAATACAACAGGATTCGACAATATGAACTCGGTATATGACAATCCGAAACCGAAAGGATAACGCACACATTCAGGTGACAGCGTTTCAAAATAACGATAACCGACATATATATCATCCGTATAATCAAGATGATCGAAGCACTCCCAAAAATCATCCTTACACGGATAGCAGTCATAAGACTTTGCAATCGTATCAACCAGCTTACCTGAAGGATTAACGTCACCGCATAAAATATCGGCAACAGCAAGTCCGCCTTCCATTCCGCCCTGCCATCCGAAAAGAACTGCAGAAACACCGTCATTTTCAGCAAAACACTCGCAGTCAATGACAGCACCTGAATTTATGACAATAATAACCTTATCAAAAAGCTCACTTGCAGAATCAATGAGATTCTTTTCAACATCAGAAAGGTAATAGTCACCCGCAATCGGACGACGGTCAACACCCTCTGCTGAAAAACGGCTGAGTGTAATTACGGCAGTATCTGCCCATTCGGATGCTGATTTAATAAGCTCCTGCGGAACCTTAGGCTCTTTGACATGCATACTCGCGAAAGTGTCATAAGTCATATCGTCACGCTTTGTGCAAAATTCCATAGCATTTACGATATCCCACGTTGCATTAATCTGCTCCTGAGTCGGAATGTTGATACTTTCTTTCTCTACATATTCGGTATAGAAATCAACAAGCGGCATATAAAGTGATACATCCTTAGTTTTAAAGCCCTCATAAATGTTACGGATATAAGGTGTATTAACATCACCGCTTCCTCCGCCGCCCTTGATGTATTCAATTGTAGCCTTACCGAAAAGCGCAATTTTAGTTCCCTTTGCGAGCGGTAATGCTTCGTTTTCATTTTTTAATAAAACCATACCTTCGGTAGCAGCTCTTTGAGAAAGCTCTATATGTTTTTTTGATGCAGTTACACATCTGCCGTCATCTCCGAGCGGAATACAAGGCTGATATCTAAATCTTGCGTACTTATCCATAAAATCAGTCCAATCTGAAAATTTTATACCATTATATACCCCAATCAAAACCTCCGTCAAGATGAAGATTAGTTTTTACAAAATTTAATTGATATTTATCTGCAAATAATGTTATAATCTTAAAAAAGATTTCAGGTGATCATTATGTTTACTAAAATCATCGCATTTTTACTTTCTGTAATTCAATTCTGCTTTCTGCCTTGTGCAGGATTATTCGGGAGGCATCAGATTGTGATTGATAAAACAAAAAAGTATCAGACTTTTGAAGAGTTCGGCACAAGCTCCTGTTGGTGGGCTCAAACTATCGAAGATGATGCTACCGCAAGAGAAATTGCAAAAAAGCTTTACGATGAAGACGAAGGCCTTGGACTTAAAGTTTTCCGCTATAACATTGGCGGAGGTGAAGCGGATAATCCCGATTGCAGAATATGGGATACTGCAAGACGAACGGAAAGCTTCTACGTGCTTGATGAAGAAACCGGTGAATACAAATATGACTTTACGCGCGATGCAAACGCACGTCGGATAATGGATTATGCTGTTGAATACGGAGCAGAAAAAATCATATTGTTCTGTAACAGTCCCCATTTCTCAATGACAAAAAGCGGACACGCTTCGGGCGGTCTTGAGGAGTATTCATCAAATTTACCCAAGGAAAATTATCAGGCTTTTGTCGATTATGTGCTGACGATAGCAGATTGGTTTGTTTCTCAGGGATACCCGATATATGCTATCTCACCGATTAATGAACCGCAGTGGTCCTGGGGAAGTCCTGATTGGGTCGGACAGGAGGGATGCCACTATGAGCCCGACGAAGCAATTGAGCTTTTGGAAATGTTTGCGATCGAGATGCAGAAAAGAAACTCCCCTTATAAACTTAACGGGCCTGAAAACGGACAGATGAGCTGGGGATATTACGCTTATGTTGAAAAGTTCTTCGAAAGCGAAATTTTAAACGATTTCTGTGATACATACAGCGGTCATTCATATTGGATGGATACTGCTTATGAAGAAAAAGAGGAAGTTGGCAAGAAATTCAAAAAGGAATACCCCGATAAAAAATATGAAATGAGTGAATGGTGCGAATTACCACTGACTATTGACAGTAAGACAATTGATAGCGGAATTTATATGGCTAAAGTAATTGTTGATGACCTTAATCTGATGAATGCTGTTTCGTGGCAGAGCTGGACAGCAGTAAACGGTGATGGTTTGCTCGACCGTGATACTGACGGTAACCTGATTGAATACAATCGCTATTACGCTTTTAAACATTTTACTTCATTCATTAAGCCCGGTATGACACGGGTTCGGATTTTTGAAAATATGAAAGAGGAATCCACTCTTAAAACGGTCGCTTTTATCGGAGACAACAACGAAACAGTTGTAGTCATTGTCAATCCGGAAAATGAACAGATGCTTAAAATCGGCGGTCTTATTGGAGAAGCTGAGATTTACCTTACCGACAAAACTCATAATTGCGAAAAAATATTTGAAGGTGAATTTGATAACAAAATCACCATTCCTGAGAAAAGCATAATGACAATTAAAGTAAAATAAGAAAAAGCAGAGAGATTTTCAATTATCTCTCTGCTTTCATTTTGGTGCATTTAGGCGTGAAAATTAACCCCCAGTTCTACTGGGGGTCAAAAAACGAGTAGTGCTACAATAAAAACGGCGAGCTTTATGCAAGCCGAATGTTGTTAGTAGCAAATTTAAAATATAGTAGAAATAAATAACTGAAAAGTTTTTGACCCGTTCACGGGTGGCGGGGCGTGTAATGCTATAATATAATTCGGTGCCCCTTTTAGGGGTTAAGCCTGTAATAGCCTCTTCTAGGGGCAGAGCAAACCACCGGTTGAACCGGTGGTTTTGATTCAATGTCGCAGGACTTACTCTTGAAAGATTTCTTCCTTTCGGATAAAACTCTCTCAAAAGACCGTTAAGGTTTTCGTTTGTACCTTTTTGCCAAGCACAGTATGGGTCGGCAAAATAAACATCACAATTAAGAGCTTCTTCTACTTTTTGCCATCCGGCAAACTCTGTTCCTCTATCGCAGGTTATTGTTTTGACAGCTTCATCGGGGAGCTCTGATAATGCTGCAATAATCGCCTTTGTCATTTCTTCAGCTGTTTTATTCGGCATCTTAATTGCTATATAATATCTAGTCTTGCGTTCTGCTAATGTTGCAAAACATGCTTTCGATTTTCCTCTTCCTGATACAACTGTATCTGCTTCCCAATGTCCGAACTCTTGCCTTTTGTAAACGCTTTTTTCTCTCTTCCTTATTGATTTACCTAAATTGAATTTACCTCTGGTTTCTTTCTTACCTCGGCTCTTTCCCTTTCTTCTGAGTACTTTTAAATTAACATCAATATATTTTTCATATATCCATCGGTATATGGTTCTTGTGGAAGGCATTTCTAATTCGCATACTGTATTTGCTATTTGTTCCGGTGACCATGTCAGTAAAAGCTTTTCTTTTATGTATTCGAGCTTTTCGGGATTCTGAAACATCCCTCTATGGCAATATGACCTTCTTAACAAATACTTCTTTTGTGCTGTATACGGATAATATGTTGGTATGTCATACATGTGCGTACAGTTCCTTCGCAGTTCTCTTGAAACTGTACTTACATTTCTTCCTATCAATTCTGCTATCTTTCGGTAACTGTATCCTTTTAAATAATATTCCCGTAGACAACAACGCTCTTCTATGGTAAGATGTGTGTAACTCATATAAATCCTCCTTGGTTTTTGTTTTCTCGCAAACTACATTATACCATGGATTTATATGAGT
Source organism: Clostridia bacterium (assembly GCA_045545295.1). Lineage (GTDB taxonomy): Bacteria > Bacillota > Clostridia > UMGS1883 > UMGS1883 > UMGS1883. The sequence goes on from JAZQAO010000025.1 coordinate 9,515, forward strand.
TGCTTTTTTGTTAAACTGTTGCACTTGATAGTATAATTCATCA
>JAZQAO010000026.1:0-16665 GCA_045545295.1 Clostridia bacterium
GCGATTGTAGCCTTAACAACGTTTTTCTTGTTGTTAGAACGCAGGCATTTTGTTCTGATATCCTTAATTCCGGCAAGCTCAACAACTGCTCTTACTGCACCGCCGGCAATAACTCCGGTACCTTCCTTAGCAGGCTTTAAAAGCACTCTTCCTGCACCGTACTCACCGATAATTTCGTGTGTGATTGTTGTATCCTTTAAAGCAACGGTAACCATATTCTTCTTAGCGTCTTCAATACCCTTTCTGATAGCATCAGGGATTTCAGCAGCCTTACCTGTTCCGCAGCCTACATGACCGTTGCCGTCGCCGACTACCATCAATGCTGAGAAACGCATTGTTCTACCGCCCTTTACAGTCTTAGAAACACGATTAATTTCAACCAACTTCTCCTGTAAGTCGAGAGTTGATGCATCTATTCTTTCAGCCACAAGTTTTTCCTCCTTTAATTAGAATTCCAAGCCGCCTTCTCTTGCACCTTCTGCAAGAGCTGCAACTCTACCGTGATAAATGTATCCGCCTCTGTCGAATACAACGGCTTTAATGCCTTTTTCCAAAGCCTTCTTAGCTACTGCATTACCGACAGCCTTTGCACCCTCGATATTTCCGCCGTAACCTGTGAAGTCTTTATCCAGGCTTGAAGCACTAACTAAGGTGATACCCTTTGTGTCATCTATAATCTGAGCATAAATGTGATTTAAGCTTCTGTAAACGTTCAGACGAGGTCTCTCCGCGCTGCCGGAGATGTTCTTTCTGACTCTCTGGTGACGTTTAAGTCTTGCAACATTACTACTTTTTTTGTTTATCATTTAAGAACACTCCTTTCTATTATTTCTTCTTAGCTCCCGCTTTACCTTCTTTACGTCTGATAACTTCGTCGATATACTTAATACCCTTGCCCTTGTATGGTTCTGGCATTCTGTATTCTCTGATTTTAGCAGCTACTGCACCAACACGCTCTTTGTTTGCACCCTTAACAAGAATTTTGTTAGGAGCTGGAACTTCAATTGTGATGCCTTCTTCTGCTTCGTACTCAACCGGATGTGAATAACCAAGGCTTAGTACAAGCTTCTTACCCTGCATCTGTGCTCTGTAACCAACACCGTTGATTTCAAGCTCTTTTGTAAAGCCTGTTGTAACACCAACTACCATGTTGTTTACCAAAGTTCTTGTCAGACCATGAAGAGCCTTGTGCATCTTCTCTTCTGACGGACGCTCAACGATAATTTCGTTGTTTTCGTTCTTAATAATCATATCAGCATGAAGTGTTCTTGACAGTGTGCCGTTTGGGCCTTTAACTGTAACTTCGTTGCCGCTGCCTATTGTAACCGTAACACCAGCTGGTACCGGTATAGGCATTTTACCTATTCTTGACATAGTTTTTCCTCCTTAAAAGTTTTCAAATTTTGTGCTTTCAGGAAATAACACAAAACGATTTTATCTTACCAAACAAATGCTAAAACTTCGCCGCCAATGTGCTGCTTTCTTGCTTCTTTGTCTGTCATAATGCCCTTTGAAGTTGAGATGATTGCAATTCCCAGTCCCTTCAAAACTCTTGGAAGTTCATCAGCCGGAGCATACATTCTAAGACCCGGCTTAGATACTCTCTTAATCCCGCTGATAACCTTTTCCTTGTTAGCACCGTACTTAAGTGTTACTCTTATAACACCCTGCTTACCATCCTCAATAATCTGATAGCCCTTAATGTAGCCTTCATTATTCAGGATTTCAGCAATAGCTTTCTTCATATTAGACGCAGGAATATCAACTGTTTCATGCTTTGCTGTGTTTGCATTTCTGATACGTGTTAACATATCTGCGATTGGATCAGTTATTTGCATTATATTTACCTCCTTCCGAAATATATCGGGAATCGATTGTTTTACCTATATACCGTTTGGGAATGGCCTTTATCAAATGCCTCCCAAACCGGATTACCAACTTGCTTTCTTAACGCCAGGAATCTGACCCTTGTAAGCCAGTTCTCTGAAGCAGATACGGCAAATACCGAATTTTCTCAAGTATGCGTGTGGTCTGCCGCAGATTTTGCATCTTGAATAGCTCTGAGTTGAATGCTTAGGCTTTCTCTGTTGTTTAACAACCATAGATCTTTTTGCCATAATTCTTTTCCTCCTTATCAGCTACGAACAAATGGAGCACCCATTAAGCTCAAAAGCTCGCGGGCTTCTTCATCGGTTTTTGCAGTTGTTACCATGATAATATCCATACCTCTGATTTTATCAATTTTATCGTAGTCAATTTCAGGGAAGATAAGCTGTTCTTTAATACCTAAAGAATAGTTACCTCTTCCGTCAAATGAATTAGGATTAATTCCCTTAAAGTCACGTACACGAGGTAGTGCTATGCTGAACAATCTGTCCAAAAATTCGTACATTTTTTCAGCTCTTAAAGTTACCTTACAACCAATGTTCATGCCTTCTCTTAACTTAAAGTTAGCAACTGACTTTCTTGCGGTTGTGATAACCGGTTTCTGACCTGTGATTAATGCAAGGTCGTTCATAGCAGCTTCGATAACCTTCGGATTTTCTTTAGCATCAGACATACCGATGTTAATTACAATCTTATCAAGTTTCGGAATCTGCATTACGCTCTTATAGCCGAACTTTGACATAAGTGCAGGTGCAACTTCGTTTTTATATTTTTCATGCATTCTTGACATTGTCTGTTCTGCCTCCTTCCGTATAATTAGTCGTTAAATACTTCTTCACATTTTTTGCAGTATCTTACTTTTGAACCGTCTTCCAAAATTTTAACGCCGGTTCTTGCAGCCTTACCGCACTTTGAGCAAACTCTTAAAACGTTTGAAGCATCGATAGCAGCTTCTTTTGAAATAATGCCGCTTTCCTGTCCCTGCATTCTTGCCTTCTGATGCTTCTTAACCATTGCAATGCCTTCAACTACAACCTTACCTGTTTCCGGATAAGCTGTTAAAACCTTGCCTTCTTTGCCCTTATCTTTTCCGGAGATAACTTTTACGATATCACCGCGTTTTACATGCATTTTCTTCATCGTATTTACCTCCTACTTACAGAACTTCCGGAGCCAATGACAATATCTTCATATAATCCTTATCACGAAGCTCTCTTGCAACAGGTCCGAATATACGAGTACCTCTTGGGTTCTTGTCATCCTTTACTATTACTGCCGCATTTTCGTCAAATCTTATATAAGAACCGTCAGCTCGTCTTGTTTCCTTAACTGTTCTTACTACAACAGCCTTTACAACGTCACCTTTTTTAACAACGCCACCCGGTGTTGCCTTCTTGACAGAACAGATGATTTCATCGCCTACGGCTGCGTATCTCTTTTTAGAACCGCCTATAACACGAATACACATAACTTCTTTAGCGCCTGTGTTATCGGCAACTTTTAAGCGTGTCTGTTGTTGTATCATGTCCTTTCCTCCTTCCGGCAAAGCAAATTACTGTGCCTTCTCAACAATTTCAACCAATCTCCATCTCTTGTCCTTAGATAGAGGTCTTGTTTCCATAACCTTAACCTTATCGCCGATTCCGCAAACATTCTCTTCGTCATGTGCCTTCAGCTTATAGGTTCTCTTTACTACTTTACCATAAAGCGGATGCTTTACGCTTTCTTCAATAGCAACAACGATTGTCTTATCCATCTTGTCGCTGATAACTTTTCCGATTTTGGTCTTACGAGTATTTCTCTCCACTGTAAGGTCCTCCTTTCATACAAATAAATGTATCTGACTCATACCGATCATTATATTGCAGAATCCTCTAATTCTCTTTCATGAATGATGGTCTTTATACGAGCGATAGTTTTCTTAACTTCAGCAATCTTCTTTGGATTATCCAGCTGATTGATTGCATGCTGAAATCTCAGGTTGAAAAGTTCCTGCTTTGAATCAGCAAGTTTTGTCTGAAGTTCCTCTGTTGCGAATTCTCTCAACTCAGTTACTTTCATTCTTATTCACCATCCTTTTCTTCACGCTTTACGAATTTACACTTAACTGGAAGCTTGTGCATAGCAAGACGAAGAGCTTCTCTAGCGATTTCTTCTGAAACACCGCCGATTTCGAACATTACTCTGCCTGGCTTAACAACTGCTACCCAGTATTCCGGAGAACCCTTACCTGAACCCATTCGAGTTTCAGCAGGCTTCTGTGTGATTGGCTTATCTGGGAAAATCTTGATCCAAACCTGACCGCCACGCTTTGTATATCTTGTCATAGCGATACGGGCTGCTTCAATCTGTCTTGAAGTAATCCATGATGGCTCGAGTGCCTGCAAACCGTATTCACCGTTTGATACAACGTTGCCGCGTGTTGCCTTACCCTTCATTCTACCACGCATTACTTTTCTATATTTTACTCTCTTAGGTAATAACATTATTTATTGCCTCCCTTCGCTTTACGTTCCGGTCTTGGCTTTCTTGGCTGTCTTTCTTCTTTTTTTGAAGCAGATTCAGCTAAAACTTCGCCCTTGTAAATCCAAACCTTAACGCCGAGGATACCATAGGTTGTTGCAGCTTCTGCAAAACCATAGTCAATATCAGCTCTTAATGTCTGAAGTGGAATAGTACCTTCATGATACTGTTCTGTTCTTGCGATTTCAGCACCGCCTACACGGCCTGATACTGCAGTCTTGATACCCTTGATACCACATCTCATAGCTCTGCCCATAACCTGCTTCATAGCACGTCTGAAAGAAATTCTCTTTTCGAGCTGTGCAGCAATGTTTTCAGCAACAAGCTGTGCGTTTGTATCAGGATTTTTAACTTCCATAATGTTTACGTTGCAAGTTCTTGATGTCATCTTTTCAAGCTGAGCTTTCAGCTTGTCGATTTCAGCGCCGCCCTTACCGATTACAAAGCCTGGCTTTGCAACATAAAGTGTAACATAAACCTTGTTCTGCTTTCTTTCTATGACAATCTTGGAAACTCCTGCGTCATAGCAAGCCTTTTTGACAAACTTTCTTATATTATAGTCTTCAACCAACTGGTCTCCGAATTCCTTTTTACCGGCAAACCACTTAGAATCCCAGTCCTTAATAACACCGACTCTAAGACCATGCGGATTAACTTTTTGTCCCATAGGATTAACCTCCTTCTTAGATTATTCTTTTTCTTTCAATACTAAAGTGATATGGCTTGTTCTTTTCAAAATTCTGAATGCTCTACCCTGAGCTCTTGGCTGAACTCTCTTAAGAGTTGGTCCCTGAGTTGCATAGCATTCTGCAACATAAAGCTTTGATACGTCCATACCGAAGTTGTTTGTTGCGTTAGCCATAGCTGACTTCAATAATTTTTCAAGAATTTCACTGGCTGCCTTTGGAGTATTTTTAAGAATACCCATTGCATAACCTGCGTCCTTACCTCTTATTAGGTCAAGAACTATTTTAACTTTTCTCGATGATATACGAGCATATTTTACACTAGCACGTGCTTCCATAAATGGAATCCTCCTTTCAAGTTTTAGGATTTATATTTTTAATATAAGTTCATAAAACATATTCGTTTATAGTTCGGCACGAGGAGTTCGTACCGAGCATTTATTCAAACTGTTTTAATTATCTGGATGTTTTAGCTCCAACGTGACCCTTAAATGTTCTTGTAGGAGCAAATTCGCCCAATCTGTGACCAACCATATCTTCGCTGATGAATACAGGAACATGCTTTCTGCCGTCGTGAACAGCGATTGTATGTCCAACCATCTCAGGGAAGATTGTAGAAGCTCTTGACCAGGTCTTTACAACCTTTTTCTCGTTAGCAGCGTTCATTGCGTCAATTCTCTTCATTAAACGCTCTTCCACGAAAGGTCCTTTTTTTAGTGATCTACCCATTATGAATTCCTCCTTTATTATTTAGCGTTTCTTCTCTTAACGATAAACTTATCAGTCTTATTCTTATGCTTTCTTGTCTTAAGACCAAGAGCTGGCTTACCCCAAGGAGTAACCGGTGCTGGACGACCGATAGGAGATTTACCTTCACCACCGCCGTGTGGGTGATCGTTCGGGTTCATTACAACGCCTCGTACAGTCGGTCTCCAACCCATGTGACGCTTTCTACCAGCTTTACCGATAGAGATGTTTTCATGCTGCTGATTTCCGATCATACCGATTGTTGCCTTACATTCAAGACGAACCATTCTAACTTCGCCTGAAGGAAGTCTAACCTGTGCATACTTACCTTCTTTAGCCATAAGCTGTGCAGATGTACCTGCAGAACGAACAAGCTGTGCACCCTTACCAGGATAAAGCTCGATGTTGTGGATAAGTGTACCAACAGGAATATCCTTTAAGAATAATGCGTTACCCGGCTTGATATCTGCGCCTTCACCTGAAACAACAACGTCCCCGTCTGTTAATCCTTGCGGAGCGATGATGTAAGCCTTAGTACCGTCTTCATACTGAATAAGAGCGATATTAGCGCTACGGTTTGGATCGTATTCGATACCAATAACTGTTGCCGGCATTCCGTCTTTCTGTCTCTTGAAGTCGATAATTCTGTATTTTCTTCTGTTACCGCCGCCTCTGTGACGAACAGTAATTCTACCATATGAGTTTCTACCTGCATTCTTTTTCTTTGAAGCTAACAATGAACGTTCTGGCTCAAACTTTGTGATTTCAGCAAAGTCAGAAACTGTCATGTGTCTTCTTGCAGGAGAGGTAGGCTTAAAACTTCTGATAGCCATTATACTTTCCTCCTATTATCTATAATTACATTTCAAAGAACTCGATTGTCTTTGAACCCTTAGCCAGGGTTACGATAGCCTTTTTATAAGAAGCTCTTCTGCCTTCATAACGGCCCATTCTCTTAAGCTTGCCTGTAACGTTGATTGTGTTAACAGCTGCAACCTTAACGCCGAAAACTTCTTCTACGGCTTTCTTAATCTCTATCTTATTAGCAGATGTAGGTACTTCGAATGTGTACTTCTTGATTTCGTTACCTTCTCTGTCGAATGTAACCTCCATACTGCGTTCAGAGATGATTGGCTTTCTGATAATATCGTGTGCGAATTTCATTAGCTGAGCACCTCCTCAATTTTAGCCACAGCTTCTTTTGAGATAACGAACTTGTCGTGCTTTAAAACTTCGTAAGTGTTTAATACATCTACATAAGTAGGTGTAACACCCTTGATGTTTCTTGCTGACTTGTAAACGTTTTCATCACAGCTCGCTGTAACGATTAATGCTTTTGAGTCAATTTCCATACCCTTGAGCATTTTTGCTATTGTAGCAGTCTTGATTTCATCCATCTTCAAATCTTCAACTACATAAATTTCATAAGCTTCATACTTCGCAGCCAAAGCAGATTTAAGTGCAATCTTCTTAAGCTTCTTATTGATACTATATCTGTAATCACGAGGCTTAGGTCCAAGTGCCACACCACCGCCTGTCCATTGTGGAGCGCGGATACTTCCCTGTCTTGCACGACCTGTGCCTTTCTGTCTCCAAGGCTTGATACCGCCGCCGCGTACTTCTGTACGGGTTTTAGTAGACTGTGTGCCCTGTCTCTGGTTTGCGAGATAGTTAGTAACTACCGTGTGCAATACTGATTTATTAACTTCAGCGCAGAAAATGCTATCGGAAACTTCCATAGAGCCAGTTTTTACGCCTTCCATGTTATATACAGCAACTTTTGCCATATTCTATTCCTCCTTTCCGAACTCCCTTACGCTTTAACACTATTTCTAATTGTAACAAGTCCGCCCTTGTTGCCTGGGATTGCACCCTTAACGAGGATTAGCTCGTTTTCAGCATCAACCTTAACAATTTCAAGGTTTTGAACAGTAACTTTTACAACACCCATATGTCCTGGAAGCTTCTTGCCCTTCATAACTCTACCAGGGTTTGAACAAGCTCCCATTGAACCTGAACCTCTGTGGTAGCCTGAACCGTGAGACATAGGACCTCTGTGGAGTCCCCATCTCTTCATAGGGCCTGCAAAGCCTTTACCCTTTGAAATGCCTGAAACGTCAATCTTTTCACCAGCTTCAAAGATGTCTGCTTTGATTTCATCGCCAACAGAAAGAGCAGATGTGTCTTCCAGTCTTAATTCTCTTAAATACTTCTTGCAAGCAACGTTTGCCTTAGCAAAGATGCCCTTCATTGGCTTGTTGAGTGATTTTTCCTTTACATCACCGAAGCCTACTACAACTGAATTGTAACCATCTGTTTCAACAGTCTTTGACTGAACAACTGTGCAAGGACCTGCCTTAACAACAGTAACAGGGATTACCTTTCCGTCTTCAGCAAAAATCTGAGTCATACCCAGCTTTGTGCCTAAAATTGCTTTTTTCATTTCTTTCATCCTTTCTTGTCAGTTATTGGTTCCCGTAAAAGCTGCCGGGAACGTGACCTGCATCATAGCCAATGGCTACTGCACTTTAAAGTCCTGCTTATTTTTGAATTACGTCGAATTCTACGCCAGCAGGCAGGTCGATTTTGAATAACGCTTCCATAGTTTTTGCACCTGGAACAACGATATCAATAAGTCTTTTGTGAGTTCTTCTTTCGAACTGCTCACGAGAATGTTTGTACTTATGCACAGCACGAAGGATTGTGATAACTTCCTTGTCTGTAGGTAGCGGAATAGGACCCGAAACCTTAGCGCCTGTTCTCTTTGCAATCTCAACGATCTTTTCAGCTGACTGGTCGAGAACTGCGTGATCATAAGCCTTTAACTTGATTCTGATTTTCTGAGTTGCTGCCATGTTTTTTCCCTCCTATAAATTTGATTGGCTTGTGGGCGTATCCTGTACGCTCAACACTTGCACGACAGCTGCAATGCTTTGCAACATTGCCGGGTGTTTCCTTCTTCACCCAAAATAAAACCCGAACTGCCCTATCGGCATCCGGGGTGCTTCATGCCGCAAAAGTACACAACTCAAGCTTATTACAGGGCATAACTGTCCTGTAAGCCTTATACTTTATGCAGCGTGACCTGTCGCCCGGTTTCATGAATCGGACATTCTCCACGGAAAAACCGAACTCATACGGTTCGCAACCTCCCGCTTCATCGTTTGTCAAGTGTCACAACGCTACTATTATATATCAAATATACCAATTTTGCAAGCATTTCAGCAAAATTTGTTATAAAAAATTTTTAACAAACTTTGCAGAAATTTATTTGATATTTTTGTGCATTTTTACCATAATACAAAAGGCGGATAAATAGAGGATTTTTCAAAAAATTTTTCCTCATAATCCGCCTTTTAATTTTATAATCTTGCCACTCCTGATTTTGTTGCAGCATCAGAAACCGCTTTTGCGACAGTTTTTCCGACACGTTCATCAAACGCCTTTGGTATAATGTACTCTTCGCAAAGCTCGCTATCCGAAACAAGTGATGCAATCGCATAAGATGCCGCCATCTTCATTTCTTCGTTAATATCACTTGCACGCACATCAAGTGCGCCTCGGAATATCCCCGGGAAAGCAAGCACATTGTTAATCTGGTTTGGAAAATCACTTCTGCCCGTTCCTACAACTCTCGCACCTGCCAAAAGCGCCTCGTCAGGAAAAATCTCAGGAGTCGGATTTGCCATCGGGAATACAATACTGTCTTTTGCCATTGACCTTATCATATCTTTTGTAACAGCACCCGGAGCTGACACACCAATAAACACATCTGCCTCTTGCATTGCATCAGCAAGTGTTCCTGTTACCTTTTTAGGATTTGTTATTTTTGCAAGCTCTTTGTGAGCATCAGAAAGTCCGTCCATGCCGTCGGCAATAATTCCGAATTTGTCGACCATTATCAGGTTTTTTACACCTAGTTTTAAAAGGTGTATACCTATTGCTGTTCCTGCCGACCCTGCACCGTTTATAATACACTTTATTTTTGAAATATCTTTTCCTACTAATTTTAATGCATTCAAAAGCGCCGCTGCAACAACAATCGCCGTTCCGTGCTGGTCATCATGAAAAATCGGTATATCGCATTTTTCCTTTAGCTTTCTTTCAATTTCAAAGCACCTTGGAGCTGAAATATCCTCAAGGTTAATTCCTCCAAAGCTTCCCGATATATTATAGATAGTATTTACAATTTCATCAACGTCCTTACTTTTTACACAAAGCGGGAACGCATCAACATCAGCAAACTCCTTAAAAAGAACACACTTCCCTTCCATAACCGGCATACCAGCCTCAGGGCCAATATCTCCAAGCCCTAAAACAGCAGTTCCGTCGGTTATGACCGCAACAAGATTTTTTCTGCGTGTAAGCTCATACGATTTGTCTATATTATCCTTTATCTCAAGACACGGCTGTGCCACACCGGGCGTATATGCAATCGATAAGTCTTCGCCATTTTTTATTTTAACCCTTGAAGTAACTTCAATTTTTCCGTTCATATCATAATGAAACTTTAATGATTTTTCCTTTATATCCATCATAATTCTCCTAAAATAGTTTTCCTTACATATTTTACTACTTTTTCTTTCGCTGTTCAAGTCCAAATTAAATATTTTCCGCAAATTTGTCAATCCGCTTGAAAAAGGTAAAAGTTTGTGGTATGATATATGATAATATAGAACAAAGTCGAAAATTACCTATTATATATTAGAGGAGAAAAACTATGAAAAGAATGCTTTTTACATCGGAGTCGGTTACAGAAGGGCATCCCGATAAGATTTGTGACTGCATTTCCGATGCAATTTTAGATGAAATTCTAAAACAGGACCCAATGGCACGTGTTGCCTGTGAGACAACCTGTACGACAGGTATTGTTTCAATTATGGGCGAAATTTCCACAACCTGTTATGTAGATTTTCCAAAGGTTGCACGTCAGGCAGTGCTTGATATCGGCTACGACCGTGCTAAATATGGTTTCGACGGACATACCTGCGCAGTTTTGACTTCTATCGATGAGCAGTCACCCGATATTGCAATGGGTGTAAATAAAGGCCTTGAAAACAAAACAGGCGAAGACGATATCGGTAACTCAACAGGTGCAGGCGATCAAGGAATGATGTTCGGCTATGCCTGCAACGAAACACCTGAGCTTATGCCGCTCCCAATTTCTCTCGCACACAAGCTTGCAAAGAAGCTTACAGATGTTCGCAAATCAGGACTTCTTCCATATCTACGTCCTGACGGCAAGACACAGGTAACAGTTGAATATGTTGACGGAAAGCCTGTGGGTGTTGACACTATCGTAATTTCCACACAGCATTCACCTGATGTTACTTTAGAGCAAATTAGAGAGGATTTAATCCGTGAAGTTGTAAAAACAACTGTTTCACCTGACCTCTTAACCAATAATACAAAATACTATGTTAACCCAACAGGGAACTTCGTGGTCGGCGGACCGCAGGGCGACTCCGGTTTGACAGGCAGAAAAATCATTGTTGATACCTATGGCGGATATGCACGTCACGGCGGCGGAGCATTTTCAGGGAAAGACCCAACAAAGGTTGACCGAAGCGCCGCTTATGCTGCAAGATGGGTTGCTAAAAATATTGTAGCCGCAGGTCTTGCCGAAAAATGTGAGGTTGAGCTTGCTTATGCAATCGGTGTTGCACGTCCTGTATCGGTTATGATTGACACCTTTGGAACAGGAACTGTCGACGAGGAAGTAATTGAAAATGCAGTAAACAAAGTTTTCGATCTTCGTCCTTATGCAATCATCAAAGAACTTGACCTTAGAAAGCCAATCTACAAACAGCTTTCAGCTTACGGCCATATGGGACGTGAAGACCTCGGCGTAAACTGGGAGAAAACAAATAAGGTTGAGGAATTAAAAGCAGCAATTAAATAGGCATTTAAAAGTCCGTCATTTGACGGACTTTGTTTGTTTCCATGCATAAAGGTACCAACCAAAAAGCAGATAACCGTGGTTATCTGCTTTTTCATTAACTGTCTAATGCGTCCTGAAGCCACCATGCTCCGATGTCAAAAGCCTTATAAAGGTTGTCTCTTTCACCTGAGCGGTAGTTTACGCCCTTTCCAAGCTCGCCTGTGTTATCCTGAATATGAAATTTCACTTTCTTTGAAACAGTAACACCGTTTTTCTCTTCAGTTTCTACTATTTCAAGGACAAGTATCAATCTCTTGGACAAGTCTCCGTAATAGATTACATTCCCCTGTCTGTAAACAGGCTTATCTTTATATGTCAAAATCTTTGGTTTCTTTACAGCAGCCATATCAGTCAATCCTTTCTCCAATTTTAATAATTAATTATACCATATTATTTAATATATTTCAAGAGTCAATTCAAATTATTTCCACAACCTTGGACATATATTCTTTTTTATGTCGCCTTGCATAGATAGTTACGCACAGAAATACTGCGCCTGCGCCCAAAATTGCAGACATGGCAGAAATAGCAGTACTTATGCCATTTTCCGATGCAGCGATAAAGACTGTCAAAAAGACTAAAATAGGCAAAATATAGACCAAAAATGCTGATTTTAGGACTTTAGCACTGTCCATTTCAACTAAAACTTTGTCTCCAACCTTTGCACACAAAACATTTTCTGCCACACACACCTGCTCACGTGCTTCACAAGCCGCACTGCAGTTTGCACAGTTTTCGCCGCACGCAGTTTTTCTCTTTATAATAACATAACAGGTATTTCCTAAAACAGATTTAACAAATCCTTCTTCTCTCATAGTCCCAGCATTTCCTTTGCGTGATTTATTGCCGTTTGAGTGATGTTATCGCCGTCTATTATTCTTGCAAGCTCGGTAATTCTTTCATCAGGAGATAAAAGACGAATTTCTGTTACTGTTCGCTTGCCGTCCTCACGTTTTTTAATCATATAGTGGTTGTCCGCCTGTGCCGCCAGCTGTGGCTGATGACTTATGCAAATAACCTGTTTTTCACCTGAGAGCACTGACAGCTTTTTCGCAATTTTCTTAGCCGCAACACCCGAAACTCCTGTATCAATCTCATCGAAAATCAATGTATCAACACCGTCTGCAATTATCGACTTTACAGCGAGCATAACTCTTGAAAGCTCACCACCAGAAGCAATCTCTACAAGCGGCTTCAATTTTTCGCCGACGTTCGGACAAATCATAAATTCAACATTGTCCGCTCCTTTTTGCGTGTATTCGTTTGACGATATCATTACTTCAAACTTCACTTTTGGCATATCAAGCTCCGAAAGTGATTTTTCAATTTCCGCTTGAAGTGTTTTGGCAGCCGCTGTTCTGGTCTTTGTAAGCTCTGCCGCTTCCTTCTTTATTTTTCTTTCCAGTTCTTCAAGCTGTGCATTAAGCTCCGAAACCTTTTCATCGGCATTTTCAAGCAGCTCAAGTTCTTCCGATGCTTTTTTATAATACTCTAAAACTTCCTCTTCACTTCCGCCGTACTTGCGTTCAAGCTTTGTAATTAGGTCAAGTCTTTCTTCAATATCATTTAGAACATTTTCATCATATTCCACATTGTCCGAAAAGTTCTTAAGCTCATGTACGCAGTCCTCAATCACATACTGCATCTCCGAAATCTTTGACACCATTTCGTCAATTCGTGTATCAAGCCCTGAAATACGTTCAAGCGCAGATACCGCCACGCTGATGCTATCGTAAGCAGAATTTTCTTCGTAAAGCATACCGTATGCCTCGCTGACAGCCATAGCAATCTTTTCAGCATTTTCAATGATGATTTTTTGTTCTGAAAGTTCTGCCTTTTCGCCTTCTCTTAAGGCAGCATTTTCAATTTCATTCACCTGATACTGCAAAAGGTCAATCCTACTAAGCCTCTCCTGTTCGTCACGAGTTAAGGCATCAATCTGCTTTAAAGCCTCTTTCCTTTTAAAATACAGGTCAGAAAAAGATGAAATGTCCGTTTTTGCATAGCTATCTAAAAAATCAATATGCCTCTGCGGATTTAAAAGCGCCTGATTATCTTGCTGACCATGTATATTAATAAGATAAGCACCTACATCACGAAGCACGCTTTGCGGAGTCATAACTCCGTTTATACGGCAAACATTTTTCCCATCGGCGGTTATTTCACGGCTTACGATGACCTCGCCGTCATCTGCATCAATGCCCTGCTCAGTCAAAAGCGCGCAAACTGTTTCATCCGCCGAAAACAAACCTTGAACACGTGCTTTATCTGCTCCGTAGCGCACAAGTCCTTTATTAGTCCTTGCACCTAAAAGCAAATTCACGGCGTCAATTATTATTGATTTTCCTGCACCCGTTTCACCTGTCAAGACAGTCATTCCTTCGCCGATTTCTATATTAAGCTGCTCAATCAAGGCTATATTTTTTATATCCAAACTGTTTAACATTACTTATTCCTTCCAGCTGAACATTTTTCTCAGCTTAACCGCCATTTCCTCTGCATTTTCAGGGTTTTCTGTTATAATCAGAATCGTGTCATCTCCTGCAATAGTACCTATAATCTCATGGCCCATAAACGTGTCTAAAGAGGCTGCAACTGCATTTGCCATACCTGCATGAGTTTTTATTACAATAGTATGCATAGCCGACTGTATATTTATTACCGACCTCGAAAAAATCGCAAGATGCTCCCTGTTTTCCTGACTCTGACTTTTAGTAACAGCATACTTATATGAGCCGTCCGCAAGTGGCAATTTAATAAGCCCCAATTCCTTTATATCCCTCGAAACAGTCGCCTGCGTAACCAAAAAGCCCGCTGATTTTAATTCTTCTGTCAGTTGTTCCTGCGTTTTAACGTCTCTTTCGGATATTATATTAAGTATTTTACGATGTCTTTTTTGTTTCATATCAAAACCTCATAGCCTTTCCTATAATTTTGCCATCATCGTATGGTAAAATGACTGTTTGCCCAGCTTAATAATTTTGAGCCTGTATTCCGACCTCTCAACAGTCACAGTATCACCGCTTGTCATAACACATTTGTTCTCGCCGTCTACCGTCACAGTTGCTGTATGACTTCCGCTTTCCGTAATCTGCAGGGTTATTTTCTTTTGCTGTGACATAAGCATTGGACGTGCCGACAACGTGTGCGCGCATATAGGGGTTGCGATAAAAAGCGTCATTGTCGGGTCTGCCACAGGACCACCTGCTGAAAGTGAATACCCTGTCGAACCGGTAGGTGTTGATATTATAAGTCCGTCCGCCATATACTCACTTACCTTTTCGCCATTCGCATAAAGCTCCATAGCCACCATCTTTGCTTCCGGCTTTGATATAACAAGGTCATTTAAGGCGATATATGTTGATTTTCCGTTGTTGCCGGAAATTGTCACGTTCATCATCATTCTTTCTTCAACATCATAGTCATCTGCCAAAAGTCTGTCACAGGCATCTTCCATATCAGCCGTCTCCACTTCGGTCATAAATCCGACTTTCCCAAGATTAATTCCCATAACTGGAATACCGCTTCTGCCGCACGGCTCCGCCGCCTGAAGCATCGTTCCATCGCCGCCCAGAATGATTACTGCGTCCACGCCCTCGTAAACACTCCCGTTTGTGTACTCGCTTGTTATGCCGTCCACCCTGTCCTTTTCCTGCATAACAATATGAGCTTTGCCAAAAAGATAATCACAAAGCTTTTTCGTATATCTGTATTCCGTGTCCTTTGTATAATTCGGAATGACCGCTATTCTTTTCACAACCGCACCCCTTTCACAAATTGTATATTTATACATATTATACAATCTTTTATCTTAAATTGCAAGTAGGACGGAAATTTTTTTGACAAAATATAAAGGTTTGGCTATAATATATGAAGAAACTACGGAAAATGAGGGATTTATTATGACGAAATTATGTATATTTGACTTAGACGGAACACTTACCGATACACTTCCTGCACTTACACATTTTGGGAACACAGCACTTGCTTCCTTCGGCTTTTCTGAAATCCCTATGGAACGGTATAAGAAGCTTGTCGGCAATGGGCGTGACCTTTTAATTCACAGAATGCTTGCAGAAATCGGTGCTGATACACCAGAAAATTATGAAAATGTCGGCACGGTATATGATGCAGCTTATGAGGCTGAACCTCTTTATGAAACCAAGCCGTATGACGGAATTATTGAACTTTTAGATAATCTAATTAAAAACGGTGTAAAAATTGCCGTACTTTCAAACAAACCGCATAATGTAGCAGTTGACGTTATACGCCTTTTCTTCGGCGACCGTTTTGATGCAGCATACGGCCAGCGCAGCGGAATCGACATAAAACCGTCACCAGACGGTGCCTTAATGATTGCGGACGAGCTTGGGATTTCGGTTTCTGACACAATTTTTATAGGCGACACAAATGTCGACATCGCAACAGGAAAAAATGCAGCTATGAAAACAATCGGAGTTTTGTGGGGCTTCCGTGACGAAGAAGAGCTTTCTACTGCCGGAGCTGATTACATTGTAGAAAAACCACAGGAAATTTTAGATATAATTTTAAAATAGAGATTAAGAAAAACGGAGCATTTTAAAGAAAAACGGAGCATTTTAAAGCAATAAATTTATATTTTGAATTTTTTTCAAAAAAGTATTGACTTTATTTTACAAATATAGTAGAATGTTAGCTGTTGGTTTGCGGATACGTAAAATTTACCGCAAACAGTAGTTTAATCGTTTATATTAAGGAGGTAAAATCAATGAGTAGCTATATGCAAAAACCACAGGAAGTTGAAAGAAAATGGTATATCATTGATGCTGCCGGCAAGCCACTCGGTAGAGTAGCAGCTACTGCAGCAAGCATTTTAAGAGGCAAGCACTTGCCTACATTCAC
>JAZQAO010000027.1:0-86578 GCA_045545295.1 Clostridia bacterium
CTAAATCTTCTATGCTTATCATTTCTATTTGGTATCTGTTCTCGTATCCTTTTTGCATCATCTTTCATCACCTAAGAACATTATACCACAAAATGAAGAAAAAGCCCAGAATTATCTGGACTTTTTCGACAGTCTGAAGCAGGTTGTGCTGTATATACAGCACAACCTGCTTATTTCTTTATTCAACTGTTGCTGCCTCTGACAGGGGAACTATGCCTTTCTTATTCTGCCAGATCATAATCTTCGCACTGTGAGCACCATCGCACTCATTAAGTGCAAGTTTATTAAGGCCTGCAACTATTCCCGCAGCAAATTCGCATCCGACAAATTTTCCATTGTTGTCGTAATATGCTACAACAACAGTATCGTCTGCAGTTTTGGCATTTACATAAATGACAGCGTTCTTACTCCCAACATTTCCGCTTATATGAAGTCTGTCATAATCTGAGTAGGTTACTATATCGTAGTAAACATACTGACGTGAATTTGCATCGTGATATACAGCAAAATCACCATTTACAACTGCACTGTCAATAGCTTTTGTATTGCCGTCTGCAGAAACTATAACACAGTCTATTTCATTTGAAAGTTCTGATGCAAGCACGCCTTCTGGAAGATAGAGTGTCTTTTTCTCTGCTGAATAGAGTGTAGCACCTTCACGTTCAGCAAAGTCCTTTTCAATACGTGCAGAGAAAAGCGGCAGTTCGGTTGTTTCATAAACTACAAGGTTATCAATATAGCCGTTAACTTCTGCGCCGTCAATTCCGAAACGGATTTCACTTCCTTCTGCGGGTGTAGCATTCACAGAGCTGTAATAAGAATCGTTTACATAAGTTGAAGCCTTGCCGTTTGAAAGGTCGCAAACAACAGTAATGTGATTCTGCTTATTTATTTCAAGAATATCGCTTACATCGGCAGAAAGTTTTGTATCGCCTGATTTAACAACGAAATTCTTTGAAGCATCGTTTTTCGGCATCGCATCAAAGGACACAATAAGATACTGAGAACTGTTGTTTTTCTTAGTCCAATTATTTTTAAGCTGATAGTATCCGTCTGTAATCTGTGCCGCTTCGTCAAGGACATTCTTACCGCCTACACTTGTCCATACAGCATCATTTCCGTTTGAATCAGTAAGGGGATTAAGACCGTTTCTCTGCCCTGCGATTGCAACATACGCTCTCTCCTCTTTACCCACAAGCTCCTTATCGTAAAGGCTGTCAAATGAGTCGGAGATATAGTTACCGTCTGCATCTGTTGCGCGAACTGCAATAAATCCTTCGTGATCAGGGTTAAGTGTTATACTCTTTCCTGCCTTTGTTTCACCTTTAAGAATCCATTCGTAGATTGCATTCTCATCTGCACAGTTTGCTGTGAGAGTGTATGTGCCGTCAGCATTTTCTGTACGTGCTACAGAAAGACTTCCCATATGCGCCGGAATTGGTTTTCGTGTAATCTGACCAAGACCGCGGGCAGGGTTCTTTTCCGTTGCTGTTTCGAAAGCTCTTGTTATAATTCTGTCCTCATACATTTCCGCATACACAAGCATTGCATAGTCGCCACTGAGTTCAGAACCGTTAATCCACGAATGTTTCATTGCGGGAACGTTTACAAATGAGGGTTCTTCTTCTTTTCCGTCATAGTAGGACTCTTTATCCTGGTCCTGTGACTGATGCGTATGTCCTGCAATAACAACCACAGAGGGATGTTTATTGATAATTTTTTCAAATGCAGGGAAATTAAGTCCGAAATATCCGTAGGATTCCATCTTGCCAACCTTGTTTCTTACGGGCATAATATGATGCACAAGGAAGATTGGCTTACCTGTGGATTCATTTTCGTAAAGCTTCTGATCAAGCCATTCAAGCTCTTCTTCCGTAAGCCACTTTACAGGTCTGTCAGAACCGAAGTTACGAAGGAAAATAGCGTGATACTCGTTACCGTTTTCATCGGTCATAAAATCGTCATAGTTGATGCTTTCTTCGTAAAGATTGTCGTAAATTTCTATGTTTCTGTCAACAGGGTCGGAATATTTACCGTTGGCAACGCTCCAGTCAATATATCTTGTCAGAAGACGCTTTGTTCTCTGGGGCGAAACACCGATATAGTCAAGATAAGCCGCCTCGGGTGATTCGTGGTTACCCTCAACAAGGTATACGGGAATATCAAAGCCTGTAAAGTAGTCGTATGCCATATCGTAACAATCGGTATTCTTTACCGTTTCTACTCTGCCTGTAGGCTCATCTGTGAGAACCTTTTTGGTACTACCGTTTTCGTCTGTTACTGTTTCAGTTTTATAGTAGGTGATTGTTACCTCGTCACTTTCTTCCTCGGCAGGATCCATACGATAGCCGTAGCTTCCAAGACCGTTCATTCCGCGTACAGTGTACCATGAACGGCCGCCGAAGGTATCTATAATATCACCGCTTACGATAAGTGCGTCAGCAGTACTGTCAATAATATCACGCGCCTTAAGCATTTTTTCCGAAGGTTCATGAGGTTGATACGTAGGATCACCAAAATGAAAATCTGACGCAAGAGCAAGGACAAAGCTCGGCTCTTTTTCTTCCGTAAGCTTGCTTTCGGGGAGTTTATACACAACATCAAATGTCTTCTCCACATCGGTAACACGTGCAATAAGGGCGTTCGCCGTTTCAGGGACAATCATATACTTTGTTATTGTATATCCCTCTTCTGCCTGAGGACCTGTAAGGTATGTTATACGTGTATATTTCTTAAGAGGTGTGTATCCATCCGCATCATTTCCCTTTGCCCAAAGGAGGTCAACATTACTTGCATTGTAGCTTCTCTGTCCGCCGAAATCAAGAGAAATTGTACCCATTGCAGTTACATTTTCTTCTTCCTCAAATTCGTAGTTAAGGCTCATTTTGCTTGCATTAAGGGGTGCAATCAGATTATCAACAATCCAGATTGAATCTATCTCAAAGCTTCCTGCCGTGTCCATAGGCACAAGCTTCAAACTTGTGATGGTTGCATCTGCAAGGCTTAAACTACCCAAAGTTTCGTTCAATGGTAATTCATACTGAACAAAGTCACTGCCTGCCTCTTTAAGAGGTAATGTTACTGAACCTGTGGTGTAGTCAAAGGGAACTTCTGCACCGTCAACCATAGCAGTACCTGTAAGGTAAAGCTTCATAGAGCCTGCTGTTTGTGAACTGTGCTTCATTTTTACCTTTAATCCGCCATAAACACTGTTGTCTATAGCTGTGGCAGGTGTATAAGTAAGTGCCGCTTCCTCATATTCTGCAGGTGCAGTATATTTAAGAGCACTTCCTGAAACACTGTACTTTGTTGAAGAAGACTTCCAGTAGCTTCTCAGTTCAACTGCATCGTCAAATTCCCAGCCGATACCGGAGGGAGCATATTTTGCAATCCATACATCATCAATTAAAATGGAGTTACCTGCATTGTTATCGTGCTTGAATCTCCACTTATAGGGGTTTCTCTTGGCACCGTCAGTGCCGTTAAGACCATTCACGGCAATATTTGTCTGAGTTTTAACAAGGTTACCGTTTATGTAAACATCATAAGTTACCGTGTCATCGGTAGTGGTGGCTGTGTCACCGTCTGAAGGAGTTTCACTGATTACAAAACGGATATCGTTCCATGTTTCACCGTCTGTGATAAGGCCGTCATCCTTTGTAGCCAATACAGTGTTACTGCGAAGCAAACGGTAAGCAAAATCGTGTCCTTCGTAGGCAACAAACTTCACATTATTAAGAATATTTGCCGAAGCACTGCCCATAAGCTGAATCTGAACTGTACTTGCCTTTTCGGGGTTAGAAAGTTTAATTTTGAAACCTGCCTCGTAATCAAGGTCTGGTACTGCATTCGCACTTTTGCCTGCAACCTCAAAAATTGAGCCTGTTTCAGTATCATTCATATCATAATTGTCTGCACCGCTGAAAGACTTTTCGTCCAATGTATAAACAAGCTTCTGTGTTGTCATAGGTTCATAGGGTACATACTTTGCAATCCATACATCATCAATCAGAATAGAATTGCCTGCATTAGTATCATGCTTGAATCTGAGCTGATACGGATTTCTTTTTTTCGCCTGGTCACCGTTAAGTCCGTTAGCTGCAATATTTGTCTGTGTATCAACCAATACTCCGTTTATGTAAACATCATAGCTGACAGTATCGTCGGTAGTTGTAGTTGTATCACCGTCTGAAGGTGTTTCACGGATAACAAAACGGATATCGTTCCATGTTTCACCGTCTGTGATAAGGCCGTCGTTTTTGTCAGCAATCAACACGCTACCGGCACGAAGCATTCGATAAGCATAATCATGACTTGCGTATGAAGTAAAAGTTACATTACCAATCAGATTAACTGAAGTAGTAGCACCCATAAGCTGTATCTGTACTTTACTTGCTTTTCCGGGATTTGAAAGTTTAATTTTAAATCCCACCTCATAATTAAGGTCACTTATAGCATCTGAACTGCTGCCTGCAACAGTATAGATTGCATTTGTTGCGGTGTTATTCATATCATAGTAATCCGCACCGCCAAAGGTTGTCTGATTTAATATGTAATCGAGCTTAAATGCTGTCTCTGTTTCTGTCTCTGCCACAGCAGAAAATGAAAAAACAGCTGCCAGCATTGAAAAGCTCAGTACAAGAGCCCATATTTTCTTTAAAAGATGTGCTCTTTTCTGTGTTTTCTTTGCTTTTTTCATAGTATTAGTTTTCCTCCTTTTGTTTTCATTACTATGCTTCTATTATACCGAATTAAATCGGGGGTGTATATGCACATTTCTTTATTTTTCTGGACATTTACTTTTCTTTAAAGGATATTTTCTTAGTATTTACCGCAAATTTTCAAGATGGTTTTCAAAACAACTTCAAGCCCTGTTTTAAGAGATAGTTTTTCTATCCATTCTTCCCTTGTATGTGCTCCCTCACCACTGAAAGCACCTATACACACTGCAGGAACACCCATGGAAAGAGGTATGTTACAATCGGTTGATGCTGATTTAAGAATTATTTCTTTGCCGGTGACTTCATTTGCTACATCACAGCACACCTTTGCAAGAGCATTCTTCTTATTTACATCAACATCTTTCTCGCAGGGTCTTACTCCTATTCTATTAACGGCTACCTCTACCCCGTCTTTTTTTGCAGATTCAAAAATTTCTGAAAACTTTTCTTCCATAAATGAAAGTGCTTCTACATCGTCGCTTCTGTATTCGCAAAGCATTTTTGCACTTTGTGCAATTGTATTGACGGATGTGCCTCCCTCAATTGTGCCAACATTGTATGTTGTCCGTTTGTTTTCTGAAACGGGCACCTTGATTTTATAAATTTCAGAAATGATTTCTGAAAGCTTTGCTATAGCATTTGGGTTCCCGAATTTCTGGAAAGAGTGTCCACCTTCGGTTTTCACTTCAACCTCATACCTATGCGAACCAACGCATCTGTCGTATACGTTTCCGATTTTAGAGTCTATGGCAACAAATTGCGTCACACGGTCACCGAATTTTTGCATAATTGCTTTTATTCCTTTTAAATTTCCAAGTCCTTCTTCGCAGGAATTAAGCACGAAGAGAATACCCTTATCAAAAGAAATATTATTTTCTATAAAAAACTTTATAGAGTAAAGCAGAACACAAACACATGCCGTATCGTCACCAACACCGGGATAGTATATTTTTTCCGGATCTTCTTTTAGATTCATAGGTTCGGTATCCGGAAAAACCGTATCTGTGTGAGCAGATATAACAGTAATACTGTCACTGTTTTCACAGTTGTATGGATATATAACATTATTGACATCATCAATGTACGCTGACTCAGCACCGTTGCTTTTCAGCCATTCAAGACAAAACAGTGCACGTTTTTCTTCTTTTCCCGACGGTGCAGGATAGGACGCAAAGCTTCGCAATAAACCAATTATATTGTCGTAATTCCTTGTTATATAATTTTTGATAAGATTCTGCATTAATATCCCTGCCTTACAGTTTTATGCGTTTACCGCTTTCCTGACTTTCATAAACTGCTTCTACAATTCTCTGATTAAGAATGGCTTCAGTCGCAGTCACAGGTGCTGCTGTTTTGTTTATAACCGCATCAGAAAACTTCTGAATTTCCTTTGCGTACATATTACCACTTACATAATCAAGTGGCTTTGTTGAAACTGTGCCTTCATCTGTAATGGCAGTAAGCTTTACACTACCGCTTTCAACCTGTCCGATTGTGCCGTCAGCTGATATAACGCCCTTTGTTCCGTAGATTTCAAACTTACAACCGCCTATTGTGTCGGGAATATTAAAGTTTGCTTCCACAGTAAAAAGTGCACCGTTTTCCATACGGAGAACTGCACTGCCGGCATCTTCAGTATCGGGATACTCAAATATCTGATTTCCGCACATACCGGTAACTTCCCTTGCTTTAAGGGAAGTAAGATACTGCAGAAGGTCGATACAGTGGATACCCATATCCATCATTGTACCGCCACCGCTGAAAGTCTTTGTCTGACGCCATTTAACAGGGGAAACAGGCGACCAGCAGTTGAATTTCGCATAAGCAGAAACAACTTCACCGATTGCACCTTTTTCAATATAATCTTTAATAACCTGATGTGCATCGTGAAAACGCATCATAAAGCCTATGCCGAGAAGAACATTTTTGTTTTTGCAGTACTCTTCTATTTCACGTGCTTCTTCACTGGTGATACCCATAGGTTTTTCAAGCAGAATGTGTTTTCCCTTGTCTGCGGCTTTGAAAACTTGCTCCTTATGGCAGAATACAGGTGTTGCAATATATACGGCATCTATATCCTGATTGAGAAGCTCGTCCACACTGTCGGTTGCAAAAGTAGCATTGTATTTATTCTTTACGTTTTCGGCAACCTCTGCATTTATATCCATAACGGCATAACATTCGGCATTTTCGGCAAGTACCATACCGGGAATCGTTCTTCTGTCGGCAATACCGCCACAACCTATTACGCCCCATTTAAGCTTTTTCATAATTAAATCTCCTTAAAAAGAAAATATTTCTTCGGCTAATTCTTTTGTCAAAGGTGAGCCGTATTCTGACACCTGAAAAGCCTCCGCAAAAAGGATTCTCTTACCCTTTTCACCGTAACGCTCTATAAGCTTGTTGCGGTATTTTGAAGCAGGCATTGCTTCACGATATTCGCTGTTCCCGCTGATGGTAGGAACACTTAATTCCTCAACTGTAAGAATTCTTCCGTCACGGGGAACACGTGGTGTACGGAGCCACTCAAGTCTTTCCTTTTTATCTGTAGGAACCTTATCGAGGAAACCTCTTGAAGCCGGCAACCATTCATATACCTGCGACTCATAACAGTCATACATTTCGTATTTTTTGTCAATAACATCGTCCGTTGCGATTACAATTTCAGGATTAAAGACAGGATTGGTAAATTTATCGTAAAAATACATTATAACAGGCATTTTGGGAAGTGCCTTGTGTTCGGGATAAAGATGCGGAACAATCAGAAGATAAGACGCATCCTGAACAAGAAGTGCCACATCACGGTGGTCTGCGTGATAGTCGTTTGATCTGTGAGTGAAGATTATGTCAGGTCTGTAATCCCTTATATAGCAAATCAGCTTTTTGCGGTTTTCAAGGCTTGTTGAAACTTCACATTCGGGAAGTCCCATATTGTCATATTCTATTCCGCTGATTTTTGACGCTTCCTGACATTCTGCAAGTCGTCTTTTGTTAAGTTCTTCAGGTAACATTTCGTGATGTCCCATAGTCCCGTTACATACAGAAAGAAAACGTACGGTATGGCCTTTTTCCAAGAATTTAAGTGCAGTTCCGCCGCATCTGAAGTCGTTATCGTCCATGTGGGCGCCTATCATAAGTATTCTCATAGTATAAATTCTCCTTTTCAATAAAACCAGGGATGTTAAAAATGCCCAGACTGCAAAAGGCATCAAAAGAGCATAAAGCATTTATAGTTTTTAAGTTGTTTAAATCGGTTAAAAAATCTCATTTTATTCGATTTTTTATTATATAAAGCCTTTTGCTACAAACAAACTTCACCTCGACGTACCTATGTACGCCTTCGGTTCCACCCTTCGGGCTCAGTTTGTCCGTTCTGAACATTTTTTCCTATCCCTTATTAAAGTTGGTGTTGTAAAAGGGTGTAAAAAACCTGAGTTTTTTACACCCCAAAAAAATCATTATTTGTCGGGTTTTAGTTTAATTCTGTTGATATAGCATACGGAACAAGCTGTGTGTTTATAACAAATGCACGGTATGTCTTTCCTGCGTCAAGAGGAAGCGTAGTCTTTCCGTCTGTCCAAGCTGTGCTGCCTGATACTGTACCAAGAATCTGAACATCTGTTAAAAGACCGTTTTCGTAAACTGCACCGTAAACTCTGGCTTCGGGAGTTAATGTGCCAGCCTTTGTTACTGTAAGTGTTGTGCCGTCAATAGCAAGCTCGTAAGGATATTTGGGTTCCTGAGGAGCTTCAACTGTTACTGTAGCTGTTACGGTTACATCACTTGCATCTGAATTTGTGTAGCCTTTTACAACACCTGTTACTGTCTTTACACCTGCTGTTGTTGTATCAACATCAGCCCATTCTACTTCTACAGCTTCCTGAACACCGTCAACAGTTACATTTACCGTTGAGGGAAGAACAGCATCCTCACCAACTGCTACAGAAGCATTTACTGTTTCCTGTGTAAAGGTTGTTACCGCGTTGTATTTTGCAAGGTAAATATCATCAACATTTACAGATAAAGTATCTGTAGCTGTCTTATAAACTCGGGTTCTAAAAGGTTGAATGTAATCTTCGTTACCACTTGTTGTTGTTGGTTTGTACGTACAGTTAAAAGTATTAATAAGCGTACCATTCAGGTATAATTCAGCGACGAACGGAGCTTCTATTGAGTAACTCGTAGATTCAACGGTTTTATAATCTGTTATTTTTACAACAAATTTAATCTCGTTCCATTCATTATGATACCATTCGCCATCTTCAAATTCATAATCATCCGCATCTGAACCACTAACTTTAAGAGAGTTCATTCCTTTTGAACCATACATGAATTTAGCATTTAAGATAGGATAACTCGTCTTGTTACCAATATGCAAATAAAAATAATGACCAGAACTAGAGCCGCCTGTAGTCTTCACCTTTAACCCAGTCTCAAAAACACGATCAGAAATAGCATCGCCAGAAGCAGCATTGTTATCAAATTTATTACTGCCAGACAGTGCATATCCATCTTCACCGGATGCCTCGTAATGTACAATATTCGTCTTGCTTCCCAAATCAAAAATTTTTACTTCTCCTTCTGCCATTGCAGGGATAGCCATAGCAGCAAGCATAAGTACACTTAAAACTATAGAAATAATTTTTTTCATTTTAAAAACCTCCAATTTAGTGTATGGTATCATATTAGCAATAAAACACTCTGTTTTCTATACCAAATTCTGTTTTTTTGCGGACGATTTCTTTTAATTTACAAGTTTAAAACCATTTTGTCATAACAAATGATGGGATTTTTGGTGCAATGCCGCATATCTTCCCTTGATGCTTTTTCATCATTAAGAATAGCTCTTCCATTATGTGAAAAAAGTAATTGTCCGACGTTGTGTGTATCTACAAAGTCGCAGATATCCTTAACCTTATGATGACCTGTCTCTGCAATAAGAACATCACAGCCGTCCCCCAGAACATTTTCAAGGTCTGTTGTATCCCGCACATCACCGGAATAAAGGATTGTTTTTCCGTCTACTGTAATTTTAAATGAATAGGACTTAGGCTTTTCACCGTCGGAAAACTTTATGTGATGGTTGTGCATTGCCTCCACCCTGATGTTTTCGTCTTCAAACAAAAGTCCGTCATTTATTTCGTATGGGCAGATTTCAAACCATTGGTCATACTGTAAGCCTGTTTTGCTTAACACATCCTCAAAACTGTTCCACAAGTAAACATCACCTATATGTAAATCTATTTTCCTGTCGGGCGGATAAGCTTTGTAAACAGTAGCAAGCTTCCATACAGTATAAACGGTATTTAGTAAGCCACCTATATGGTCAATATGGGGATGAGATATAAATATTGCTTTTAATTTAGACATATCTATCCCCATAAGATGTGCTGTCCTTGAGCACCCCTCTCCTGCATCAAAAAGATAGTAATAGCCGTTACTTTCTACCATCACAGATGCATGGTGACGGTCAGGCATAGGCTCTGTCCCTGCACAGGTTCCGAGAAAAATAATTTTTGACATTACGAATTTCCTTTTATTGTTTCTTCATAATCATACATAATTTCAGGGGAGAATCTGAGCCTCATTGCAAATACCTTTGCCACGTCATTTTCAAATCTGTAGGGTGATTCAAGCATTTTGTCAAAGGCTTTCTTTACAATATCAACATAGCTCTTTTCCCCGGGTACACTTCCGAAAAGAAGTGCATCAAGTATTTCCATACTTGTTTCAGGCTGACTTACACGTCTTTCAACTTCCTTAAATGCAGTTGAATACCAGAACTCCTGAAGTTCGTCATCATACATATATACAAGCCACTCTGCAAGCTTTACACAGCATTTAAGAATACGTTCATCACCTGTCATAGTATAAAGTGTTCTCATAGCCGATGCAAGCACACCGTGCATAAAGGGTTTACCGCCATAACAGAACTTACGCTCTGTTATTTCTTTAGGCTGTGGAATCTGCATCATAGCACTGATACAACCTGTCTGTACATCCTGCTTGAACATAACACGCTCTGCCATTATACGGCAGGCATTGAGGTAATACTCATCAAGAGTTATATCATACGCCGCCTGAAGTGCAAGCATACACCATCCCGGCTCACGCTCTGTAAGGAAGTCAAACTTTCTTGTGTAGTATTTTGCAAGAGTATCGGCACAGTTAAGAACAATGGTTTTATAACGCTCAATACCTGTCATCTTGTAATAAAGAGCAAGTCCGTTGTTAAAAATATGACCCATCTGGAACTTAATCTTCGGATAACTTTTTGGGACAAGCTCGTGAGGATAATAGTTATTGGCATGACCTACAGTATGCACAAAGAAATAGCCCTTTTCTTCAAAATGAACGCCTGTATGACATGTGTCAACCTCGGAATAATGTGCCATACCAATACGTGCAAGCTCGTAAAAACGCTCATCCCCTGTTCTCAGATAATGAATCATAAGTCCGTAGTGGAAATCGTACTCAAGATTCATCCAGTGAATATTGTTTTCACCGAAGCTGTCACCATAGTTAAGCATACCGTAATCACGGTAGCTCTCCCTGTGATTAAGATACAACCCAAGAGAATTATCCATATACTCGTCATATTTCGGGAAGTTGGGGCATCCGCATTTAATACGTCCGAAAGCAAGGCTTTTTTCAATAGAATCACGGTCGGGATGCATGTATACCATATCCGTAAGCTTTTCTGCATCGTTTCCGAAAATAATGGTGTGGTATTTACGAAGTCCGCCGTGAAATTCATATTTACCTGTTTTTAAATAGAAGAACATCTGCGCTTCAAGAAGCACATCTTCATTTTGGTAATGCTCCGGCTTTGTGATAAATGGGCATATACCGATTCTTACATTATTATTTTCCGAAACAAATGACTTGGGATAATTCTGCCAGAAGTCTTCCACGATTAGTTTTGTATTATCAACATTAAACCTACCGTCAAGCTTTCGGGGAAGTTCTTTTCCATCAACAAGTGCTGTTTTTTCATCAAGCTGCATTACGTTGATTTTTTTAACCTTTTCCGAAGGTCCTTCGAGATACAGTCCCTCTATAGTATAGAATTCAGTTTTTAAAAGGTCATTTTCAAAGCCGAATTCAAGACGGTATGCGTCAACATTTCTGTAAAAATGCAGATGTGTATAGCATTTCATACTTCTTTTACCATCACACATAAATCGGTTAGCACGGGATACAACTATGTGATTTACGCCCTGCTCCTCAACAGTATATTCACCGCCGCAGGCAACATAACGCATACCGTCAGTGCCATAGATTACCGCAAGAAGCTCTCTGTCCGGAAGAACTGATTTGTTATCGTTACAAAAACTATAAGTTCTATTTCCGTTCACAACAGTTACACCGGTTTCTTCACATTTAACAGAGAACACATCTTCAACAGCTACCTGCACTCCGTCTACTGCATAGAATTTTCTTCCGTCAATGGGTAAAAGAGCACTGACAGAAACCGTTTTTATGCTTCCGTCTTCCCACTCAGAAGTAACCTTACACTGAGAAGCATATAAAGCACCTTTTTCATCCTTAATCTGAAGTCCGTCGCAGAAAAACACCTGTCCCTTCCCAAAAGGAAGAACGCTTGTAACAGGGTGTATTCCCTCTTTTACGGTAGCATATTTAATCTCAATGTTTACGGGTGAATTCTCTTTCTTTTCGTAAACCTTTTCCCTGCATCTTCCTCTGCCGCAGAGCATATTTTCGTCTTCGTCAATAAGCTCAATAACAAATCTTATTCCCCAGTATTCCTCGGGAATCGTAAAGCGGTGGTTATTCAGGTATTCGTCTTCAGAATATACAACGTCACCAAGCAGAATTCTTGCACGGCTGGCTACCGTTGTCCAGAAACGCACTTCACCATTGTCTGTTGTAAGATTCATAATACGGTTAAGCTGAGGCTTGGGTGCATCTTTCATAAGCACGATTGCAGTAAAAAGAACGTGTTCCCCCGCAAGTACGCTGTATTTTATTTCGTCACCTTTTTTAAGGTCTACGACATCTTCCGTTACAAAGAAATAATATTTTTTATCATCTCTTCCGTAACGGAATTGACCGAGTTTTTCCCCGTTTACGCTAAGCTCTACAAGGCATTCACCGAATTCACCGCATTCTTCTTCCAGAACAGGTATATATTCCTCATCATACGTACCGAAAGTATCTCTTACCTGAAGGGCAAGATGATACTTTCCGGTGGCAGGTGCCTTTGCCGAAAGGCTTGCCCCTGTCATTCCGTAGTCAAACACGTGAGGCACAAAGGAACCTCTTTTCTGTGCGTGAAATCCCTCGTTATGTAACACATCAGAAGAAAGGACAAAATCGTTTTCGGAATGAACGTATTTTGTTATTTCTGCATCTCCTGAAAGTAATCTGATAAAGTTCATAAAATTTCCTCCATTAAAGGATTAATACTGTGAAATATTAAATCCTCTGCCGATTCCGTCAGCCACTTTTGCACCGTTCTTGTTATACCAGAAATAGAGAACTACCGTTCCGCCTTCGTTAGTAATTGTACCGATATCGGTTGTTCCGTCACCGTCCATATCGCAAGTGAACTTACTGCTACCTGTCTGATATGACTTCATACTTGTAGAGTCATATCCTCTTACAGGTGCAAGGGGTTTAACCTTTACCTTAAATTCACCGTCAAGAAGGACATTATCTGTTGGCATAAAGATATAATCAAGTCCTCCCTCACCTGTCCAGTTAATGATATTGAACTGTCTGTTACGGATAAAGCTGTTTGTAACATTAAGAATTTCACCGTCAAGCGACAAATACATAAGCTGTGCCGCAGGCTGACCCATGGCATTGTCACCGGTGATAATCTGATAAGGATGCTCGTCAAGACCTAAGTTTGCCTTTTCAACAGTTTCATAATGAACTGCATCATCAAGTGACCAGACTCTGTCACCGTTGCCGTCAATCATAATGATATTTGCGCCACCACCACAGGGAGACATAC
The DNA here is from genome assembly GCA_045545295.1 of Clostridia bacterium. Lineage (GTDB taxonomy): Bacteria > Bacillota > Clostridia > UMGS1883 > UMGS1883 > UMGS1883. Next base: position 13,705 of record JAZQAO010000027.1, read on the forward strand.
AAAAACGCATATCTTCTTTTGGAATACCCTTATTAGGGAATGCTTTAAGTTCACCTGCAAGCTTCTTTGTAAGAAGTTCTTTATCTTCTGCATCTATCTTGCCGTCACCTGTTGTATCACCTGCAGTAAACTGATTACCGCTGAGTGTAACCTCACCTGAAATATGCTTTTCAAGAAGTGCAAGGTCTTTCTCGTTAATAATGAAATCCCCTGTTGTGTCGCCTGTAAGAACAAAGTTTACAACTTCAAGCGAGTCCTTATGTCCACGGCTGATAAATCCGGGGTAATCAGATTCCTTCATTGACCACATAACACTTCCGTCATCATCTATGCAGGCATAGCCCACAATAACTTCATCATGTCCGTCGTTATCTATATCTATAGGCTGTGGATAGTGACCAACCTTTAAGCCTTCAGGCATACAAGTGTACCAGATAGGCTTCCAGTCTTTTGTATATGCCCATACTTCAGTATAACGGGTTTTAACCATAATGTCACTTGGATAACCGTTACCTGAAATGTCTGCAAAGATTATTGTATCACTTGCCCAACTGCCCGGTGTATATTCTGAGGTTGGCATTTTGTAACGCTTTTTCACTTCTCCTGTTGCTGCGTTAAATATGTAAAGATACTCGCTTGTAGCTGCAACAACCTCAAGCTGTCCGTCATTTTCAAGGTCGTGTACCTGACAAGGAAGGTCACTTCCGAGAGCTTTTGAGCCTTTCGAAGGATCGCCCCATTTCCAAAGGATTGTACCGTCAGCTTCCTGTACAGCTATACTTGCACAGTCGTGATTACCGGAAAATAGCGGATCATCGTAAATACGTGCAGAAACGTATTCAAGCTCACCGTCATTATCAACATCATTTATGCAAACCCAACGGCTCTGATACTCAGGATCAAGCTCAACTCTGATGTCAGGCTCAACATATTCAATATCCTCAGGCTCACCACCCGGAGCAAACACCTGAAATTCTGAAATATTTGCTTCTCCTTCATAATCGGTTATTTTGAATTTTACACTTGTTACAGTTTTTGCATCAAATGTAATATCTCTGGGATAACCGGTGTTTTTTATATCTTTTACTTCAATTTCAGAACCGTCACTGAAATAAAGAATTCCTGCCTTTGTCCAGTTTTCATACTTTGCGGAATCGTGCAGAATAACTCGGTTTATTGTCTGAGGCTCATCCCAGGTAAGCTCAACCCACTTATCTGCCTCGTCACCGCTGTGCCATTCACCGATACCACCAAACTCTGCAATTATATTATCGTTAATACCTTGCTTGTCGTATTTCACGGAGCTTTCACCGGATACTTTAACATCTGCGTTAAATGCCAGATTATCTACAGGAGTACGACGCTTAAGAATAACACGGAATTCAGAAAGCTGTGCGTAGGTTGTGTTACCCATCGCATCAATTGCATCGTATATAGTTATTCTTACATTTGATGCACGCACAGGTGAAAAGCTTACAAGCTGTTCGCCACTGTAGAATTTATCTGTTTTATCCTGTACTGTTTCGTAGACTGTTCCCTCACTTCTGTCAGCGTCTACAGTATACTTAAGAGAAACACCGTCAGGAATTTTAAGGTATGCACCCTCTACCTCACTTTCACGCACAAGGTCTATATTACAGAATTGTGTAAATGTGTAAAGCGAAGGAGCTTCATAGTAATCTATATCTATTTTTCCGCCTGTAGCCTTTCCTATAGACCAGCCTGTAGGCTTGGTTGTACCTGCTTCATATTCTTCAAAATCCTGCTGAACTATAACCTCTTCAAAGCTCTGAAGCGGTGACGAATATGAAACCTTTATATTATCAACATAAAATCCGCCTGTTGTACGGGTACTCATGTGATAACGAAGCTGTCTTACGTCATCACAACGCTCTCTGAAAGAGGCTTCCTTAAGGCAAAGCTCCCCGTTAACATAAGTGTCATAGGTCTGTGACTCTGTATTGATTACAATTTTTATGTTATACCAAGTATCTGCAGAAACATCACGGTAAACAGTGCCGCCACCACCTGCAAGCTTAAACACACCGCCTGACTGAATAAGCGAAACTGCCATATTGCCATTTGATGCATAAATGTAAGGGAGAGCTTTTTCATCTGATACATCGGTTACAAGCACGTCCTGTTCAACGACTACAACACCTTTGCTGGGTTCAAAGTTATATTGCATTGCAAGGGTTGCATTACCTACTTCAGGCTTTATAAGACGCAGACTCTTTCCATTATCCTTTGGAGTAAGCGGAGGTGCGGCCTGCCACTTTGTAGAATCGTTTCCATCCACAAGGTTAGTTGCGGGAAATTCTTCTGTTTCTGTAGAAAATGTCACCTTCTCCCCTGCTGTGCGAAGTCCGGGGACATACTCCTCGTTGGGAGCGTTGTAGCTATCAAGGTAAGGAACACGTGAACTGTAGTAAAGTTCACGGGGGTCACTGTCAGTTGAAGAGCTTCCTGTACCTAGTGATGCACCGCTGCCGGAGGATGGTAATTTTGCACCTGTAAGAATTTCTCCGGAGCTAATACATATATCGTCAAGAATAAGCTTTGCACCTTTTCCCGTTACGCTGTACTGAACGCTGTCTGCAGAGCTCTTTGTACCGTAATTGAGGGTGCTTCCTATTTTAATTCCGTTAAGCATAACCTCATAGCTTGAAGACTGCAGATTTGCAATTATTTCTACAGTGTACCAGGTGTTTTCAACATAACCTGAAAGCTTAACCCAGCCGTTTGCAGACATAGCTTTAATCTGTCTGTTGCTGAAGGAAATTGCAAACAAACTCTTTCCTTCTGACATTATACGCATCTGTGCTTCTTTCCCATCAGAAAAACAGAATTTCTGCCTGAGAGTCAAAACGCTGTCTGTAGAACTGCCAAAGTTAACACGTGCAACTGCGATATCATCTTTATCATTGGTAAGACTTACACCTTTTTTATCAGCACCATTGACTAATTTTAAGGTGCTGCCGTAAAAGGTTTCAAAGTTTTCAAGATGATTTTCCGAAACTGAATCAAAGTCCATTTCTATATAAATCGTTTCTTTATCAGCCGCATATACGGGAATTATTCCCATACACATAATAAGAAGTATTGCCAATATTCTTTTCATTGAGCAGCCTCCTTTCAATTACTCTTCAATAACGAATATTTCACGAACATAATGATAACGGTAGTTAAGCACCATAAGGGACCCGTCGGGCACGCTCACAGGGCTTCCCGTGGACTGAATAAGAACTGATTCGTCTGCGGGTTCAAATTTCTTTGTTTCTTCAGAATATTTGTAAATAATACTACCGTTAAGGTATGCGGCCCAAGGACGTTCTGCACCTACATATACGCTGATTGCAGAGCCGTTCTTTCTCCACAATCTTCCTGTCTGACTCCATATTGTGGGGAATCTTCCGCTACCCTTTATTGTATTACGTTCTGTAATGGTTGCACCCTGACTTGGCGAATATACAACATAGTCAGAATGAATCTTAAGGTCACCTTTAAGGGTTTTCTGACACTGTACAATACTTCCCTTTTCGGGAACAGAGCCGTCAAGCGAAGTATATACAAACTCTTCCTCTACCCCGCGAAGATATCCTCTTACCATAGGCTGGAATTCGCCATCCTTATCCTTACCCATATAAACATCGTTAATAGCAAGGAAGTATGCATCAATAACTTCTACATCACTTCCTGCAGAAGCATCCGGCATATAAAGAAGAACTGTTGCTGTATATGTATCGTCGCAGTCAAATACCTGCATATTTGCGTAGTCATCATTATTTTCAAATATAGATACATCTACAATCTGCATATCATCCTCAACAGCCTGACCGTTATCCTGCGGAATATAAAATACCTTTGTTGTTCCGGATAGATGGAACACCTGATTATAAGATGATTCATGAACAAAGCTTGACGTAGAATTCTGGAAATTGTAGGTCTCTGCTGAGTTTACTGTATCAAAATCCATTGAGAAGCTATCAAGGTCATAGCCTAAAGAAGTTGCATTTTTAGCTTTCTCGATTGAAGTAACAACGCCCTGGTCATTAACGCTGTAACGTACCATCTGCGGAATAAAATTACCTACTCCGTCAAAGAAAAGATTCATTACGTCTTTTGTTTTATAGGTTTTTAACTCAACATTTTCTGCAGAGAATTTAATTTTTTCTGCAATATCAAATATCTGAATTTTTCCCTTGTGGTCAAAAAGCTTTATCTCATAAGTTTTGTTAAATGAGCCTTTCTGTCCGGCATTTATGGCGTATCCGTACACATTTTCTTCACTGCTTACCTTGTATACAGCCGCAATTTCGCCTACTACGTCAAAATAAAATTCAGATCTTAAACCTGATTTTATCGAAACAAAGCCTGTATTTGCGGGAAGATTCATATACTGGTCAGAAACGACATACTCATAGCCGTTAATCTGCACAGATGTACTGTCTTCCTTAATAACGGCTTCCACGGTGCCACCGACACCGCTGCGTGTAGGAATAATTGTTATAAGTGAGCCGTCTTTTGAATGTGCCACGCTGAGAACATCCCAGTTTGAAAGCTTAAGAAGTGTTTCCCAATCTCCCCACTCACCGTCATTTCCGAGCACGCGGTAAGTTGCATCTTCATCTTTACGAAGAGTCTTCTTATAGTGACAGTTAATTACATTGTCAGAAACTGTTTCACAAACATAGTTTTCAAAATCCCATACAAAGCAAACGTCATAGACTTCGTCATCATTGTGGTCTACAAGATTCACATAACCTGTAGAAAAGTCAAGGTCATCAGTGTCAAAGTCAAGGTCGTAAACACCGTTATAGATAAAACGGTGCTCATCAGAAAGCATTGCAGACTGAATTTTTCCTGTCTGATTTTCATATACGAATTCTTTCAGTGTAAAATCTGCGGAAGCGGTGTCAAGGTCTTTTACTTTTATCTTAAGTTCATTGTTGTCTGCTGTAGGAAAAGCATATATAAGCTTTTCAGCTTCACCATTAATATTTGTAGAATATGCTTCTACCCTGTAACCGAGAAGCGACGGTACGTATGCATCCGTGTATGTTAAAACAGTGCTTCCGATTTTCACGCTTCCTTCAGCAGTATCTTTATTACGAGAAAGCATACTTCTTCCGTCAACACTGTTTACAACAGCTTCAAATTTACGTACCCCAAGATATTTACCAAGAATAGTATTTCCGTTCTTTGTGCTGTAGCCTGCATCATCAGACACGGCAGTAAGTTCAACAAGCTCCACGTCAAGACAGTTATAAATCATCTGTGCAAGCTCAGCACGGCTTACAAGACTGCCCTGCTTATAATTTACATTTTCAAATATACCAAGCTTACTTGCGCAAATTGAGTAACCCAGAGGATAGCCACCACTTCTCTCTGCCTGAACCTCGTATCCAAGAACATACAACAAGCATTTCACAGCCTGCTCATAGGTAATATATGAGTTAGGCATAAAATTTCCGTCTGCATCGCCAATCATAATTTTACGTGAATGTACGGTTGCAATCTGGTCATAATACGCATGGCCTTCATTTACATCTGCAAATTCAGGTTTTTCTGCAGTTTCAACATCGTGCATATTGATAAGTTTACATATTATTGAAGCAAATTCGCCTCTTGTCATAAATGACGCATCAGAATCGTTGTTTGAAAATGCATCCATTATTCCCAAAGCTTTTACAACCTGCAGATGGTCAGTGTTTACATACAGCATTGCATCGTTTTCTGCTGATGCCGGAACTATAGATAAAGCAAGCATCATACATAATATAACTGATAAAACTTTACGCATATTCAAACCTCCTTAATCCTGTGTTAATTCATTAAGCAAGCCGTAAAGAAGCTTTGCGGCCTCTGCTCTGCTTGTGTTGTTTTTCGGACGGATTGTGTTATCCTCATATCCTGAAATTATGCCATTGGCGCTAAGATAATTAACAGCATCTTTTGCATAATCCGAAACTTCTGCGTAGTCAGAAAAAGCGGCATTTCCTGAAGCACCCTCAATCTTAAGGGCACGGTAAATCATAACTGCAAGCTGCTCTCTTGTAATGTAATCATAAGGCATAAACTTTCCGTCTGCGCCCTGTACAATGCCATAAGATACGGCTTTTTTAACATCTTTACAGAACCAGTCCGTGTCGTTTACATCACTGAAAGCAATCTCCTTACTATCAGTATCAGGAAGAATTCTTCCGAGCATTACTACAAATTCAGCACGTGTAAGAGTTTTTTCCGGGCGGAAAGTATTGTCTTCATAGCCTGTAACAATGCCCTCTTTGTACAATGCAGAAATTGCTTCTTCTGCCCAGTGGCTGTATACGTCTGTAAGTTCTTTCTTTTCATCTTCAGAGGGTGCAGCTTCAACGGGTTCAATTTTCGGAGCAAGCTCTTCATCATCTTTCTTTACCGTAACAGAGTTGCTGCTTCCGCCACCGAAAAAGCCTCCGCCACCGCCGGAAGAGCCGCCACCTGAGGGTTTTCCTGATGAGCTTCCGCCTGAAGTAAAGTCTTCCTCTTCGAGTTCCGGAGGAGTTACAGGTTCCTCGGGAATATCTGAAAGTGCCTCATTCCAGTCAGTACGGATATCTTCAACTTTCGTATAAGCTTTATTGTAAAGATTTGAGTATAGTGAATCTGAGTTATCTGAAGTAACCTTTGAAAGGTCAAGTCCGAAAACATCTTCGTTATATTCGCCTACAATGGCTTCAATACCGCTTCTTTCTGCAGCATTTATACTTGTCATAGCCATAGCGTAACGAAGTGCAGCATTTATTTTCTCATCTGAAACAAGAGGATTTTCATTATCTATGCGCTTTGTTTCAAAATGGATGAAGAAAGCGTCTTCGTTCTCTATAAATACTTCACTTTCTGCATATTCAGTAAGATAGTTTCCTCTTTCTAAAACTGTACGGATTTCCTCTTGTGACTGTGCATTTTTAAGCTCAAGATAACCCTTTGCTTTCAGAAAGTCTTCCTGAACATCTGAAATTTCACTGTAATCAACTGTACTGTTTTTAAAGTACGCTGTTATAAAGCCAAGATTATTTATCGCCTGCTGTGTAAGAGCACCATCTTCTTTAGGAAGAAGTGTATTTATTTCTTCTTCAGTTAAGAAACAAGGAAGATAATACTCAACAAGAGCCTGTGCCTCGACTTCTGTCTCGGGAAGCTGAGAAAAATCACCGGGAAGCGCTTCAAGCTGCTCTGTTGTAGCAATATAAATTTTCTGCTGTTTACCACTGCCTTTTATTTCTCCGCTGATATAACGCTGTACATCAGCAAAATACCAGCCGGGATTTACATTTACTTCTTCATTAAAGCTAAAAGTGGCTTTACCGTCATCAGATTTAACAGCCGCACTCATCGAAAGTTCTGTTATGTCGGTGTCATCTTCAGCATTAACAAGAGAAAGTCTGTAGTTTTGTTCAAGATACATAGAGTCGGTACCGTTTGATACAACAAGGTTTGGAGTTGCTTCTGAATAGTTCATTGCTGCTTCAAAATTCATAGAAAGTTCTGAAGGAATGTATTCAACTTCAGTTTTACCCTTAACTATAATGTCGTCAAAGTATATTACTTCATCAAGCGGATTGCCTGTGTCGTAACGGTACTGATAAATTCTCACAAGTTCAACTTGTTTTCCGTAAGTGTAACCGATACCGCCGGTTCCTATTTCAGCAAATGTGTATGTACCTTTAAGTTCACCGTTAAGATATACATAGAATTTTGACAAATCACTGTTTGTAGCACCGTCTACATTAACTCTGTGCATAACCATTTTAATATTATTGAAGTTTTCTTTAGTAAAGTTATCCCCATCATCTTCGAAATTTTTTGGAAGATGGTAAAGGTCTTCCTTACCGATAACTTCTTTACTTCCGACTTTTATTCTATATTTTGTAAGGTCACCGTTATCGCAGCTTATTTTTACATTAAGTCTTGCACTGCTTGAACCCTGAAAAAGCTGAATATATGCTTCTGCCTTTTCCCCATCTGTTTCTCTCGGAAGAAGCTTGAATTCAAGTTCTACGATATCTTGAGTTATAGCAGTATCTAAAACCAGTTTTTCTATGTTATCTACAGAAGTGTCTGTTCTATGGATAACAAGAGCTTTTTCCCGGCTATCTCCAATTTCAACTACTGTATTTTGTGAAGATTCTGCGGCATAGCTTTCAAAATTCTGCGAGAATGTAAGTTCGGTCACATATGCAGTTTCCGAACTTTCTGCCATTGCCGCAGAAACAACAGAAAATGCCATTATTACTGCAATAATCAATGATACACTTTTTTTCATAATATATCCTCCCTTAGTGATTAAAACCTTTTACTTTTTCACAAATTTCGAGGGTGAAACTTCCTCATATTTCAGAAATATCCTTCTAAACGTCCTTGAATTTTTAAATCCTGATTTTTCCGATAATTCTTCTATTGTGATTTCGGGATTTGCAAGCATCAGCTTTTTTGCTTCATCAATTCTGACTTTGTTTATATAATCCAGAAGTTTTATATCGGTATTGCGCTTAAACATATTTGAAAGATATGCCGGATTAATGTAGAATCTGGCGGCAATTGCATTAACATTCATATCAGCATCTGCATAATTTTCACGCACATACTGCTTAATTTTCTCACAGAACGGAGATGCAACCCCCTTATTGCTTTCAGCGATACACTCGCACACTTCTTTCAGATATTCTTTTAAAATATATTCCATTTCGATAACGGAATCAGCATAGAAAATATTATTAAGATTTTTACTGCAACCCAATCTTATACCATTTTCTTTTTCTGTTTCTCCAATTGCTTTAAGTATGGTGCCTGCAACTTCAAACATAAAACACCTGATTATGTATATCGGGTAACTTTTCTGATATAGGATTTCATCAAGTGCGTTGCGTATCAAACCGTAAGCACGGGCGAAATCACCCTTTTTAATATAAATGATAATACCTATTTCAGTATCAACGGAATAGTTATATGCTTCACAACTGCGCTGTGCAATTTTATCAGAATCCAGTATACAACCATCTTTCTGACATAAAAACGCAGTTTCTTTAACTTCGCGGTAGATAGCCGGAAGATCACCGGGACTTTCTGCAGTTCTTCCGTAGATGACATCCGCTTCAGTATCAAATTCGGATTTAAGTACATTAATGAATTTTCTTGAAACTCTTTCTATCTTTTCTTTTAAGTTTTCAGTAGAACTTGTAAAGTTTATAATCATACACAATTGTCCGGCAGACCGGTTTTCCGAAAAACATACTTCTGCCAGTTCTGAAAAATGCTCTTCTGCAGTTTTTCTGACTTTGTTTGCCAATTCTTCAGAAACGTAATTTTTTCCATAAACAACAAAAAGTACACTTGCATTACAGGTAAGTTCCTGAAATGCATTTTTGATTTCTGATTCAGGACGTTTTCCCTCAAAAAATTCAGAAATGATTTTCTTCCTGACCTCGCCTTCAAGTATGTGTTTCTCCTTCACAAGCAAAGAAAGCCGTTCTTCAACACTTCCGGAATATGATTCATTACCGTCTGATGACTCATCAAGCACTTTGAAAATCTTTCTTAAAAGTTTTTGTTTTTTCAGAATGAAAACCATCATTACACAAACAAGCCCTATAGACAGTAAAAACAAAATCATTCTTGCAGTCGTATTATTAATACAGAAATATGCAACCGCCATAGCTAAAACAGTTAACGCAATCAGAACACTATATTTATTTTTATCATTGTCCTTTTTTACATTTTTCATATTTTTCCCTTTCAATTCTGCATAGTATGCTTAATACAATTATTACATAAATGCTGAATTTTGTACACACATAAAACTTTGGAAGACTGGACATTTTCTTACAGAAGAATACACATCACTTAATTAATTTCCTTTATTAAGTCACTGTCACCGCCAAGAATTATATCTCCAAGGAGCATCAGAAGGACGCCCGTACCGTGATTGTCATCCTTAACAGTACCTAGTCTTAAGTAGTAAGAAACATCCATAGAACAGCTTGAACCCATGCATACATTATAAAAAACACCGTCTTTATCTACGCATTTTGAAAGAAGTGCTTTTAAGCCACGTTTTACATTTGTTATATACTTTTTGTCAATCCAACCATACTTTACTCCGCGGTACATTGCAAGTGTAAACATAGCGGTGCATGATGCTTCCTGATAGCTGTCTTCAACATCAAGCACCTGGTGCCACATTCCGTCTTTGTCCTGGAATTCAGTCAATCCTTCACAGAATTCAGCAAACGCTGAGCGTAGGACATCAACCTTTTCCCCGTTTTCATCAGCTAAAGTACGAAGTACCTCACTTAAGGAAAGAGCAACCCAGCCGTTGCCGCGTCCCCAGGGAATGCTGTTCTTCAGTTCGGTATCCAGGAAGAATATATGTGAAAAGATTTTCTTTTCAGGCATATAGAGTCTTTTTTTAAATCCGCGAATCTGGGTAACAATCTCATCAAGACATTCTGTTACGCCAAGGTCCTTATATAATCTTATAAGGAACGGACAAGCCATAAAGAAATCGTCTGCCCACATTGTTTTACTTTCACGTCTGCAGAAAGTACCGTCATCAAAACGTGAAATTTCTGTTTTTATATTTTCATAAAGTCTGAGGGCAATATCATAATATTTCTTATCGCCGGTTTCTTTATAAGCCTCAATAAAATTGACACCCATTGTACCATTAAAGTCAAGAAGCTTTACAGACGATGCACCAATCATAAAGTTTGCAAAATTATACTTTGAAAAATCATATCTTGCATAATCGTACCAGTCTGCCAAAAACGACATTGCCGTTAAGAAATACTCTGTATACTTTTTATCTTTTAAGGCATTTCCCGCATGGCGGATTCCGTAACAGCAAAGCATTGTAGCATAATACCAGTGACCGAAAAAGCTTGAATCTATATACGCCCTTAAATCTGCATTCTGAAATCTCCAGAAAACAGTTTCACCTTTTTCGTTAATAAAAGGCTTTATCACAGCATTATTAACCGCTATTGTTTTGTCTGTATAAAATGGTCCGCAGTACATAAATTTAAATTCTTCTTTTCTGTCTGTCTTAAGTATGGGAAGTCCTACACCTTTACACTCTTTAATTTCAAATCCCCATTTATTATTTTCTTTTTTCGACCTTAAAAGAATTTTTTCATTTTTAACTGCCTTTATTTCTTTTTCTTCACCGGACAGCATGCTGCAGATATGCTTATCGTTTATAAATACATCTGTTTTTGAATCTGCCCTGAGGACAACATATCCGTCAGCTTCCGCATAAGAATAAGAAAAAGCATACTCTCCGTCATTATACATTTTTGAGAAATCTACTTTGTTTTCTTCTTTTATTATTTCAGGAAACTTATAAACCTGCTTTTTTTCAAAGTCACAAGGTGTATTGTAGGCTTCTTCTACAGTATCAAAGCCTGTATAAAGGGGTGAAACTGCAATTCCTTCTTCTCTTGTTAGTCCTTCTATAGGAAGATGCATACGTGCCATAACTAGGTAGAAATTCGCCCATAAGCTTGCACAACTCGGTGGAGATATATTGAGCCAGAATCCACCGTTTTCTTCTTCGAAAACATACTTTATAATAAGATTATTTGCTTCACCTTTTTTAAGGTGGACAGGTAATGATATGTATTTTTTATTCTCATTGACTTCTTTAGCTTTTTCATAAGAAGAAAAGAGGCATTCTCCGTCAAGGGAAACACTTACAAGCCCTGTTACATTTATCCATACTGTGTAGTCTTTTTCTATTTCTATATTTCCCGATACGTAAGCTACATCCCCTGTTTTTGCTTCGGGATAGATTTTCTTCATATCAAAAAAAATATCGTGTTTACGCTTTTTTCTGTAGGATATTTCTTCCATAAATATGTAAGGTTTCCACATAGGTTCTTTTACGGGTCTTGTCTTCATCAGATTTCCAAGCACCGTTAAGGAAATTTCCTCAAATGAATTTGTTGTATTTAAAACAGAATCTTTTTCGTTCATTTTAACATTTACAACTTCATCGCTCATCATATACCCCTCCAGTTCACAAAGCTAAGTTAACACTTCTTTTACAGCTTTGTCAATGCGCATTTTTGGAAACTATCGGTCTTTTTCTTTGATTCAGCAAAAAGTCCGCAAAAAACATATAGAAACGAGGACAATTTCTTTTATTCACCATACAAAAAACTCTATAATAAATCCAGTATTAATACAAAGAGAAAGGGCGCTACGGAAAATTCCGTAACGCCCAACTATTTATATAAACTCATGGCAAGTTTATATCTTAATAAATCATCTGACTACTTCTTATTCTTTTTTAAATCAAGTCTTACTATGCCGATTCCTGCCGACAGTGTTGTTGCTATATGGGAAATCACCATTGTATATGCTCCCACGCTTATATCATAAATCATCCATATAGCACCGTTAAAGAGCATAAACACACGATAAAGTGACGGTTTCTCCTGCATAAGACTAAGAGCACAGGTTAAAGCTGCCAGTGCAGAAATTAAATCCACAGGACTTTTATAAGTAGTTAATGAACATACAAGAAACGCAACTAAAAATACTACAGACAATGCTATTGGTGCTTTCTTGTCCTTTACTCTGAAAAAGTAATATATTACTGCCTGCAGTAATGCCACAAGATATATGCCGCAGCCTGACAAACCACCTAGCAAAATATAACTTAATGCACCTACACCGTTACAAATAAGCTGACATACCAGTATCCATCTTATATTTTTCAGTTGCATGGAAAGTATCGCTGCCAAAGACACAATCAATCCGCATATCTGCGAAAAAACAAACATAATTTATCTCCTTACAATCATAAAGCGGTCAATACATATTCTGTCCTCGTTGCCGTTTGATTCAAAGGAATTGCCCTCACCCTTTATTCTTACATATATATCACACTTATCAAAGGGGAATATCCTGCGAAGAGGCTGAAGCTTGATTGCAAGACCGTTTGACTCTTTAACATACAGCGCAGAATCTGATTTATCATCAACACACGTAATGTCACTGATTTTAAACCACTTATATTCACCACCGTCAAGGTCTGATTTTTTAATAACAAGCTCCTGAACAACTCTGTTATTATGTGTAAGATATAAGGATAACGACCAATTTTCCTTATTTGCAAGCTTATCTGTAAGTCCGAGATATTCTCCTTTGAAATTCAATACAAAGGGAGAATCTGCCTTCTCATCAGCTTCAGTCAATACATTTTTCTGATTTTTAAGGAAGCGCACAATTCTGTAAGCAGGAATGTTATATATATCTTCCTTTACAGTTCCTTCTATAATTTCGGGAACTGTAAAATCTGAATATGTATCGCACTTTATTCTTTCTAACAAATCAATCTGTTCCGACAGTCTTTCAATAAAGGTGCTATCATTATGAATAGATGTGCGACCGATACGGAAAGCATATTTTTCACGAAGTTCACTCATTGCCTCCAGAACTTTATCAGCTGCTTCCGAAACTGTAGGAAGATTTATTTCAAACCCTTTAAGTTCTGCCTCTCGCTGAAAGTCCTGATGCTGAATAGCTATTGAACGGTAAAGAGCCATTGAAGCCTCTCTCACCCTCTGTTCGAGAATATCATCGCCCTTCACTGCATCAAAGGCTTTTTCAAAGAGTTTTACTCCCTCTGCCGCAAATTCAGGAGTGATATAGTTCCAGTTAGAGCAGGTCTGGTCAAGCATTACATACATTGGTGAAGCTGACATAAGTTCATAAGCCTTATCAAGGTACTCACGCAGATATTTTGCCGCATTTCCGAAATATTTGGGCATAAAATCATTCATAAGCATTTCAAAATCATAATACGGATTTTCCATATATTTTGTAATAAGCCACTGGTTAAGAGGCCAGAAATCAAGCATAAACGAAAGCTCATTTTCTACAAAGCACCCTGTAAGACCTTCCTCAAAATATGCACGGTAGGTTTCGGGAATAAGGAACATAATCGGCATCGTAAACTGCGGGAAAAGATAAAGGTTATATTCCCACGCATAAAGAGATGCCCCTGATTTTTTACAAAGCTCTGCCCACTGTCTTAACATTTTCAGCATATTGCTGTTTGATTTGTGGTGTATACTGTGAATTCCGTCTTCAAGAAGATGTGCAAATCTTATAATTACATTTGATTCGGGAACAGTATCGTCCTTTGGCGGTTCTATGTAGTCCCAGTATGCAAGAGTTTCAAGAACTGCTTCGGGATAGATTTCCCTTGCTTCACGTGCAAGGCGGTTTACAAATTTAAGATAATGACCGCTTCTTCCCGATTTTTCAACAGATGCTTTACACTCAGGGCATTCACAGTGAACTCTGTTATCCGAAACGGAAACAGAGAAAAAGTGAGGTTTATTTATACCATACTTATCTGCACTCTTAAACTCCGATTTAATAACTGTAAGGAGTTTATCACGCATAGCATCATAAAAGCCTTCGTTGCACAAACAGTACTGTCTGTCACTTTTCCTGCGCTGCTCTGCCTCGTCCCATCCCCACCAGTCAGGATGCTCGTTAAAATATTCTTTTGCAGGAATGTACAAAGAAAGTGTATGTACGTGACCGGGTTTTGCCGCCCAGTATGCACCGCCTGTTTTTCTTACCGTGCTGTTATACGCTTTATCAATTACATTGTCACCTGTTCCGACGGCATTGATTTTGCTTCTTGCACAGTAATTAAAATCTGTATATCCGAAAGAATCTACAGTTTTTCTGTATTTAAACGCAGGTGTGCCGGAATTTAAGTAGTCCTTTTCAATTTTCAGCTCTGCAAGGGATGGAACATATTCCTCTACATGATTCCACCAGCGGATACCTACAATATCTTCAAGAAAATGAGCAACCGCATAAAAAATGCCTCTGTCTGCATTGGTAAGACCGCCTGTAATTACAATGCTGTTTTCTTTTTCTGCAATTATCCAGTTTTCTTCAGAGTTACCTTTTACTCCGTTTTTCTCTGCAAAATCCGTGTAACCGATATAAATACCGTTTTCCTCACAGGCTTCTTCCTTTATTGGAAGTGCAACACCTGTTGCTTTAAGAATATACGTTTTTAGTTCTTCCGCAGCATATTCCTCAACCTCGGAAAAATCTGCAGGAATTATTATTGGCATACATGCCTTTTGTTCTTTTACTATATACAATGACATTTGTTCCACCTCTTATGCGTTAGGTAAATATGCACCCATATCTTTAAGTTGTTTTTGCAGCTTCTTAACATCAAGCGAACGAATTCCGACATTCTCATTAGCTGACAGAGCAGCTGCCGCACCTGCCGCCATACCTGTAATAAAGCACCCCGGCATTACACGAAGTGACCCTATAATCTCTCTGTCACCGCTTATGCATCTGCCTGCCATAAGAAGATTTGTGGTGTTTTTAGGAATAAGGCAACCGAATGGTATACCGTAGCTTCTGCCCTTTTCGTAATCTTTCTCAAAAATACCTTCAAATTTTTCTTTTGCATCTATTCCTGATTTATGCATATCAATGGGATACGCATAGCGTCCTATTTCATTTTCAAAAACTGCATAGTTGAAATATGCATCAGCGGTAAGATATTCTTCACCGATAATTCGTCTCGATTCTCTGATTCCAAGAACGTTTGCAGTTGAATCAAGCCTTGCACTTTCATAACCGGGAAGATAATTTCTGTAGTAATACTCGTATTCACCCATACGTCTGCGAGCGTCAAGAATACCCTCTGTAACAGATTCCGCACTTGTGCCGTCAACACCGAACGAGTGACCGATATTTCCGCCGCCACGGTCGTTTTCAAAGGGCCACATTCCCGAAAGTTTGGGGTCCTCAACACTAAACACACCATCTTCAAATGCCTTGGGAAGCATTCTTGCATCAGGGTCCTTCCCTGCTTCAAAAACGGCTCTCGACCAGTCTATACCGCTCCATGTTGTACATAATGTTGCAGGCATCATAAGTCCGTTTTCGTCACCGATTTCAAATGATGCACCTGCCTTTACCGACAGTGTACCGTTGCCTGTTGCATCAATATAAACCTTTGCCCTGGCAGCACAAAGCTCCTCGCCCGAACGAAGAATCAGATATTTAATTTCTCCGTTTTCCGTTTCGGCATCTATAACCTCGGTTTCGAAAGTAAACTGTGCACCTGATTCTACCATAATGTTGTCATAGACAAGCTTAAGTTTTTCAGTGTCTATAGGGATTTCCTTAAGGGTAAAGTCCCCGTTTTCCCCGTAAAGTGCATCAAAAATTTCTCTGCCTATACCGCCTGCCAGGAAATTTTCACCGTCAGAAAAGCGCATAAATGCCGGTACAAGTGCAAGAGTTGCCATACCGCCAAAGCACTGTGCTCTTTCTGCACAAAATACCTTTGCGCCCATTCTTGCTGCAGTAACGGCTGCTGCAATTCCTGCCGGACCGCCACCTGCAACAAACACATCTACATCATATTTAAGATTAATTTCTCGCTGATAATTCATTAGTGTCCTACCTCGTAATTAATAAAATGTAACATTATATCCGCTGCCGATATCGTCGGCAACAATTTTACCATTCTCGTTAAGATAAATATAAAGCTCTACCTTGCCGCCCTCATCCGTAAGGTTTGCAATGTCCTGTCTGCCGTCCCCGTTGAAATCAAGATTATAAACAGTATCACCACGGGATATATTGTACGCCATTGCTGAGTCATGACCACGCACCGGGGCAAGAGTTCTTGCTTTTATCTTCATATTCATATCCACCATTACACCGTCAGCCGGCATATAAATCCAATCCTCGTCACCTGACCAGTTTATGATGCTTGGCTTTCTGTTCCATTCAAAACCGAATTGTTTAGTTATGAGATTTCCGTTAATGTCGTGAATGTATATAGGTTGATTTCCTGTTTCATTCATCCACCTTGAGTAATTGGGATTGCTTACAATAAGGACCTCATCCGAATTCTTTTTAAGCTTGCCCGTCAGTATTGTTTCATAATGCATACCATCTTCCTCTGCCCATACTCGCTTTCCGTTGCCGTCAATCATTACAATGTCGCACGCACCGCAAAGACACAGGCAGATTCGGATGTCCTCCGCCTTGATACCTTTGCTGAGGTTAAGTATTTTTACAGAGTCTGTATGCCCTGCCGCAAGGTCTGATGAATATTCATTCTTATCCATTATCCAGCGGTAGCTGCCATCGGGATTAACAAGGCTATAGCCTACAAGCACTTCGTCATAGCCATCGTAGTCAATATCCACAGGAAGTGGCTGATGACCGATTTTCATTCCGCCCGGCATACTTATGTGCCATATAAGCTCCCAGTCCTTTGTATACGCCCACGCCTCATAATAGCGGCTTTTTACGATAATGTCACTGGGATAGTCCCCGCCCGTGATATTTGCGATAACTATGCAGTCTGTCGCCCACTGGTCAGGATGCGACTGACCTATGGGAAGAGGATATCGTTTTTCCTCCTTACCCGTTTGTGCATTAAGAATAACAAGTTCTGTCCGGGTACAAAGAAGCACTTCCAATACACCGTCATTATCTATGTCATACACCTGACAGGCAGAGTCTGCACCCATAGTGGTTAACCCTTCACCTTTTGTTCCCCAAGTCCAGATAAGGGAACCGTCAAGCTCCATTGCACAAGCTGTCCGTACCTCGTGATTGTCAACATTAAACTGTTCAGTCTGACTTCTTGCACTTATAAGTTCAACTTCACCATCATTATCAATATCTGCTGAAACAAGCCATTTACTTGCATAATCTTCATTGATTGTAACAACTTTCCACGGCTCAATATATTCGATAAGTTCGGGCTTTTCCCCTTCAGGATAAACCTGAATTTCCGAAAGTGAAGCTGTACCTTCGTATTTGGTTATAGTGAATCTTATGTATTTAACTTTTTTTGTTTCGAATTCAACAACAAGTGGCTTTCCCGATTTTGGAATATCGGAAACTTCTATACTGCTTCCGTCACTGAAAGAAAGTATTCCCTTTTGTAAATTATCTTTAGGCTGTACGCTTGGGTAAATAACAACTCTATCCACGTTCTTTTCTTCGTCCCAGCTCAGCTGTACCCAGGGAGAAGCGTCATTTTGTGCCGCCCTCCACTCGCCTATGTTGTCAAAACAGGCAATAATATTATCATTCACACCGCGTACATCATTGCCTGTACTTGCACTTGATGACTTAATTCTTGCTGAAAATGCAAGATTTTCTTCAGGAGTTTTTGCGCTTGAATTCACCTTTATTTCACTGACAGAAGCAAGTGCACCCTCATCTCCGTCAATAAACGTTATACGAAGAAATCTTGCCGCTACCGGTGATAGGGAAAAGTTAACAGTTCCGCCGTAGAATTTATCGTCAAACACTGCTATATGAGCGTAATTTTTTCCGTTTTTTGAAACCTCTGCCTTGAATTTGTAAAGGCGGTTATGAGGAAATATAATCTCTATATCCTGCAGATAATCCGTTTTTTTCAGGTCTAAAACTATGCTTTGAGGAAATTTGCTTCTTTCTTCAGGATTGTAATGTTCAACACAAGCTGTGCTTCCCTCCGAAACTGTCGCCCATACAGACGGCAGTGAATCCCCCGCACCGTATCTTTCAAAATTCTCATCAAGAACAGTTTCTCCACCATCACCACGGGTAATTTTTATATTATCTGCATAAAACTGCCCCGAGTTTCCGCTTGAAATATGGTAACGGATACTTGAAATATTGTCCGCATCTTCACGGAAGGACTTATTTGAAAGCTTGAGAACACCGTCAACATACACATCACAAGTACGCTGGGGAATGTTAAATACGAACTTAAGGGCATACCATGTATCAGGCTTAACCTCACTTACTATTGTAGAGCCTGTTACTACCATTTTTGAGTCGGTAATAACAGTTGTCAGAGCAATTTTTCCGTCAGAGCCAAAAAAGTACGGAAGTGCTTTTTCCCCCGCTGTATCAGTAACAAGAACATCTTCTTCGAAAACAAGAATATTTTTTTCAGGCACAAAGGAATATGTCGCCATAAGATCGCTGTCCTCCGAATATACCTTGTCAAGCATAAGGCTTAAACCCTTATCCTCTGCCATAGGAAGTTCGGATGATTGCCAGTATGTCTGCGGATTTGAGTCGGTTAAATAAGCTTTTTCTCTGCCTGAGACCTCACTTGTAACGGAAAGAGCAGCGTTATTTGTTGCTATTGCCGTTACCACTCCCTCCGCTGCTAAACCATTGGGATAAATAACAGGTCTTTCAAGATTGGTCACATATCCTGAAAGAGGAATATCAAGTTCCTTTATACCCTTAGCCAGTTCCTTTGCATACACCGTTGCACCATAATATGTAAGGTGGGTATGGTCTGTCTGACAATTTTTATAGTTATTACTGTTTTTATCAGCGTATCTTGATTCTGCTGCCCTTGGGTCTGATGCATAGGAGTTATCCCAGTTATAATACACATCCTGCATATAGAATCTGCGTGTACTGTCATCAAAAACTGCATTCGGTCCGATAAGACTTGCGGTTTTTGATGTCATATCAACACTGAAAAATCCTTCTTTACCGCTGTAATTTGCAATAAATTCTTTTGCTGTTTCATAATAGTCATTGCCGTTTTTTACATACACATCGGTACTTACAAACTTTCCGTTTTCGTCAAATGCTGACATAAATTTACCGTTACTGTCAAACATTCTTCTGACAGACGGTGTGTTTACTATAACATTAACACCTCTCTTTAGAAGAGTGTCTGTCATTAATTTAAGATTATTACAGTAATTGTCAGTTCCGATGTCGTAGATTGTATCATTTATTCCAAGCTGGATAACTACGTAATCACCGCTTTTCACATTATTAAGCGTGTTATTCCAGCCGTCATATTCAAGGTAAGTTGCAGTAGTTTTTCCCGATGATCCGTAGTTCACCACGCTTATATCTTCGAAGAAAAGTCCTGTCATCTGTCCTATACCTGCACGTGGAAAGTCACGCTCTGTATAGGTTTCCATTGTACTGTCACCGATAAGATAAAGTGCAGGATCTTTCTCATTTGTTTCCGAAACAAACACCTCTTCAAGAGGACTGATTTTTCTGTCTTTATCCCACACAAATATTTTAATCTGCCCCCCGTTTACATCATCAGGGTTTTCAGAAAAAAGCATATTTACGTCTATAAATGCAGTTGTGTCTGCAAAGCTTTCCGCAGTAAAATCTGCGAAAGAGATTTTTTTCAGTTCTTTTTCCTTATTAAAATAAGCCACAACAAGCATTCCGTTTCCATCTGCGCCAGAGGACTTTTCTATCTGTATGCTCTTTAAAAGTCCGCCTGCTTGGGGAAAACCGGTATACACCGTGCCGTTTGAATAAATAATGTCCTTTATATTATAGGACCATTCCGTATCAGGTTCTGTAAGCTTTATGTCGTCCACATAAACAAGCGACTCCGGGAGTGCACCTGTTGCAGATATTCTGAATTCACTCATAGATTTTCCCTTTATACTGTCAATTACAGAAGAATAAAGAAGCACACCGTCAAGGTAAGTTTCCCTTTTTCCCGTTTCTTTGTCAACAGTCATTTTAATAGTGTGCCACTTATCTTTTTCCACGATTTTTGTCTGTCCGTGGGAATAAATTTGGGCACCTGCCGATGTGTTCGGTCTTATATATGAGTATATAAGAAAGCTTGCAGCATTTGAGCTATCAACCATACCTATTGTTATCGGCTCATTCGATACGGTACTGTTATAAAGTATTCCGCCTGAAGTCACCTCATCCGAAGGTATATAAAACCTGAAGCTACTTGTCAGCTGACCGCTTAAAAGTTCATTTACTGTTCCGAGATGCTCGTTTTTCGTTGTTGCACTTGCTGTGTGTTTATCAACAGCAAGCACCTTATTTTCCTCATTTTCAGGATCATTTGTCACATAAGGCATCCACTGTGTAAAGCCACGTGACCTGAAATCCGTCCATTTTTCTGATGTTTCCGTCAGTAAAACGTCAGAAAGGCAGGCTGTGAAATCTTCTTTAAAGCTGATTTTATCCTTTGCTGATGCCGAAAGCGTAAAAACGCCTGTAAGTATAAACATCACAGCAATTATTAAACAGTTTTTTAATTTCATAGCCTGCCCTCCTTTTTTAATTATTAATAGAAACTTACATTATGTCCGCTACCGATTCCGTCGGCAACAATCTTTCCGTTTTCGTTAAGATAAATATAAAGCTCTACCTTTCCGCCTGAATCGGTAAGATTTGCAAGATCTGCTCTTCCGTCACCGTTAAAGTCAAGACGGAATGCCTTATCTCCACGCGGAACCATATAAGCCATAGCACTGTCGTGTCCACGGGTGGGAGCAAGAGTTCTTGCTTTGATATTCATATCAATATCCACAAGGAAACCGTCTGCCGGCGAGTAAATCCAATCTTCTTCACCGCACCAGTTTATAACGCTGGGTTTTCTGTTCCATTCAAAGCCAAATCTGCCCTGAATAAGGTTCCCGTCCATATCGTGGATAAATATTGGCTGATTACCTGTCTGTGACATAAGGTGAGGCATATTGGGATTACTTACAACAAACAATTCTTCCGAGCCTTTACGAAGCTTTCCTGTAAGAATTGTTTCGTAATGAAGGCCGTCTTCTTCTGCCCATTTTCTTCTGCCGTTACCGTCAATCATTACGATATCGCAGGAACCGCACAGACAAAGGCATATACGAATATCCTCAGGTTTTAATCCCTTGTTGGGGAATGCTTTTATTTCGTGATTAAGCCTCTGTTTTAAAAGCGCAAGGTCATTTTCTGTAAGTGCACCGTCAGCATCTGTATCACCTGCTTTGAGCTGATATTCTGTTGCTTCTTTTCCGATAAGACTTTCAAGAAGCTTGGCATCGTTTTCGTTAAGAACACCGTTCTCGTCAACGTCACCCACTACATAATAATTAAGCATTTTGATTGAATCGCAGTGGCTGTGTGATGCATCAAGGTCTGAAAGGTATTCATTCTTATCCATTATCCAGCGATAGCTTCCGTCGGGGTTAACAAGGCTGTAACCTACAATAACCTCATCATGTCCGTCGTTATCAATATCCACAGGAAGCGGATGGTGACCGATTTTCATTCCACCGGGCATACTTACATGCCAGATAAGCTTCCAATCCTTTGTATAAGCCCAGGTTTCATAATATCTGCTCTTTATGATAATATCACTTGGATAGTCACCGCCTGTGATATTTGCAACAAGGATACAGTCTGTCGCCCATTTTTCGGGATGGGACTCACCAACGGGAAGGGGATGACGTTTTTCCTCTTTACCGTTTCTTGCATCCAGAATAACAAGCTCTGTCTGAGTACAAAGAAGCACTTCCATGACACCATCATTATCTATATCGTGCACCTGAAAGGGAGAATCGGCACCCATAGTTGTAACGCCTTCTCCTTTATTACCCCATGTCCAGATAATACTGCCGTCAAGCTCCATTGCACAGGCTGCCCTTACTTCGTGATTATCTGAATCATAGTGATTATACTGGGTACGGCAACTCAAAAGCTCTGCCATTCCGTCATTGTCAATATCTGCAGCTACAGTCCATTTACTTGCCCAATCCTCATTGATAGTAACAACCTTCCACGGTTCGATATATTCAATTAGTTCAGGCTTTTCTCCTACGGGATATACCTGCATTTCGGAAAGTGCCGCTGCACCCTCGTATTCATCAATGGTAAACCTTACCCAATTTACATTCTTTGCCTCAAAATCGAGAACAAGAGGCTTACCCGAAGCAGGAATATCCGTCACTATCATACTGCTTCCGTCACTGAAGGTAAGAGTACCTTTTTTAATGTTTTCTTCAAGAATTGCACTGTCGTGAAGAACGATTCTGTCAATGTTTTTATTCTCCGTCCATGCTAACTGCACCCAAGGTGCTTTATCATCTTCTGCCGGCCGCCACTCTCCGAAACGGGCAAATTTTGCAATTTCGTTATCTACTATACCACGTTCGTCATATTCGGAGTTAAGCTCACTTGACGCCTCTACCGTAGCAGTAAATGCCAGATTTTCCTCGGGAATACGTTTCTGCCACCAGGTGTTGAATTCACTCATAGTAGCGTGAACTCCGTCCTGACCGTCAGTGAAGGTAATACGGATATACTGTGCACTTACAGGAGAAAATGCAAACTTCACCGTTCCGCCGTAGTATCTTTCATCAAACTGTGCTATCTGTGAAAAACCTCTGCCGTTTCTTGAAATTTCCACGTCAAATTTGTAGGAATGTCCCTGAGGGAAAACAATTTCTGCTTGTTCAAGATAACCTATTCTCTTAAGGTCAAGAACTACTCTCTGGGGATATTTTGCGCCTTCCTTAAGTCTGTACTTTTCAACGCTGATAGCTCCTCCGCCGTTGGATGACCCCCAGCCGTCAAGCTTTGTTGTTCCTTCTGAATATGATTCAAAATCCTCTACAAATATAGGTTCACTGTCTTCGCTTCCAAGCTTTATAGACACGTTATCCACATAGAATGTGCCCGTTCTTCCGCTTGAAACATAGTACTGAATTTTGGAAATATCGCTTACCTCGTCACGGAAAGCCTTCTCTGTAAGCTTATGCACACCGTCAAGATAGATTTCACAGGTATGTGAACTGATATTCATTACATATTTAAGGTGATACCATCTGTCAGGCTGTACCTCGTTTACAAGGGTAGAACCCGTTGCCACCATTCTCTGTCCTGTTATAACAGTTGAAAGAGCAATATCTCCGTCAGAGCTGTAGAAGTACGGAAGTGCCTTTTCACTGAGAGTTTCTGTAGTAAGAATATCCTGCTCCAGGATTACAACACTCTTTTCAGGAGCAAAGGAATACGATGCAACAGCTATGCTTCCTGCAGGATTTTCCTTGCTAATCATAAGGCTGAGTCCTTTGTCCTCAGGTTCCTCGGGAACACCTGCCTGCCAATAGGTCTGCGGATTATTGTCAAGGATTTTATCCGCAGTTTTATTCTCTGCCGTAAGCTCACTTGAAACAGTAACCTCTTCTTCACCGTTACGTGCACTTATCTCTATTCCTTCTTCAGGAAGCTCATAAGGAACAAAATCCCTTGCTTCCGGCACTGTAGATACCGTAACATTGCCTGAGCTTGTGGTTGCAACTCTGCGAAGCTGCATATTGGTGTTTATATAGATATCGTCAATACAGAGCTCGCCTTCTTTTCCTTCGTTAATGGTGTAAGTAACCGAAGTTATCTCACCTATAGAAGTCCAGAAGTTATTTGACAACTGCATTCCGTCAACATATACTGAAAAACTACCCTTTGAAAGGTCTGTTCTTACAGTAAGGTCAAACCATGTATTCTCGTTATACTGTGAAAGTGCTTTCCACTCTCCTGCACCGTACACATACACATTTCCGTCACTGATACCGATACGGATAACACCGTCTTTACCGCTTAAAGTTATCTCTGCACTTGCACTGCCTGAAAACTTAAGCTTCTGTGCTATATACGCTGCATTTGAACCAATTTTAAGATTTCCGATAACAGCTTCCGCCTTTTTGCCGTTATTTTTTAACGAAACACCATTTCCGGAATATCCCTGTGAAACCGTCACCGGGGCATTTTCACCGAATGCATTCTTTATCTGTTCCTGTGATTCAAAGTCATAGCTTATCACTGTATCTTCTGCGTAAGGAACAACGGGAAGCATCATAACGGTCATAAGGAAAGCAATTATTATTTTAAGTTTTTTCATAACACTCCACCTTTCTTACGACTTTAATTATTCAAACACAAAGGCTTCTCTTGCATAATCAAAACGGCTGTTGAAAAGAACTCTGGAGCCGTCATATTCCCCTGTAAGATTTCCTTCACTGTCAAGGTACGCTGATGACGGAAGAATATCGTCAGGTTTACCAAGACGAATCTCTTTGTTTTCTGTGTTAATCACATAAACAACGGGGGCTCTGTTAAGAGTGAACGCATAGGGAAGCGTATCTCCTCCACAGTAAATGCTTAAGTTGTTACCGTTTCTGCGATAAACAATAGCATCAGTTGACCATACTGCAACCCATAATCCACCGCTTGAATGATTTTTCTTGTAATACAAAGGTGCATCGGGGCTGTTCTTTCTTACAATGCTTGATGCATTCACATAAAGCTCACCATCCATATTGTACTTTGCATAAAGCACATCACCAAATCCGATAGCAGTGTTGTCTGTATTAACAATTTCTGACTTGAATTTTCCGCCTGACATATAACCCTGAATATGAGGTACCCAATCCCCATCTTCATTTTCTGCCATATAAAGCTTTTCCACAAGAATCAAATCGTCAGGACTTGTAAAACGTTCACTATAATCAGAAGTATCAGGCTGATACACCATAATTTTTGAAACAAGAGTATCGTCATTGTCGTAGAATTTCATACCTGTATATTTTTCTACGTCTTCAAAGTAGCCTACATCTATCACTCTGCTCTTATCCCTGTCAGGCTCACCGTCTTTCATAGGCACATAGAAAATGGTGCTTGAAGAACCTATCCTGAACTGCGGATAGAACTGCTTTGACGCTTCAGCAGGCCCGAACGCCTTGCTGTACACCTTGAAATAGAACTCTTCATCTGCGGTGTAGTCAAGAGTAAAGTTGTCCTTATCATACATAAGAACACCGCTTGTACCGGGGCATACGATTTCCGTAACTTCGCCCTCTTTATTCTGACGGTACTTGATAAGCTGCGGCTCAAATGTACCTGCAGGACATAAATCCGTTCCGTTTATTAATTCTTTTGCAGAATCTCTCTCAGTATCTCCGTTTTTATGTGTAAACTTAATCTTATCGGTTGTTGTGAGAACTTCCTGTGTGCCGAGGGTGTTAAGTATAAGAACTTCCATTTTTTCTGACATTTTGCCAGATTCACCCTTTGCCATCAAAAAGCCGTACTTAAGCTCATTTTCCCCTGTCTTTTTAATGGTTGCGGCAATTTCACCGGTAACGTCAAAATAGAATTCACCGCTAAGTCCGGGAACTATTTCTTCTGTAATCTGCTTTGAATTAAGCTCTTTATATCCTTCAGAAACACGGTAGCTTCTGCCTGAAATCCATACATACCCGTCTTCGTCAATAGCTTCCACAGTTCCTGAAATTCCGTTTGTACATACAACAGCTGTTATAATTTCACCGTCACGGCTTTTTGCAACTGATACAACATCCATGGAATTAATTTCAGAAATGGCTTCACTGCCTTTTCTTTCTCCGTTGGGGAAAATAATATCAATATATTTTTCCTGCAATGCACCAAGGTCAAGACGATTGTTGTAAATACCAAGGATTTTTTCACCGCTGACACTGCTTACGGCAATGTTTTCAAAATCCCATACCAGAACAACATCTGCAATTTCGTCAAGGTCGTGGTCAATAATATCTACATAGCCTGTGGCAAAGTCAAAATCGTCTTTTTCAAAGTCGAAATCGTACTTGCCGTTATAAGCATAACAAAGCTCACTGTTTACACTGATAGATTTACTTTTCTGCCCTTCATTTTCATACACAATATTTGTAAGATTAAAATCACTGCTGTCTGTAAGAAGTTCATTTCTCTTTATTCGCTTTACTGAATTTTTTTCTGACTCTGTAAGAAGAACAAGGTTTCCTTCGTTTTCGCTATTTCTGATAAAATATTTCACACGATAACCAAGCATACTGTCGTACTTATTGACGTCAACCTTTACAGTACGTCCATCGACAACGGCATAACCTATGTCTGCACGAACATCCTTTGCAGCAGATTTTCCGTTAATCGCCCAGAGAACGCCTTCACCACATTCTGTTTCAAGATATGTTTCAAGATAGTCCTTTCCGTCGGGTTCAAAAATTGTGCTGTCACCGTAAGATACAGCCTTATACATCTCTACCCCTACAGCATTATAAAGCATACAAGCAACCTCGAAACGACTGATTGCTTCATTATAATTTACATTTATTCCTTCGAAAAGGTCAAGCTTATCTGCCTCGAGCATATATCCGTGTGGATATCCTCCAAGAGACGACGCCTGAAGGTCATAGCCAAGAACGTGTACAAGAATTTTTGCTGCCTGAGCACCTGTTACAGGTGAAGAAGGCATAAATTTTCCTTCTCCGTCACCAACCATAATTCCCATACTGTACATAAGGCTTACCTGATCCTTTGCCCAATCGGGAACATCTGTAAACGGCATTTCGCTGCCACTCATTCCCTCCATTCCGATAACACGTGAAATTACTGTTGCAAGCTGTGCACGTGTAATGGGAGAAGGCTTCACAGCATCTTCTGCTGTAAGTTCGGTGAAAAATCCGAATTCTTTCGCAAAATCAACTATTTTCTGTGCTTCCATTTCGCTCATTGTAACCGCTGCATCACCTTTAATTGTAAAGGTCGGAACGAGCATCAATACGCACATTAATAACGATATTAGTTTTTTCATTTATGATACTCCTTTCCTTTTAGTTATTTTCTTCAAGTGCTTTAATAAGCTTGTTTGAATTAACAAGGATTTTTGCTGTTTCACCACGGGTAATTGAATTAAGAGGTCTTACTGAATTATCCTCATAACCGTTTATAATTCCAAGCTCTGCAAGCGCACCAACAGAAGCTTTTGCATAATCTGAAATTTCGTCAGCGTCGGTAAATTCTTTATTTAAATCACCTGAGATTTTAAGAGCACGGCAGATAATTACCGCTGCGTCCTGTCTTGTTATGACAGCATTTGGATTAAAGTTCTTTCCGTCTCCGTTTACAAGACCTGCACCGCTTGCTGCACCTATGTATGAATAAAACCAGTCATCGGATGTAACATCGTTAAAGGCTGCAGTAGATGCTGGAATATCAAGAAGCTCAACTATCATTTTTACAAATTCCGCACGGGTAACCGCCTTATCAGGTTTGAATGATCCGTCTTCGTAGCCTTTAATTATATTCAAGGCAGAAAGCTCTGTTATAAATTCCTTTGCCCAGTGGTTTTCTGTATCTGTAAAAACTACTTCTTTTACTTCTTCTTCAACTTCAGGGATAACTGCATCTTCGGGAGCTACCTGAGGAAGGTTTTCTTCTACAACCTTGTTGTCAGCTTCAACCTTGCTTCCTCCACCTTTATTTCCTCCTCCGAAGCTACCGCCTCCGCCGCCGGAGCCTCCGCCTACAGGCTTCTTCTCCTCTTCTGTTTCGGGAGTGTTTTCAAGGGATTCTAGATAAGCAGCTCGCACATCTTCAGGGAAATTGAAGTTTTTGTCATTAAGTGCACTGCATACAATATCCGGGTCTTTCTTTTCGGGATTAAGGTCTTCTTCCGTAAGAGAGAATACATTCTTATAAGTTAAAAGTGTATCGTGGATTTCACTTCTCTTTGCACAGTTAACACTTGCAACTGCGTTGATTTTTACAAGTCTTTCTTCAATATCGGCTTCGTACACAACTGGTGTTTCGTATGTGTTCCAGATACGAACATATTCTGCCTGCATTTCTTCGGAAAGATTTTCTTTTTCTATATATTCAGCGTCATCAAGTAAGTCAATGACAGCTTCATTTTCTGCGTTAATTATTGCAAGCACCCTTTGACCACTGCGAAATGCTGTGCCGATAGATGCCAGGTCACTATAAGCCGTATTTTCACGGGCTTTAGCCATAAAATATTCTTTGTAAAATTCTTTGTTTTCTTCGTAAGAAGCAAATTCAGCTTCACTCAACACCATTGGAAGATATCCGTCAAGAGTTCCTGTAATTCCCTCTGTTTCGTCCTCGGGTGTTTCGGGATTATCTTCACCGGGAATTGCATTAAATTCACGAAGCATATTCTCCTCATCATCAAGAGATGCTATAAAAAGTCTTGAGGTACGCTGTGCTTCTTCTGTTGTGATATGGTCTGTTGACATAACCACTCTTGCCCATCCGCGTACACCGTCAGGAGTCGGTATGACAACTGTAAATGTACCGTCTTCATTCACCCTTACAGTTTCCTGTGCTACGGGAGTTGAAAGGTCTGTCTCCATATAAAGGTCAGCGTAAACATTCTGTGCAAAATAAGGCTCAACAGTGCCGTTTACGGTAATTTCACCCTTTGCAAGGTCAAATGACGGTGCATCGTATGTAAGATTAATTGTGTTTTCGTCAATAGTTTCGTTTTTCACATAACTCATATTAAAGTTGTCTATGTAAAAGAGCTGATTTAAAATACTTGGTGATGCATATATTCTCATAAAGTCAAATGCATCGTCTGTTGAAAATGATTTTGTTACATCAGGCTCCGCTGTGCCTGTAAGATAATACTGTGTAAGCTTGTCATTTGTATCTATAACAAATTTAACACTGTGCCACACATTGTATCCGGGGAGATTATAATAAGTACCGCCAACATCGAATTTAGGACGGTCTGTACCACCTGCAACACGGCTGAGCCACAGTCTTGCATTAAGAATTTCTGTTGCTGAACCTGCCGAGCTTGCACTGAAGGTTACAAAGCTTGTTCTTTCCTGTGTGTTGTTGTAGAGTTCATCACTACCTTCAATCGCTTCGCCATAGGGAACGTACATATCAAAAGAAATAGTGATAACACCCTTTACATCAGGACAAGCCGTTAAGAGAGAACGTGTTGTTCCGTTTGAAGTAGGTTTAAGCTCCATTCTTAAAACCTTGTTTTCACTGTCTGCGGGATCAGTGCCGATAAGAGGCAGCCATGAATCGTCAAATCCTCGGTCAGCATAGTCATCCCACTTATCCCCGGATGTTCCGAAAGGAATAACACTGCCTTCCGTATATGAGTCAAAATCGTCTACAGTAAGGCTTGCGGGATAGCTGACATCCACTGCAAATGCAGATACGGACATAAGCATCATTGTTGCAATTATAAGTGATAGAATTTTTTTCATAACGTATACCTCTTTTCGGGTTTGATTTTCGTGTGGGGATAAAAAACATAGTTTTTTACCCCCACACACAATTTACAGGGGATAGGAAAAAATGATTCAGAACGGACAAACTGAACCCCTTAGGGGGGTACCCGAAGCTGTATGTGTATACAGCGAGAGGTGAAGTTTGTTCGTAGCAAAAAGGCTCAAAAAACAGAGAAAAATCGAATAAAATGAGATTTTTCAACAAAACACAAAAATTCTGCAAATCACAAACCTTCTACATTTCGTATTATCATCGCCTTTTTGTGTTGTGGACTTTTTTTACATCCCCGTCCTGTAAAATTTTATTCTTCTACTTCCTCATGTCCAAGATATCCGATTGATTCTGTAAGAGGAGTATCAAGCACGGGATTAAGATTTCCGAGTTCATCAATAATGAACATCTTCATCACTTTGCCGTAAGGAGAAATCTTGTGGTCAATTGTTGTTGCAGCATCAAGTGTTACAACCTTTGCAGAAAGCATTCTGAGATGCTCTGTTTCAATATCATTTTCACTGCCATAGATTGCGAAAATTGCAGTCTTTCCAACGTATTTGTATGCAACCTTTACATTCCAGATATATCCATATCTTACAGGAATGTATACATCACGATTTTCATAACCGCTGAAGTTTTTGTACATAATCTGAATATCCCCTGCTTCGGGAGCTGCTTCGTTTACGATTTCCATATCGTCAATAAGAAGAACTGATTCAAGCATACTTGTTGCCACTTTACTATCAGCGTGTCCGCGGAAACGGAATGCAGCAATAGCGGGAACAGAGTTTTCAAAGGGAATTGCGGTTGTTGTGAGGCATTCTCCATCAAGGTAAAGCCAGAAAGTCTTTGTATCCATATCAATGTAAACCTTTACATCCTGCCACTGGTTTATATTAAGGTCACCTGCACCGACAAAGATTGATCTTCCTGCTGCTGAGTTTACATTGTCGTAACCTATAACGTAAATTGAATTTGTTTCGTAGTTGAAGCCAAGGTCGAAAGCAACCTTTCTGCCGTTATTGTCGTCAATAACCTGCATATGATATTCGCTCTGTGTTTCAGACTTCATACGGAAAGAAATTGAAAGGTCATTTGCGCCTTTTGTTCTGTCGATGTACTGTGCAAGAAGGTTATTGTTTGCTGTTTCTGATTCAAGCTTGTTAAGCTTAAGAACTTTATTTGTGGGATTTACAAGGTCGTTTACATCCTCTGCAATTGTAAAGAGTGTGTTATTGTTATCAGGTGTAAACTTTGACCAGTTGTTGTAACCAGCCGCTGTTCCGAGGTCTGTTTCAAAGCTGTCAGCAAAAATTGTACCTGCCTTAAGAACCTTTACATCAAATGTACGTGTCTCGGTAGCATCACCGTATGTAACTGTTGCTGTAAGAGTTGCCTCTACTTCATTTGCCATAGGAACGATTTTGTTATCTACGATAAGTCCGTCAACATTGCTTTCCCAAGCGATTGTACTGCCGTTTGAACCTGTAGTCGGAAGCACTGTTTCGTCCTTAATTACAGAAGCAACATCGATTGCATCAGCGTCAGCCTGTGCAGCATATTCAGCCGTAAACTGAACTACATTTACATTATCAACATATACAAGAGAGCTCTGAAGCTGGGGCTTCATGAAAAATTTAAAGTAGTCAAATGCATAAGTTGTTGAGAATGACTTTGTAGTATCTGGAGTAGATTTTCCTGTAAAGTAATACTCAACATTTTTTGATTCTGTATCTATAACAAACTTGATAGGTGTCCATTCGTTATAGTTAATATCATAATAAGTGGGAGTTGTTCCAAGGCTGAATTTAGGATGTGCAGGATTACCGCCACGATTAAGGTGGAGATAACATGTATCAAGGAAATCACTTGTTGCATCCTTTGTTGTAATCGCTTGGAGCTGGATTACCTTGTTTGTGTCTCTTACCTGAAGAGAGGGATCGTTGTAAAGGATGTTTGATTCACCATAGGTTTCACCGCTAGGAACGTAAAGATCGAAAGAAATAATGATTTTACCTGTAGAATCTTCATTGTTTGTAATGATTGAAAGATTAGATGCGTCAGTTGTTGTGAGAGGCTTATCAAGTCTCAACACCCTGTTTGTGGGATCTTCAGGATCCTCGCCAATAATGGGCTGCCATGTTGCGTCAGAAAATGCTCTGTTTGCATAGCTGCTCCACTTGTGTTCTGCACCCAGAGGAATTCTGTCACCGATTTGTTTGGTTGTGTAACCTTCAAAATCGTCTGTTGCAAGCTCCTCTGCACTTGCCATCATAGCAGGAAATACGGAAATTACCATACAAACTGCCATGATAAGGGTAAGTAACCTTTTGAGTTTCATAAAAATACCTCCTAAAAAATTTATTTAGTTTAATTAAATTAATTTAATTCTATTTAATCTGCCCGTCATAGAGCATTTTAAGGGATGTGGGTGCAAACCGAAGTCGCATTGCAAGGGTTTTTCCAACATCGCCCTCACGATACTCAAGATTTGTTGCACAAAGGAACGCCTCTTTTGCTCTGTCGTAAAGGAGTCTGTCCCCCGTTCTCTGATAAACATTAAGAAGTCCCTCTATAATCTCCATACTGTTTGCCGGATAAGTATGGACATTGCGCATTTTCATATAATCTGTGTACCAGAATCCCTTTGCCTCATCATCCCACATTTCATAACCGAGCCAATGAGCCAGTCCGTCCATAACCGAGAGCGCTTCTTTATCCCCTGACATTTCGTAATAACGAAGCATTGCCGACATCAGAATTCCGCACATAAAAGGCTTACCGCCAAAAAGGAATTTACGGTCACACTCTGAAAAGTCAAGCATTCTTGTAAGTGCACCGGTTTCTTTAACCTGCTTATATAAAACTCTCTCCTTAAGGATTCGTGCAGCATTTATATAGTAGTTGTCGTGGGTAAGCTCATAAGCTGATGACATAACAAGCATTACCCAGGCAGGCTCACGCTCTGAATCGTAATCAAAGTCAGTACAATAATAATGTGCCAGAGTATCTGCACAGCGAAGCACTGCTGTTTTAAACCTTTCCTCACCTGTTACCTTGTACCACTCTGTAAGTCCCTGTACAAACAAATGTCCTACATGGGTATTGAAGTCAGGCCATGAATCCTCCGGCACAGTATCACAGAAGAAGCTGTGGCCCGGAGTATGAAGATAGAAAAGACCTGAAAGCTTTTCATTGGAGTGAACACGGACAAAGTCAATCTCTTCCATATGCCTTGCACTCAGATAACCAAGCTCAGCAAATTTCTCATCCCCTGTCCTCAGATACTGCATAAGAGCACCGTAGGGCATATCGTATTCGTTATTTCCCCAGTTGATGCTTCTCTCACCAAACCAGTCACCGTAGTTGAACATTCCGTACTCCCGCTTTTTCTCACGCAGTGTCATAAGCAGGTTGTATCCGTCCTCTATAGCTTTGTCAAAACCCTTGGTATAGTCATTTGCGTTTATTATTTTGCCGAAGGCTTCACTTTCCTGAATTATTTCCGCATCGGGCGACATCAGGAGTGCTTTTGTAACAGCCCTTGCTGTATCACAATCCTTCGCAATTCCCATTACAAACAGCTTACGCATACCCATATGTAAACGGTAACAGGAATCCTCCATATAATAGATAAGCTGGCGCTTTTCTTCTTTGCTGTATTCCGAATAAATATTTTCATAAGACAGTGACGGCATATGTCCGATAACTGTTTTATCTTTCTTTACATCTACCTCTGCAGGGTAATTCTGCCAGAAATCAGGAATATACAGTTTGTTCTCCCCAACATCCGCTATTCCTACACAGCGTTCCTTCCTGACTTCTCCGTTAATATCTGCATAAATGTCGTCAATCTGATAAATATGATTTTCCGCTTTATTTTCTGCAGAAAACTCTGTATAGAAATTTTCCACTTTCACCGTTCTCGGTTGTGTAAAGCTGTTTTCAATACCAAGAGCAAAAGAAACACCGTCAATCCCCTTAAAAAAGGTTGCCGTTTCCACAACAGTCAGCTTATCGTAAGGTGCGTCAAAGC
The DNA here is from genome assembly GCA_045545295.1 of Clostridia bacterium. Classification (GTDB taxonomy): domain Bacteria; phylum Bacillota; class Clostridia; order UMGS1883; family UMGS1883; genus UMGS1883. The sequence continues at coordinate 47,648 of JAZQAO010000027.1, forward strand.
TACCTTTTCTGAAAATTACCTTTTTTGCATTTCCCGAAAACTGAGTTTCCCATTCACCGAAAGCAGGAGAAAGCTTCTTCCCGTCAATTGTCACATATGTATTTTTATCGGGCAGCACGGTCTTAATTTCATTGAAATCGGGAGCTATGCCTGATGAAAAGTAATACCCACGTCCGTCGGGGATTATTACAGCATCAATAGAAACCGTTCTGATACTTCCGTCTTCCCAGGTTGAGGTCACTTTCACATCGGCAGGATAAGAATTTCCGTTTTCGTCTTTAATTCCCGCATTTTCAATATCTGTACATTCACCTTTGTTAAACGGAAAGAATGCCTTTGCCACACTTTTAATATCTGCGTTCTCACTATAAGAAAGCCTGTGGCAGAAATCTTTTTTTATTGATTCTTTATCTTCTTCTCTTTCTGCCGTTTTTGTTAAACTTATTTCATTTCCTTCTCTGTCAGTGGCATAAACTGTATATTCGCCATCAAATTCTGCAGGAATGTCAATTTTGTGACAGTTACAGAATCCGTCTTCTTCGTAGGTTTCTCCACCACATAAAACGTTGCATACCGAGGCTTTTACTGTGGTAAATCTTACTTTGCCTTGCTTTGCAGTAAGATTTCTGATAGCGTTATCTTCAGGGAAAACCGGTGTGGTACTGAAATTTATTGAAGATACCGTTACATTATCACCTTCAAGAACTCTTAAATAAATCCGCCTATGTCCGAAGAAAGGAATTTTTTCTTCAGAACAGAAAAGGTAAAAATTATCGTCTGTTTCAGCAAGTGTAAATTCACCGATAACTTCTCCGTCCAGTTCTGCCTGAAAACGCCTTGGCGTGCCACTCTCACTCTTTGTAGCCTGAACCTGAAAAGAAAGATACAAGTCCTTACCCCTGACAGGGCACCAGGCAAAGTCGCCTGTCTTCCCACCATTTAACAGATACGGAAATTTATATCCCATAATTTCAAGACGGAAGCCTTCAAAGCTAAGCTCCTGTGCCCAATGAACAAGACTCTCTCCGTCAAAGTTCCACTTTATTATTTCGGCACTTCCCGAAATGGATTTTAGGAATTTCATAGCACACCTCCTGTTTAATTATAACGTCTATTATCAGGCAATAATACAGGTAAATATTGCCTTTTGCGACAAAATAATTCTCTGCACCTAATTATAATTACACCTTTTTACATTGCCATTATAGCATTTATTTTTTTATTTGAGAATGAATAAAACAAAACTACTTGACAGTTTCAAAACAAATATGTATTATAGGAATATGGAGGTGCACTATGGAAAATTTTATGGATTATGATTTCGTTATAACGAAGATTTCACTGGCTTGTTATGCAGAACAGAAAAGAAAATGTTCAAATAACAACCGGCCGAGCCCGGGTATTTCATTTGCAGTTTCGGGACTAAAGGAGTTTGCATTTTCAGATGGGAATGTTTTTGATATAAAGGAAAATGACGTGATTTTTCTTCCAAAAAATTCCTCTTACACCGTTTCTCCGCAAATTCCCGGTGATTGCTATACAATAAATTTTGAGCTTGACAGTGACGTTGATTTTCCTCCTTTTGTGATAAAGCCAAAAAATTATAACGAGCTTTATAAGCGCTTTAAAAACGCAAAAAATTTATGGGAAAGAAAAGAACCCGGCTACATTACAAAATGTAAAGCCGAGCTTTATAACATTCTCTACACGCTTCAGCAGGAATATATTATGGGGTACCTTCCCCAAAGCAAGCACGCAATTATCATGCCTGCAGTAAAATACATTCATGCAAATTACACGACAGAATCATTAAGTATAGAATCTTTATCGGAAATGTGCGATATTACACCTGAATATTTCAGAAAAATATTCAAGAATTTTTACGGAGTTTCTCCATTAAAATACATAAACAATCTTAAAATAGAAAGAGCTACAGAACTTATAGAATCCGGCCTTCATTCCGTTTCGGAAGCAGCATTTCTTGCAGGATATACGGATATAAGTCATTTCAGCCGTGAATTCAAAAAAGCAACGGGATACTGTCCGACAGATTACCAAAATAAGATATAAAAACAGGTATAAGAAGTGGGGTGTAAAGAAGTTTGATTTCTTTACACCCCACCTGTATTGGGGATAGGAAAAAATGCTTCAGAATGGACTTTTTTAACATCCCTATTTTTTAACAGTTATTTTTCCAAAGCAGTGCCGCACCTATTATTCCGGCATCATTGCCAAGTGCAGCGATTTTTACTTCTGTCTGCTTTTTTCCAAACCGTGAAAATGCATATTTTTCCACGTTTTTCCTTACGGGTTTCAGTATTTTTTCTCCTGCATTGCTTACCCCGCCGCCAAGGCATATAACCTCCGGTTGGAAGATGTTCACTATATTAACTACTCCCTCTGAAAGGTAACCGAGGTAGTTTTTAATTACGTTCTTTGCAACTTTATCCTTTGCTGTAAATGCAGTTTTGCCGTTTACTTTGGAAAGGCTCTTTGAAACACTCCACATATCACTATCCGGGTTTTCCTTCATAGCCTTTTTCGTCTGATTTATAAGAGCTGTTGCAGATGCATATGCCTCAAAACAGCCTTTTCTTCCGCAGGTGCATTTTTCTCCCCCTGCGATAAGCGTCATATGCCCAATTTCCGCACCTTTTCCGTAAGCACCTGTTAAAAGATGTCCGTTTTCTATAATACCGCTGCCTACACCTGTACCGAGGGTTATCATTACAAGACTGTCTGTACCTTTTCCGCTTCCTGCAAGATACTCCCCCCATGCGGCAGCATTGGCATCGTTTTCCACATAGACTTTTTTGCCGAGAAGCTTTTCCATATACTCTGTAATGGGAACATCGTAAAAATCAAGATTGTTGGAAAACTCAATATTTCCGTTTTCTTTATCTATTGCACCGGGGCAGCCGATACCCACCGACACCACATCGTCAAAGCTTATTCCGCTTTCCTTAGCGGCATCCTTTGCACATTCTGCCATATCAGAAAAAATTTCCTGATAAGAACGTGGTGCATTTGTTTTTCTTGTGCTTCTGCCGTAAATTATGCCGTCTTCATCAACTACCGCAGCGGCAATATTTGTACCGCCAAGGTCTATACCCACATAATATTTCGGCTGATTGGTTGTAAGAAGAATTGTTGTCTTTCCTGAAAGGGCATATTCTCCCATACCGGCAGGGATAAATACTGTTTCCCCTACCTTTATTTGCTGTTTATAGTTCTCCGTAGTAAGCTCTGCTTCTCCGTCTACAACAATTATTGCGTGATAACTTTTTTCGTCTGCATTAAGGGTTTTACTTCCTGAAAGTTTGATTTCTTTCACCGCAAAATATTCACAGCTGCCGAGAAGTCTTGCCCCGTCAGAGCAAAGGGGGATTTTCCTTATCTCTGTCTTTTTACAGTTTGATGCTTTTACGCCTTTTTCCACGTGAAGTTCACGGGGATTTCCGTTTTTGTCACGTCTGTCATAATCATAAAGGCGGTATGTAACGTTACTGTTCTGCTGAATTTCAGCAATAAGGTTTCCTTTGCCTATTGCGTGAATTGTACCTGCTTCAACAAAGAATACGTCCCCTTTTTTTGAGTTCACTGTTCCAAGAAGATTTTCTACATTGTTTTCAATAATCGCCTTTTTCAACTCTTCCTTTGTTGTATCTTCCTTAACTCCATATGTAATACGGGCATCCTTATCCGCTTCCACCACATACCACATTTCAGTTTTGCCGTTCTGTCCCTCAAGCTCTTTCGCCATAGCGTTATCGGGATGCACCTGCACACTGAGATTATCCGCAGCATCAATAAGCTTGATAAGAATGGGAAGCTCGCCTGTCTTACAAAGTGTACCAAGGCATTCGGGATGGTCTTTTATATATGAATCAAGGGTGATTCCGTCAAATTCTCCGCCCGTGATAACACTCATTCCGTCTTTATGACAGCTTAATTCCCAGCTTTCTGCAAGAGGGGAAATATCTGTTTCTTTAGCGTATTTTGTGCGGAGCTTTTCTCCGCCCCATAAGTAATCTTTATATACTGCTTTTAATTTCAATGGTTTCATTTTATCACCGTTTTCTTTATATATATGTGCATATTATAACAGTTATTTTATATTTTGACAATGGATAAAACAAAATTACTTGATTGTTTCAAAATTATTTAAGTTATAACAGAGCAAGGGTGCCACGAAAAAAAGTTCCGTAACACCCTCACTATTATATAAACTCATGGCAAAGTTTATATCAATATTATGCTTGTTTCAGAAAAAGCATTTTGTTTTTATTTACGACAAATTCAGAAGCTTTCTCTTCTGTTTCACGGTTTATCCATTCACCATTAAGCTTAATAGTATAATCTCCGTCTGTAATATTGGAAACAATAAGATACTGTTCTTCATTTGTAAAGAGACTGATATACACATCTTCGGGAATTTCTGATTTGATGAAATCAGCTTCACGGATTTCCATTCTTACAACAGATTCTTCCGCTACCATAGGCTTATAAAGCTTCAAGTATTTTGTCGCTCTCTCAATTTCCTGCGGGTCATCAGGGATTGAAGACCATTCGCTGTACGTTCCTTCGCCTGTAGCTTCGTAGTGTTTTGCAGCACGTTCGTGGAAATCATTACCTTCGCCGTCAAACTCTTCCGAAACATAATATGTTACGCCTTCAACTTCACCATACTGAGTAATGGGCCTTCCATGATACAGAATCGGAAACTGAACAAAAGGAAGTGTGCAGCTATATGCAAGGTCGGGGTCATCAAGGGTGCTTGTTCTTCTGTCGAAGGCAGGAACAATATACTTTTCTGCACCACGGCATCTTGTAATTACCTCTTTAACATCACGCACGCCCTCTCCTACCCACAGATAGTCGTAAACTTTTACATCTGCTTTAGGAATTCCGTATCCTGTAATATGAAGCTTATAGATAAGTCCTCTGCGCTTACATTCGTTGTAAACCATTGCAAGAAAATCTTCAAGCTCCGGTTCATACGGAAGGTCGTCATATTCGCCATTGTATGATCCGTATTTTCTGATTTGTTCAAAATATTTGATATTGTGCCAGTCATAACCCATATCATTATAAATGCCGTCAAAGCCATAACGATCAACCGTATCAAACAATTTGTCCCATAAGAATTCACGCCACTGGGGACTTCCATGCCAACATACTGCAAGATTCAGAATTCCACCTCGAAGAATAGCATCCTTATAGCGCTGATATTCTTCTTTATAACCCGAATGTGTCATATCAAGAAAGCCTGTTGAAAGATAAACAAGAACCTTTATATCATACTTATGACAAAGCTTTATAAAGTTTTTCATACCCTCCTCGTCGTGACTTGAATAGTCATCACCACCATATAATCTGCACCAGTCGTGCCAGTCACTGTGTACCTGAATCAATTCGAAACCACGTTCTTTAAGGCTTTTAATGAGATTTTCGTCATATTCGGTAGGTTCAATTTTGAAAGGGTTCGGATAATCCCCCAGATGATATGTAACCTGCCCGGGCATATAGTCTGTAATTCTCATTTTCTGTCCGAATTTTTTTACACTGTTATACGCCATATTGATATTATCAATACGTTTTTTCTGTATTTCACAATTCATTGTTGTCATATATTTTCTCCTTTTACGGGGCGCATCAGATTATGATAATCACATCATAAACCTGTCCCGATGTTCGTATTGCAAGCACCTTCACGCTTGTGTCAAAATCTGTAAATTCCGAACCTGACAGATTTGCAGAGGTTATGGCTGAGTCGTAATGGGTAATTTTTTTGAGTTCTTTTGTTTCTTTATTGAAAAGCATTATATTACCCTCTGTACGCCAGAGATTTACCCAGAAGGTATCCGCCGTGGGAGCTGCTACTCCGTTTGTATCTACGTAGTTTTCATTTGCTTTGCAGAATACACTGAAGCGTCCTTCTTTTGCAGCACAAAGGTAACCCAGCATATAGGTATTTGAATTTTTAAGAGTTCCTTCTACAAAGCAGTAGTCGGGGTCATTATCTCGGAGGGGCGAGTATATAAGCCTTGCCATTTTAATTTCAGAATCTGATGTAAAGCTAACCTGCAGAACATCACCTTTTCGAAGTTTTCCGTCAGAGCCAGGATAACGCTTTTTCACAGTATCCTCAAAAAGACCTGCATCCTCTTCGTAATATGTCATAACACGGCCTGCAAACCAGCCGGTAACCTGCGTTTTTATTTCACCGTAGGGGTCTTTTACATCTACAGCTTTCTCAACAGTAAATGTACGGTACTGATATCCCGTGGGAGGCATTCCCACAACTACCGCACCAAGCTCCCATGTTTCGTCTGCGTCATAGCCTTTTGTCCAGGCTTTTCTTGAGAAATAAGCAAGATAGTTTGCATAATCTACAGCCTGCACCTTTGTTTCGTCAGAGGTCTGCATCTGAGAATTGTCCGAGAACACACAGAATACCTTTGTATTTTTTGAGATAATATGGTTACCTGCAATACTTCTTGCTTCATGTCCGATGTAGGGATCCCACATATCGTCACCGCTTGACCAGTCAAGACTGAATTTCTCTAAGTCAAAGCCAAAAGGACCGCTGTCAACCGTGTTATCAATCTCAATAGCAGAAAGCTCTGCTTTGGAGTTGATTGTTACCTTTATAAGCTGCGGAATAGCGATTCCGTTTGAATCTACAATACGTCTGTCAGAGAACAGGCTTTCGGGATTCTGCCCTTTTACTTTGTCTATGGAAATTTTTTCTTTTGCCGTTACAACCATTGTAACGTCGTCTTCAGTATGGATTTTAAAGCATATCTTTTTACCGCCGAGTGGGTCTTTATCAGTCCCTATTCTGAGAAGGTAGGCATATTTATTATATCCTTCCACTTCTTCAAGCAGTGAAATTTCGCCTTCAAAGTTGAAATATGCCTTATAGTAGCTTCCTGAAGATGGTTTAGGACAAATGAAAGGCTTTTCTGTCATAAGTCTTACATATTCGTCAGAAAGCTTCGCCTCTTCTTCCCCGTAATATACGGTTGTTTCAGAATCTTCTTCCGCAATTGAATCTACCTGTATTTCCTTTGTGTTCTTTGAACATACAAAGCGGATTTTCGTGTCATCTTTGCTTTTGAATACAGAAAGGACACTGCCTGCTGTAATGTCAATTGCCTCCCCTTTTGTACCGTCGGCATTTTCAAAGACAACACTCTTGTAATCTTCGTAATCGATTTTTATATATTCTTCGGGGGCGTATCTTGCTGTGATTTTTTTATTGTCCGGGAAATGTGATGCAACGATAACATCAACATATTCTTCGGCAAACACAAGCTCATACACACCGTCACAGTCTGCATCAAGAAGCTTAAGATAACCGTGATTTATTTTAAGTGTATCTTTTGTGAAGCTACCATCTACAGCACCGTTGTATAAAAGGTCTGCATACTTGTCAATTCTGAAGTTTTTCTTCTTTCCGTTAACCTTTGCAACAATGCAGGTCTTTGAAAAAGACTTGTCATCAATAACAAGGTCTTCTGCCTTTATTGTAACAGTTTCGTTTTTGCCGGGTGTAGGATAAGCATAAAGCAGAGTAAGGTTTCCTGTATCATTTTTGTAGTAATAGTTTACTGTCTGTCCGAGATAGTCGCGCACGCTTTCATTTTCATTGCGAAGTACAAGTTCACCTATCTTAACATACGCTTCGCCAAGCTTGCTTTTTCCGTTAACTGCAGTAACACCATTATCTGTCATACGGTCTTCGGCAAGGTAAATATCGTGATAAACATTCATGAGAAGTCTGTCAGATGAGTTTTCGTAGTAGGCTTTGTCGCTTCCTACGGCTACAATATCAAGAACTTCTGTTTCCATTGCCTGCAGCATAAGCTGTGATGCAAGGTCAAATGTAATGGGTGCATCCCAGTTATCAGGAGAATTTTTTATAAGTCCAAGGTCAAGGGCATATTTTACATAGCCTGTGCTGTAACCGCCTTTTGCATCTGCAACAGGCTGATAACCAAGTGCACTTAAAATAACCTTTAACGCCTGCAGGTAGGTAACGCTTTCATCGGGATAGAAATTACCGTCACCCTTGCCGTTTAAAATGCCGTAAGATGCAAGAGTTGTTATTGCAGAGGCGTGCTCTGTGCTTTCTGTTACATCACCAAAGGAAACTGACTCTGACGACTCAATTTCTTCAATTCCCAGAAGGTCTGTAACCATACGGGAAAATTCACCGCGGGTAACAGTTTCGTTGTATGCTCTGTCAGAAAAGCTGTAAATTTCAAGAGCAGACAAAATTTCCATCTTGTTAATGTATGTAGCGGGTGTACTGCCGTCAGGGGCACCCGCTACGGCGTCAGTCTGTGCAAACGACACAGCAGGTAAAGCTATAATAATAGCAAGAATCAATATTAAAGATGTAATTTTTTTAGTTATTCTCACTTTTATTCCTCCTTACCTGTTTAATAAGGCGCAAATAAGTTTTGCCGCCTGTCCTCTTGTCAATGCCCCGAAAGGCTTAAAGCTTCCGTCTTCAAAACCGTTTATAACTCCTGCGCCTGCAAGAGAGCTTACACTTTCCTTTGCATAATCGGAAACTGTATCAGCATCTGTAAGTTCGGTTTTTCCTGAAAGAGCTATATTTTTAACATTACATATTCTGTAAAGCATTACAGCCGCATCCTGACGTGTAACGGTGGCTTCGGGTGCAAACATATCTGCGGAAACACCGTTTGTTATACCATTCGCCACTGCAATCTTCACAAAAGCTTCTGACCAGCGTCCGCTTTCCACGTCGATAAAGTCACAATCTGCTTCACCGCTGAGGTCAAAAGCACTTACAAGCATCTTTATAAACTGTTCACGCGTAACCGTATTTTCAGGTTTGAAGCTTCCGTCCTCAAAGCCGTTTATTACACCTTTTTCTGAAAGTGTATTTACTGATTCATACGCCCAATGTGTAGATGATAAATCATTATACTTTTCAGTTGTCTGCGGTTTTTCTTCGGGAGCAGGAACATCTTCCTTTGTCATCCAGCTGTCATCATGTGATGAAGACGGTGCACCGCCTCCTCCACCTCCGGCTCCTCCACCGCCACCGGCACCGGAGTTTCCTTTTTCATCAAGGATTGTCTTACGCTCTTCAAATGAATCTGCCACGCTTGACGCACTTGTGAAGTCCTGACCTACAAATGCTTTATTTACTTCGTATGCACTGTACTTTCTGCAGTAGGATTCATACTCATCAATGTCTATTCTCAGTGTGTCTGCATACTTTTTAATTACATCCGTAACAGTATCTGAATCCTTGCTGTTAACTGCGGACAAAGCTACTGCTTCTGCTATAGTGTCTTTTACTTCTTTCATTGAACCGGGATTTTTTTCTCTGAAAATTGTTGCCGTAAGGCTATGCACTTCAGCCGACATTTTTGTATAATCATCATTATTTTCAGAAAAATCGTAACCGATTAATTCTTCATATTCTTCCACAAAGGCTTTTACATCCGAAGCAGAGGGATTTTCAGCTAATTTCAGAAGATAAGTCGCATAATCCCACGTCTTAAGAACATCGTTAAGGCTATTAAGTTCGACAATATCGTTATCCCTTACACTTACAAAAAGAGAGTGAATTGTATCTTTATCAGCTTCATAATTTTCATCAAGATTTACACCCAGTAAAAGCTCATTCTCTTTTAAAAGTGTACCTATCTGTGATTCTGATGCGTTTTGGAAATCGCTTAAAAGCTCATTTTCTATGGTTTCGGCAGTTTTATACATACGTAAATAAGATGAAGAAACTCTGTTTTTTCCACCGCCTGATACCTGAATAATTATATACTGTCCGTCTGTCACAGAATCACTTATCGGGATTTTTGCAAAAAAGCTTCCGTCACTGTATGCAACTACTTCCCTGATACGTATAACCTTATCAAGACCTGTAATGGGAAAAACAGATGCAGGGTCTTTTACAATTTCACCTGTTACAGGGTCTGTGACATCTTCAAGACTGAAACTTCCGTCTGTTGACGGATCATATATAAGCACTGTAAGGTGCTGTCCGTATGCTGCAGGAGTTACTCCCGAAACTTCTATATACGCTTCATCGGTTGCATATGAAAACCGAATGTCTGCCGATTTAAGCTCTGCCGCACCTGCATTAAATGAAAAAGCACCGATTATTAATGAAAGTGTCAGAACTAATATAAAAATATGTTTTTTCATATACAAATCCTCCTTATTCCGAAACTGAAACGTCAACTGACAAAACAGTAGCACTTCCGCCGTCTGAACCTATGCGGAAATCACTTCTTAAAACCTGCATATTTCCAAGACAAATATCATCAAGCTTTATTGTTTTCGCCATAACCTTGCCTGTTCCGTTTCTTTTAATTGTATATTCGTGCTCAGCAAGGAAATTACGGCTTAAGTGCGCGCCTTCATTCCAAGTATAGTATCTGAGTGTGATGGGAGTTTTTCCGTCATCCTTATATACAATTTTAATAGTTGCAGGTGTATTGTCCTTTTCAACAACTGTTTTCTTCACATCTACATACATTTCTTTACCGCTTGGAATTTTCACGCCTGCAAAAGCACCCTTGCTGTCATAGAGTGGTTCTACATAATGCTTGAAATTTCCTTTGTAGCTGAAGCTTTCACAGCTTTCAGAAAGGTCGAAGCGTCCGCCCTCTGCACCGTTTTGTGTAAGGTCAGAAACATCCATCCAACCGATCTGTACATGTGACTTGTCGTCGCTCCACAAACCGAACACGATAAATCTATCGTCATGACTGAACTGTGGGTGGTAATGACCGGGATTTGCACCGCTTTGCGAAACTCTTGCAAGCCAGTGGGTTTTTCCCGTATAGTTATCAACAAGAATTGCATCAGTCCAGCCTGTCTGTGCCGAATAGAGGGTATCGCCTGTTGTCCAGCGGTTGTCGTGGCTTACATTACAGTGGGTTATACCTGCTCTTGCATTAGCGGCAGTTACCATAGTAGGGGTTATATCTATGGGTATATACCACTTATCGGTACCGTCAGGCTTCATCATACAGATATTGCCCTCACCAATTGTGAAATCCTGTATGTAAACCCACGTTTTATGGCGGACAAAGCCTATCCATTCACCATCGGGTGACCAGTATTCATGACCTGCCGCCTCGCCTATTCTTCCGCTTGTAGGGTCACCGGGAAGCGGCTGCATTGTCCACTTCTGCTTAAATACGTTATAATATTCACCAGTATCACGATTAAGCATCCACACACGGTCATGCTGATTCATACTTTCATTACTGGGAGCAAAATATCCCGTATCTTCGTGAGCAAAAAATACATAATTGCTGTATTTGGGATTAGGATTTATACAAACATGGCTGGGATTAGTTCTTTTTGTCGGGAATGTATATGAATGTGACATATCCCACTTGAGTGTCTTTAAATCAAGAAGTGCAAACAACGCGGTTGGAACTCCGTTCTCATCCACATCGTCTTCCCAGTAGGTTGAAAGAAGACTTTCATCATCGTTCACCTGAATAAACCACGCCTGACTGTTTCTTTTTTCTTCGGGAACAGTTGTGACAACCTTTGTTTCGTACGTGGTAAGGTCTGTCATAATGATTTCGCCGGTAGTGGTAATGAACCACAAATGGTCAAGGGGGGTTACCACGAATGAACATGCAGCACCCTTTTTATAATCACCCGAAACATAGCGGCACATTTCCGTTTCAATATTGTATTCTATTATTCCTCCACTGGTGTTTGCATAAATCTTTTTGTTGTCAGAGGATACGCAGTTTTCCGTAAAATATGACTTTTCCGTATCCTGACCGAATACACTTACAGTATAATAAGTTCTTCCCGTGTCACGGTCAACGTGCTTTTGCTTGGGAAGCTTAAAGGGATGCTTTTTTACCCAGTTCCATACTGCATCATCACTTGCATCCTCAAAAAGGGTTTTAACCTCAACCTTATCCTTTCCCACACATTCACTAAGGGCATTATAGCCCGTTTTTTTATGGTCCAGAGTAAGAGCGTTTACCGCAAGACATACAAGGGCATCCATATCCGCAGTTTTTTCAGGTTGGAAAATCATACAGCCGCTGTTTAAAAGGCCGTATTCTCTTGCAACTGAATAAACGTCGGTATTTTCGTCATTTTCTATGCCGAGAAGGTTTAAATACCATACAATTAATTCTTTTTGTGTGAATTTCTCATCACCGATGAATTCTGCATCTTTACCGATTATACCCATACTCTTTGCAGTATTGAGATATGTCTTTACTGCACTTTCATCCATGCCGTAATAAGCAAGCATTTTGCAAACAGCTTCCTTACGTGTGGGTTCATAATCAAGGTCGGGAGTGAAGTTTTCAAGTCTTCCCTTGTCGTCATAAAAGCCGATGTTATTGAGGACCTTTGCCTTTTCACCGTTAAAGTTACCTATGTCATCATCAGGACCTGCATAACGACTTAAGTTTCTTACTTCAATCTTTGAAAATGAGTTATATGCACCACTTCTTATCTGTAGGTCGCTTCCATCAGGAAATCTGCCGGTAAAGCATCCATCATCGATATTGATGCTTACTCTGTACCATCTTCCCTCTGTCTTGGCACCGTTTTCCATACCAAGCTTTAATACCTGAAGCGTTTTTACTTCATTACTTCCCTTGGGAATATAGTCAACGTAAAAATATCCGCCGCCGCCATAGTCCCAATAATCAAATACAAGGGTGAAGCACTGCTCGTTTTCATTTGCAAAATCTTTATCAAATTTAAGGGTAAATATATTGCTTGCATAAACCTGACGGGAATGAATTCCGTTCCAGATTGCTGTTTCACTATATTCTCTGTCATTTTTTACGGAATTTCCCGGGGGAACATAGCTCATACCCTGCATTTTTTCTTCTTCGGAAAAGATTATGTATGCACTGTTTTCCTGCGGTTCATTTACCTCTGTAACCCTTATCTGGTCAGAAGCGTAATAATCACCTGAACCAGCCTCTACATTGGTAGCAGGAATGAACGGGGAAACCAGAAGCAATGCCATAGCAAGACCTGCCAAAGCATATTTTCCGAAAAACTTGTATTTTTTCATGCAGTTTACCCCCTTTTATCAGTCGGCTTTAACACGGATATAATTGATTGAAACATCACTGTCTGCTGTTAAAGTATATGTTCTTACAACGGGAAGCTGTTCAAATTTAATCTTCTGCCACCCATTTCCGCTATGTGTCTTTGTTACTGAACCGATTGTAATATCAGTTTCTCTTTCAGCGTAGCAGTACACAATAACAGCACCCTGTGAACCGATGAGTGAGCTGTCTTCTACAGCAAATTCAACTTCTTCGTCAGCATCAACATCTACGCCGTAAATACCGCTGTGTTTTGTTACGCCGTTACCTTCATATTTTCCTTCAAAATCGTTTTCTATATTGCAGGAAATTACTGCACCCTCTTTTGCACTTACAAACGCACCGCTTGCATTTACATATTCCTCAAATTCATCAATGGGAAGAACTGTTACACTGTGAACTGTTGCAGCACCCGGGGTAATATCTCTGTCAGAACCGGTAGTACCCTTTACAGTATAAAATTCCAAATGAGGATTACCTCGTGTGATATTTGTTTCATTAGGTGCAAACCATCCGCCTGCAAGGTCAATAGTACCTCTGTAGCGCTTCCAAGAATTTGAACCTGTAAACGGAATATAACCTGCCGAGCTATACGCATCAACCTTTATTGTATCTGCATTTCTTCCCCATGACACGTATGTATTCATATAATAACCTGCAAGCTCTGCAGAGTCAAAATAAACCACCTCAAAGCCAAGCTTGTCAGTATTATTACTCTTTAATGTATTTGCATAGTTAGGGTTGATTCTGAAAGGAATTCTTGACCATACACCCGGGCGGACAACGCCTGAATCGTCAAGTCTTTCAATACTTTCGTAAGCATTAAGTCCCATAACTGCAGTAGGTTTATAGGCATTGTAGTAGTTTTTGGTATCTACTGCACCAACAAACATCAGCGTTTCATCCGATGAATGTTGCGGCTTTGAAGTACCGATAGATTCTGTTCCTGCAATTATTGTATTTTTCATTTTAACAGAGCCCGAAACCTCTTTTCCGAGAATAGACTCTGCCCCCATGGTATCTGTTGCTGTGATTGAGAAATTATAGTCCTCACCAAGAACAAGACCGTTTATTTCCGCTTCACTTATAACTATGCCGTTTGTAATAAGCATTCCGCTGTCATACACACCATAGGTAAGGTCTTCTGATGAATCAAGGTCATCAATCGGCTTGTCCCAGCTAAGGTACGCATCTGTTCCAAGTATTTCAGCCGTTACACCGCCCGGTGCCGCCGGGGCATAGTTACCAAGGGGTGCTGAAGAAGTAAGACTTTCCCAGATGTAGTAACGAAGAACGCCACCCTCTGCTGTTTTATCAGGCAGAGTTACGGTAAGGGTTCTGTCTTCAACCTGTGATACATCAATATACTCTGCTGAATTAATTGCAAGTATTTTCTCTGTATCGGGATTTATATAGGTTGCAACAACAATTGCGTTCTTTCCTTCAGGTGCACTTGTAAGTCTGTAGGTTACAGTACTCTCACTTCCGTCTGAAGAAACCGTTGGGTCAAGATATGTAATAACATCAGTATCTATTACGGGAATTTCTTCTTCGGGAATTTCTTCCTCCTCTGTATCATAGGGCGGAACAGTTCTTTCCGTTGGTGCATAGTGAATACTTGCAATTGTAATATTCTTATCTGCAACCAAGGTGTATTCACCTGTTACCATTTCTTCACGCAGGAAGCTTAAGGTCTGCCAAGAGCCACCGGGGTGTTCCACTCTTCTTATATTGCCGTTTTCTGTTACTGTTATCTTTGTTTTTTCTGCAGCATAACAATCTACAACAACTGCACCTTTTTCCCCCGCAAGAGTTGTTCCGGGAGCAGAAAATGTTACTTCGCTACCTGCAAAAATATTTGCACCGAAGCGTCCGTCAACTTCACCTACTGTTCCTTCGCTTATACTGTAGCCTGCAATAGAGCTTTCAAGCTCATAGGAAATAACACCGCCGTGCTCTGCCGTAAGATATGTGTCTGATGTTTTAGCACAATATTCATTGAATTCGTCAATGGGAAGCATTGTAAAATCGTGAATATAAGTTGCACCCACAGTAACATCATCTTTATGTATTTCTGATGAGCCGACTGTCCCTCTTACACTGTAGAACTTGAAATCTTCACGTTCAGAGCCGTCAGAATAAAAGTTCCACTTCGTTAAATCACTGCCGTAGTCATAAGTCCAGCGGACACGCTTCCACGTATTTGTTCCCTGATATGCAACAAGAGGAAGTCCGTAATGACCAAAAGACTTATGGACATTGTTTTCAGCATTGCTCCATGTCATATAAACAAGAAGCCAGTTGCCTGCCATTTCTGCCGAGTCAAAATAAGTAACCTCGAAACCAAATTCGTGAACGCCTGCGGTTTCAAGCTCCTGTGTATAGTTCGGCTGACCGTCCACGTGTGCGTGTGAAACTCTGTAAGCTACCCCTGAATATTTTCCGCTTTCCGCATTAAACACTCTTGTCTGGAATGCATTAAGGCCATTTTTCTTAACAATATTTACACTGAGTGATGAGCCTGCACTCTGGGATATATTGTGTCCTGCCCAGTATACATTTTTATTTTCAGAATACCATCCGTCAGCTCCCGTTGCTTTTGTTGATGTATCTTCCGGTGCAACAACTGTATTGCCTGAGACATCTGACGGAGCTATACTAAGCTCCGTCGCAAGGGCATTTATGTTCACGCTCAGCAATATCACTATTAAGCTAACAAGTAAGCATAAATGTTTTATTTTCATATTTTTTTCACCTTCACTGTGCTTTGCGAAAATTATTTTACTGCCAATTCTGTAGGTGCACATATAGGTACCAATCCCTCAATGCTGCTCCAAAGGAATATTTTTACAGTTCCTGCTACTTTATCTGTATTAGCACGGAAGCCGTAGCTTTCAACACCTGTTTCAATGTCTGCAATTCCTACAGTTATAAATGCACCGTTTTCATCGTAGAGTGCCGCAAGAAGCTTGCTGCCTGTTTCTGCATCAACACCTGCAACGCTTACGTTTACATTATATCCGCGCTCTTTTGAACTGTTTCCGTTTACAATTGCTGAAAGGCTGCTCTTTACCTTTACAGAAGCAACTGAAAGGTCGCTGTCAGAAGCAAGAGTGAGTTCTCCGCTTAAATCAACATCTGTAAATACGATTTCCTGCCAAGCACCGCCTGTAACTGCCTGTGCTTTTCCGTCAAGGGTAACTTCTCCGTCTTCGGCTACCCAACACTTAACTGTTACTGTACCCTTGTTTTCCTTACCGAGCATACTGTCAACTGTAAATGTAAGATTACCGTCTGCGCCGAATGCATATCCGTGCTGACCTACGCCTGCACCCTGATATTTTCCGTCTGCACTGCTTGTAATTCCGCATGAAATAACTGCACCGTTTTCTGCATTGATATATGCATCACCATCTGCGGCAAATTTTGCTGTATATTCGTCAGCAGGCATAACTGTAAATGATCTTACAACTGCAGGAACTGTTGTCTGGTCTCTGCCTGCACCCTCGTTTGATTCACAAACCATAAATTCAAAGTTGGGATTACCGCGGCTGGGCTGTGAAGTCCAGGGAGCAAACCATCCGCCGTATGTATCCCACGCACTGCGATATACCTTCCAGTTACCTGAACCTGTAAGAGGAATATAAGCTACTGCTGACTGTCTGTTTACAGTATCCTCACCTTCTTCTGCCCAGTCCATATTAACCTTAAGGAACTTACCTTCCATTTCTGCCGCGTCAAAGTATATTACTTCATAACCTACTTCGTCCTTGCCTGCATCTCTCAATTCCTGTGCATAAGATGCACCCATTCTGAAAGGAATCCATGAATAGGTATCTTCTCTTGTGTTACCGCTGTCGTCTTTTCTTTCCTGAGTTTTGTATGAGGCAAGTCCCTGAACTACTGCAGGTGTATACCAGCTGTAGTATGTGTTTTTATCTGTCTGACCTACAAACATAAGTCTTCCGTCAGCAGATGTCTGGGGAGAAGCATATGTAGTTTCTCTGAGGTCTGCAGTAACTGTATTTGCTTTTTCACGGGTTGCAACACCTTCATAATGAATTGATGCAATCTGAATATCCTTGTCAGCTGTCAAAGTATATTCGCCGTCTGTGATACAGCTCTGAAGGAATACTAATTTCTGATAAGAATTATCAGAGCCTGATGATACAGTGGGCTGTAAGTCACCTGTATGAACAAGTGTTGTACCATTAAGAGTTACGTTTGTTTCTTCCTTTGCATAGCATTCAACTACAATCTTACCCATATTACCCTTAAGGGCTGTTTCGGGAGCAGAGAATTTAACTTCAAAACCTGCAGGAATCTTAGCACTGTAACGGTTGTCAACACCGCTTACATTACCGTCAATTGAGTTGTAGCCTGCAATGTTGCTTTCCAATCCGTAAGAAATTACATCTGCCTCTTCTGCAGTCAAATAACTGTCTGATGTCTTTGCACAGTATTCTTCAAACTCGTCAATGGGAAGCATTGTAAAGTCGTGAATATATGTAGGACCAACTGTTGCATCGTCCTTATTCATTGTTGATGAGCCTGCTGTTCCCTTAATGCTGTAGAACTTGAAATCTTCACGTTCTGCACCATCTGAATAGAAGTTCCACTTTGTCACATCACTGCCGTAGTCATGTGTCCAGCGAACACGCTTCCATGAATCTGTACCTTCATACTGTACAATGGGAAGTCCGTAATGACCGAAGGATTTATGTGCATTATTTTCAGCATTGCTCCATGTCATATAACAAAGAAGCCAGTTACCTGCCATTTCCTTTGAATCGTAGTATGTAATTTCAAATCCAAACTTGTGGTCTCCTGCCGCCTCAAGCTCTGCAGTGTAGTTCGGCTGACCATCAACGTGAGCGTGAGAAACTCTGAAAGCTACGCCTGAATATGAACCGTTATCTCTCTGAACTGTTTCAAAAGCGCTCATTCTCTTCTTCTGAATGATATTTACGCTCAATGATCCTTTTGCAGACTGTGAAACATTGTGTCCTGCCCAATACACATTCTTGTTAGCAGAATACCATCCGTCAGCTCCCGTTGCTTTTGTTGATGTATCTTCCGGTGCAACAACTGTATTTCCGTGTACAAAATTCGGCTCTGACACAATTACCTCTGCACTTGCGGCATCAACCGTTTCTGCACCTGCAAGCACCGGCATCTGCAGGCTTACAATTACCATGATAATACTGAGTAATAAACTTAATCTCCTGATTTTCATTTTTCTTTCTCCTTTTTATATAAATTTTTAATTAAGTTACTTTTTTCATTACTTATCTTCTCGCAAAGAAGAATAAGTAAAATTCCAAGCCCGTGACTGTCGTCCTTAACGGAGGAAAGGTCCATATAATACTGCGGGTCCATACTGCAGCCGGAGCCTTTACATACTCCGAACAATACACCGTTTTTATCCACAAAGCCTTTTAAAAGTGCATCTATAGCTTTGTCTGCATATTTTAAATAGCTTTCATCAAGCCACCCGAATCTTACACCTCGGTAAAGCATCAAGGTGAACATTGCCGTTCCAGATGTTTCAGCATAACTGTCAGGTCTGTTAAGCACCTGATGCCACATACCGCTTTCATCCTGAAGTTTAATAAGACCTTCTGAAAATTCACGCAAAAGGTTTACGCCCTCCTTATATGCGTCGCTATCTTCAGGTATCCTCATAAGAACTTCCGAAAGTCCGAATGCTATCCATCCGTTACCCCTTCCCCATGGGACGAGGTTTTTCTCACCTTTATCCAAAAAATAGATGTGTGAGAAGATTTTTTCTTCCGGTATATAAAGTCGTTCTTTAAATCCTCTTATCTGACAAAGAATATCACAAAGAACACTTTCGTCGCCCATTTCTTTATAAAGATTTGCAAGAAACGGCATTGACATATAAAAATCGTCCGCCCACATTGTTCCGTGTGCCTTACGGCAAAATGTACCATCAGGAAAACGGCTGACATTATTCTGTATGCAGCCCCTTAACTTATGTATCATTGTAAGGAAGCGTTCATCGCCTGTTTCTTTATACGCCGCAATAAAATTAACACCCATTGCACCAATATGGTCAAGTATCTTAAGGTTTGTTGCACCCTCCATAAAAGAAATAATATCTTTTCCGGTAAGCTGATATTTTTCCATATTGTAGTTTGCATAGGCAAAATGCTTTGTAAGGAAATACTCATTCTGTATAAAGTAATCCATAAACTTTGGTGAATCTGTGGTCTTTGCGTAGTTATAAACCCCATAGCAGCCAAGCATTGCCGCATAATACCACTGTCCGGAAAAGCTTGTGTCTGTGTAACCTTTCAGGTCGGCATTTAAAAACCGCCAGAAAACCTTTCCGCCTTTTCCATCATTAAAAGGTCTTAATACATCTTCAGCGTATTCGGGTTGCAGTTTGTTTTCTTTGTATTCTGTAAAGAAAGGACCACACACCATAAATCTGAAATTATCTTTTCTGTCAGTGTCAAGAAAATCAAGACCTGTTCCCTCTGAAGATTCTATGTTGAATCCCCACCCGTCTTTTTCGCAATACGACTTAATAAGAACACAGTCATCTTTATGTAAGGTAATTCTCTTCGTTTCATCTGCGGAAGCTTCACACACGCAAGCAGCATTTACAATCACTTTCAACTCTGACTTTGCTTTTAGTGAAATAAATCCATCTTCTTTTGCTTCCGTATAAGAGAAAGCAACATTTCCGTCACCATACAAGGCTTTAAAGTCGTAATCATTTCCTTCGGGCAAACTTTCAGGATATACATATCCGTCTTTTTCAAAGTTGAAAGATTTTTTATATCCTTCCTCTACCGATTTCGAATCTGTGTATAGTGCCGACACGGCAAACCCGTCTTCTTTTTCCATTCCTTTTACAGGTATTCTTGCACTTGCTTTCATCAGGTAATACACAGGCCACATTCCGAAAACCGTTGGAACGGAGGGAGTAAATTTAAATCCAAAACTTTTTTCCGTACACACCGTTTTTATTACAAGCTGTGGCGTTTCATTTTTATTCACCATAACGGACAGTCTTTTAAATTCGCCTGTCCTTTCAAGCTCTGCGGCTTCTTCAAAGGAAGAAAAAATGCATTCACCTTTAAAGAACACCTCTACCATACCGCTTACATGAAGCCATAATTCACAATCTTTTTCCGTTACAATGTTACAGGCAACATAGACAACGTCACCTATTTTGCTGTCAGGATAATATGCCTTTGCATCAAAACATAAATTCGCAGTACCCTTTTCAAAGCAAAATGCACTTTGCTGTGTATGAGGTCTCCATTTTATCTCTGCAGATTTTCTGCTGTTTATTATATGTTCCGCAACTTTATCTGCAATTTCTCTGTAGGTTTTACAAGTATTCATTATACTTTCTTCAGGCGGCATTTTTGCGTCTATATATTCTGCTTCGTTCAACGGTTCTGCCCCCTTTCTGAAAATTCATACAACTATGGTATCTTAATTATACCTTATACCCATTATTTTTTATAGATTAAATAGAAACTTATTTTTGCACCAAACTAGCGTTTTTGCTTTTTTGGTAACTTCTTTGTGTTGACAATCTAATTTTACATCTGTTATAATCATTTTAACAGATTAAATAGAAACTTATTTTTGCATCAAATTAGCGTTTTGCTGACAAATGTGCTTATTATGCAGAAAAGAGGCAATATTATGCAATATCCTAAAGGTTTATCATTTGAAAATCTCAATGTTGTGCACCGCCTTGGTGAGTTTTATCGTGCAGAAAAGGACGATATCTGGGGCGGTACAGATCTTATTTTTGAACAAAACAAGTTCTATCTTATTGTAGAGGGAGAATGTACAATAATCATTAACGGAAAAACCTATACCGGCAGACACGGTGACTGGTTTTTCATTCCTGCAAAACACCCTCATACTTTTTACAGAGATAAAAGCACTGTATTTTCAAAAAATTTCATTCACTTTGACATATATCCCGAAGTTGATTTTTTCAACGATTATATGCTTGATTTCAAAGTATCCGTCCCCGATAATTCTGAAATAACCAGCCTTTTTGAAAGATTAAACCAAATCTCTTACAGCACGTTAATAGCGGACAAAATTGAAGTCAAGTCTATTATTCTCAGGCTTTTGTCAGAATATATCAGGCTGTCCTCCACGCAGAATTTCAGCGTTAATTTTAAAGCCCCAAAGTCATTGCTTCAGGTCCTTGATTATATAGAAGAGCATCTTGCAGAAGACCTTTCCAACGATATTCTTGCAAACGTTGGTCATCTTCATATAAACCACTTTATCCGTATATTTAAAGAAAAAACAGGTCAGACTCCTCAACGCTATATAATGCAGAAGCGCATGAATACAGCCAAACGTCTGATAGACGAAACAACTCTGTCTTTCACTGAAATTGCGGAGCTTTCAGGAATATACGATGTTACTCATTTTTCAAAGGCATTCAGAACCCATTTTGGAATGACTCCGGGTAAATATCGTAAAATTGCAAACAGCATCAACCGCGAAGAAGTTCCGTACAAGAAGCTTACTCACTGATTTTATTATGAGCTTCACATTTTATTCAGCAGTTTTTTGGATTCGATGTAAAACTCACTGAGTTATTTCAAAAAACATTAAAATAATTTAGCAAATAAAAAAGCACGTAACTTACACGCTAAAAACACGCAAAGAAAACGCGGATAACTCCCTATATGATTGGAGTTTCCCGCAAAAACGCAGATTTTACAAAGAGAGAGGTTATTTTTCAAGAAATAACTGCAGTTGTAATTTTTTAAATCAGTTAAACTTAGACCTTTATGAATATCATCGTTAGGACAAACTAAAACAGCTTTAAGGCAGTAAATGTTGCCTTAAAGCTGTTTCTTGTTATATAACACTTTACGTGTTACTCATTGGTGGAGCCGAGGGGGACGGCTGCTTCGCACCCTGCCTGCTTGACGACCGTCAGCCTTGCTTTCGGTACCCGTCTGCGCACCAACTTCGGGGAAAACGATTATTAATCGTTTTCTTCTCCCTCGTTGTCCTCTTAGGCTTCAATCCCACCTCAATTCTCATCACGCAAAAAGAAGCGTGCCGCTTCACCCGTGTCGCACCCTCCTAAAAGTGCATACACAGTTCCCTGCGTCATAATTCGATACAAATTCCTACATAGCAAAAAAGAAGCGTGCCGCTTCACCCTGCGTCGCGCACATACAAAGTGCCAACATAATATAATAGCGATACGGTTCTTATATGGATTTATTATCTTTCGTTTCCGGGACAAAATATTTTTGTTTTATTTTCGGCAGTTTCCATCTGTATTTTGTTGCCAGAATTCTTATGACAAACACACATAACATTGCTGTGATTGTTCCTATTATCTTTTTACCCATATAAATTTGCATCATATAATAAAGCAAACTTCCAGCAATAGATGCAAGTGCATATATATGTTTTTTAAGAACATATGGTGTTTCAGAAACCAATACATCACGGAAAACACCTCCGCCTACGCCTGTTATCATACCCATCATGACAACAAAAAGCATTTTATCGGAAAAACCGGCTGTACAAGTAATTTCTGCTCCTGTAACTGTAAACACAGATAAACCCATCGCATCAAATATATTGTTAATACGTTCGATTTTTTCTCTTAAAATTGAAAAATGCTCACTGTTTATATAAGCAATTATAAAAACAATTATTGCTGTTAATGCTGCAACAGCAAACAAATAAGTGTTTGAAAAAATTGCAGGCGGACATTTCCCAAGCAGAACATCCCTAAGCATTCCTCCGCCAACTGCCGTAATAACCCCTATAAATGTCACACCAAATATGTCAAGATTTGAGCTTACGCCAATTAATGCACCTGAAATTGCAAAGGCAACTGTACCTATTATTTCCATAATCATTCTCACTGCTTCACTCATTTTACCACCTTCTTTTTTACAATGTGCAAAAAGGTAAGGGAGTGTAAAAAATGAGTTTTACATCTCCCCCACTATTAAAGGCCCATTTCTTCTTTTACCTGCTTGAAGCAATCAACGATATAGAGAATATCAGCCTCGCTGAGAGCCGCTGAAAGTTGTGTTCTGATTCTGGCTTTCCCCTTTGGTACAACCGGGTAGGAGAACGCAACTACGTATACGCCTTTATCCATCATACGCTTTGCCATTTCCGCAGCCTTATATTCATCGTAAAGCATTACAGGTATAATAGGCGTTCCGCCATCTATAACATCGAGACCGATTTCCTTAATCTTCTGAGCAAAAAGCTTTGTGTTTGAAAACAGCTTTTCACGCATAGAAAGGTCATTTTCAATAATTTCAAGCACCTTTAATGAACCTGCGGCAACTGCCGGAGCAAGTGTATTCGAGAAAAGGTAAGGTCTTGAACGCTGACGGAGAAGGTCAATAATTTCTTTTCTTCCCGATGTAAAGCCGCCTGATGCACCGCCAAGAGCTTTGCCGAATGTACCTGTTATAATATCCACTCTTCCACTGACACCGCAATGCTCAGCAGTTCCTCTGCCTGTTGCTCCCATAAATCCGGCTGCGTGGCTATCATCGACCATCACAAGTGCGTCATATTCATCGGCAAGGTCACAAATACTTTTAAGGTCAGCAACTATACCATCCATAGAGAATACACCATCAGTTGCAATAAGCTTAATACGGCAATCTTTTGCTTCTTCAAGCTTACTGCGTAAATCCTCCATATTGTTATTTTTATAACGAAATCTTTTAGCCTTGCAAAGCCTTATTCCGTCAATAATACTTGCGTGATTAAGTTCATCGCTGATTACCGCATCCTCCTCAGTAAGAAGAGTTTCAAAAAGTCCGCCGTTTGCGTCAAAACATGAGGAATAAAGAATTGTATCCTCTGTTCCGAGAAATTTGCTTAATTTTTCTTCCAAATCCTTATGAAGCTTTTGTGTTCCGCAAATGAAGCGTACAGAAGAAAGGCCGTAGCCATATGTGCTGTAGCTTTCTTTTACGGACTCGATAATATCTTTATTATTCGCAAGTCCAAGATAGTTATTTGCACACATATTTATAACTTCCCTGCCATCATTCAAGCTCACCTTGGCTCCCTGTGGCGAGGTTATAACCTTCTCGTTTTTTGTAAGACCATCTTTTTCGATGTTTTCACAAGTTTCTTTAAAATATTTAAGTGCAGTTTTCATTATTTTCACCCTTCTTTAATTTAATGATGTCCAATCAAGAATGACTTTACCACTTTTTCCGCTATTCATTGCCTCAAAGCCTTTTTCGTAATCTTCTACATTCATACGATGTGTAATAATATTCGAAATATCAAGACCGCCCTGAAGCATTGCTGACATCTTATACCAGGTTTCGTGCATTTCCCTTCCGTAGATACCTTTAATAATAAGACCGTTAAAGATGATTTTTGACCAATCTACTTTACTGTCGCTTTTTAAAAGTCCGAGAAGTGCAATCTTTCCACCGTGTATCATATGGTCTATCATTGTATTTAGTGCAATTTCACTGCCCGACATTTCAAGTCCCACATCAAAACCTTCCTTTATGGACAGCTTTTCCATAATCACTGACAAATCTTCTTTTGATGTATTCACTGTGTACTGAATGCCAAGTTTTTTAGCAAGTTCAAGTCTTTCGTCATTAATATCAGTTATAACAACACGCCTTGCACCCACGTGTTTGCATACTGCCGCAGCCATAATACCTATAGGGCCTGCACCGGTAATCAGAACATCTTCTCCTGTAAGTTCAAAAGAAAGTGCAGTATGTACTGCATTTCCAAAAGGGTCAAATATTGAATACATTTCTTCGGGAATATCTTTCTCGCACTTTCTTACATTTTCCTGAGGTATAACAAGATACTGGGCAAAAGCACCATCTCGATTCACACCAACGCCAACTGTTTCTTTGCAAAGATGTCCGTTTCCCGCAAGACAGTTTCTGCATTTTCCACAAACAATATGCCCCTCTCCGGAAACAATATCTCCAATTTTCCAGTTAGAAACATTTCTTCCTGCTTCCACAATTTCTCCAACGTACTCGTGTCCGATAATACGGGGAGTCTGTATAGTTTTTTGCGACCACTCGTCCCAGTTGTATATGTGAAGATCTGTTCCGCATATTGCCGTTTTATGTATTTTTATCTTAACATCATTATCGCCCGTTAAAGGCTCGGGAACATCTTCAAACCATAAACCTCTTTCGGGATATTTTTTTACAAGTGCTTTCATTTTGGTAGTTCCTTTCTGTTTATTTTGTTTTCAAGTTGACAAATAAAAGACTGTGTCATTTCAGAAATTTTTCTTTCATCATTCAAAAGATAGCCAATAATATATGATTCTTCACTTTCAAAAGGCACACTTACAATATCACCCTTGTTGAGAGCAGAAGGCATAATTCCCGTTCCTATCGTATAAGAATCTGTAAGCATAAGAACATTCATAAGAGTAGCTCTGTCGCTGATTTCTATATGTTTGTCAACATATGACATATCTGCCAACTCCTCTGTAAAAAAGGAGCTGTTGTGCTCACCCTGTTCGTAAGAGACATAAGGATAATCTTTCAAATCACTTGATGAAAGCCGATTTGAAGTTGCCAGAGGATGCCCCTTCCTGAGAAAAACGTGAGGCGGCGCAATAAGGAGTTTCTCAAACGACAGCTTCTTATTTCCGAGATAACGTTTCATTACATCGTAATCGCCATCTTTAATAGCAATTATACCAATGTCACTGTAGCCCGTTTCTACATCACGTATAACATTGTACGTTTCAATTTCCCTGATAGAAAAACGGTAACTGTCAGTATCAAACTGTTTCATAAAATTTCCAAAAATATCAGCGATAAAATCATAGTGCTGTGTAGCAATATAAAGTCTTTTTTGAACACTTCTGTTAAAATATCTGTCGTAAACAAAATCATGACTTTCACAGATTCTATTAGCATAATTTACAAATTCTTCTCCCTCATCAGTAATGTAAATGCCATTTCCTGAACGTTCAAAGATTTTTATTCCGAGCTCCTGCTCCAATTGTTTTATACTCATCGAAAGAGAGGACTGCGCAATAAAAAGCTGCTTTGCAGCTTCACTGAAAGAACCCGTCTTTGCTATTTTGATAACATATTTACACTGCTGAATAGTCATTTGATTTCCTCCCGACATACATTTACAGTTTTTATTATACTCTGTTTTAATTTAATTAGCAAATATATAATACCTATAGCATACATTCAAAATTTTAGATATCGTTTAATTTTTGTTTTTATAAAGCATCAAATTCAGTAAAGCAATAGAGATATTTGACTTTTAATGAAATATCTCACTTCGTTTTCTTCTCCCTCTTTGCCCTCTTAGGCTTCAACCCCGCCTCGATTCTCACCACGCAAAAAAAGCACCGTAATCGGTGCTTTTAGCGTGGTGGAGCCGAGGGGGGTTGAACCCCTGTCCGAAAACATATTCACACAGGCATCTCCGAGCGCAGTCACTTATTACACATTCCCTCCGCCGCAAGGCAAGTGACAGCCCAAACGGTTTCAGTAGCTTCATTCGTCATGCACGGGGCAAAGCTTATCCGTGTCACGTTCACCACTGTGTGACGCCCTTATCCCGACCGTGGTCCTTCGGGTAAGGACGGCTACCTGTTAATTAGGCAGCGTAAGCTAAATTTTTGTTAGCGTTTAAATTTAAAAATTCGGGATTTTAACGCAGCTCCCACTGCGGCTCGCTTCCCATGCTTCAACATCCCCGTCGAAACCGGTACGGCCCCTTGTTCATATAATATTTTACAGCATTTTTTGCTGTTGTCAACAAGTATTTTTTGTCTAATTTACTGATTAACCGACTTCAGCGTTCTTTCAATAGTTCTGTTTGCTGCTTTCTTTGCGGCATCGTCACGTTTATCGTAAAGCTTTTTACCTTTCGCAACCGCGATTGTCATTTTCACACGCTGACCTTTTAAATATACATCAAGAGGGATGAGTGTCAAGCCTTTCTGCTTTACAACACCCAACAGCTTCATTATTTCCCTTTTATGCATAAGAAGCTTCTTTGGTCTTAACGGATCACGGTTAAAAATATTTCCTTTTTCGTAAGGAGAAATATGCATACCGTGAACAAACATCTCCCCTTTATCTATTTCGCAGTAACTTTCCTTAAGGTTAAGTCGTCCCATACGGATTGACTTGACTTCCGTTCCGAAAAGCTCAATACCTGCCTCGTACTTTTCTTCTATGAAGAACTCGTGATGAGCGCTTCTGTTTTGTGCCAGTATTTTTCTTCCCTGGTTTTCTGCCACTCTTTTCCCCTCCTTCAAGAAGTTTAAAATCAATTCTGCGGCTTATTTTACTTGCAAGTGCAAGCTTAACTTTTACCTTATTACCTATGGAAAACATTCTACCTGTACGCTCTCCCGTAAGAGAAAGCGTCTTCTGGTCAAACACATAGTAGTCGTCCTCAAGACTTTCAAGCCTTACCAGTCCCTCTATAGTATTTGGCAGCATCACAAAAAATCCGAACCCTGTTATTGATGATATAACGCCATCAAAATCCTGTCCCACAAAGGCTTCCATATATTCTGCCTTTTTGATGTCAAGTGTATCACGTTCACACATAGCAGCGGCATTTTCACGTTCACTGCACTGCTCGCCTGCTTCCGTCACAAACTTTTTAAGATATGATTTTGTTTTGTCATCATTTTCAATTATTGCCTTTAAAGCCCTGTGACAAACAAGGTCGGGATAACGACGAATAGGTGATGTAAAATGACAGTAGTTATCAAGCATCAGACCGTAATGTCCGTCATTCGAAGAAGAATACTTCGCCTTTGCCATACTGCGAAGAAGCATCGTTGCAAAAGCTGGCTCTTCCTCTTTTCCCGAAACCTCATCCATAATGGCTTTCATGCTGTTTGATTTCCCGTAGCCTCTATTATATATGAAATTCAGTGTATTTTCAAACTTTTCTTTATTTGGTTCTTCATGAACTCTGTAAAGAGCGCCAACATCAGAAAATTCAAGATATTTAGCAACTGAGCTGTTTGCCGCTACCATAAATTCTTCTATGATTTTATGGGCAAAGTTTGATTCACGCAGAACAATATCAACCGTCTTACCGTTTTTATCAAAGACAGCCTTTGCTTCGGGAATGTTGAAGTCAAGGCTTCCCCTCTCCTGTGTCTTTTTTGCAAGAAGCTGATATAAACCATACATATCCTCAATCATAGGAACTATATGAGAATACTTTTCGCACAAATCCCGGGGTTTTTCTTCAATAATGCGGAACACATCATTATAAGTCATACGTGCAGTACTTTTAATATATGACTTACAGAATCTTTCTTCTGTAGCTTCACCGTTATTATCGAAAGTAATGAATGCAGACATTGTGAGCCTTAAAACGCCCTCATTAAGGGAACAGATACCGTTGGAAAGCCTTACGGGAAGCATAGGAATAACACGGTCGGCAAGATAGACACTTGTCCCCCTCTCATAGGCTTCTTTATCAAGCTGTGTGCCCGGTTTTACATAGTTGCTTACGTCTGCAATATGAACACCAAGTATATAGCCATTTTCTGTTTTTTCTACCGATACTGCATCGTCAATATCTTTTGTATCTTCACCGTCAATGGTAATTATGATTTTGTCTGTAAGGTTAATTCTTCCTTCAAGGTCAGATTCTTCTATTTTATCAACCGTCTCGGCTTCCTTTAGCGCTTTTTCAGAAAATTCAAGAGGACATTCGTAGCTTTTAATTACAGAGAGAACATCTATGCCGAAATCGTAAGGAAAACCAAGCACCTCTGTTACTTTTGCCATAAGAGATGTTGTCGGTGAATCATATTCCGTTATTTTTGCAACAACTTTCTGCCCATTAAGAGCACCCATAGAAAATCTTTGCTCTACAAAAATTTCATCGGGAAGTTTATCGTTATCGGGGGTAATTATACCGTAACCCCGTTCTTGTGTATAAATTCCAACTACAACTTTATTTGCACGTTCAAGTACACGAAGAATTGCACCTTCACGACGCTTATCAGTATCTTTATTCTTTTTTTTAATTTTTACAAGAACCTTGTCACCGTTAAGTGCACCGAAAGAATTTTCTTCCGGAATATAAATATCATCATCAGAATCAGAAACAGTTACAAAGCCAAAGCCTTTAGCACTCGCACGGAATACTCCTTCAATAAGTCCCATCGATTTAGACGAAAAAAGTCTTTTCTTCCGTCCTTGTACCAAAACACCTTCGTCAATCAGTTCGTTAATTATTGAATTAAATACTTCTATATCCGATGAAGGCACGCAAAGAAGCACTGCCATATTTTCACGGGACATAGGTAAATATTCATTACTGTTTACAAATTCGGTTATACGAGCTTTATGCATACCTCTCACCTCTTTTACAAAAAAATAAAAGGTGCTTAAAAAGCACCTTTACAGTTTGTTAGTTGAAGATATCAAGTGAAAGTAATACAGAAAGAATGATAAAGATCACAGCAATTATAGCTGTAAGCTTTTCAAGCATACCTTCACGAGTTTTAGACTTGTTTTTTGAAAAGAAAGTCTCACCTGAGTTGCCCATAACTGCGCTTGCCTCTCTAGGATCCTTGCCCTTCTGGAACAAAACAACAACTGTAAGTATAAGTGCTATTACAATATAACCAATAGTAATTGCTAATTTCATTTCTACACCTCCGTAAATTTCCAATCGTACAAAGATTACTTTAGCATAAAACAATGATAAATGCAACACTTTTTTTAAATTATTTCACATTTTTTACTGTTTTATGCTTTTATCCTTAAAAACGGTACTTTAAAACTGCCGGATAAATCACATTTTTTCAAAATCTGATGCAGGATGCTTGCAAAGGGGACAAATATAGTCAGCGGGAAGTGTTTCTCCCTCATACTCATATCCGCAGATTGTACAGCGCCATCCTTTACTTGTATTATCCGAAACCGGCTTGGGCTTAATATTTGCATGGTAGTACGCATAAGTGCAGGAATCAACATCTGAAAGAACTTCTCCGTCTGTCATATCACCAATAAAAAGAAGATGCGAGCCAAGGTCGATTATCCGGGTTACTTTCACCGAAAGAAAAGCATTTGCAAATTTATCAAGATATAAAATACCGTTTGCACTCCGCTTTACATCAGAAAAAGATGCAAATTTGTCAGCATCTCTTCCCGATTGCATACCAAAATGCTCAAAGAGAGAAAATTCCGCCTCTGTACTTATTGAAGAAATGTTGAATTCCTTCGTTCTCTCTATCATTTCTGCAGTCATACTTCCTTTTGTAACAGAAACAGAAATTTTGTCAGGATTATTTGCAACCTGCACTGCAGTATTGATAATACTTGCATTATCTTTTCCGTTTTCATTTGCGCTAAGAAGGTAAAGACCGTAGGTCAGTTTGAATAATGATTTAGTATCCATAGTAACATCCTCCTACAACAGATATCATATCTTGAAATTTTTATTATATTATATACCACGCGTTTAAAAATTACAAGTGATTATTGTAATTTTTAAATATACATTTAATACGCTGTCCGGGGGGTTAGAACGTTTTAATTTAATTATCAGTATCTAATAAGTGCTGCTAACCTGTCGCATATTTCCATCAGGAAACTCCGCATAAGGGCTCCATTCTCAAACAATTTAGATGAAAAAATATATTCTATTTTTTGCGATTCATAATAACACAGTAACTTTTCAGCGTTTTCATATATTTCTTCTGTTTTGTTTTCCGATAATTCACTTATTTTTGCTTTTACGCGGTTTAAGGTTTCTTCATCAAGAGCTCTGAAATTTAAAAATGCCATATAAGTAGGTACTGCAGTATAATTTTTATAATTCTGAGACAAACTAATTAACATTAGTTCTCCATTATGCTCAAACTCAAGATTGTACTGTCCCCATTTTCCGCTTATGATACCATATAATAACGCATTAAAGAAAAGCTCTTTCTTTTCTCTATAGATTCTGTAAAAGCTGATAATCTCTTCTATTTTTCGAATCATATCAAGCCCAGACTTTACACGGGTTGCTATAATCGGTTTTCTGACAAAGTCATCCCTCAAATTATTATAGAAAAGGTCTCTATTTTTGCTTTCAGCTTTAAGATTAGCAATTACACATAACATATCTTTATACTCGCCAAGCATTTTTTCAACTTCCAGAAGGCCTTCTTCTACCCTCCACATATCGAGACAATCTAATAATTTCGCAAGCATTTCATCAAAATCGTTAACATTCAAGGTTTTCTCTGAAATCGCATAGTTTTTCAGTTCTTCTGCCAAACGTGGAGAAAAACTATAATTTGAAATTTCTCTTAAATCGCAACGTTCAGGAAAATACACGGTCGCACACATATTATTGATATCTTCAACAATCAACCCTTTTTCAACTGCTTTTTCATACAAATCAAGCACTTCTGCTACTTTTTCTCCATCAGGATTCACATATTCACGCTTTTCAAAGGTTGCAGGAATCGGTGATGGTAAATTGTGCCAGTCCTTTTCTTCACATTCATACAAGTGAGTACCGGCAACACGATTTCCGTTATACACTGCTTGCATATCATAAATACTTTCAACTACATACAGCGGTACTCCGCTTAAAAGTTCAAACATATAATAACTATCACGGTGTGCTGAATAATTTATCATAGGAGTTACACAACATACTCCCTTATATGACATTGCAGCAGATAAGAAATCCGGTGAATTTGCAGGAAATGAAAAAAGTATATTTCCTATAACATTACTTGAAGATACAGAAGTATTGAACACTGCTTTATTTGCACATAAGGCAGCTTTTCCTGAATGGTGGAAAATTTTTTCTATAATTTCACTTTCAATACGGTCAATTAAAACGGTACTGGAA
This sequence comes from Clostridia bacterium, assembly GCA_045545295.1. Taxonomy (GTDB): domain Bacteria; phylum Bacillota; class Clostridia; order UMGS1883; family UMGS1883; genus UMGS1883. The sequence goes on from JAZQAO010000027.1 coordinate 79,645, forward strand.
ACTCTATAATATTCCATTAAATACTCTTCTGTTGTTTTATTAAATACATAACCGATTTTTGACAGAAGAAAAGATTCCAGAATTTCAGCAACATTCATTTCTGCATCATCAGGCTCTCTCCACTGACTTGCATTGTATATCAGTTCAGCAAAGAATTCAGCAGCAACTTTCTGCCGGTTGATGCTTATTTTATTTGAAAAAGCAGCATCAACTTCACTCCTTAAAACTTCAAATGGGACTATATCAATTGACATTTTATTATCACTACTGTTATACATCGCTAAATTTCCAGCATTTTCTTCAAAAGCATCAATAAGTCCATCCGTAACAACTATCAGTTTTTTCAGATACGTTTCTCTCAGTTCTTCAATTTGTCTGCAGACTATATTAATCATTCTTTCTAATTCCTTGTAGGTAACTGCTTCTATTTCTGCTTGGCATCTTTCTCTAACTGCCAAAAGATAATTTACTTTTCCACTTTTACGGTTTATAAAATTCGACGAACGCAATTCTTCCAAGGCTTCAACTTCATTACTGTACCTAATGCTGATCTGATATTCAAAATGATTTCTGCAATGGTACACCTCTTTCCTTATTCCTTCCAAAATGTCAAATATCGAACACTCGCATAAATCGCTCTTACTGAGCATATTCCAAGCAAAATACAGTCCAAGCCCCGGAGTTTTAATTATGGAAATTATCTCTCTGAATATATCAGCTATTATTGTTTCAGAATTTAAGCTTTCTTCATCATATTCTATACATCTTGTCAGTTTGTTTATATTTTTAAGCAACTCACCTTGGTATATTTCTCTCCAATGGTCGATGTTAACTGCCAGAGGCGTTGAAATCATTCCGGAAGTTATATTCATCAACGTTTTCGAATCAAATCTTTCAGGGTCGAGATTTAAAGAAGCCACCTTAGGTCTTACCATTACGTTCAGGTTCTGCAAGTTAATTCCTACACGGTCACAAAAGGATTTCACATCAGATTCTTCAGGAACACTTTGACGAAGCTGTTTGATTGCATCCAAAAACAAGATACCTGCATAAGTAAAAGCTCTATCACGCGGCAAATTCACACAGGCGCCACCCAAAAATGTATAGCAGTGATTTGCACTGTGTTCTTTTTGCTGAAAAGGTGTCCTTCCCGCGATATTTAAGTCTATATCCCTAAAGGATCTTTGTCCCATAATATTTAATGCGTCCGTATTATCGATTGTAAGATTATAAATATATTCAGCTACCATCCCAACAGAGTTATGATAGCCGTTTGGCACAATATCTCCATTTTTATCGGTTGCTGATATGAGATAGCAATGTTTAACCGGGGGAATTGTCTGTTCTACCCTAAAACCACATGAATACTGTTGCATAAATACATCTTCATTATCTGAAATATTCATGAGATAATCAAGTTCCTTCAGTGACGCAAAGCCGTTTCGTTTAATCATAGCTTCATCTGCCCCACCTCTTGGAAAACCGCGTTTCGCTGTTAAAACATCCGGAAGAAAGAAAAAGCCGTTAACATTTGCCATATTTTGGATTCCTAAAATATATAATGCCTGCTGTACAATATAGCAAACATCTATAAAGCATCCACTTCCGGTTCCACCCCCAAGACCTGCCATTATGTGTACATTTATGTTGTAGCCCGGTAAAATCATCGACTTAAGTCGAGAAAGCTCATCGTTGATGCGATTATACAAAGGCAGTGCATCCTCTGAAAGCAAAAATCTTCCCACCTGCCTGATACCACCGGCTCCTTCATTTGCATAAACAAAATCAATATCCTCATTAAACCATTGAGGCTTCATTGCCATTTTAAAAGGAATACCAGCGGTTTTCCCCAGTTTAAAGAAGTCCTCCCTTATATCTGTAGACGGATTTGGTGAGAAAACCTCCTCATCATCACAGTCTATTTCCAAAAACCTCATACCCCTAAATATAGCTGCACCGGGGTCTCCCAATTTATGACCATCCGGACACATCCTCTCATGCACGATTCTTTTAAATTCTCTCAAAGAAGATATTCCGGTTCCACCTATTCCGATGCATAAAGTTACGGAGTTACGAGCCTGATCAATTTTCGGACAAGGCAAACGCAATCCTCCTCCATTTATAAGTCGAAGATTCTCAAACATTCTTCGTTGCAACATTACTCTTCATCTCCCTTTCAAATTTATATACCGTTAAGTATGTTCGTCAGGACTTCTGCATACTTTGTGACTGATTCTTTTCTTGCCAGCAATCCGCTATTGCTATGCATTTCACCTTTTGTCGGAATACATAAACTGAAACATTCAATATCTGCCTCATCATATTCCCATGATTCATCACACAACGCTTCTGTATTTATTATCCTGTTTTGCGGAACATACACCGGGAGGTCATCAACATCTGACGGAACAAACACCCATTTGACCTGCATTTTTTCACAGATGTCAACTACTTTTTTACCAAAGCAATCATTCCAGAAATTGTTTTCAACTGAAAAAAGTGCACCCTCATCCCATCCCATATCCGTAACATCCAGAATAACAGCTTTGAATTCTTTGGAATGATTTTCAATAAATTCAATAACATCAATTGCACCGCATGAGTTTTTTTCCTCATCCCCGGTAAATGCAACAACAACATTTTCATTCAGTCGATGTTCTTTCATGAGATAAACTATTATCGCATTAGTGATGAGGTTATCAAAAGTTCCTTTTAAAAGTTCGTCTGAAAAATCTTCACTAAAACAGTCAGTAATTGCAGTAACACAGTCCACGTGTGTTGATACGACTATTGCATTCTGAGGCAATACCCCTCCAATTGCATACATTTCAAAAAGGCCGTCAGTACTTATCTTTTTAAATTCAGAATCTTTCAGAATATCCGAAATTGCATCAAGTCTGTCTCTTTTAGTAAACTGATGTCCGTTATCATAATTTGTCACTGATAATTTTTTCAGTATAGGTTTAAACTGTGAGATCATTTACAATCACGCTCCTGTTTACAAATTATAACAAATTATTGTAGTTTTTTCAACCCATTTACCCGCACGAATCTTTCTATCCGGATAAAATTTATTCAAAACGTTGATTTTTGCACACAAAAGTGCTACAATTCTAATAAATTGATACTATATCATATACGGAGTGATAAAATGAACAGCAAAAGATTAATAGTGGCAACACTTTGCATATTGCTTGGAATATTACTTATATGGGCAGGGTTCAACATAGCAGTTGACCCGTTTAATGCATTTGGAGACCGTGTGCTACACTGGGATTCTTATACTCAGACACTTAATCCGCAAAACAGTAAAGCTATTTATGTTTCTGAACGCTTTGACGAATTTGATTCTTATATTATAGGTTCATCACCGGCTTCATCCTTTCTTCCCGAAGTTTTAAATAAATATACAGACTCATCATTTTATAATATGTTTCATTATGATTCAAATTTGGAGTTTGATAAAAAACTGATACAATACTTACTTGAGAACGATGATGTGAAAAACATATTTCTGGTGCTGACTCCTGACGATGCAGTTTCACAAAGAAGCTCAAAAACTGATTTATCCTCTTCTCCCTATTACAAAACAAGCGGAGAAAGCCCACTGAGCTACTATTTGAAATATACCTTTGCAAATCCTGAATTTGCTGTAAAAAAACTAAAGGCTTACCGTGCAGACAGTCTGATGCCACAAAATTTTGATGCAGTATCTTCTGAATCCGGTGCTTACGACAGACGTCTCAGAAATGTTGAGCCTATCGGAACGTTAGCCGATTATCTTGGGGAAAATGCAGAAAGTTTTAAAAGTTCCGACACAAAAATTTCTTTAGACAACATTGATTCCGTAGTTGAAATACTTTCACAAATACATAATCTTTGCGAAACTTCCGATACCAAGCTTACGGTGGTTATTCCACCAATGTATGAAAACAAACTGAGACTCTACTCCGACAGGGATTTAAATTCGCTTTTCACCGGAATTGCTTCCGTTACAGATTATTGGAATTTTTCATATTCTTCAATTTCAAAGGATGCACGATATTTTTACGATGCGACTCATATCAGAAACGACGCTGCAAATATGGTTCTGTCTCGTATTTTTAATGACACCTCGTCTTACCATCCTGAAAATTTCGGATATTACTGTCAAAAGGACAACACTATTTCTTTGGAATCGCTTAAAGAGCTTATGTCTGAAACTCCGGAAGATAATAAAACTAAAATTGTTCCTGTGCTGATGTATCACATCCTTGATGGTGACGTCTCTGACGCTCCTGACAGTCCGGAAAATTTCAGGAAACATCTTGATGCGCTGAAATCAAACGGATATGAGCCAGTAAACTTTGATGAGGTGATTTCTTTTGTGGAAAAAGGCACTCCTCTTCCCGATAATCCGGTAATTATAACCTTCGATGACGGTTATACAAACAACTATGAAACAGCTTATCCGATATTGAAAGAGTACGGTTTTAAAGGAACTATTTTTGTAATCGGTTGCTCAGTCGGGCACGATAAATATTATAAAAATACTGAGTTTGAGCTGACTCCTCATTTCGGAAAAGAAGAAATTACCGAAATGGTTTCTTCAGGGCTTATTTCAATTGAGTCACATACCTACGATATGCATCAATGGCCTCCCTTTGAGACCGGAGATAAAATCAGAGAATCTGTACTGAACTTTGAAAACGAAAGCGAGTCAGATTATATAAAAGCTCTGAAATCTGATATTGAAGCACAAAATAAGCTCTTTGAATCACTTGGAATTCCTTATTCAAAGGTTATGTCATTTCCTCACGGTAAGCATAATGACATATCAAAAGTCATTTTAAGAGAAAATGGCTATAAAGCAGCAGTCACAACTGATAATCTCAGGACTAACGAAATTGTTGCCGGATTGCCACAAACACTATTACACCTTGGTAGAATGACTATGGATTCAGGTGCAACAGAATATGACCTTAGGGAATACTTGAATTTCGGAAAGTAATTTTTAGAGTAAATACACATAAAAGGGTTCGGAAAATTCCGAACCCTTTTATTATTACTTAAAATATCTCTTTAAAAGTTCCTCTAAGCCTCTGCCGAAGCATGGAGTAAAAAGTAGTATTAGTCATCCAAATCAACTTCCCAGTCAATGATTTTTCCGTCATCTGCTTTTATCTCCGCTGAATATTCTTTATTTCCTTTTTTAAATTCGACATCATACACATAAATGCCATTTTCCTTGTCAAGTTCTACCTTGATAAACGTTACATCTGACAATTTGAAGTTTGCTTTTTTAAGGGCAATTTCTTTTGCCTTTTCTTTTTCAATTATACCATCTGCAGATACAATTTCCTTCTTTTTATCTTTGTCTTTCTGTATAGTTTCATCAGGTTTTACATCAGTAATAATTACATCAGCATCTGATACAGTAGAGTAATTATTCTTTAACTCAATTCGTTTGTCATCTTCGTACCAGTATACAGTTTTTCCCATAATTTCACCGATTGCTCTGACCGGAAGATAAGTTGTACCTTCATAAAGAATGGGATATACTCTTTCGCCATTTACATTTTTAAACTCTTTTTCTTCTCCGTCAATAACTATGGTAAAATCTGTCCTTAACTGTGCTTTAATGTCATATATAATATCTGCAGCAATCGCTCCTGTTACTATACCTACAACAAGTACCGTAGCTAATAACACTACCCATTTTCTTTTTTTCATACATCTCATCTCCTTTGTTATAAAAACGGCAGTCAAAGATTATCTTCGACTGCCGAACTCTTTTCTATCCGGCAATTGTCGGACAAAATTACCTATTATTTAAAATATCTCTTAAGAAGTCCTTCAAGACCACGACCATGTCGAGCTTCGTGATAGACAGCTCCTCAGATTTCCCATTATATAGGGGTTTGTAAGGCATTGATACTAAATTTGCCCACCATTTGCCCACAAGAATTTTTTTGCCCACAAAAACGCTTGAAAATGGCTTTGTTATGCGGTTTTCGGGCATTTTTTATTAAAATCTAAAAAGATACATTTTGTTGGTGAATTCAATAAGCTAAACTAAATTTATAAAAATGCATCCGTTCTCCAAGAGCAAATAGGCAAAGAATAGACAAAACTAAGTGAATTTTCTCCTTTCATTCTTTAAATTTCCCACGAAAGCTCAAGATGTCTCTTTCATTGCAGGAATTTTCTCATCAAACTCCGGATCTCCATCATATTTGTCAAGAAACTCAAGAAGTGCTTTTCTCGTTACTTTCCTTGAGCCGAGCTTAATAGAAATAAGATATCCGTTATTTATGAGTGAGTAGACAAAATTTCGATTTACTTTAAGCATTGCTGCCACTTCAGTTATAGTATAAATTAACTTTTCCTCTTTTGCAAGAGCATTTTTGGTACTTTTATTCAAAAAATCACCTCCAACAATTTTTTTCATTTTCAAGTTCTCTTTTTAATCGCCTTATTGCTGTGCCCTTCTGAACATAAATAGTGCGAATATCCACATCTAGGATATTCGCAATCTCGTAAATTTCCATATTAAAAATATACTTAAAAGTAAGTATTATTCTTTCCACTCTTGGTAAAACAAGCAACGCATTGACAATTAATATATCGTCAAATGTTTTTACAATTGAATCAACAGCAAATCTATCCAAAAAATTTCTGTATTCAAAGTTAAGGTTTTTTATTGGCATTGTGACCTGTTCGTTATCTCGCCTACGTTCAGATGACATTAATGATTTTACTAATATGTATTCAAATTCATTACACATAATCATCACCTTCTCTGTTGAATTTTTCATAATACAAATGCTTTCCACTTGCCTTGTACTCCCCTGCTCTATGGAGCTATGCTCATTGCCTGCGACGGTTTTATCACGCTCGGACTATGACTGCATAGAAGTATCATTATCCCGTTCCGTGTATATTAAATTGTATG
>JAZQAO010000028.1:0-13785 GCA_045545295.1 Clostridia bacterium
GGATCATATAGAGTACAATAAATAGGACGGCAAATATGACGCCTGAAGGGGTCTATTTTGCGTTTTATGTCCTGAAAGAACAAAATATCGCGCCACTTGCTTTCAATGCAAATGACGCGATTTTGGGAGAATTGCACAAATATATTTTAAAATGTCGGTACTACTGCACTACCATTTGGAATAGTGAAGTTTGCGTAGTATTGTTTACCCGCCTGAAGAGTCCCGCCATATTTATAGATCTTGTTTTGGAAGGTTCCGGCAGTGTCTCCCGTTTTTGTATATGATGGCTGCAAAACGCATTTAACACTATTACCGTTGAACTCCTGTGGTACCAGATCAAAGTAAATATTTGTACGACCAAGGAAGGATTCAAAAATATATGCCAGATTTGCATTATGCGTAAATAGGTTTCCTGATCCGGTAAAATCTGTAGCCATATTAAGCGCTATAGTGCAGTTGATCTCATTATTGCGTTTTACTATCACAAATTTACTTCCGCCGCCTACATTAGCATTCCAACGGGTAGGCTCGTCATTATACGCGTGATTAACAAAACTGGTATCGATCCAATTATTACCCATCAACGCACTATATATATGGCGTGCAATTCTGTAGTGACCTACTATTGACGGATGTACATTTGCACCACTCTGATATAGGATCAGTTCAAATCTGCCGGTAAGCCAAGTATACGCATTGTCAATAATGGTTATGCGGTTGCCCCATGAGCACTGCGCTTCTTTAAACCAGTCGATATATTCAAGAAAGGCGAAGTTCATCATTGAAGCGTCCCACAAATAAGGAATAAAAATAATCTCTGCATTGGGGAAGTTGGAGTTTGCTTTAGTTGCTACGGCTCTGATCGCTGCCATATAGTCATTCTTCGTGAATGTTGTTTCAACGTCATTTCTGCCGCCCGCAATGAATACATATTTAACTTTTGTTTTATCTAATGAATTGGTAGTAAAATCCAATATTGCGTTATCAAGCTGATGTTCGAATGTGGGATCACCATACATAAAACCAGTTCCACCAACGGCATAGTTTTTCTCTGTCAGATTAAGCCAAGTTGAAACCCTGGTCGAAAATCTATTACTTCTATCAGCTGCGGGAAGGGAAGCAGCCCCCACATAACTGTCACCAATCCAAATTGCATAATCATAAGGATCGTTAAGATAATTAAGAGCGTCGATAATATCGTCTTCATTGTGTGGAAGTGTGCCGCTTCCTATCAGATTATCTATAGCGTTAATCTGAGTCTGAAGGCTTGCGATCTGTCCATTGTAAAGACCTGATAGCGCCCAGTAGGTAGGATTGGAAACGGGATTTCCTATGTTTGCGGGAACTGTTTTTCTTGAAATATACGAACTATTGTTATAATTAACCATCACCAAGGGTTCATATACTACGCCAGCTTCCCAATCTGCCGACTGTGGATCCAATGAGTTTTCATAGATTTTAAGCACATAACGCGCCCCGATATATTGTCTAATAGCCATTAGTAACCTCCTATCAATAAAGAAAGTGTTAAGTGTCCGTATTCCACGCCCTCGGGGAAGTCGTCAAGACCTGAAGTCCCAAAAATAACGTCTTCCCAACTTTCAGGAATATATGCAACAAAGTAGCCGTCGTCAGTGATCCCGAAAAAGACCATTTTAACAAGTTCGCCTATCAGATCTAACGCATTAACTGATAGCCAGTTTTTCAGAGCATCAATCATTGACTGCGGAAAGTTTCCTGAAACAATGGCGTCATAAAGCGCTTTCAATTCCTCGTACTCTTTTTCGTGCTGCGCTTTCCAAGCTTCCAAGCCTTCAACTTTTGCCATAAATTCTTTTAAATGCTTCAGGATGTAATCAAGATTTAGATCCGTCAGATTGATATATGGATATTGATTGAAAAAGCCCATATTCTACCCCCTTTCTATTTTAGTATATTCCTATTAGCAATTCATTTGCAAATAATCTGCACGCTGTGTTATAAAGATTGTACTTCATACGCTGCTGCACTACTTCCGTTACCATTGCGGCTGAAGTAGTAACGCCTATATTGCCCCACATGTGCGCGCCGTGATGACTTGTAAAGTCTTCTCCTTCTTTAGATTTGGAAGTTCCGCCGCCGTGGCTTGTTGTGCTGCTCCCTGAATTATCACTACTTTCAGTACTGCTCGAAGTTGTTCCGCTCTCCGTGGTAGATCCTGATGATTTATTTTCTTCGTTTGTATTTTCCGCAGTACTTCCGATTTCGGAAGCTTTAATACTTTCCGCTTCTTCGCCGGTAGTATTGTTTTCAGAAGTCGAAGTAGTGTTTACATTTTCCGTCTGGTTTGTCTGCTCCAGTTCGTTAGTGGCAGTTTTTGAATTCTCGTCGTGATGTGCTGCGCCGTTTTCTTCTATATTATCTTTTGTGCCTTCAGTCGTTTCCTTCTGTTTTCCCACATTGGTAATTTCTTTTCGTTCGGGCTGATAAGTAGAAGAATTGTCCGCGCTTATCTGATATTCCTTTGTTCCGTCGGTCACATTTTCGCGTGTTACGTCAAGATCTGCGTTATTTACCGAAGTTTTTGCGTTTGTATCATCAGAAATCAATATATTTTCAAGATTTACACTCTTTTCATTGTTTCCGCTGCTTGTACTGTCTGAAGTGCCGATAGTGTCTGAAGTTGCATTTGTTGCGTTGCTTGTCATGCGCTCCGTGTCAGTATCTTTATTTGTCGCATTCGTTGTATTAGAATCCGTGATACTTTCGGAGATTGTTACACTTGTCCTATCGTCTGCGCCTATAGTCTTGGAAGTAGCCCCGCCCGCACTGGTTGTTTCGCTTGTCTGATCGTTATCGTTTATACTGTCCGCGGTCTTATTCCTATTATTAGCGTCGTCCGCTTCTTCGTATCTGTCATAGTTCCAAATGGGGTTATACTCCGCCTGAAGGGCTTCGGCGATCCGTGTAAGTTCCATAGACCATTTTCGCCCCCATGCGCCTATAGCATATGCCATAAAATCAATGTCGGAATATAATACAAGCTTTTCGCCGTGTTCAATAAGAAGTGCGTCGATAAAAGTATTTTTGTCGTACTGCTCCGGAAGCGTCAGGGCGTCAAATAATTTTGAATTGTAATTATACATTCCAATCAATGTCAGTCTTTGCATTGTAGACATGTTTTTCACCCCCGTAATTCATAGCAAATGAAAGATTAAGATCCGGAAATAATTCGTTTGTCAGGTCGAAAGAATCTGAAAGATTTTCAAACCACGTTTCAGATCTTGCGCAGCTATCCTGAATCTGTATATTTACTTCATCAGTAATCATGCGCTCTTTTTTCTCTCCAACGGCAGCAATACCAATTTCGCGATCGAACTGTTGAAGTATTGTATCAATATCCGCCAATAGTTTATCGCTGATATACTGATTTGCAACGTCCTGAGAGAAAGTCCAGATAGGATCTTCGTCTGTAAGATCGTCGCTTTTAAGCTGCGTTTTATCATAAACCGCGAAAGGTTCTCCCGCGCTGATATGTTCAAAGAGATACTTTAATGTCTCTGAAGCTGCTTTGTTTTTAGCTGCCGCCAGTAGTGACAACCTTTCATTTATTAAAGCACAGTCCGTCGAAGTGATCGCGATAGACATTCTAATAGCGTAATGCTCTATAATATCCCATACCCCGCGATAGTCGCCGGTCAAATGTATAAGTTCGCAGTCTTCGCCTATAGTCCCTTCAAACTGAAGTAGTGGCTGATTAACTATCATTTTTGTAGGCTGAAGATATAGACCACGACCGGAAAAAGTACAAATTTGCGGTTGTATACCATATTCCGGAGTCTTTACAATGCCGATATAACCGAGACTATAAAGTACATTTTTAAAATATCTTTTTGCCCGCTTCCATTCTTCAGGGAGTACAAATTGTACTCCCGAAATAGCACGCTGAAATAATGCGCGCATATAATATTGTGTGTTCAGATCGTTCTGAACCCTACCCGCAACGCTGCGCATAGAATTATATGTGTTTAGACCTTCGTAGTCGGTCGGGATCTCGAAACCATACATATAAACACCCCCTTAAGGCGTTGTTACGTCTGTTACTGTTCTATCTGTTCCGACTCTTAAAACAATACCCCAACGAAAGTCAGTTATAAATGCCCTAGCGTCGGCGACTGCTGCAAAGTTTTTCTGACATACAAGATTATTTTCAGTTAGATATACTGCTTTATAAATGTAAGTAAAAGCCATATTAAAACCCCCTATTCTTTATAGAATCCACTATTTAAAAATGAATCGATTTCTTCTAATATCCCAACGTCGGCGGCTGCACTTACGTGTGCTTCGCTGCACTGGATGAAGCCATCAGGAAGCGTAGATATTAACTTACTACACATTGTCGGCGCTCCGATCACTGCCAAATTTTGATTTGGTGTGTCGATAGTATCGTGATATACGCTATAGCAAGTTATATTTTGGTTTGTTGCCGTTGCAGCTACTCCATCAAGTCCGCCTATACATGAATAATTCGGTGTAATGCTATCAGCCAAATTTATTGCAGCCATTCCTATTCCTGAAATGTTTTTTGCTGCTATATTTGCCCCCGCAGCAATAACCGATTGCGCCGCCCTAGGTATGTTTATATTTGAAAAACCAACGGGCACGGAAGCCGCAACATTTGCACTGTATTGTCCGAGTACTTCGCCGCCTGATGTAAGAGTACATATTAAGGACCCGTCGCGCACTCCCAGAGTATAAGCCACTGATATAGAAGACTGACCTATCAGATTGTCGGGAGATAGTCTAATCATGCCTATATATGGAAGATAAATATATAACTCGGTGTATGGGCTGCGCCGTCTATAGTCTGAAGCTTGCCAAGGAATAGTAACCGAAGTAGTCCGGTGTACTGTATTTGTAATAAGCTTACCAAGATTTGACTTTGTTTGGAACGTCCCCAAATATATCGTGTTTGTGCCGCCGGTTACGCCGACATTAAAAGGAATGAAACGACATTCCCTTATATTTGCAGGTACGTTAGCGCTTCCGAATATCTGCGAAATTGGTTTAACTGCGCACTGTATAGCGTAGTCTATCCAATCTCCGACCCAACCTAGGGCGTCTGCTACATATTCTAAGTACGTTTCTATCGTACTTCCGGCTGGCGGCACTGAAGGCCAGGAAGGCGGAGTGAGTGACCCGAAGTCAAATATATTGTCTTTTATGTCGTCCAAATCGTCAATCAGTCCCGCAAGTTCTGAAGAATCAACTTTATATACACCCGTAGTTCCGTTGGATCCGGTAAGCGATAAAATATAACAACCTGAATCAGGAACGAAAGGACACGCCGCAGTATTTGAACTGATAGACTTTGTAGTCTTCATGGGAAGTCTATTGTCTGAAATCTCAGTATTTGCCGTGGCGTCATATAAAATATACGCCGTAGTCGCTAAAATATTTGATTTATATGTAGCCAGTACGTCAAGTGTAAGTGTCACTTCCCACAAATTGTTATTTCGTGCTACTTTATCGCGGACAAAATAATAATTGCTTCCGTATATCGCATAGTTATAATTAAAATCGCCACTATGGTTAAGTGTTATTGTTGGATTGTCAAGCGAAGTCGGATTTTTAAATAGCACGTCGAAACTAACAAAACCTGATAAGTCTGCCGGTTGCAACGTGCTATTTTTCCTTTTCGCAAAACTTCCAAATTTGAAAGTATGCGACATATATTTACCCCCTTAAGGTGTTACTGTATCTGCGTAAAGTACAACGAAATTCTCGTCGAAGGAATTCCATGTAGACTGAGTCCAGTGCCAGAAGATATTGTAATATCCGCCGCGTGGATTGAACTGTGTGGATCCGCTCCAAGTGGATCTCTTTACCATTCCGGCTGCGTCCCTATCAAAAAGACAACCTATAATATTATCTACCTGAACCGCAGCCCCCGCAGTATCAATAGCGCCGGTAGTGGTGTTAAGATATGCAGGTGTAGCTTCTACAGAATAAGGATTATCTATATTCTGCCAGTATGTCATTTTGCGCATACCATTTGTGATAACACTAAGTCTGTCGGGGTTATAAAGTCCTGAAGCAACCGCAGTTTCAAGATAGTTCGCAACATTTGCGGAAATATATTTCCTAAGATTGGCGCCGTCTGTAAACCTCATTACTTCCTTACCGGTGATGTTCATATGGTACTTAATAGAACGCTCTGCCATCTTGTCTGCAAGTGTTGTCATGAAGCCGGCAAGCCAACGACTAAACTCGGTGTAATTTGAAACTGCAAACATATTTGTCGGTGTAAGTGTTGTACCGGTTTCGTTGTAATACTCCTGAAGGACGTTTATATAGTTTGCCGGATCTGCGGCAGCCTTCGCAGTGATCATATTAATAAGAAGTCCGCGCGCTTCTGCTTCCTCAATCTGCTTATGTTTATTGGAAATATTAGTCATAAGCGCAGAAAGGAAGCGCCCAAACTCGGCAGCGTCCCTAAGTGCACTGTCAAGCTGATCCCTGAAAATTGTTATAGAGTCCTGATACTGTGTAGCGCCGTAGTAATTCATCTGAACTACTTTAGGCTTCTTTACTACATAAGGATCTACGGAAAGTCCATCGGTAAGTGTAAGACGATCATCTGCAACGTCAAGCGGAGTATCAAGGAAGTTTATTTTTCTTGTTACCGCTCCCCATCTTATTTCATCAACTGTCAGATCCTCGAATTTCTTATTATAGGATCTCATAGCAAAGATAGTCCTATCAAGGATCTGTGTAAGCGCTGAAATGATAGGATCAAAGCCGCCCTGAATCAGTGTAGTTCCAACTGTAGTAAAGTCCGCAGTATTTGCAATCTGAAGAGTCGGTTGCTGCCCTGTTGCTTCCTGATAAAGCGAAGTCAGAAAGGCGGCTGACTGTTCAAAACTCATGGTATTAACGCTCATTTTTATCCTCCTCTTTTCTCTTAAATGATAAAATGTCATTAGTTAACGTCTTTAAAATAGTTGTGTTTTCTATCAGTGTTTTGTTTAGTTCCGCAATAGTTCCGCTTAGCTTGTTATTCTGATAAAAAAGTATCCCGCAAGCAACAATAGGAAAACCCACCGTGGACACGGCTTGCATAATGGTGTTAAAATCCATTTATTCACCCCCTTCACAACGTGTTTATAAAAGAATCCATAGCGTCTTTAATGGGATCTTTAAGATCTTTATCCTTAGAATCAGCGGTCTTTGCGTTCTGCTGCTGAATTGCTTTAACTGTCTCCTGAAGTCCTTTTACTGTTTCTGTAAGAGTTTTTATCATTTCTTCATTTACCGCGCTATCATGTGCCGGATCTGCCGCGCCCTGTTCTTTTGGTTCTTCAGGTTCTGCGCTGCCGCTTCTGTTTTCGTCCGGTGTCGGAACTGCTTTAGAGTCTCCGACTGGTAGAAGTTTTTCGATTTCTTCTTTTGTGTAGCCCGCGTCAATAAGTTTTGTGATTGTTTCAATGTCCATATTTACCCCCTTAAATTTTTTCTATAGAACCTAGAATTCTATATCTATAAATGATCGCATCATTTTTAGACTGTGCAAAGGTCCGCGCTTCTCGTTCTTCTGAGAAGTCGTAGTCTTCAATATCGCCATATTCATTTATAAAAACAACTTTGTATAATGTGATAGTATTCATATTGTCTCCCAATTATAAAAGTGTAAGTAGGTTTTTTGAGCCGCCGCCCATGTGCGGGGATTCCGTCCCCTTGCGTATGCACAACCTACTTACACTTAAATTGTATACGATATTCACTTTTTGTGCAATATGCACAAATTTCTTAGTACTTGTTTAATATATCTAGAAAATAATTTTTAAGTCGCATATCCTGAAAATATATCCTTCCTCTTAGATATGCCGCCCTGATCTCCGGAAACTTTCTATTGAATGTGTTTATATGGGTTTCTGAATCGGTATATACATGACGCGCTTTTACTTTAACTGCATCTGTGACATATAACGTCTTGTCGTTCTTATGAAGATGTATTGTTATTTTACCGATTGTTATAAGCGGCTTATACTCTTTTATCGGCTTCGTGCTTACGTCCGTATAATCGTTGTAAGCAAATTCGTTTTCAAATGCCATTCTGCTAAATTTAGAGTCTCCGCCGATAGCCTTATAAAGCGCTGTCTTTTTGCGCTTGTCTATTATTACTTTACTTTCAGGAAGAAGAACCATTATACCGCGGTCTTTTAAGATCCTGGACTCTTCCCCGCGAAGTGACATTTTTTCTACTACGTCTGTTATCTTCAGCGCATCCAGTATCTTTGAATTTAGATTGTTACTGTTTGATAAAAGCCAAACCTTAAGCGGTTTCCTTCCTTCAAGTTCCCTATTTCCTGAAATGGTGACATGCGCATTTAAAAAAGCGTCCCCTTCATTCCTGACCTTAAATAACTGTTCTTCAGGTATGAACTCGTCAAATACCAGATCTGTAAATACGTCTCCGTTGAATCCTCTTATATTTCCAATACCTGATAATGTAACGCCCGTACCAATGCGGGAAGACTCTTCTTTTACTTCTCCTTCTTCTCCTTCCTTTTCTTCGAGTCGTTCAATCGCTGCCGTATATTCTGACTCTTTGCGCAGCTTTACACGTCCCCGCGTCGGGATCTTCTCAAAGGGCGAATTAACGTCTTTACATAGCATATCTAGTTCAGGGCGTACACGTCGCATAAAAACAAATCTGCGGTCATTGTCCAACATGAGTTTTAAAACGTTGTACGTTTTGCCTACTTGCCTTTTACCGATTATCACAATGAAGTTTATATTATTTCGGTCGGCTACTTTGTCAATGTGCGCCGCGTCAAGATAGCCGTTTTCTAGGTATATCTTCATATAATCACCCTCTTATTAATATCGACGTTCCCTTTTATGCCGTCTATCTTCCCTTCATTGGAGTACTGCCAGATCTGCGGCTTCCATGGGTCAATATTACCCATAAATGTATTATATCTTGCATACCATAAGGGAAGAGCTGACCAAACCGGATCTATAATGTTCTTCAGGTAGTTATAATTAGAATATAGCCCAAGCATTATGCCTAATTTGTCGCACATTTCAATATATCCAAGGATAACCGCGCTGGCTTCCTTCGGGGTGTAGTCCCTTCCGTCCCATGCTTCGAGATCCAAATAGAAAACATCAAAAGTTTCTTTTCTTATTCCGGCGTCCCTTAATGTCATAAGGGTTTTAGAACATTCTATAGCACCTTCTTCGAAGCTGCGGGCGTATGAAAACTTGTAGAAGGATAACATGTTTAATTTATCGTTCATGTTCTGAAGGATCCCGTTATAGTTTTCTAAAAGCCTTGTATCCAGTTTTCCATTTCTTGTAGTACTGCGCAGTATAACACCTTCTACGCCGGTCTTGCTTACTGCTTTCCAGTCAATTTTACCCTGATAGCTGCTAACATCAATTATCATGTTCTCTCCTTTCAAAATAAGGCGGGCATAGTGCCCGCCCTTTAATTTGTGATTACTGGTTGTCAATCTGATTCTGAATGTCATTCAGGATCTTAGCCGAATCCTCGTCAGAAATTGCGGCGTAGACTACATTGTAGTAGATGCCATTGCTGCCCTTATACAGCGGGAATGTTATAAAGTCCTTTCCGTCCTTCGTAGTAGAGACACGGCAGTTATTGATTGACACGCCGTTAAGTATCAGCGTAAAGTATACAAGATCTCTGCCGTTCTTGCCTGAAATCACGCGTACATTGCTTACTGCTGCTTCGCGGATCTCAATGTAGTTCCTTTCCTTCTTTTCTTCCTTGTTCTTTTTTGCCTTTGATGTGTTCATAAATTTACTCCTTTCAAAAGTGTTATTTAGTTGTTAAGGCTCATTCAGTAAATATAAATGATTATTCCCCTTCAATAATCCAACGAACTTTCTACCGCAGCCAGGACAAAATGAAGGATCATCGCACATAAATGTTGTATTGCAAATATTACACATTTGAGTAGTACCGTACCATTCTTCACGTTCTTCTGATTCAATTATTAGCGCTTCAGTTTCTTTCATTCTTTGTCCTCTACCATATCATTCACTCTAACTTCAATTATTGTTTTATCTTCTCTTAAAATATCGCTATTTACGTCTGCTTTTATCATTGTATTGTTATTCTCCCTTCCTCTGTGATCCCTACGGCTTTTTTAAACTCTTCGCCGTTCATAACTACTGTGTGTTTCTCCCAGTGCGCGCCGTCTGTTATCAGCTTTTCAAATATTGCTATCTTGTAGCCGCAGCCGTGAGAGTACATATTTGAGCGCGGGATATAACTTACATTTTCTTCAAGTGCTTTATATGCCTGATTCTTTTTGATGTATAAATACTTCCCTTCGCTCATTACGCTGTCAATACGGGTCTTTTTTCTTCTGCCCATCTTCACCCCTTCACAAAATACGAATAGTCAGTGCATTTGATCTCGGCTGCGTCCCCTGAAGCGTTAAACACTTTAAGCGTCATGTCATTTACTAATACTTCTATGTCATCATCAAGAAATACATCATAAATGTCGCCGCTTAGCTTCGTAGTATAAGCTTCACGGATTACGCCCAGATCTACTAATACTTCCACTGCGTTTTCAGTTACATCATTTAATCTGAACATTTCATTTTCTCCCTTCTATGAAATTTGTTAATTTCTCCAAGTCCATAGTAACATGAAAGTATGCGCGCAGATTAACCAAATTTAAAATTTTAAATTGTGCAATCTGTATAAAGTATCTTTTGCAGTTCGTGTCCTTTATGAGTCCACATAGTGTCGGAAATTTCTTTTTTTATGTTGTCTATTATGACATTCGAAGCAAGTTCTATTTTATGTCCCTGAATCGTAACTTCTTCTATCGGTCGTTCGTTATAGATCGCTCTGGTACCGCCGCAGTGTTTAAAAGTGAACCCATCTACTAAGTTTTCTATTTTCCCCAGTTCTTCCGCGTTTGTCTTTTCTACTGCTTTACCATCAATAAATTTAATTGCGCTTTTCGGTATTCCGGCTATGGTAACTTTTAATTCAAATTTGCCGGTCTTCTTGTTATATTCTTCCATAGCATAACATTTGGCATGAAGCCCCCGAAACGCCCTGATCCTCGGTTCGTCTTCAGGAAGTCCGAGGAATTTTAATCCGACAAAAGCGCCGCCCTGAATTGCTTTTTCTCTGCATTTTTGCGTTAATTTTGCCATTCGTATTCGGTTTTTATTGGTCTCAATATAAAAAGCACTGTCAGTGTCGCAGTATATGAAATATTCGTACCCTATCGCTTCTATCATTTCAAAGAGTGCATAGCGCGCCCACGCCGTAGTATAAATTGCAAACTGATACGGCATGAAGCTATTATACGATTTGTAATATTTGTTCAGCGCCCTTTGTGCTGCGCCGTCGTCCTTCTTCTCTTTTGGTTTTATAATCAGCTGCTTATCCAGTTGGAATTCAGGACGAAGGATCGCCGTTGCAGTCATTCCATATATGCAATTTAAAAATACTTTACTTCTCATATATAAATATACGTCTATCCCTTCCAATTCACATTTATTTTTAAAATATTTCATCACTTCATTTTTAAGCCACTCCGGCGCTTCTCCGCGTTCAAATAGTATCATGTGACCGACTTTTATATGAGGACTGAAAGTATATTGTTTTCTTATGATAGCGTAGTCTATCTCACATAATGCTATTTTCAACCGCTTAGCAAATACCACTTTTCCATTGACTTTTAGTAACTCTTCCGAATCCATACATTTAGAAGAAGGTATATAAGGCGCAGTTATATCTTCTTTTATATGCACGTCTTCAAGCTCTATCACAAAAACGCAACAATATTTATTTAAACATTCATTAAATGTTTTTATGTCTGTTATGTCTATGTGCATGGGCTGACCGGTCGGCATATATTCGAGCATCTGCCGCGCCGGATATGAAGAACAAAAGTCCTTATGTTTTAGTCTTTTGGATCTGACTGTTTTACCGGCATACTTAAAAGACTGAATCGTAACGCCGCCCATAAAACATTGTCTACATAGATTATAATCTTCTAAATTAAGTGCGGACATTTCAAACTGAAGCCGCCAGGACTTATCATTTAGCGCAGCCCTTCTGCATTCAGTCCGCACAAAACCGGTTGAAGTTATAGGACATTCGAGTGCGTAATTATAGCCCATTGCTTTTATAAATCCTTCTATTCCGTCATGCTGCGCGGCTACGTCAGAAAACATATAATACCAATCGGAGTCTGTTAGCTTCTGATCCTGAAACCTGACTAAAGTATAATCAATTTCGCCGACTGCTTTTATGTACCGCGTTGCATAACTTTCTGATAGTTTAGCAAGCGACATATTCGAGAGTTTATAGCTGCATAAGATCCTGAAGCCTAGTATATCGACTTGTAATATTGTGTGATTATCTATTGCCAGTATTTTAATAGAAGGATCGTATTTAAAAAGAAAGTGCTTTAAGTATTGAATGTCATATGACGCGTTGTGGATGTAACAAATTATTTTCTTGTTCTCCCCAAGTTCGTAATATGCCGCCAGTTTTTCAAATAGTCTTATTATCTCTGAAGGTCTCCGCCCATAAATATATTTATCCTGAAATTTAACCGCCCATTGATAAATCCATGAATCGTCTTCGCCTAAGTGACTTGTTTCCGTATCTAGTGTCATAAATTCCGTTGCGTACTTCTTATATTTATGATTCCTCTGAAGATCCTTAAAAATAAGAAGCTGCGGGGTGAATTCTTCGACCGAATAGGCGGTTATGTTTTCGTCTCCTACCTTCGTTTTGACTCTGCTTTTTATCATATATCTTTTAAACTTATAAGCCTATCTTTGTCGGCTTTTTCTCCCTTCTCTAACGTATCAAGATAAAGATCGTTAATATTCGAAAATACTTCGTTTAGTTTGTCGGCTTCCTGAATTGCATCTGCTATATCTTCTATTGTTATCTTGTTTTCGTCTATCAGATCGCCATTAACTTTCATTACGGCAGTGAAGATTTTAACTTGTTCAGAATAAAACATCCGGTCCTTTTTACTGTCTGGTAATGACTCAAAGAATTTAAACCACTGGTCACGAGTGATCCCCGCAGCAGCTATATTATTGTGAGGGTTACTTTGCGCAGTTTCCCAAACGCGGTCATAATAATCTTTTGCTCCGGTAAGTGTCGACGTTTTAGCTTCGAGAAATTCTTTTAAATATCTCTTTTGCATCTCGATTTCGTTATATGATCCTCTGCCAGTTTCAGAGAATCTGCGCCCGCGGTCGCCTTTTGTCTGACGTCCTAATATTTCAAGTTTGGCTTGTATTGCCTGATATGCCGGTGAATTTATGTCTTGCTTTTCAAGTTGTCGCATTCGTTCATTAGCTTTTTTCTGCATCAGCCTAAGTTCAGGATCGAAGCGTTTAAACGGCGACTTTGCCGCCGCCTTTGCGCGCGCTTTTACTTCCGGTTTATGTTTCCTGATTGATACATCTTTAAGTT
Organism: Clostridia bacterium; assembly: GCA_045545295.1. Taxonomy (GTDB): domain Bacteria; phylum Bacillota; class Clostridia; order UMGS1883; family UMGS1883; genus UMGS1883. The sequence goes on from JAZQAO010000028.1 coordinate 13,483, forward strand.
TGCGCGCGGTTCTTTGCTCTGATCTTAATTGCGGGATCTTGATAAATGAAGAATAGTCAAGCGCCATATTTACACCTCCTTTATTTAATGATATTTCAATTTGGCGACATGAAGAATATAGAATTATAATATTTGTGAGTTTAGCTGATCTTTCCTTCTTTGATTTGTGCAATTCTCCCAAAATCGCGTCATTTGCATTGAAAGCAAGTGGCGCGATATTTTGTTCTTTCAGGACATAAAACGCAAAATAGACCCCTTCAGGCGTCATATTTGCCGTCCTATTTATTGTACTCTATATGATCC
>JAZQAO010000029.1:0-6998 GCA_045545295.1 Clostridia bacterium
AAGGTGGGTTGCGAAGCAACTCGGATGAGGTGTTATGCAGAAAACTTTATTTAATAAAGAAGCGTGCCGCTTCACCCATGTCGCGCACCTGCAAATGTCGAACATAGCTTCACGCGAATAAAATTACGCAAATTCCTATAAGGTAATAAAAACAGCTATACCCCGCAGTTTATAGCCGTTTTCTGCTTATTTTCGTCCAACACGCCCTCTACCGTATCCACATACGCCGACGAGTTCGTGTTGAACAAATTTACCTTCCTTTTTCGATGTCTGCCAGCGTGCCGATAGGTTTATCGACACGCTGAAACGGTGAGTGAAAATTCACTCACCGTCTTTTGATGGAATTCAATATACTGTATCAGAAATACTCTGTTATCTTTTCATATTGACTGCATCTACTATAAGGTTGACAGTGCCGTCAATACCAAGCACGCTGCTGTCTATGCACAGATGATAGGTCGATGACTTGCCCCAGATGCCGTCAGTGTAATATGAATAATATTTTGAACGCTTTTTATCAATCTTTTCAATGTGACTTTCGATTTCTCTGTCACTCTTTCCGGGAAGAAGAGGACGCTTGCGCTCAATTTTGTCTTTCATAGGTGCGGTGATGAATACGTTAAAGCAATCCGGATTGTCAGCAAGCACATAGTCAGCACATCTTCCCACAAGGACACAGCTGCCCTTATCCGCAATCTCACGGATGACATCTGCCTGCGCAATATAGATGCGGTCACTCATCGGCATCTGATATATTTCAAACAGGTTCGGATTTGTAAAGCCCGGGAAGGAGTGTTGCTCGTCGTATTTTTCAACAATACTTTTCTCAAGCTTGGTCTTCTTTGCTGTTTCCAGAATAAGCTCCTTGTCATAGAATGGAATATTAAGCTTTTCTGCAAGCTTCATACCTATTTCTCTGCCACCGCTACCAAATTCACGACCGATTGTGATTATAATCTTTTTCATGACAAAACCCCCTTCGACTTTACTTTATTTTAGCACAGAATTTTCTTAAAGTAAAGCAATCTTTTTATTAAAGAAAAAACTTGATTGTAACACTATTATATGATATAATAACCAAGTATGCTACTAACGAGAAAAGTGGTGAGAAAATGTACCTTAAACGAATAGAATTGCAGGGCTTTAAATCCTTTGCGGACAAAACCGTTATAGAAGTTCATCAGGGTGTAACTGCCATCGTCGGACCTAACGGCAGCGGTAAGAGTAATATCTCGGACGCAGTTCGCTGGGTTATGGGTGAGCAGAGTGCGAAGACACTCCGTGGCGGAAAGATGGAAGACGTCATCTTTGCCGGAACACAAAAGCGTAAACCCCTTGGCTATGCTGAGGTTTCGCTTGTGCTCGACAACTCTACGCACTTTTTACCTTGTGATTATAACGAGGTGGAGATTACACGTCGTGTATTTCGCAGTGGCGAAAGTGAATATATGATTAATCGTACTGCGTGCAGATTAAAGGACATTAATGAGCTCTTTATGGATACCGGGCTGGGTCGTGACGGTTATTCAATCGTAGGACAGGGTAAAATAGCAGAAATCGTTTCCTCAAAGGGCGATGACCGTCGTCAGATATTTGAAGAAGCGGCAGGTATATCAAAATACCGTTACAGAAAAATAGAGGCAGAGCGTAAACTCAGTCATACAGATGAAAACCTTGTGAGAGTTAAAGATATTTTAAGTGAGCTCACAGACCGTGTTGAGCCTTTGCGTAAACAGAGTGAAAAGGCTATAAAATACCTTGACCTGCGCGAACAACTCAAGGGGATTGAAGTAAGCGCACTTCTGGAAATTACTGATGTAAAGCGTGCAGAAGCCGTTAAAACTAATGAGCTTTTTGAGACAGTTACCAGAGAATTTGAAGAAGCAAAAGCAAAACTTGAAGAAAACAATGAGAAAACAGACGCTCTTTATGCTGCAATAAGAGAGACTGACAGCGAGATTGACGCTGAGCGTGAAAGACTTTCTGTGCTTGAAACAGAAGCTGCCACTATCGAAAACGAAAGAGCAATTATTAAAAACAATATCGAAAACCACCGTGCAAATATTCTCCGTATTGAGGGTGAACTTGCAGGTTGGTCAAAGCGTGAAGAGGATTTTAAGGCACAGCTTACAGAACTTGAAGAAAAGAAAAAATCGGAGAATGTACGTTTTCTTACTCTTGTGGATGAGCTTGAAGCTCTAGAAGAAGAAGACAAGCTTATCGGTGAAGAGATTTCCCGCAGGGTGAAAGCTCTTGAGACTGCAAGGGAAGAGGTTGTAAATCTTCGTGCAAAGAAGAGCGAGGCACAGTCAAGGCTGGACAGCATTGACCTTATTACGCAGAATATAGAAACCCGTCGTTTCTCTATTGAGGTTGATATTGCAGCGGCAACAGATGATATCAACCGTCTCAGTGCAAAATGCAATGAACTTGCGAAAAAGGAAATTGACGCGCAGGCGGAGTTTGACAAGCTCTCGGATGCAGTATTTGATATTAACAGAAAATATCACGAAGCAAACCGTAAGTGCGGTGAGCTTAAAACAAAATACAATGAAATGTCCACTAAGCTCGGTGAAAAGCAGGGACGTCGCATTATGCTTGAAGAAATGGAAAAAGGGCTTGAAGGCTATGCGAGAAGCGTGCGTGATCTTCTTAAAGCGAAGGAAGACGGTGCTTTCCGCGGCTCGATGAAGGGAGTTCTGAGTAAGCTCATCGCGGTTGATAAAAAGTACACCACTGCAGTTGAAACTGCACTTGGTAATGCGATGCAGAACATCGTTGTGGATACTGAAGAAGATGCAAAGCGGGCAATTGAGTTTCTTAAAGAGCACCGTATGGGCAGAGTTACATTTCTTCCCATATCATCGCAGGAAGGAAGGCGTCTTGATAACGAGGACCGCATTATGGCTAACGCCGGTGCAGTTGCAGTTGCCAGCGATGTAGTTGATTGTGACCCTTCAATTAAAAATGTGATAGAGGCGCTTCTTGGCAGAACTGTCATTATGGAAGATATGGACAGTGCAATAAAACTTGCCAAAGCTACGCACTATAAATTCAAAATTGTTACACTTGCAGGCGAACTTTTGCAACCAGGCGGTAGTATTACAGGCGGTAGCGTGAATAAGACGCAGGCTCTCTTAGGCAGAAAAGACGAGATTGAACGTCTCAGCCTTGAGTGTGATAAGCTTCAGAAGGAAACTGAGGAGCTTGAAGATCAGATTGACGACCTTTCAGAGCTTGCCGAGGATTGCCGAGAGAAGGAAGCTGACCTTCGTGAGGAGCTTTCTGAAAGTGAAAATACTCTGATGAAGATAAAAGCAGAAGCAGATGCAAAGAAGAGTCTGCTTGAGCTTGCCAACAGTCGTCTTGCAAAGCTTACTGATGAAAAAGAGCAGATATCAACTCAGCAGACAGATACCGTTCAGACGAAGAAAAAGCTTCGTGAGGTGCTGGAGGGGTCGGATGCCCTTATAGAAAAGGCGGAAGAAATCGTTCGCACCAAGCAGGAAGCCGTCCGCGAATATACAATCAAACGTGAGGAACATTCTGTTAAAGTAATCGACAAAAAGATGGAAATCAACTCTGCGCAAAAGGATGTTGAGGTTGCACAGCAGAGAATTGATGATATCAAGCACAGCATTATGAACTCACAGTCTGATTACAAAGGCAGACTTGATGAAATAAAGGCGCAGGAAGATATGATTGCATCACTTGAAAAAGAGATAGAAAACAATCTTATGCGCCAGAATCAGCACGCGATTATGATAGCGGCACTTAAAGAAGAAATAAAGACACGCCTGTCTGGAAAAAGCGGTAGCGATGCTACTCTGGAAAAACTCAGAGAAGAAAACCGTACTCTTAACGAAAAAATCCTTGCTCTTCAGGGTGAGGTTGTGCGTGTAGAAACGAAAAAAACTAAAATCGAAGAAGATATTGAACACGCCGCAAAGCGTTTGTGGGATGATTATGAGCTTACCTATAACACGGCTCTGGAGCTTAAAAAGGACATCGGCTCACTTTCGGAGGCTCAGAAGACGATATCTTCGCTCAAAAATTCAATCCGTGCGTTGGGTAATATTAATGTCGATGCGATTGAAGAATATAAAGAGGTTAAGGAGCGTTATGAGTTCCTGACTAGCCAGGTAGACGATATGGAAAAGGCAAAAGCTGACCTTGAAAAGCTTATCGGCGAAATGATGGCAGTAATGCGCGAGCAGTTTGCAGAAAAATTCCAGATTATAAACGAACTTTTCGGCAAGAGCTTTGTAGACCTTTTTGGTGGCGGCAAGGCGGAGGTAAAGCTTCTCAATCCTCTTGACACTCTCGAAAGTCCGATTGAAATTGAAGTTCAGCCTCCCGGAAAGAAACTGCAGAGTATCACTTTGCTGTCAGGTGGAGAACACGCGCTTACGGCAATTGCACTGCTTTTTGCACTTTTACAGGTATCTCCGGCACCATTTTTGGTGCTTGATGAGATTGAGGCAGCCCTGGATGACGAAAACGTTTACCGTTTTGCAGATTATATCCGCAACTACGGTAATAACACTCAGTTTGTTGTTATTACCCACAGACGAGGTACAATGGAAGCGGCAGACATTCTTTACGGTGTCACAATGCAGGAGCGTGGCGTAAGCAGACTTCTTTCGATGAAGCTTGAAGACGTTGCATTTGAGGAGTAATAGAAATGGAATTTAAAGAGAAAAAAGGACTTTTTGCAAGACTCAAAGAAGGGCTTGGAAAAACACGTGCTTCTTTTACAGAAAAGCTTGACGGTGTTTTTTCGGCATTCAAGAAAATTGATGAGGATTTATATGATGAGCTTGAAGAAGCTCTTATTATGGCGGATATTGGCGGTATGACCTCTTGTGAAATCGTTGATGAACTCCGCGGCAGAGTTAAGGAAAAACACATAACTGATGGCGAAGTGGCTAAAGAAGAGCTTAAAGCAATAATTGCAGAAATTCTGGGAAGCTGTGACTATAAGCTGCATCTTGATACAAAGCCGTCAGTAGTGCTTGTAATAGGAGTTAACGGAGTAGGTAAGACCACCACTATCGGTAAGCTTACAAACAAGCTTAAAAACGAAGGGAAGGATGTTGTTCTCGCTGCGGCAGACACATTCCGCGCGGCAGCGGCAGACCAGCTTGAAATCTGGGCAGAAAGAAACGATGTTCCTCTTGTTCGCCTTGATGAAGGTGCAGATCCTGCAGCCGTTGTATTTGATGCTTGCAATAAGGCGAAAAGCCGCAATGCGGATGTGTGTATCTGTGACACGGCAGGAAGACTTCATAACAAGAAAAACCTTATGGACGAGCTTGGTAAGATTTACAGGGTAATTGACCGAGAGCTTCCCGATGCAACAAAAGAGGTTTTACTTGTTCTTGATGCTACAACCGGGCAGAATGCCGTAAATCAGGCGGAAGAATTTGACAAGGTTGCAAACATTACAGGTATTGTGCTTACAAAGCTTGACGGCACTGCAAAAGGCGGTATTGTAGTGAATATCTGCAAAAAGCTTGGTGTTCCCGTTAAATTTGTCGGCGTAGGTGAGGGGATTGAGGACCTTCAGGAGTTCAATCCTGCGGATTTTGCAGCGGCATTGTTCGGTGATGAAAATTAAGTATTAAAATGAGATGTAAAAAACTTGTGTTTTTTACATCTCATTTTTTATCGTATAGGAAATTGCGTTTTTTATCGCGAGCAATATTTGTGGGTTTTAAGTTAAGTTTGGACGCGACGCGGGTGAAGCGGCACGCTTCTTTTTTACCGTATAGGAATTTGCGTCAAATTATGACGCAGGAAACTTTGTTTGCACTCCTGCAAGGGTGCGACATGGGTGAAGCGGCACGCTTCTTTTTTATGCTGAAATTTCAGAATTTGGTTGACAATTATGTAATTAAGATATAAAATGTGTAAAAGGGGTAATGTGCTATGAAGACTAATCTTGAGTGTAAGAGAATACTTGTTGAAAATACTGCCAACAGCAGAGAAAAGCTTCTGATAAGGAAAAAGAATCTGCATGATTATGAACTTCATTGGCATGATTGCTTTGAAATTGAACTTATACTTGAAGGCAAGGCTGTGCAGGAACTTAACGGTGTGCATTACGAAATGGAAAGTGGCACACTGTATATGCTCAATCCTACTGATTTTCATAGTGTGAAAAGTGACGGTGCAGTTGTCTATAATATTATGTTCCGAGAGGAAGTTCTTGACGAGACGGTTCTGCAAAAAATTCTCGGGGTAGAGAAAAACATTGTGTTTGAGCTTTCAAAACAGGAAATGCAGAATATACAGTTTATGATGTCCCAGATGCATCAGGAATTTACCGAGGTTTCCGATTACTCTGACCTTCTCATAAAAAACTATATGGAATGCCTGCTTATGATGATTCTGAGAAAGTGTGAGTTTATTAAGGATGATAAAAAAAGCTCAATGAATGACTCAATCAGAAAAGCACTTTTATACATACACAGCCGATTCCGCGAGAATCCTACTCTTGTGCAGGTTGCCGAAATTGCCGGATTCAATAAAAACTATTTCAGCGGTCTTTTTCACGAAACTACGGGAAAAACCTATAAAGAGTACCTTAATGCCCTTAAACTGGAACATTCAAAAAAACTTGTTATCACCAGTAATCTTCCCATTACAGAAATCTGCTTTGCAGTGGGATACAGCTCGCTCACCAACTTTTTGAGAGTTTTTAAATCCTATTACGGAGTGTCTCCGGCTGCTATGCGTAAGGCACACAGAAATAATGAATAAGAAAAGTCCTCCACAGGAGGACTTTTCAGACTGTCGAAAAAGTCGGTCAACCATAAGCAGAGAATAAAAATAACGCCTTCCCCTCTGAGTGGAAGGTGGGTTGCGAAGCAACTCGGATGAGGTGTTATGCAGAAAACTTTATTTAATAAAGAAGCGTGCCGCTTCACCCATGTCGCGCACCTGCAAATGTCGAACATAGCTTCACGCGAATAAAATTACGCAAATTCCTATAA
>JAZQAO010000030.1:0-64970 GCA_045545295.1 Clostridia bacterium
TGCTTCGCAACCCACCTTTTCCTCTCGGAGACGAGCCCCTTTTGTCTGCTTTGCAGACATTTCCCCCGACACGGGGGAATTTTCCTCAGAGGGGAAGGCGTTATTTTTATTCTCTGCTTATGGTTGACCGACTTTTTCGACAGTCTAAGACCTTGGCAATGCCAAGGTCTTTATTTCTATTCGTCGTCCTCAGGACAACAATGATTATCGCAAGGCTCGTTATTCAGGCAATCCTCCACGGGAGGGAAAAACTCATCCACGGGGAAATTGATGTTTGCAAAAATTTCACAGGGGTCATCGGGCGAGCTTGTTACACATTCCTTTTCGGGAATACAGAAATCGTACGCAGGAATAAGAAGCTGCACGTTTCTTTCGAGCTTGATTATTGTAAAAAGACCGATTGAAACGTATACTTTACGCTGATTGTCACGGCAATTTACAAATCTGTCCTCAAACACTCTGCACACACAATCGGGAATATTGCATACATCAATATCATCGTCTGCGTACTTGCAGCACTTTTCACCGGGTTCTGTCATTTTTGCACCAAGGCAAATGGGATCAAGAATTTCTATACCGGACCACAAAATGCCATAAATCACTTCCATATAATTTTAACATCGCCATTATGGTTAACAGTTATAACCTTTATTATTTTTTTCATCATTACATTGGAAAATTCACCTGCAAGAGCTTCTTTAATATGTGAATATAATTTATCAGCGGTCAATGGTTCTTCTTCAATATGGTTATTGATAATAAGAAGCTTATTGCGACACATGTCAAGTTCTTTATCAATCTCCTCTGTTCGGTTTTTAAGAGTCGAAATATCAATAATTTCATTTATGTACATCTCCATAAACTTTTTCTTTTTTACTTCAAGCTTTGATATTTCCTTTTCAACTTCATCTGTGTTTACAGTCTTTTTCACCTGTGTATGCTTTGCAGCCTCATAATTCTTTACAAATTTCTCCTTATCATTTATAACTTCATACAAATGCTCTGTAATCGCAGTTAACAATTCTTCTTCTTTGATTTTCGTTAGGTTGGGACAAAAATCTTTATTGTTGTTATTTCTTCCTGCACACTTCCACTCAATAACCGTTCTATCTTTAAGCTTTCTTATTTTTCTGGTAAAAGAATATCCACAGTGTTCACATTTAATAAGTGTGCTGAAAGGATATTGCGAGCTTACACGTCCGTTTGGGTTTTTATTCTTGTACACTTCCCTGTTTTTTTGAAGCATAATTTGTGCCTTTTCAAAAGTTTCATTGTCAACAATCGCCAGCTCAGGTTTGTGAAAAGTGTATTCACTTACATCTTCAAGTTTTTTCCACTCTCCGGTAAGATAATTCGTCACCTCTGTCTTTTTGGAAATAAGAATACCCTTATAAAGCTCATTTTCAAGCATCCTTCTGACAGTTTTTGGTATCCAGCAGTCTGCGTTTTTATATGTAGGGACTCTTTCTCTGGTAAGTGCTATTGCAATACGCCTTGAACCCATCCCCTGATTTACATACATATCAAAAACCCGTCTAATCACAGCAGCTTGCTTTTCATTGATTACCATATTAAATTTGTCTATTCTGTCATACCCGTATACCTGATTTGGAACTTTACCGTTTTTTGCGTTGATTTTCTTTCCAAATTTTACTCTGCTTGATAAATTAGCACTTTCTTCTTGCGCTAAAGCAGAAAACATTGTAAGAACAAATTCACTTCCACCTAAAATAGTTTGATTTGTAGAAAGAAAAAGAACATCTACATTAATCGCTTTCAATTCTCGTATGGAAATCAAGAAATCTACAGTGTTTCTTGCAAATCTCGATACATCTTTTACCGCAACTAAGTCAAACAAGCCTAATTTAGCATCCTCCATAAGTCTTAAAAATTCTTTACGATTATTCATCTGTTTCCCGCTGATTCCTTCGTCAGAATACATTTTAACCAATGTGTGATTGTTTCTGATTGCAAATTGTTCAAAGAACTCTTGCTGATTTGCCAGTGATTCTAATTGTTCATCTTTATTAGTAGATACTCTGCAGTATGCTACTAATCTCATTTAATAACCTCCTTCAAAATACAAATACCATAGTTGTTGACTGGTGTCAAACTATGAAGATATGAATATTATTTAGAGTTACTATAACTTAAAATCATTAACTCAAGTAATTTTTTCTCTATATCAGCATTTTTTAATTGTTTATTGTTAGCAATATGTATGACATTTATAGTTTTCTTTTTTTTCATTTAACAACCGTCCCTCACAAACAAATTTATAGCTATATATATTATTCTTTACACTTTATCTCTATACACAAATCAATTATCATATAATATTTTTTTATCTTCTCCAATAGTAACATCAGAGCTATGGAAATCTAATTTTAAAAAATGCATAAAAAAGAAGCGTGCCGCTTCACCCATGTCGCGCACCTGTAAATGTCGAACATAGCTTCACGCGAATAAAATTACGCAAATTCCTATAAGGTAAAAAAGAAGCGTGCTGCTCCACCCATGTCGCGCACCTGCAAATGTCGAACATAGCTTCACGCGAATAAAAAACGCAATTTCCTATAAATTAAAAAAAGAAGCGTGCCGCTCCACCCATGTCTCACCCTCGCAGGAGTGCATACACAGTTCCCCGAGTCATAATTTGACGCAATTCCTATACGATAAAAAGAGGAGGGGCGTTACGGAAAAATTTCCGTAACGCCCACTATTTATATAAACTCATGGCAAAGTTTATACCTTAATAATTTAAGTTGGTAATAACGTATACCATCTTCACACTTCCGTTCTGACGGAGGATGAAATACTTTGTATTCTTGTCATAGTTTACAAAATTTGCAATTCCGACATTTCCGTCAGGTGATACACCCGGTGTCATTTCAAAATCTGCACCGCCTGCAAGGTCGTGCTTTGTGATTTTCTTAAGCTCTTTATCCAGGCAGTCATATCTGAAGTACACTGTTGACTTATTTGTAGAATGTACCCAATAGCTGTCTGATGCATTATCTGAAAGCTGTGCATAAGACTGCTCCATAGGTGCATAATCGGGATTTGCCTTGGTAAAGATACCAAGTCTTTCACCGCTCATGGCACAGAGATGTCCAAGTGTCATAACCACGCTTGAAGCCATTCTGTTATTTTTCTCTGTAGCGGTATTATTTGTATACACATCTATGAAGTTGTAGTCGGGATTATCGTCACGCTGAGGTGAGTAGAAAAGCTTTATACTGCCCACTTCACCGTTATAGTCACGGCCGATTTGTAAAACGTCACCCTTTTTAAGGTTTCCGTCGGAGCCGGGATAACGGTATTTTACGGCATTTTTTACAACCTCTTCATCGTATACACGGAATGTAAAGTAGCCTGATGTACCAAAGTAGCCTGTAATGCGGATTTTTGTTTCACCGTAAGCATCTGTAACGTATGACCAGTCATCAAGGAAGAAAAGGTTCCAGCTGATTGGAACGGTTTCCGTAATAACTGCCGCACCTGCTTCCCAAGTAATGTTGGTGTCATAAACCTTTATACCGGGGTTACCGATAAGTCCGTTAACGTAGTCACCGTAGGGAATAACCTGAACCTGTTCGGGATCTGTTACCTGCAGGTTTCTGCTGTTTCTGCCTACAAGGAAAATCTTGGTATCTTCTGTAATACAAACACCACCGTAAATTGCTCTTGACTCTGTGGTTGCATAAGCAGGACCTGAGTATCCGTCGCCACGGTAATAGTCAAGGCTGAATTCACCGGGTTTACATTTAAAGGAATAATTTGACTTGTTTGCGTCAATCTTAGAAGCTTCCCTGTCGTCTATAACACCGTCACCGTTGGGGTCAATAACAAGGAAGTCGTTATCAGCACTGTTGTCTGTTTCAATGGATGTAAGGATACCCTTGCTGTTAATTGTTACATATACAAGCTGCGGAACTAAATTTCCGTTAACAAATAAATCTTCGTTTGTCCAGAGGTCGCTTGCAGGTCTTCCCTTTTCCCTGTTGATAGTAAGCTTATCCTTTGCAGTTACTGCAACTGTATCGTTTGTTTCAAGGTGCATAAGAAGCTCAATATCACCGCTGTGAATACCTGTGCCGTTACTCATTCTCATAAGATAAGCGTACTGCTTTTTGCCGAAGCTCTGATTCATCATAACAACCTTGCCTTCAAAGTTAAAGCAGATGTCATAGAATGTTCCGCCTACGGGGGCAGGATAAAGCTCAGGCAGATTTTTTATAAATTCAGCATAGTTTGCTGAAAGGGCAAATTCTTTATCTTCACCGAAGATTGTATAAACACCTTCATTATTTTCAACAGAGTCAATCTGAACGTTTCTTACGTCTGTTGAAAGGATAAATCTTACCATTTCACCGCCTTTACTCTTGAAAACTGAAAGAACATGGTCTTTCATAACTGCGGCAGGCTCGATTATATTGCCGTCTGCATCCTGGAATACTACAGTATCGTAATCCTTGTAAATAATGGAGCTGAAGTCGGGAACAACGTATTTGGATGCAATATTTGCCCCGGGCACGTGGCTACCAACAACGATGTCCATATATTCTTCTACCAATACAACTTCATAATCACCGTCTTTGTCGGCATCAATAAGCTTAAGATTGCCCTCAAATATTTTCATTGTGTCCTTTGTGAAGGTTTCATCGAAAATACCGTTATACAAAAGGTTTGCATAGGGGTCAATCTTGAAGTTTCTTATTTTTCCGTTAATTTTTGCTACCACGCAGGATTTTGTGAAGTTATTGCTGTCTTTCTCAAGCTCGTGCGCATCAAGAATAACGATATCATTATATCTTTCGTCTGCATAAGCATAGAGAATTGTGCTCACACCGCCCTCTTCACGGTAGTAATAAGTGATGTTCTGACCGATTAAGTCCTTTATCTTGTCGGAAGCACCGAAAAGCTCTCTTCCTGCGATAATAACCTTTTCACTTGTTACGGTTGACTTCTTATTAATGGCAGTTCTGCCGTTATCTGTCATAATACCTTTTTCAGAATAAATGTTGTGGTAAACATTCATCAGAAGACGGTTTTCATTTTTAGCATAATATGCACTGTTTTCCGAAACGGAAAGCATATCACAAACCTCTGTCTCTGCGGCAAGGCACAGAAGCACTGCCGCAAGGTCAAAACTCAAGGGTAAGTTGTAGTCCCCCGGAGCATTTTTCATAAGCTTGATATTCATACCAATCTTAATGTAGCCACCAGGGTAACCGCCCTGTACGTTTGCAAGGTCTGTGTAACCAAGTGCACTGAGAACTGTCTTAAGTGCCTGTATATATGTGATAGGACTTTCGGGAGAAAATTTATCACTGCCAACACCATTCATAAGGCCGTGACTGTATACGAAATTAACTGCATTGTAATATTCGTAAGATGTAGCTACGTCACTAAATGGAAGTGCTGCAGAGGGAGAACCCTCACCCCCAAGCAAGTCCATCATCATTGCGGCAAATTCGCCACGTGTTACCGCATCACGGTAGTATCTTTCGCTGAATCTGTAAAGACCAAGGTCTGTAAGAAAGCCTGCATTTGAAAGATATCCTTCGGACTGAATACCGTCGTCAACATCAGGAACATCTTCAAATTCAAAGTCTTTAATTGCAGCATCGTTTTCTTTATCTGTATTATCTTCTATAATTTCCGGTTCTTTTTCTTCCTGCTCGCTGTCAGCTATACCGTCGCCATCTAAGTCAGAGAATGCATCATCAGACACAACAGCATCGTCAATTACAGGCTCATCCGCCATTACGGGGAAAGCCACCACGGAAAACAGCATTATGAAAAACAAGAACCAGGATGTTATTTGTTTTCCCATACGCATATTTTATCCTCCGTATTTCTGTAATAAGCTAAAGATAAGTTTTGCAGCCTGTGCACGTGTAAGAGTTTCTGCAGGTCTGAATGAGCCGTCTTCAAAACCTGAAATTACGCCTGAGCCATAGAGCTTTGCAACGCTTTCCTTTGCGTAATCTGAAATAAGTGCATTATCAACAGGTGATGAGGGGCCTTTAAGCTGAATTCCCTTGTTATCACAAAGACGTGCAAGCATTACTGCCGCATCCTGACGGCTTACGGAATTTGCAGGGGCGAAAACGCCATCGCCAATACCGTTTACAATACCTGATGCTACTGCAGTATTGATAACGCTGTAAGACCAGCGGTCAGATGCCACATCGCTAAAAGCTGCGTTACCGCTGCCTGTAAGGGTAAATGCTTCAACAAGCATTTTCACAAACTGTTCACGTGTAACAGAATCATCGGGACGGAATGAGCCGTCTTCAAAACCGTTAATTACTTTCTTTTCGGAAAGTGCATTTACAGCTTCACTTGCCCAGTGGTTAGCCGGAACATCTGAATATTTTGTCTTTGCATCTTCCACAGGTTCATCCTTTTCGGTGGGTGATTCAACTGTGCCGATAGGCTTTGTTGAGCCTTCAACAGGGCGTGAGCTACTTCCACCGAAGGAACCGCCTCCGCCACCACCGGAGCCACCGCCTGATGGTTTATTTGCTTCTGCTTCAAGTACCGAAATGCGGTCTGCAAGCGAAGTAAGAACGTCTGCAGGCTTCTTGAAGTCATGTCCTACGAAAGCCTTGTTTACTTCGTAAGAAGTGTATTTTTCACAATAAAGTTCGTAGTCTGTTGTGTCAAGACCGAGGATTGTTGCGTACTTTGCAATAACGGGAGCTATGGTTGTTGAATCCTTACTGTTAAGCATAGAGAGACCTACGGACTGCTCTACAACTCTGTCAATATCGGAAAAGCACTCGGGAGCATCTTCCTTGAAAATGCCTGCTGCAATTTTCTGTGCCTCACTCTTTTTAAGAGTATAGTCGTTATTTGCTGATGAAAAATCGTAATTCATAAGGTATCCGTAGTCACGGATTAAGTAAGCTACATCGGTAGCTTCCGGTGAAGCAGGAAATTTCTGAAGTGCTTCCACTCTGCCCAGAACAACGATTATATCGTTCTTTTCGTTGAAAAGGTTACCTGTAACAGGGTCTGCCTCAAAGTCGTTGTCACGGATTGCGGCAAACATAGCCTCTACCTGGTCATCAAGGTAGTAGCTGTCTTCCTTGGTTGTGCCAAGGAGGAGCTTTTTATCTACAAGAAGCTGTCCAAGGCTGTCCCCTGTGAAATCCTCAAACTGACGGAGGGTTACTTCCTGAAAATGCTCGCTTGATTCAAAGTAGAAAAGCTTTGACGCCTGAACAGGAATTTTACCTGTACCGGATACCTTTACAATTATATAATTGCCTGTATTAACACCTGCGTTAAGAGGCCACTGTCCGCTGAAGTTTCCGTTTTTATCAGCTCTTAATTCTTCAAGACGGAAAACCTTTGTTTCTTCGGGAGTTGCAAGGGGTTCAAGCTCTGAGGGGTCCTTTGCCGCACGAAGCTCTGCAGTAAGACCGTCTGCCATTTTGGGGTTATATGCAACCACCATAAGCTGCTGACCGTACTTCGCAGGCGTAACACCTGACACGGTAAGGGTTGCCCCCTCTGCATCGTACTGTATGTCAATTGCAAGCTCGGTAAAGTCGGAGTTCCATGCAGAAGCACTGAAAGCGACTGAGCCTATTGACATAGCCAGCACTAAAAATAGTATAAGTAATTTTTTCATGTTGCTTTCTCCTTTATTATTTGTTAGGGACGGAAACATCTACAGAGTATACTATTGCATCTGTGCCTGCGGCACGGACACGGAAGTCACTGCGAAGGACTTCCATGTTTCCAAGACAGATATCCTTAAACTTGATTGTCTTTGTAAGGCGTCTGCCTGTACCTTTACGGTTTATGATAAATTCATGCTCTGTAAATTCGTTAATGTCCCCGGGAGCATTTTCATTCCATGTATAGTAACACAATTTAAGGGGCATTTTTGAGTCGTCCTTGTATGTGATTGTTATTGTTGCAGGGGTGTTATCCGCCTCAACAACAGTTTTCTTAACATCTACATACATCTGACGGCCTGCAGGGATTTTAATTTCCTTAACACTGCCGTCTTCGTTAAAGGTTGGCTCGATATAGTGGTCAAAATCACCCTTGTAGCTAAATGATTCACAGCTTTCGGAAAGGTCAAATCTTCCACCCTCGGTTGGGTTACCTGTAATATCACTTACGTCCATCCATCCCCACTGTGCCACCTTGAAGTCAGGTGTCCATCCGCCGAATACAACAATACTTGAATCGGGGCTGAACTGGGGGTGCACGTGACCGTTGTTAAGACCGTTATGGGGGAAACGTGCAAGGAAGTAGTTTTTACCTGTATGGGTTTCTGTCAGGTTAAAGTCACTTTCCTTATAGCTGTTATAGCTTGTATCGCCTATAATCCAGTTGCCGTACCAGTCCATGGAGCTGTGACAGATAGCCGCGTTCTGGAAGTAATAGTTCTTTGAATGGCTGTAATCTGCCGGAACGTGCCACAAGTCAGAACCATCGGGACGCATAAGAGCCATAACACCTCTTGTCTCACGTAATACAGAGCCGGAAATAACAAAGGGATAGCTTGCCGTACCGAACCACTCACCGTCGTGAGTCCATGATTCGTGGTTAGAGCCTGTGGCAACAAAGCCTGTTCCCACATTGTCCTTTTCAGGCTGCATATACCAGCGCTGGTCAAATACGTTAAAGTATTCATCCGTATCTGTGTTAAGCATCCAGTTTCTGTCGAACTGATATGTGTTGGCACCTGTGAATGCATTCACATTATTATGCTCGTGAGCAAAGAACACGTAATTTTTATACTTTGGATTGGGATTAATACAGAAATGGTTGAAGGTGGGGTCGCCTGCAGGCATTTTGAAGCTGTGGCTATAGTCCCATTCCCCTGTTTTAAGATTAAGAAGATTAATGTATCTTCCGCCCTCAATTCTGGGACGAACTGATTCGGGAACTTTGGTGTCCTCAAGCTCACAGCTCATCCATGTTTCGTCATTGTTGACCTGCATCAGCTGATAGTAGCCTGTATAACCGGGGACACCGTCACATACTACAACATCCTCGTAAGTATCAAGGTTAACCTTGCGAATCTGATTATCCTTTGCATACCACAGATTGTTTAGGGGAGTTATTACAAAGTTTCTTCTCTTACCGCATTTTGCAATCCAGCGGCACATTTCTGTTTCAATATTATACTCCCACAGGTTAAGGTCAGCGGTGTTAAAGTAAACACGCTTGTTATCCATAGCAACACACTGCTGTGTAAAGTAAGGAATAGTTGACTCTTTACCGAAAAGGTTTACTGTGTGATAAGTTCTGCCAGTGTATTTATCCACCACAGTTGTGCTGGGAAGCTTAAAGGGTGTCTGCTGCATCCAGCGGTTAAGACCGGGATGATTTACCGTAACTATTGTCTGATATGTGTAGATACCCTTTTCAAATCCCTGTGTAAAGGCATTGTAACCTGTTTTACGGTTATTTTCGGGAAATGCATTTATTGCAAGAAGTACAAGTGCATCCACATTAGCCGTTCTTTCAGGCTGAATCATCATATTTTCGGGAACTATCCAGCCTTCACGCTCTGCTATTTTGTGAGCATTATTCCAGAGGTCGCTGTCCTCTATACCCATAAGCTTAAGGTACCACACAATTAATTCTCTCTGTGTAAATTCCGCCTTAAGGTCAAGACCGGAATCCGCATCTATAACGCCCTTTTCCTGTGCAAGACCTGCATAGCAGGCATATTCAGTGTCTACGTTCTGTGTAGCAGGCTTAAGGTTACGGCTTACCGCCTCGTCCTTAAGACCGTAGCATTCCATCATTAATTTAAGTGCTTCTTGTCTTGTGAGGACTTTGTCAAGACCTGCCACAAACTTTTCGCCTGTGCCGAAGCCTTGAAATAAGCCAAGCTTATTAAGTGCCAGTGCAGAAGACATATTGAATGTACCAAGGTGTGCTTTGGGATCGGTGTTTTTACTGATATTGAGAACTTCTACCTTTGCAAAGGCATTCCACGCACTGGTGTAAATTCTGATATCTGCACCACCGGGAAGCTGTCCTGTAAAGTTTGCATCCTCAATAAGCATTGAAACTCTCCACCACTTACCGTTTGGGTATTCAAGAGTACCGCCACTACCGTCGCCCTGCTTTAAAACTGCAAGTCGTACAGGGGTGTCTTGTCCCTGGGGCATATACTCAACATTGAAATATCCGCCGCCGCCATAATCGTAGTAGTCCACATTTACAACAAATACACTGTCGGACGCATCGGCAAAGCCTTTGTCAAATTTCATTGTAAGAACGTTTGAGGCTTTATACTGTCTGCCCTGCATTCCCACAAAATTTACAAGCTTGTTGTAATTGACATCGTTTTCGTCATTTACATCAGACGGAACATAACTCATTTTCCTTGACTCTACATTCTCTTTAAGCATTATATACGCACTAGTGTCAGTTATGATGTTATTTTCCGTTATTTCGTACTGATTTGACGCAAAGCTGTCATTAACATCCGCCTTTGCTACCATAGGCTGTGAAATAAATGATATTCCGACTGTCATACACAGCGCAAACATCCCGATTATGAGCACAAGAAAATTATTTTTTTTCACGGTGCTCCCTCCTTTTAGTTTGCAGTTACACGAAGTGAAGAAATGTAAAGGTCATTGTCTGCTGTTACAGAATATTCGTTATCTGAAACAGTATCCTGACTGAATCTTATCTTTCTCCATGTGTTTGCAGGAATTGTGGCTGTCTGCCCGTCGCTTAAAACAACTGTTGTGTCCTCTTCAGCGTAGCAGCAAAGCTCAATTTTTCCTGCCTGACCTCTTATTTCTGTATCCTTTACGGTAAAGGTCAGTGTGTTATCTATATCTGAAAGTGCAACAGAAAGTCTGCCGCCCTTTTCACAAAGTGCCTTTTCTCCGTCAACAGAGAAGCCCTTTGCATTACAATCAAGACCTGAAATAATTGTTGCAGCCTCTGTTTCTGTGGGATTTTCAATTACAAGGCTTGCACCTGAAAGTTTCTTATAGTTTTCATAAGTTTCATCAAGGGGCATAAGAGTTACCTTATACACCTTAAGGTAGTCGTTTTCGTAAAGATATTCCTTTTCAAGACCTGCAGGATTTCTGTTTTCCTGCCATTCAGCGTTCCATCCGCGTGAATTCCACAGTGCCATCATTGAACCATTTGCAGAAGCATCCGCACCTGTGCCTGATGTTGGAATTCCGCTAAGCTGGGTATATGCCTTGAAAGTGCCTTTTACTGTTTTCCACGCATTGTCGTTTTCAAGATTAACAGCTGTACTTGCAGAATCGTAAAGCTCGTTAGCGTCGTTACCATCTTTCATATAGTACTGCATCTGAAGCTTTGCAATACCGTTTTCTTCTTCGTAACGGTCGAAATATGTGATTTCGTATGCATACCATGCGTTATCGCCTTCTACGGGATTTTTGAGCTTAAAGCCCATACGTGAAAGTGCACGTGTGTAGTTGGGGTCGTTACCTGATGTTGCACGATAAACAACAGTTGTGCTGAGGCAGTTAAGACCTCCTACGTTGTCCTGTTTAAATGTATAATAGGTAGTATCGCCAACGCTTGCCTTGGGGGCGTAAGTAACGTTACCATCCTTTGATGTTATGCCGATGGGGTCGTCGTCTGTTCTTGGTTTTGAGTTTGTTATTAAAGTATTGGGCATATATGTTGATGCCGCCATTATATCACTGGCAGAAGATTCAGCACCAACGCTGTCAAGGGCCTTTACCTCAAAATTGAAGTTTGCCCCGGGTGCAAGATTTTCTGCATTATATTCAAGTCCGCTGACTGGGGTTTCTGTTACAAGCAAACCGTCGTCATAAATATTATATTTTAAGTCATCCTGACTGTCATAGTCGTCGTCGGGTGCAGACCATGTCATATTTGCAGTGGTGATATCCCCTGTTGCAACACCTGCTACGGGTGAAGCGGGTTCAAAGTTTTTCATGGACTGCATATCTGTAAGATTGTTCCATAAATAGTGGCGAAGTTCTGTATTACCACCACGTGTACCTGTAAGTGACACTGAAAGAGTCTTGGGAGTGCCGGTAAGAGTACTTACATCGTCACATTTTGTCCAGTTTATTTCAATAACTTCGTTTGTAACTACGTTTACCAAAGCAGCTACCAGAACGGCACCTTCGCCTTCGGGTGCGCTTGTCAGTTCGTATGTAACAGTAGTACCTGCGTCAGATGTAACATTGACATTACCGTACTGAACTTTTGCAGAAACAGACAGTACTGCCATGCACATACATAAAACCGCAGCTATTAATGCTACACGGATTACATTTTTCATACTTTATCTCTCCTTTTGTAAGCTGCTTTTTTAAAACAACCAATTTTAAAGCGGTGCACAACCGAAGAAGCATTTTCTTCGGTTGTGTACCATAATTTTAAGTTTATCTTGCTACGCTGTAAGCAATAGGTGCAAATTCTTCGCTGATGAAGAACATTTTTACGTTGTTTCCAACGTTATCTTCGGTAAAGTCAAAAGCACCTGTTTCATTTACACCATTTGTATACTTGTAAATTTTCACACTTTCAAGCATCGACATTGTGTCATCTGTGTATTTTGCAACAATGAGCTTACCTGAAACATCGTTTCCGAGGCTGATGCCGGGAATGTTTGTATCAAGTGCACGGAGTGCTACGGGAGCACCTGTAATTGTCCATGAGCCTGTAACAGTATTTGAGTTATATGTAATAGTTGCCTCAAGAGTATGTGTACCCATATCGTTAAATGCAACCGGCACTCTTCCGTCAACTTCTGTAAGTGCCACGCCGTCAAGCTTCCACTGGATGCTTACACCTGTGGGAATTTTTTCAGAGTTATTTGTATTTCCGAAAACATAAGCACTTCCCGGGAAGAAACCTGTATCTACCATATCATTATAAAGAGTTTCACCATTTGCAAAAGCATATTTGGTTGTGAAGTTCTTATTAATTCTGCGAAGTGCACCATCAAGAACTGCCTTTGTGTTTTTAGTTGTAGTTTCAGCAACAGTTACATTATCAATAAGAATCGCACCGTTTTCTGGGAGTTCAAAAGTAAGGTAACGGAAAGGATTCGCCCAGTAAACGCCGTTACCTGTTACAATACCACAGTTAAGAGGAGCATCATTTACCTTTGTTCCATTAAGATACACATCATATACAAAGCCAACAGTGCTGAGGTCAATTTCGACACGGTTCCATTCATTTGCTTCTACACCGAAATCTGCAAGGTTATATGTTTCGGCAAGATTAGGATTGTTACCCTGTGTTACATCATTTGAACGTTCCTTAAGAGCAAAAGTACCTGCTTCAAAATCAAAAGAAACAGCAGCTGTGGTATCTGCACCTGAAAATGCAATTGTTGCCTTTGTACCTTCCGCAAGTTTAAAATCAGCACTCATCTGCATACGCATATTTTCCTGACCGCCGCCACCCTGAGTAAGGGCTACAGTTTTACTTGCATTGCTTGCATTGACAAATTTTGCAACCTTGTTTGCAACTTCTGAATCTGATTCAATAGCAGTTGTCCATGTAACACCTGCGGGAACCGGATCACCGGTTTTACCAAACACCTTGAATTCCATTTCAGTGTAGGGAGTGTTATTCATAACCTGGGGAGCTTCCCAGTCACCATCAAATCCAAATGCCACTTTAGATGCATTTCTTGATCTTACATTCATTCCCGCAGGAACAACAGTGTAAGAATATGTATATGTCTTGGGAGTTGTGTCTCCTTCACCTGTAGGTGTGATTGTTGCAACAAGCTTACCTGTGTTGAATGTAGTCTGATTCTGTGCGAGAGATACACTTTCACCAAGTGCTACACCATTTTCATCTGCCCAGCTTACAATACCGCCGTATGTAGGAAGTGCAACTGTCTTAGCTGAAAGAGCTACATTATCTGTAAGAGGGAACTTTTCTTCAAGGTCATCAATTACGTAGTCAAGCTGTTCCTCTGCAGAAAGTGTAGGAATAAGTTCATCCACGCTACGGCTTGTGCTTATACAGAAATTATCAATGTTCAAAATACCTGATGCCAGATTTGAATCACTTCTCTTAACCTCAACAAGGTCAATCTTGTTCATATCATATGCTACGAAATCGTTAACACCGGAAGCTCTCTGACCTTTTACAGTAAATGGTCCAAGTTCAGCATTGTCACCGAAAGTTACCCAGAACTGCTTGTTTACCATATCAATTTTTGCATGGTAGTGTACAAACTCTGTTCCTGTGTAAGTACCGAAGTTTTTTCCGATTTCGTAAGAGTAAGGTCTTGCTGTTCCCAGACGAAAACGAGTGAGGATAAAAGTAGTTGTAGCAGCAGAACCGTCGCTTACCTTTGTACCTGCAAGACGAAGCTGAATCATTGTGTCTTTATCCGGATCAGCTTTAACATCAAAGTCAACATAGATCATATCGCCCTGCACGTCCATAGCCTTTCTCTTAAGAGCACTGCTTGATTCAAAGTCAAATGCAGCATACTGATTGCCGTCAGCATCTTTGCCGATAGATGTTGCTACAGCATCACCGTATGACTGCCAGGGTTTTGAACTTCCTACGCTGATGAAATCTTCAACAGTTGCATAAGCAAAGCTGTCCTGATACATTACATCTGTTGTTCTTGCTTTAACTGTGAAGTTGAAAGCTTTCTCCTCTGTACCTGCAGTTGCAGTAAGAGTTACGTTGGCATCTTTCGCAATAGGTCTTGTAACAGTACCGTCATTTGCTAAAACATCAGGATTACTGCTTGACCATGTAACGCCATCGATTTCGGGAAGTGTCAGGTTACTTACAATGCTTGAGGGAATCTGATTCACACCGTCTGACACTGCCAGCTTTTCAGCAGTAAGTGCCGAAAGCACTGATTCTTCTGCCATTACACCAAAGGTACAAACAGAAAAAACAAGAGCTATAACGCATACCACTGACAAGATTTTTGCCAAAGGTTTTTTCATTTTAATTACTCCTTTCAAAATTATAATAAATTAATGTAATTAATTTTACTCGGGTTTCTTTTCAAGCTTTAAGGGGTAATCTCCAAGCTTGTTTACCTTGAAGCCGTTCTTTTTGTACTCTTCGTAATCGAATGCTTCAAGCTCATCAATTGAAAGCTTATGGAACTCGTAGAAGTTATGCCACCACTCATAATCTGTGCCAAGTTCTGCAGAAAGGTATGCATCTGCAATGTCACAACCCATTGCGGGAGCTACATAGAATGCACCCATTGCAAGAACGTTTACACCGTTGCCTGTGATTGCACGTCGAGCTGCAGGCACACTTTCAACAACGCCTGCGTGTACGTGGGGGCACTTGCTTGCAGCAATGTGTATACCCATACCTGTACCGCAGAAGAGAAGTGCTCTTTCAAATTCCCCTTCAGAAATCATTGCACCTGCACGAAGTCCTACTCTGTGGAACATAAGGTCTGTGTCATCAGGATCGGAATCTGTCTTTACACCGATATCCGTGATTGTCCAGCCCTTTGCACGAAGATGCTCACAAACCGCCTCTTTAAGAGGGAAGCCTGCAAAGTCAGCACCTACAAGAATTTGTTTGTCTTTGATTGTTTTCATAAAATTTTCCTCCTATATAAATATATATTGAATTAATTAATTTTCCGACATAAAAATCATTTCCGCAAGCTTGAATGCGAAAAGCCAGTGCATATCGTGCGTGGGATGATTGATTCTGTTTGAAAGAAGTCTTGTGGTGTTAACCTCACACGCATCAAGTCTTTCCCAGATTTTGTAGCAGTCGCACACGGGGATGTTTTCTTCTGCGCAAACTTCCCTTGCAATTGCAAGATACTTTTGAAGGGACCCCTTTGCCATACGGACAATATCTGTAAGAACCTTCTTTGTATATTCGTCCTTTTCCTCGGGACTTACTTCCTCGGGAATAAGGTTAGGTGTCATAAAGATAATTTCACTGCCACATTCCTTAAGCTTTTTGAAAATGCCTTTAAGGGCATTACGGTAACCTTCATGACCTCTCTCCCCTGCACAGCAGTCGTTAAGACCGAAGCACACAATTGTAAGGTCGGGATTAAATGCACATACGTCACGTTCAACACGTCCGAGGGCAACTTCTGTATTGCCGCCGCTTATACCACCGTAAATCATATTGATTGGTACCATTGGGTAAAGCATCTGAATTATACTGCGAAGCTTTGTATGGTAACCCTCCTCAATCCTTACTTCGGGAAGAATGCTCTCTTCCCCTGTTTTATAAAGCTCAAAGCATCCTTGTGTTACACTGTCACCAAAAAATGCGATTGTAACCGGGGGGTTAGCATTAAGGTCTCTCTGTTTTGCTATGATTTTTTCTACAATTTTCATTTTAATGATTCTCCTGTCAGATAAGATTTATTTCTGTTTTACCATTTTTATGTGCAGCCTTGTATTCACCTTTCGGTGTTTTAAGAATACCTTCTGCAGTAAGGCTGTCACCGCAGCAGGGATTTACCGCAATCTTTTCAAAGCCGGGGGTTTCGGGATAAATACCCAGGATGTAGCGCCAGAATATATACGCCGGTGTTGCTGACCAGCCGTGGCAAAGACTGCCTGCACGGTCAAAGTCCTTATCACCGAGGATTGTTTCCCAAAATGTGGTTGCACCATCGTAAAGCATATAGCCCCACTTGTCACTGATTTCAGCAAGAACAAGACTTGCATATTTTTCTGCGTCCTGCATAAGTGCATCGTACTTATAAACAGAATGGCTTAAACTACACTCGACAAGTTCATCGCTGATAATGCTTTCACGAATAATGTCCTGATATTCTTCAGGAACACACCCTCCGCAAAGTGCCCACGCCTGAGTAAGCTGTGCAAAATGATTCTGTTCAATTTCCGTAGTGCTGTCGTGATACATTCTTTCCGCATTTTGGGGGATTTTATTCTCTGCATCGCCGATAAAGGTGATGTAAGCCTTTTTACCCTCACGGTAGAATTCTTTATGGAAGCTACCGATAATTGTGTCAATTAATTTCTGCGCCCAAGCTGCTTCTTCCTTGTTATCTGTCCACAGACAAAGGCTAAGATACTTGCGAAGCGTAAGAACATAGAACGCATTAAGAGGAGCATCAAAGCGTAACCTTCCGAAAAGGTCCCAAAGTGTCATACCCTCTGTCCATTCGTAAAGATTCCAGCTTTCAGCGTCGGAGGGTGTTATAACAAGTTTTTTGTCCGCATCTATTTTAAAGAATTCAATTATCCTCTTTGCGACGGGAAGCATTTCCTTTCCGAAATCCCTATCTCCGCTGAAAAGCACATATTCGGAAACAGAGTTTATCCAAGCAAGGGAGAATGTGGGAATTGTTTTATGGAACACTGACGGTGCCGTAAGTTCAAGAAGTCCCGACTCTTTCTGTGAATCTGCAAGAAGCCGTAGTGATTCACGGGGCATATCCGTTTCACCGAATGCGTAGTAGCCTGCAAGCATCTGATTACGGCTGTCCATTCCGTAAAGTGCCTGTTCACGCCAGGGACAATCCTCATAATGCTCGTGCATACAGAGCATCAGGGTACGCTGGCTTGCTTCGTAAATTTTATTGTAAAGACTGTCATTAAGTGTAAGCTCATTATAATTAAGAGGATATTCCACTCTGTGAAGAGCAATTGTATGTACCTTTTTTATTCCGCTGTGGGAAAATACTTCAAGGTATCTGCCGGCAAGACGTCGGATATAGAAAGCAATCTGCTGTCTGCCTTCTCTGCACACGGTACGGAACGCAAAATTTCTGCCACCTACCGACGAACGGACACGCATATCCTTAAGATGCTCACCATAGGCAATGTCAAGAATTGCACCGTCCTCCGCCTCAATATCAAGAACGATATGACCTGCCATTTCTTCCCCCATGTCAACAATCCAGTAAAGGTTGTCTTTTTTGGGGATAAGGGCACCGTCTTCCCTGTCGAACACATCTTTTTCAAGACGCATTGCAAGGAATGCATTCTGCATTTTTTCTGCAACGGTGTCACCATCTGAAAGTCTGAATTCACCCTGAGTGATAATCTCCCCCTCGCACACGTCCTTAAGAACTGTTTTTTTAAGGGGGCGTGAAGTATATTTTACACGGCTGTCGTCAAGGGTAACTGCATTTTTCCATGTTTCACTGACAAGCCTTTCTCTAAAGAAGTCGTCCTTTCTTAAATCAAAGCCGAAGTTATATGAAAGCTGATTTGTAACGTTTTCAAACTCACCGCTTGTAAATTCAGTATCGTCGGAGCATTTTACATTTTCGTCACTTTTAAGAACACACTTTCCGTTTTCTGTTACTGTGAAAATCACCATGGGAAGTCCCGAATAGTGGCTCAGCGAATGAACACCGTTTGAAAATGCAAGGATTGAAACAAGGTTTTTGCCCTCTTTTACAAGATGGGAAACATCAATACAGTCATACACCTTTTTATCGGGATAATCCCCGTACTGACCAAATCCTGCAAATTTGCCGTTTATGTAAAGCTCATACTGCGTGTCTGCCGAAATGTAAAAAAGCACCTCTTTTCCATCCGCTTCAAACTCTGTCTGGAATTTAACGTAGCGGTTAGGCTGTTTTTCACTGTCAATCCAAATTGCCTTGGCATTGTTATTTCTGAATATATCTGACATAACTATTCTCCTTATTTAACATATTCAGGTTTTATTTTCTTACCTGTATTTGAAGACTCTACAATAGCCGCACAAGCAATAACAGTGTTACAGCCCTCAATGGCACCGATTTTTATTTCCTCAATACCAAGGCAGGCATTTACGAAATGCTCAACCTCTGCAGGTACGTTGTGGTTATTTATCTGAACGGGAAGCTTTATTTCAATTTCGTGAGCACGAATACCGCAGAATTTTTCCTGACCTTCGTACTTTTTCTTAAAAAGTGAAAGTGTGGGAGATGTATTATCCACGATAATTGTACCTTCCGTTCCGTAAAGGCAGGTCCTCATTGTATAGCTACGGGTACATCCGCCTGATACGAAAACCTTACCTATAACATCGTTTTCAAATTTCATTGTTGCAATAGTTGTATCAGCGTAGGGCCATTTGTCGTTTATTTTTCTGTTGGCACAAGCATCTACTTCAATGGGATTTCCTGCAAACCAACGAAGAAGATCCACTGCGTGACACCCGCCACCTATTACTACGTTTCTGTCGGGGTCACTTTCACGCCATCCTATTCCTGCGTTTGAATATTTGTGAGCATACTCCGACTCCACAAAAACCAAATCACCGATTTCACCACTGTCAACAAGCTGTTTAGCAAGAATAAATGAAGGAGTAAATCTGCAAATCTGACCCACCATAAGTCTTTTTCCTGTTTCTTTTGCAACGGCAATCATTTCACGGCAATCATCAGCCTTAAGCGCCATAGGTTTTTCACAAAGAACGTCTTTTCCTGCACGCATTGATGCAATTGCAATTTCCTTATGTGCCTGATCTGATGTAATGACACATACTGCATCTATCCCTTCGTGCTTAAGCATTTCTCTATAATCCGTATAAACGATACTGTCGTCAAGGTGGTAAAACTCCGCTCTTTCGCGAACTTTTTCTTCCGATATATCACACACCGCCTTGAGCTCTGCATAATGGTTATTTATGATATTATGTACATATACATTACCTATTCCGGTTGATGTAAGTCCTACTACAGCCATTCCCAGTTTTTTTGTCATTTTACTTCTCCTTGTATATATCATTTCTTTTTCTGTATTCCAGAATTGAAGTCAATTATGCTGTCCTGCCTTTATTAGTTAAGTGAAACAAATTTTGTTGATGCCTTGTGTGTTTTTCCGTTTAACGTGTAGTCAAAGGTAACGTAGAACTTCTTCGCACCCTCGGGAAGATTAAATGTGAAGGTTTCTCCGTCAGCACCGTTACCACTTACTTCGGTAAATGTAAACTCCGGAACTGTGCCTGTAGCATCATCATAGAGAAGTGCTTCAGCTTCTGTATAATAGAGATTTCCCGCATTAGCACTGCCGCCTGAAACGGTTACCGTAACGGTATCCCCTTCAATTACAGGATCACTTACCTTTATAAGTGAAGCACCGCCATTTACCACAGAATCGGCAAAACTGTAGATTTCGGGAACTCTTTCCACCCAGTAACCTGCCTGATGACCGTGTGACATATTGGGCTTTATGACAATATTCATTTTGTCACCCATAAGTTCTGCAGACTTTGAAAATCCGTCGATTGCAAAGTTACCGTCAAGGTCACCGTTAATCCAGAGTGTGGGCATATCATTATTTGCTTTTGCAATAAAGTTTGAAGGATCCCAGTCAATCATTTCGTCATCAAGCACGGTTTTGCCCATATATGAATCCATTTCATAAAGGTATCCGCATCCGTAAACCGGAACTGCAAACTGAAAACGTGTGTCAACGCCGATTGCAGTGCTTGTTATAATGCCGCCCCACGAAATACCTGTGATACCGATTTTGTCAGAAATAATACGTTCATCCTGCATAAGAAGATTGTGTGCAAGAATAACCTCTGTCACGCACTGATACATCCATAAATCCTTAGACGCATCAACGGCTTTTCTTGAGCCGTAGTATTCATTTTCCGCACCTGCCCATGCATGGGGAGTTCTGCCCGGAGTAGGAAGCTTGCCGTTCATATCCATTGCGATTGCCGCATAGCCACGGTCGTTCCAGATTTTAACCCATTCATCAAAGGCTGTTCCTCCACCACCGTGTACAAGTACAACTGCAGGAACGGGATTTGATGCACTTGCACCTTCGGGAACACCGAAATATGCAAAATGCTTTGTGGGATTTCCGAGATAGTCCTCACCGTCAAAGAAGATTGCATCTATATTCGGGTCATATGTTGATTCAAATTCGCTGTAGCCAAGGTCACTTGCAAGTGCATAGTTTACTTCTTTGCTGAAAAGAGCTTCGTCAAACACGATTTCCTTATTCATATCCTGATTTTCCGTAAGTGCCATAAGCTTGTTTTCGTAAAGAAGGAACGCCTTTGCATTGTAACCTGTGCAATCCCCCTTAAGGGCAATTTCTGCATTTACTATACTGTAGCCGTATGTCCCCTCCGACACATCTGCAGATGTTATTTCAACAAGCTTACCATTTGTATCGTAAAGAGCAAGGAACATCTTTGCATCACCCATAGATGCATCTCTGTTTTTATTAACGCGGAGAGTTGCCTTTACGGAAGTGGTTGTTTTTCCGATGTTACGGATTGTTTCACCCTTCTGATTTGTTATTGTAAATTTCTGTACTGTGAAGTCGCTGTTTTCGTCAAACACCTCTGCCTCGTCAAATGCACGAACAGAAACATTGTCTACAAGCACAGTTCCTTCCCCGTCAAGTCCTACGTCAAATCCGCGCATAGGCATTGAGTAGTCGGGGTTAATATAGTTATCGGCAATTTCCATGGGACTTTCCGTTACAGCTACTCCGTTTACATACATCATTGTCTGACGCTTTGCGGCATTGAAATCAATGTCTATATGCACCCATTCATCGGAAGAATAGTTCATTTCGGCATCTTCACGGAGAATGTAGCGTTTATCTGTGCCGTGACCATAGCCCACATTACCTAAAATTGCTTCTTTTTTTGCATAGTCAAGACCGATATAGTTAAAACCGAGTACACCCATCTGACGGATATAAACCTTACTGTTTTCTGCACCGGGAGCGTACTTAATGTCAAGACTTAAAATATATCTTTCTGTCCATTTATGGTTACCCTGTGTGTTATAAAGTCTCCATGCATAGACCTTATTTGCATCTGCGGTGCCCTGACGGACAAACTGACCTGCCAGGCTTCCTGTTTCGCTGTCACGGACAACAGTTCCTTTATCTGTTGTATACTGTGGTGCCCAGGAAAGGGTTGCACCCTCTGTATAGCTTTCAAAATCTTCTTCAAGTGCACCGTTTCTTATACTGTGTGTTCCGCGAGGTGCTACCGTCAAGGGGAATTTAACTGTGTCGGTTACATCGCCTGATGTAATTGTTGCGGTAAGCACACCTGCAGAGGGCATTGCCCCTTGAGTAACAACGGCAGTTTTACCGTCTGCACTGATTGTAATTGCAGGATTTTCCGATGTCCATACCACGTCAGCCACGCTACCGTAGTCACCGAGATTTAAATTTTGTGTAATACCGCCTGCTGTCTCAGTTGTCAACACAGATTCCTTAATCTGATTTTTTACATACTGAACTTTTTCAGCATTTTCCAAAGAAGAAATCAAATCGTCCACCTCAACTTCTGTGCTTACGCTGAAGTTATCCACTGCAATAACACCACTTGATGAACTGGTAAAACTAACTACTCCTATGCTCGTAAATTTATCTACATTCAGGGCATCAATAGTTGAACCGCTGTCTCTCTGCACGGCAAAGGTCCATGGACCCGTAGTTTCTCCACCGTCAAATGTAACATAATACTTCTGGTTTAAAAGGTCGATTTTTGCCTTGAAATTTACAAACTTTGTTCCGTCATATGTACCATAAGCTACTTTATTGTTTTCATAAGCTCCTGCTCGTGCTGTTCCCTTATAGAAATAGCCCATTCTGATGTTATACGAAATCGTTTTTCCATTTTTATCTGTACCGTCAACACGTACTGCCATATACTGAATATTATCGGCATCAGGCTTGACGTCAACACTCAGATAAAGAACATCGCCCGTTGCCGCTGTCAGTATTTGTCTTTTTGTAGCATTATTAGAAACAAAATCAAAGCTTGCATATTTGTTTCCGCTATTATCTGTATTCAGAGAACTTGTTGTATCCGTTCCGCCGGTGATATTCCAGCGTGTTCCTGAGCTTGTGCTTGGAAAAAGAGCTGTGCGGTCAGCATATGCAAAGCTGTCCTGATGAAGGATATTCACAGTTCTCGCTTTAACTGTGTAGTTAAATGTCTTTTCCTCTGTAGCTGTCTTTGCGGTAAGTGTAACATCTGCATCCTCAATCATCGGTCTTGTAACAGTACCGTCGTTTCCGAGAACGGCTGTGTTACTGCTTTCCCACGTAACACCCTCAATAGCGGGAAGTGTAAGGCTCTCTACGATACTTGCGGGAATCTGATTAACACCGCCCGATACTGCAAGCTTTTCCGCAGTTATGTCCGAAAGCACCGATTCCTCTGCCATTACACCGAAAGTGCACAGGGACAGAATCATTGAAAAAATACATACTATTGAAATAAACTTTTTCATTTTAGTTTTCCTCCATCATATCTATTACCTCAACACAAGTGCTGAGTACAATTCCCACGCCGTGGTCATCATTTGTGATTGTTCCAAGATTTATATAATATTCCTCATCCATACTGCATCCTGAGCCCATACATACACCAAATACGTTACACTCATCGTCAACGCAGTTTCGAAGGAGTGAGTTCCACGCTTTTTCCACTGTTTCCTGTGCATCTTTATCAATCCAGCCCATTCTTATCCCACGGGCAAGTCCTGATATAAACATTGCACTGCCGCTTGTTTCAGCGTAGCTTGCGTGGTTATTTACCACCTGATGCCATAGGCCCGTTTCTTTATTCCAATGCCTGAGAACGCCTTTGGCAAACTTTTTATAAACATCTAAAATTTCGTCATAACCGTGGTATTCCTTGGGCATCATAAGAAGCACCTCGGAAAGTGCAAGAAGTACCCATCCGTTACCTCTGCCCCAGGGAATGCGGTTGGGAGTTTCTTTTTCCACAAAATAAATGTGTGAGAAAAGCTCCTCGTCCTCCATCCACAGCCTTTTTACAAAGCCACGCACCTGTGTGAGAATGTCGTCAAAATAACGTACGTCTCCCATCATTGCACCAAGACGCACCAAAAACGGCATACACATAAAGGTGTCGTCTGTCCACATTGTCTTGATGCGGTAGAAAGTGCCATCGGGGAAACGTGGTACATTATGGCTTATTCTTTCCGCCAGAAGCTGAAGCAAGTATTTTGCATCACTGTCTCCCGACATCATACAGTAATCTGCAAGGTTGATGCCGATAGTTCCTATGGAATCAAGGTTATCAAGACGCCCTGCAGGTGTCATAAAACGTGACCATGAGCCATTGCGTACACGCTCGTACTTTCCGTAATCTATACATTTTGAGAATATTCTCATCCACTCGGAGAAATAGGGGAATATCTCTTTTTCTCTGCCGAGTTTGTCAGCCGCACTCTTTATTCCCCTAAGACCAAGCATCTGGGGATAGCACCATTGACCGAAAAATGCACTTGTTACCGACTGAACAAGAGTAGTATCTTTTCTGTAAAAATGCCAGTACACAGGGCCGTGTATGCTACTGTAGGGTGAATCAAACTGCAGATTGCATTCCGGTCCGTAGGGTTGGAATTTTCCGTCGGTACCAAGACCGAAAGGACCAATCCACATCCACTGCAGGTCGGGGCAGTCGGCACCGATTACAAAAGGCAGACTGTTCTCACCATTTGTAATTGCTTTAAACCCCCATACCATTCCGTCTTTTCTTGAACGGATTAAAAGCTCTGTTTCTTTTTCGTAGTTTGCGGTAAATTCACCGCTGTTTTCACAGTAAACCTCTTTCCCGTTTTCAAAAACGGTTATGGGTGCTGTGTGTGTTAAATTAATTTCACCCTTTACGTATGTATAGCTGTATGCAACACTTCCTCTGTCGCAGAAAGTGTTAAAGTTAAAATCTTTTTCATTGCTCTGGAGAGGCTTTTCGGGATATTTCCACTCAATATTTTCTGCATCTGGGCAAGGCTCACCCTTTTTATAAAGCCTTGAAATCTTAATGCCGCGCTGACCGTTAAAGCCGTCCATATCCATATAAAGCCAGCTGCAGTACTCGTAGTTATCGGGATTCTTGCGGACACCGGGAATAAGGGGAATAACCTTTCCCCCGAAGAGGTCTTTTTTTGCATAAACCTTTAAAAGAAGGCTGTTCTGCCCTTTCCTGAAAGTTACCTCCGCATCAAAGGAGCCTTCGTCTCTTCCGTTAAAGGACGGAGCTTCTTTGATAGCAGTTTTTTTACAGTTAAACCAAAGCTCCGAATCGCTTCCGCAGTTACGGATGTTAATAAGCATTTCCCTTTCAAATTCACCGTCAAGGAAACCACCGAAATACGCATAATCCCCCTCTTCATAGTCGGGGTACAGCTTTGTAAGGTCAGCGTCGGGCCAGTCAACATCCTCCCAGGGACGCTTTGTGTAAGGATTATATACAATTTCCGTCTGAGGTCTTTTTTCAAGAACAGCTTCAAAAAGCTTCTCAAGAAATTCGTGGTTTGATTGGCATTTTTCTAAAATTGAGTGTTCGCAATAAATTCCCATAACTAGTCCTCTCTAAAACTTTGTCACTCTGTTACATTTTCACAAAGAGGTACAAGCTTTCCGTCATTGTCAAGCAGAAATACGCTGCAATAGTCTGCACCTGAGAAATCCTTGTCAAGTGAAACGGAAATATTTCCGCTTACGATATCAATAGTCTTTTTCTCTATAACAGTAAGTTTGCCGTCCTTATAGCCTGCACAGATTACAGATGCATCGTCATAATCTGCACCAAGGTTACTTACTGCCACGGAAACTGTTCCGTAAATATTGCGGGAAACCTCTCTGATTTCAATACCCTCTCTGGGAACAGTAAAGACAACAAAGTCCTTTTTGTCGCCCGATACGGTAATTTTTCCGTTTGATGCCGTCACAACGGCATCACCGCTATTTTCCTCCATAACGATATTTTCCGCAGTTACACCGGGAATATCGAAGGTTACGGAGCCGTTTTCTAGAAGGTCTACGTTATAGTAAACCGTATCATTAAGGGGTACTGAATACACCGATGCCTGACCGTTGAAGCGGTCTGCATCCTCAAACTTTCTGTATGCTACTGCTTTAATTGTCGTACCCTGTGCAGTCTTGTTTCTTGTGAAAAGATAGGGGTACGCCTTTGCCGTTGCAGGCATATAGAATGAGTAGTTTGAATTAGCAAGTCGCACGTCATTTCTTCCATCGCCTATTGGCAAAAATCCGCTTGCGAATGCGATGTCACTTGTTCCGTCCTCATAGCACATAAAGTCAATAAGTCTGTTGGGAACAGTATTCTGGTCAAGCCAGCTGTTTTTATTGAACTGATGATGCGGTGCGGGAAGGTCGAATGTATTGTATTCAAGACCTGTATCAAGACGATAAAGCTGTCTTGGCTCTGAAAAGTCAAAGGTTACTGTCTTTGAAGTATCTGCAGTTGCACTGTCACGTGCGGTGAATACTGCAGGATTTGCCTCAAACGCGATTGTACCGGGCATAAGCCTCTTTACACCGCCACCGAGGTTACCCTTCATAAGATACTGATAACCGTAATATGCAAGGTAGTTTATTTTCTGTTCAAGCTTATGGTCAAACTCCGTAAGAACGGTACCGTCATCCATAATTGTGATAATCTGCTTGTATGTAATTACCGTGTCACCGGGGTTGTAGTTGGGAAGATTTGTTTCGGAATAGCCTTCCTTATAACCTCTCTGAAGTTCCTCCGCAAGAAGTGTGGGGTCTGTAATTTCATAAGTATCCACAATCTCAATCTTGTCTGCCTTAACAGACTGTGAAGTCGCAAGGTCAAGAACTTTTGTTGTACCGTCCGGAAGATATGCAGTAACCGTCTGCACGGAATTTCTTACCGACGGGAACTGCTGGTCATTGCTTTTTCCTGTAAAGGTAAGGGTTTCGTCCGTTGCTACTCCGTTTTCAATACGGGTAAGGGTTGTGCCTGAAATATCTCTTGAAAATACCCACAGATTGCTTCCCGTACCGTGCTCTGTTGCCATAACTCTGATTCTGTTTTTATCCAAAACATTTGTAAGCAACCATTCTTTGCCTGCGGAATCCTTCCACAAGCTGCCTACATCGGCAACTGTTTTTCCGTGGTTGTTTACAGTAAGTCTTACAGCCGACGCCGCGTGATTACCGCCCATAAACACACCGTTTACGTTAAGGGGTGCTGATTCGTCGGAAACATAGCTTGTACGTCCCTGACCCTGCTCCCACAAATATGTAACATTACCGCCTTTGTTTGTAAGGTATGCATCGTAATATTCAATATGCTGATTTGAAGATGTATAAACACCGAATGTCTGTGTAAGTGTGTTTTCTTCGTTATATTTTGATGTAACGGCAATCTGTTTCTTACTTCCATCCACCTGTGCGGTAAGTGCACCGCCATCGTTAACTGTGAATTCATCAACGATAAGGTCACTCTTATTCGCTGTTACCGTGAAATCGTCAAATGAATATGCACCTGTTTCACCGTTACGGAGGATATTAAACTGCATTCTGTCAAGACCAAATGCCGCTGTCTTGTCCTTCATAAGCTCAACAGTATTCTGCTTTGTACCATTCTGATATACGGTAAGCTCTTTACCCTTAAAATCGTATTCAAGAGAAAATCTCACAGAGCTTCCGAACGCTACATCGGGAGTATAGAAATAATCGTTATTTGCCATCTGATTACGGGTGCGGAGTACTCCTGTATTAAGCTGTGATGCACCACCGAACAAACGAAGGAAATTCATTCCGTTTGAGGTAGTAATCGGAGCACCGCCTTCATCAATTCCGTAAATCTCGAACTGATAATATGCATCACCCGATGAACTGCTGACTGTAAATTCCTTTGGTGTAACGGTGAAAGAAACAGTAACCTTATCACTTTCAGGCATTCTTGCAAAATCATATCTTGCAAAAGGCGTCATAGTTGCTGAATACGCTGATTTTGCAAAATCAAGAGAATAGCCGTCTATGTGACTTGCTACGGAAGCGGAAAGGTAGTTTTTCTCTGCCGCTGTTACGGTACTCTTTCCCCAAGGGGTGCCGATAGTGCTTATATCTTTTCCGACTGCATCGGGTCTTCCGAAGCCTTCGGACTCAAAAACATATACCGAAAGAGGAAGAACTGTGAATGTTATGTTCTTATTTGCTGTTTCACCATTTTTTGAAACCTCCGCTGTAAGAGTGATTTCAGCATTTTCACTCTGTGGTCTTGTAACAAGACCTGCATTACCCGAGATTTTAACAACGGAGCTGTCTGAGGATGTCAGTTCCAGAGTAGCGCCCGCTTCCTCCATCTGCGCCATCACACGGGAGAAATCAAGGTCCTCTGTAACAGCGTAGCCTGACTGTGTCGTCATAAGGTCAAGGTTTATACCCTCTGCCAATTCTCCTGCAGTTTCCGCCCCCATGGCAAAAGACGGACAAACTGCCATAATCATTATTAAGCTGATAATAAAAGAGAGGAATTTTTTAGACTTTTTCATAACATTCACGTTCCTTTTTAACAAATAAGTTTTTGCGTCTTTAATACGCCTGCATTTTATTTTATACCGATTCTTGCCTTAATATCTTCAAGCATCTTTCTTGCGTGAATAATATCCTGTACCTGTTCATCACCTGTGATTTCACGCTCGATTGTAAGGGGACCTGTGTAACCAAGCTCATAAAGGCCTTTCACAACACCATAGAAATCAACCTTTCCGTCGCCCATTCTTGTTTCCTTACCAAGCTCTGTTCCGCATGTAGGATAAAGTCCGTCCTTACAGTGTGTGTCACGAACATATTTACCGAACACGTCAAGGGCGTCAACGGGATTTGCCTTACCGTAAAGGATAAGATTTGCAGTGTCAAGATTAATGCCGACGTTATCCATACCGATAGCCTCAATTGCACGAAGAAGTGTTACGGGTGTTTCCTGACCTGTTTCAAAAAGGAAATACTGACCCCTGTCCTTCATAACACGGCAAAGCTCACGCAGACAGCCTACAACCCCTGCAAAGTTGGGGTCTGACATATTTTCGGGAATAAAGCCGACGTGTGTAATCATATTTTCAACACCGATAAGCTCGGTAAATCTACTTGCCTTTTTAAGGAATTCAAGTCTTGCACCACGGTACGCAGGGGGAACAAGACCAAGGGTATCGGGGCCGAAACGGAAGTTCCACTCACTGCTTGGTCCGCTGCCCCAGCCTGCCCATACACTTGAAATTATGATACCTGTTTTATCAATACATTCTTTTACATATGCCGCCTGCTCATCCGTAATATGTGCCTCATCCCATACGGAAAGCTGGCATGTTGTAAGTCCCATTCCAATAACTTTATTAAACGCCTCTATAAGGTCTTCATATTCTCCGCCAAAGGTAACCCTTACGCCTATTTCCATCATTGCTTTTTCCTCCGTTTATCTTTCAATTTCAGTTTTCAAGAATTTTATACAGCCATCCATTTCCTCCCACGTAATGGGGGAATTGACTTCTGCCGTTAAAAGACCGCTATAGCCGTCTTTTTTCAGTTTTCCTATAAGCTCAGAAAGAGGAACCTCACCCTTGCCAAGCTCCACCCCACGAAACCGGGGGATATTTTCCCTTACAAAATCACCGAAGGGGTCTTTTTTCCAATCCTTACAATGAACGTGAACAAGTCTGTCCTTAAGCTTGCTGTACGCCTCAAGCACATCCTCCCCTACACAGTAGAAGTTACCTGTGTCAAGTACATATCCAAGTCCTTCAACGTTATCAAGGATGTATCTTATATCTGATATTTTTGAATCAGGTCTTCTGTGAAGTGACTGATTTTCAAGAGCAACACATATTCCTGCACCTTTTGCATAATTTACAACCTCGGAAAATCCCTCTATAAGATATTCACGTATTGCCTCAAACTCACAAGGGTTTTCCGCCTCACCTGTCTGTGGTGCAAGCATCATCATGGGGATAGAGTGTTTGTGCATCAGATCAATCTGTTCTTTTGTACGCATTATGTATTTTTTGCGCTCTGCGGGATTCTTGTCCGCAATATTTTCAAAGGATATAAGACACCCTGCATCCACCCCTGAATTTCTTGCAGATTCAAGATAGTATGTAAGGGGGTAGTTTTTTAAGCAACTTGCAAAAATATCGCAGTAGTCTGCACCAAACTTTTTAAAGTGGCGGAAAGATTCTTCATCTGTGGAGAATCTTCCCTCACGTGTATGCTGCAAAGCGTAATATCCAAAAAATGATATTTTCATTTCTATTCATTCCTTTAAAGCCAAAATAGCATAAGAAGTGTATGCCACCCCTTATACTGCTTATATTTTACCTTAACACGCCATATAAAACAAGTAAAAATCAAACGAAAAATATGGACTTTTGAGTAAATCTATGTTTTTTCATTTTCAGCTTTTTCCTTTGTTTCCGCATTTTACACTATTTTTTATAATATGTTTTTCTACAAATTGTAGTTTTTAATGCAAAAACATCATTTTTTCACTAAATCCACATTATTTACACATACAAAATTTTCATTGCTGCTTATATATTCGCACAGTTCTCTGAAAAGGCCTGCATCCCAGTACCATATACTCTTGCCGTAGCCTGCATCATCCTTTTCATAAATGTGATGAAACATAATAATAACAGACGAATTGTCAGGCATTTTTTTAAGTAATTTCTTCACCTGCTTCATTGTGGTATAGCTTGTTATAACAACAGACGGAAACCAGGAGTAGTCAAAGGATTTTATGAAGTTACGCTTATTCATCAGACAGAATAGCTCTGATGAACCCGATTTTTCCATAAGTCGGTTCATAAATTCTATAAATTTACCATCCTTGTCAGGTGTATACGCACTTCTTATGTAGGATATAGTTTTATCCTTAACAAGGCTGTCAATCGTATGTACATTATCCATTGTAATGCCTGAGCCGGGACTTGCAAAACCGATATTCTCCACGTCAAGACCCATATTCTTAAAATCCTCAATATTATTAAGGATATCCTCTATGGTGTTTTCGTGGTTTCTTCCGTGGCAGGCAATTTCAATGCCGTTTTGCTGAAGCTCAACAAGGTTTTCGACAGACATATACCTATGCCCTTCTTCACATTCTGCCTCAGGCTTTATATATTGACTTATAATATTTGCCACGCCCGTAAGATTGTATTTTTTAAGGGTGGGATATACCACTCTGTAAAAATCCCTGCCTCCATCGTCAAACGAGAGTATGATTTTTCTCACAAAATCAATCCTTTTAATTTTTTTATTTTGGTTGTTGACATCGTTTACATTCTGTGCTACTTTAATTATAAAACATCTATTTTTATATTTCAATTCATAAACTGACATTATTTTTATACTTTTAGACACTATGGTGATGATATGTTGAAACAAATTTATCGGCAATTCAATATAGAATGGTTGGGGAATGTCCTCAGACAGAATTTCGACAGCACTTTTTTCTATGCCGGAGAACGCCACGATTTTATCGAAATGCTTTATCTTGAAAAAGGTGAGCTTGAGGTTGTAGAGGATGGAAATGTATATATTCTTCATACAGGAGATATTATTTTTCACGCACCTCTGGAATTTCACAAACAGCGCTCCGTAGGACAAAGTCCGATAACTTTTCGCAATGTCTCCTGTGTAATAAAAGGCAATGCACCAAAAATTCTTTTTGACGGGGTATTCCGGCTTGACTCTGAAGAAAGAGCTCAATTTTTACGTTTTTTTGAAAAAGCATATAAATTTGACAAAGTGGAAATTTCGCCCGGTTTTCTTGGACATCTTGCTGCGGAAGAACTGACAGCCTTTATCCTGAATTTGTGCACCAAACAAACAATGAACAACCATTTTTCCAGTCTTAACGGAGCTGTTATGTTTAACAAGTTAGTTAACACAATGAAAGAAAATCTTTCACAGAATATATCCGTTTCAGAGGTTGCAAGCCTTCATAACATCAGTGTTAGTTATGTAAAAAACTTATTTTATAAATATGCCGATATGTCTCCAAAAAAATATTATTCTCAGCTAAGACTTATTGAATCAATAAAACTGCTTGAAAACGGACTTACCCCTGCCGAAATTGCAGAAACAATGAATTTTTCTTCCGTAAGCCACTTTTCTGTTTTCTTTAAGGAAAATATGGGAATTTCACCCAGTAAATACAGAAAAGAAATCCACGACAAAGAAAGGACAGAAGTTTTATGAAACATACCATACTTTTTGACAACTGCGAAAATCATTGGGACAACGCCCTGCCTTTCGGTAACGGCACTATGGGATGTATGACCTTTTACGAAAAGGACAAGCTTTTTATGCCTTATACTCACTATGAGGTTTACTATAACATCAGCGAAGAAGTTCTCCCTCGTGACATTGAAAAAAATCTTCCTGAGATTGTTAACCCGGGAAGCAAGCACGAAACCTACATAAAGCGCGCAGATAACAATATCCCGCAGGAAGGTGAGCCCTTCTGTTATTACCGCACCGACCGTGACAAAACGAAGAAAGACCTGCCCTACGGCACTAAAGACTGGGGATGGTCAAGCCCGCAGACAGGTGAGCTTGTGTTTAATTTTTCTGAAAGCCTTAAGGGTGCAGAAAGTAAGCTTTGCCTTAATCTTGAGGATGCAAAGGGCAACCTTACACTTACAAAGGACAAAAAGACAATTTCTGTTGAAACTCTTGTTTCCCGCAAGGACTGCATTGTAAATTGCATCACGCAGACAGAGGAAAACCTTCTCCGCTCTGTAGATATAGTATTTCGCAACTATCGTGACATAAAAACTCCCGATGTAAAATATAAACAGGTTGACGACCGCACCGTTCTTTACACTGCAAAAAGAAAATTCTCCGACAGTTACACCTTTATATTTTCGGGAATTGTACGCTTTATCGGTGCAACTGTTACTATGGCGAAAGATACTGACAGCAGTGTATCTGTTAAGATAGATAAAAACGAAAAAGAATTTATTGTTCTTACGGGAATTGCCACCGATTGGAGATTTGATGATACAGAAAAATCTGCCATAGAAAATATGGACGGATATGAAAAAGAGCTTGACGAAATGCTTATATGCCACAAGGAATACTGGACAGAATTCTTTAACCGTTCTTCCATTACCCTTCCCGACAAATTCCTTGAAAAGGTATATTTTATCAATCAGTACGCCC
Organism: Clostridia bacterium; assembly: GCA_045545295.1. GTDB lineage: Bacteria > Bacillota > Clostridia > UMGS1883 > UMGS1883 > UMGS1883. The sequence continues at coordinate 32,925 of JAZQAO010000030.1, forward strand.
TTGACTGTTGCAGCGGAAAAGACGGTGTTATGAAGCATCAGGCTTGCGGACTTAACGGCTTGTGGCAGATACGTTTTCCCGGTATATGGAACAGTATGTGGTACTGGGATGTCAATATTCAGGCAGCATTTGCAGGTGTATTTTCAAGCAACCGCCTTGACCTTGGAAAGGTATTTTCAGACGGGTTGCGGTCCTATATGGGTGTGAGCCGTCATTGGGCAAAAGAAGTATATAATCTTAAGGGTTGTGCAAGCGACTATCCTTTCAGCCATTACTACTGTTGCTGGATGTGGTGTGCACAGTACCTTTGGTATCAGTACGAATACAGTCTTGATAAGGATTATCTTAAGAATGAGGCTTACCCCCTTTTCCTTGAGCTTTGTGAATTTACGGCAGGTATATTTGAATACGACAAGGAAAAAGACAGATACTTTGTATATCCCGACATTTCTCCCGAGCAGGGTCCTCTTGCGCATAACACAACAATAACCGTTGCCTGTGCAAAATATCTTATGCAGTTCACCCTTAAAGCGGCAGAAATTCTGGGCGACAATGCACCAATTCTTTCAAAGTGCAGGGAGATTCTCCCCAAAATGCCCGGCTACACATTCAGTAAACCCGGTAAATACGGAGTGCACTTTAACGATTCAGAAGACGCCCCTGATAATCTCTGGCTTCGTCATCCAAGTATGCTTATGCCCGTTTTCCCTATTGGTGAATTTGACCTTTCAAGCAGTAAGGAAATGCAGGATATAATTTCAAACACTGTAGAATACCTTACAGACAATTGTGAAATAGGTATTTTCGGCGGAAGCTGGCTTGCAGCAGCGGCAGCACGAATCGGACGGGGACAAGCAGCAATCAGACTTCTTTATGAAAGAGGCATTGACCATATGCTTCGCTCTAACGGTCTTACTGCAGAAGAAACCGATCGTTTTGTAAATTACTGCATTCTTGGCAGAAACCCGTTATACCTTCCCTGCATGATGGAGTTTTCCGGCGAAATGCTTGCGGCAGTGAATGAAATGCTTATGCAGTCACAAAACGGAATTATCCGTATATTCCCAGCAATCCCCGACGGAGATAAGGAGTATTTCCGTACAATCCGTGACGGTTATTCAATCCACGACTTTGAAGGTTATTACAACGAATACCCTGCATGGAACGACGTTAGTTTCGATAAGCTTCTTGCAAAAGGTGCATTCGAAGTAAGTGCATTCCTTAAAGGCGGAAAGCTTTCCTACGCTAAAATTCTCAGCAAAAAAGGCGGAAAGCTCTCGGTTACATCCGGTTTCTTCACGCCTGACGTCATTGTATTTGAGGATGGAGTAAAAATAAACTTTTTCTTAGAAAACGGTATATATTCACTTGACACTCTTCCCGGAAAAACCTATGTGTTTGCTACTGAATATCCTGCAGAGAATGTTGCAGAAAGCAGCAATCCCGACAGCGGTATTTCAAACCACTTCACCTATACAAAGCGTACCCTTTCAATTGGTGAAAACAGCGAAACTCTCTATCAGAAGAAGCTTGACTATTTCCTCCGTGACTGGTATGTTGCCAATAACAGAATGGAAAATAACACCATATATAAAATTAATATTACCGACAAAGAGCCCGATAAAGATGAATATATGGATAACATTCCCATGCAGTATATGACAAACAACTGCGGGCTTATTATGAACGGTGCTAAATTCAGACATATTGGTTCAGAGGAATTTGATTACTTCAGAGGCTACGGCTTCAAGGATGCATCTGACATAAAGATTATAAACAGAACAGGACCTGACCTTGTCCGCCGTGACTTTGCCGAAAGTGACAAAGAGGCTGAATTTTTAATTGAAGCACCACGCGGTCAGTACGAAATTCTTTTGATTTCAGGGGATAGCGAAGAAGAATGCATCACTATCGCAGAGGTTACAAACAGCCGCAGAATCGGTGGCAAAGTCATCCCCAAAGGCACATATCAGTGTGATATTATCCCATTAATACACGAGGATGACGGAATTATACGTATAAGGCTTTCAACCCTGCCGGGTTATAAATGGAAGCTTAATGCAATTATGCTAAATGTAATAAAGGGGTACTGATTATGTATCAACATAATATTAACGTAGCTTTATGCAAAAATACAAACAGAATAAGACTTGACCTTTTGTACTTCGGTCATTCCGTTATTGACAGTGAATGGACAGGAAGAATTGTACTGCCGTCATTTTCACGGCTTTACTGTGTTACAAGAGGAACGGCATACATTACAATGAATGGTGTCCGCACGGAGCTTTTACACGGAAAGTGGTATCTTCTTCCTGCAGGAAGCACATTTGACTATGAATGTGTTGACGAAATGGAACAGCTGAGTTTCCATCTTAAGCTTTGCGACTTTGCCGAAAGTGACTTGCTTTCAGGCTGTAAGGAGCTTATATGCCTTGACTTTCCGCCTGTGGATTACGAATATTTTAAGAATTGCGCAAAGAGCAACAATATTCTTGACGGAATGAAACTGCGGAATATCGTTTATGAAATGCTGATAGATGTTATTGAAAAGAACAATATTAACATATACAGGGAAAACTACTCCCCCTGTCTTTACGCTGCTCTTAATTATATAAAACAGCATCTTGGTATGAATCTTACAATTACTGAAATTGCGGAAAACACTTTTGTTTCAAAAAGTACAATTACAAAGCATTTTCGAAACGAGCTTGGCATATCTGTCAACGAATATATAACAAGCAGAATTATGTCCGAGGCGGAGGTTATGCTTATTACCACTAACAAATCAATTCTTGACATAAGTGAAAAATTCGGTTTTTCAGACCAGTTCTATTTTTCAAGAAGATTCAAGGAAATTTTCGGTGTTTCTCCAAGAAGCTACAGAAATATGACAATTTGATATATTCAAAAAAACACAGTGTGAAAAAAATTTCACACTGTGTTTTTTACCGTATAGGAATTTGCATCAAATTATGACGCAGGAAACTATGTTTACACTCCTGTAAGGGGGCGACACGGGTGAAGCGGCACGCTTCCTTTTTATTTATTGTACTTTTCTGCAAATTCTATAAGCGGTGTAAAGTCTTCAAGTCCGTGGGGGTGATGACCGCAGTTTTCTTTTCCGACAACTGTAATATTTCCGCCGTTTTCACGGTAGTATTTTTCGAGGATTGCCCCGTTTTCGTCATAGGGAACAACATCGTCACTGTCACCGTATACCATCATAACGGGTATGTTATTTTCAAGAAGAAGGTGCATTTTGTCAATGGGATGCTCTCTGTAACAAATAAGCACGGGAAGGTCCATACCCATTGCATCTTTAAATTCTTCCCACATGCTGTCTGTTCCCTTACCAAGACCTGCAGGACAGGAAAGGTAATTCATAACAGGGGCATCAAGATAAAGTGCTGAAACCTTTTCGGGGTATTTTGCCGCAAACTTGCTTCCGATAAGACCGCCGCAGCTCATTCCCACGGGAATACACTTTTCATAAAGCCCGTATTCCTTTGAAAGAAAATCCGCAAAGCGTTTCTTTACATCAATATCCTCTTCTTTGCACCAGCGGGTGATATTTTTTATATAAGCAAGGTGCCAACCGCGACGTACCATTTCTGCCTCGTAATCTACAAATGCGTGAAAATACTCTGTCTTAAAAAGCCAGTTTCTATTTTCATTGGGGGTATCGGGAAAAACAAGGATAGCTTCTCTCCCCTCAAACATAAAATCAATTCTTCTGAAACTATTCCATAATGATTCTGTCATATCAAAGACACTCCCCAACTTAATATTTATGAAAGCATTGTTCATTTCAGAAAAGATTATAGCATTGTTAAACACATTTGTCAACGATACAAAGCATTCCTTTCACAGTTCAGTTTTAGAGCAACAATATATTTTCCCTATACATTACCAAACGACCGCTTATCAAAGCCTGCAGCAATTTTCTCACTGCGTTTTCCTGCACGGACAATACGTTATGTGTTATCCGCTATCCGCTGAATAATCTCGAAAAATTCTTTCTGAATTTCAAAAGTACAAATGAATGAGATTCTTTTTTATCGTATAGGCAATTGCGTTTTTTATCGCGAGCAATATTTGTGGGTTTTAAGTTAAGTTTGGACGCGACGTGGGTGAAGCGGCACGCTTCTTTTTTATTTTACCCTAACTGCTGACAAAGAGTCCTAATAAATCTGAACAATCAGAATATTGTGTCATTTTGTAGTCCCCCACGTCTACTACAGCTTTGGGCATATTTGTTTTCTGCCAGAGTTGAGGGTCAAAGCTGTCCTGTTTGTATCTGGATGTAAATATTTTTGCACTGCCTTCACTGCCAAAAAGAACAACCTTCTTGTTATAAGTTGCAACACCTTCAACAGTAACAGGGCGTGATACTCCCGTGTACACATCAAGAGAAATCCTGAAGAAGAAATTAAGGTCAACAGTGTAATAACCTCTGTTAAACGGCATTTTTTCAACATCGCTGAACACCCATATTACTTCTGATTTGCGGCATTTCACATCTACTGCACGGTCAAGTATTTCCTGACCTGTTTCTGTTAAGTACACGCGCATACATTCAATACATTCCTTACTGCGGCAGGAATCGTAGATTTTATCTGTCTGTATACAAACCTTTTCCTTACAACCAAAGGAACCGGTAAGCTTTTCTTCCATAAAAAATCCTCCTTTATACAATATAAGCGGCTTTGTGCCTACTACATTGTATGAAGGAGGTTTGGTTTTGGACACAATTTAATAAAGTTTATCCCCAGTAAGAATTCCAATCAGGATTCTTAAGTCGCATAAGTGCTTCCATAAAGTAATAGTCACCCCAGATATTGCACTCATCCACGCCGTTATTATGCGGTATTGAATAAACTGCGTGCTTGAGAATTCCGTTGCTGTTCAAAACGTCTTCAGTAAGGCAGTTTTCGGTAAGCGCACAAAGCATTTCTTCCGCTTTTTCCACAAATTCCTTGGGAATATCTGCGTTTCTTGCCATCTCTAAAATCCCGCAGGCAACAATCGGTGCACTTGAAGTATCTTTCTGCGTTTCTTTATCCGTAAAAATCAAATCCCACGCAGGAATACTGTCCTCGGGTAGTCTGTCAAGAAACACCTTTGTCACTTTACAGAATTTATCAATAAGACTTTCGTCTTTCGTATATTTATACGCTATTGCAAGTCCGTACACGCCCCACGCCTGACCCCTTGCCCATATAGAATCATCGGAATATCCCTGATGGGTTACACCGTAGAGAGGCTGACCGTTTTGGGTATCAAAATAGAAGGTGTGATGTGTTGTATAGTCATCACGCAGAATTACGCTCATTGTAGTTTTAAGGTGTGCCATTGCAATGCGGTGGTAATTTTCTTCCCCTGTTACTTCATACGCCCAGAAAAGAAGGGGAATATTAAGCATACAGTCAATAATAAGGCGGTAGCTTTCCTTTGCGCCAAGTTCACCCCACGCCTGAATAAACTGACCAACTTCCTGAAAACGTCCGCAAAGATGGTCTGCTGCCATTAAAGCCGCTTTCTTTCCCGTTTCATTTCTCAGAAGCTTGTATGCCGCAACGCAGGATGGTGAATACAAAAATCCCATATCATGATGGTCAACTTCCACTTTCTTTATAATTCTGTCAAGGAAATCGTACACATCCCAGAGTGCTTCTTCCTTATATTTTTCATCGCCTGTAAGTTCATAGGCAAGCCACAGCATACCTGTCCAGAAGCCGTTTGTCCAACCGTTGTTGGGCTTTCTTGGGTAAATGTTATTTACACTTGCCGCATCGGGATATGCGTGGGAAAGGGTTTTAAGTCCTTCATCAACAATTTTAAGGGAGTATTCTAATGCTTTTTCTCTGTATGTATTCATATTATCACCTTATCAAAATTCACGTTCTTCAATTATTTTCTTTATTTTCTGAGGATCTTTTTCTTCAAGGAATTTATATTCTTTTCCTGAAGGTTTTTTACCGTTCTTTTTGCAAAGCTTTTTAAGAGGCTCCACAGGAGTGATTGCAAGTGTTACCTCTCCGTCATCTGTTGTAACTGTTGAAATTATGTACTTATCATCAGTTGTAAATGAGGGATGCGGGTCAAGATGATACACTCCTCCTCTGTCAACAATAGGGTACTTAAGTCCGGAGAATATATCAATTTCCTTGTTTTCTTCCCTGTCGTAGAAAAGGATTTTACAGGGAGCATCCTTCCAGAGGTAAGGAGTGTGGTCACCGCACCAATACTTTCTGTCATAGGTTGTATGACTATGGCAAATCGGTCTTTGCCATACGTGTGTCGCCGTTCTTGTTTCAAGGTCACATTCATACGAACCGAAGGAATAATCTGACCAGCAAAGCGTGCCGTCCTTTGCCCAGAAATCATGAGCCGGTGCAAAACCGCTGTAATAATACCAAGCATCAGGGTAAAGTGCCTCAAACCATGTTCCCCATGTGTCAACAAGCCACATTCTGTTTTTTATGCCCATATACTCTCCGCTTTTACTGTCACGCCACCAGTCCTGGTCGAGAAGGAAAAGATTCGGGTCTTTGGGCGAAAACTGTGCATGATTGTAACATCTTCCCGATGTATCAAGAATTGTTACCTTTCCCGTTTCCAAATCTCCGTAACCGATATACCATGTTTCGGCAATCTGCATATCAAGAGCTACCTTTTTTTTATCGCAGGAAACACTGGCGTGTGTGAACATTCTTTCCACATATCTGTGATTTACGAATTCCGGGGAAAGAGAGAACATTTTCGTAATCTCACCATCTACGGTAATTCTGTACACAGATGAATCTTCTGCAAAAATCACATCATGAGTACCGGGAAAAATCGAATATTGACTACCCCTTGCCGTTCCTGCCCCGGGAAAGCTTCTTATGAAAGGATTATCCGGATCCATTGAAATTACTGCCAGATGTACGAAGTTTGCAGGAGGATTAAGACACCTTATCCACAAATATTTTCCGTCTTCGGTAAGTGAACATTCAGAAAAATAAAAGTGCTGATGTACACGTGCAACCTTATGTGTGAGAATATAGCTTTTAACCCCGCTTTCAGGGTCAGCAAATTCAGAAAAATACGGGTGTTTGTCAAGATTAAGCATATCAATTCCTCCTTTACCCTGTATTATAAAACAGAGTAAAATATATTTCAATATACTTTCAGGTAAAAAATATATGTTTTTGGACATTTTGCTTTGTAAACTTTCCTCATTATAGTGGACAAAATCTTTTTCGCGTAGTATAATGAAATATATTGGTGAATTATATGCAAACAAGGAGAATGAAAATGAAAAAATTTATCTTTTCATTCATTTTAATATTGTTATTCCTCTTATCCGTTTCCGCACACGCCGAAGGGGATATTTTCAGTTACTCCTTTCTTTCTTCCGATGATGAGAAATTCTGGTCAGGTTGTTTTTTTGACCGGTCAGTTTCTTTTGACGACGGCTATTGTGCGTTTATAAATAATCCCTTCGGAGAAGTTAAGGATGGTCTTGTGACACACGTAATTGACTACTCGGGTAAGATTTATCTGGAATCCGGTAAGACTTACAAATTAAGCGGTTATGTAATGAATCCGCTTAGCGAAAACAACCATAAGACGCACACGGAAGCAAGGCTTGAAAACAGTGCAAACACAATCATTGTAACTGTTTCCGGTGCAAATACCGAATGGCAATATTTTTCCACAACTTTTTACGCCGGAAAAACGGGAGAATTCAATCTTTCGCTGCACTTCATGCAGGGTAACGAGGACTTCGGTTTTTTCATTGACGAGCTATCTCTGAAAGAAGAAAAACACACTCTGTCAAAAATCGGAGTACGCGGCACTGATGAGATTATGATTCCCATAAACACTGTTTCAAAAACAAAATTCACCCCATATCTCATTTCTTCAGAAGGCGAAGAAATTTCTATTTTATCAGATGACAGCGTAACATCGTCCTGCAGAGCAGCAGTCGGTATAGAATATAGCGCAAGGGATTTTATTCTTACTGTGACACCATCTGCAGTTTCGGACTCTACGTTGACTATTGACTTTGCCCTCGAAAACTATTCTGACCTGTCACCTACATCTTACACAGTTTCTATTACTGACAATATGATTGATGACTCTTCTTTTGACCTTGAAAATCCTCACTGGACAAGCTCGGCAAAAATCAGTGTCATTAAAGACGAAAACGGAGGATATATCAGTATACCTACAAACGATTACGGTGATTACGGTTATTATACTACACTTACCTATAATGACTCCCAACTTCTGATAGGCGGAGAGTTGTACGTTCTACGGGCAAAAGTAAGATCTGACTCCAATGTCACAGAGCGTGATATTTATGCAAAAAACACTGCCGTTCTCGAAGGCTCTGACCTTTTCTTTGAAATCAAAGATGTTCCCGGTGATAAGTGGAAAGAGGTTTTTGCTGCATTCGTTCCCGAAACAAGCGGTATTTACGATATCAGCATAAATCTGTATTCATTGTACGATGCCAATATATTGGTGGATGATGTGACCCTCTCGGCAGAATCGCTAAGACCTGAATATATAACCCTCCACGCTCCGGGTAACATTGCTGTGCCGGACATTATGACAGCATATCCTGTTACGGCATACCTTCGTGACCAGCTTGGAAATATTATTGACGGTGACATAAGCATTTCACTGCAAAACGGCAACGGCTCGCTGCAGTTTGACTCTGCAGGCGGTTTTCTGTCTATATTTCCTGATACGCTGCAGGGCGAATATTTTCTTAAGGCAGTATCTGTAAGTAATCCGTCTATAAAAGCCGAGCTTTCGTTTACGGTAAGCTTTGACTATATAGGCGACGGAGCTTTTGAAAAAACTGCTCCTAACGAATGGTGGACTGTTGCATCACCTTTTGACTGTTCTTTCTATCTTCGTAACGACGGTTATTCAAGACGCTCGCTGGTAAACTCAGACGGACCATATTTTATACTGCTGAATAATTCATACGTTCATCTTATAAAGGATACTCCCTATGTATTCAGCAGTGAATTCTCCTCTGCAAAGGATTGTACTGTTACACTGTTTATTGAGGATCTTGATTCGATAGTTCATCCCCTTGCACAGTTCCGCGTTGCAGCCGGAACAACTCTGGGCGAAAAACTCAGCCCCGAGCTGTTTTTAGCAGAAGAAAGTGTTGTAGGCAGAATTTTCCTTTATATACAGGCTGATAATGCTGATTCATTTTCAATATATGCAGATAACCTTTCTCTGAAAAAAGCATCTATTCTGTCTGCAAATCTTCACGCTGTGGGAAATTTCCGCGTTAACGGAACTGCCGAAGCCCGCTTTTCACTTTACAACAGCGTAACCCAGGACGGAGATATCTCCTCGTCAGTTGTTAACTGGTATATTTCTTCTGCTGAAAACGGACCGTATTCTATGCTGGAGAAATTTGATACAAATATTTATTTTGACACAACCTTTTACAATAAATACGTTTATTTTGAGGTTATTCCCGTTTGTCCGGTTACCGGTTTTTCAGGTGAAACGGCAAGATCAGCAGTTTATCATATTACTGCCGAGGAGATTGACGATTCTTCCGCAAAAGACTTTCTTCGGTTTCCCAAGCTTTCGCCTTATGGCGGTGAAACGGTATTTGAGGATATAAAAGGGCACTGGGCAGAGACATTCATTAATGAGCTTAAATATAACGAAATCATAGCCGGAAGAACAAACACACGTTTTTCACCAAAAGAATATATGACCCGTGCAGAATTTGCAAAACTTATAGCTAATGCTTTTTCCGCCGAAAGTGTCACCGATATTTCTCAGTTCAGTGACATATCTAAATCCGACTGGTTTTACAAAGAGGTGTGCGCACTCTCTCAACTAGGTATAATAAACGGTATATCCCACGACAAATTCGCACCCAAAAAGAACATTACGCGTCAGGAAGCTATTGTAATTATTATGCGCATATATGAAAATTTCTTTAATATAACTGCGAGAAAAGAGCTTCCCTTCAATGATGTCAATGATATATCCTCCTATGCTGAAGAATATGTCCAAGCGGCTTATGAGCTTGGAATTGTAGAAGGTAATCACGAAGGAAATCTTATGCCTAAAAATAAAATTACCCGTGCAGAAGCAGTAGCACTTGTATACAGATTGATTAAATAAAATGGGATGTAAAGAAATCGAATTTCTTTACACCCCATTTCATTTTTCAAAATAATACTTAATTGACTCGTAGTTTTCTTCCATAATATCAAGATAGGTTTTTCCCAGTCTGAGTTCCTCTTGTGTTACCGAGTGGCACGAGTGAAGAAGTCTCTTCTCTGCTCCTGTGTTCTCACAAACAGCATCCGGGAGTTTTCCGTTTGAAGTTTCGGTGTAAAAAATAACTTTTACATTTTCATTTTCAACCGTTTCCATAAGTTTTGTTACAGAAGCTGCACTGGGTTCACTTTCTTCTGAACATCCAGGAAATGCTGCAAAGTATTGTAAAGAATAGTCCTTTGTAAAATATTCAAACGGAAATCTGTCGGCAAATACCAGCGTTTTTTCCGAGTTTGCTGTCAGGTCGTTAAATTTTTTGTCAAGGTCGTCCATTCGCTTTATATATTCATCGGCATTCTTTTGGTAGTAGTTGCTGTTTTCATTGTCAATTTCAGAAAGATGATTCGCGATTGATTTTACAATTTTTTTTGAATTTTTTATAGACGTCCAGATATGCTGATCATATTCAAAAAAGCTGTGCCCTTCGTGGAAATGCTCTGTAAGTGTAACCTCATCCATAGCAGAAAACACTTTGTCCCCGGAAAGATTCTCCGTCACTCCCTCTGCCCAGGGCTCCGCATCTTTTCCAAGCATAACAAAAAATTCACTTTCCTGTACAGAAATTACATCCTGAACTGTTGGCTCGTACGAATGAGCATCCGCGCCGCACGGTAAAAGCAAATCTACATCCGCCTTATCTCCGGCTACTGCACGTACGAAGTCATACAATGGGAAAATAGTGGCAACAATCTGTATTTTATTATTTGTAACAACCTTCTGCTCTTTACATCCGAAAAAGGATGTAACCAAAATCATCGCCATAACCACAGTTAAAAGTTTTTTCATAGATATACCCCGAATTTGATAATCATTCTCATATTTGCAGAAATTATTGTACTATCTCAATCTAATTTTGTCAAGAATATTGACTAAAATAGGTAAAAGAATTATAATGTTATAAGTAGATTTTTTTGAAAGGAAGTCTTTTAAATGACCAAAATAGACATATTTTCAGGTTTTCTTGGTGCAGGAAAAACCACTCTTATTAAAAAGCTTATCAAAGAGGCTTATTGCGGAGAAAAGCTTGTTCTTATAGAAAATGAATTCGGTGAAATCGGCATTGACGGAGGCTTTATGCAGGATGCCGGTATTGAAGTTACCGAAATGAATTCCGGTTGTATATGCTGCAGTCTTGTGGGAGATTTTTCTGAAGCTCTCGGAAAAGTTATTGCAGAGTATAATCCCGATAGAATTCTTATTGAGCCTTCCGGTGTAGGCAAGCTCAGCGATGTTATTAAAGCAGTAAAGGGTGTTACGGGAGAAAACGTTCATCTTAACAACTTTTGTGCAGTTGCTGATGCAAAAAAATGCAAAATGTACATGAAAAACTTCGGGGAATTTTTCAATGACCAGATAGAAAATGCTTCTACTGTTATACTCAGCCATACAGACTCCCTTTCAGAAGAAAAGCTTGCAGAATGCGTAGCTCTTCTCAGAGAGCACAATCAAAATGCTCAGATTATTACAACCCCCTGGGACGAGCTTCATGGGGATGCTATTCTTTCGGTTATGGAAAAGAACAGCACTCTTGAAAAAGAGCTCAGGCATCTTGAAGACGAGGAAGCTTGTCCTCACTGCGGACATCACCACCTTCACGAGCATCATCACGACGATGAGTGCCACTGTCACGACCACGACCACCACCACGACGATGAGTGCCACTGTCACGATCACGACCACCATCACGACGATGAGTGCCACTGTCACGATCACGACCACCATCACGACGATGAGTGCCACTGTCACGATCACGACCACCACGGGCACCATCACGCAGATGAGGTGTTCACAAGCTGGGGGCTTGAGACAATACGTTCATACTCAGAATCTGTTCTTGCAGAAATTCTTTTTAAACTTGAAAACGAAGAAATTTACGGTGCAGTTCTGCGTGCAAAGGGTATTGTAAAAGGCAAAGATGGCTGGATTCATTTTGATTACGTTCCCGGCGAATCGGATATCCGTTCCGGAAGTGCAGGAACAATCGGTCGTATCTGCGTTATCGGTGCAAAAATCAATGAGAATGCTTTGAAAGAGCTCTTTGAAATGAGGTGACAGTTTTGGCAAGAGAAATACCTGTATATTTATTTCTTGGATTTCTTGAATCCGGAAAAACAAAATTCATTCAGGACACATTATGTGATGTAAGATTCAACAACGGAGAAAAGACTCTTCTTATCGTTTGCGAGGAGGGTATTGAGGAGTATGAGCCTTCTCTGTTTTCGGGTGATAATGTCAATGTAAAAACTTTTGATTCTCCCGATGAACTCACTTCCTCTGCCCTTTTATCTATGCAGAAGGAATCCGGTGCCGAGCGCGTAATTATTGAATACAACGGTATGTGGCCCATAGATACTCTCCTGGGTGCATTTCCGAAAAGTTTTACGCTTGTTCAGTGTATGATGTTTGCCGATGCAACTACTTTTATAAACTACAACAATAATATGCGCAATCAGACAGTTGACAAATTAAGAATTTGCGAGCTCGTTGTTTTCAACAGAATGCAAAAAAGCATCGATAAAATGGAGCTTCATAAAATAGTCAGCGGTGTAAGTCGTCGTGCAGACATCGCATACGAATACACCGACGGCAGTGTCGAATATGATGACATAGAAGATCCGCTTCCTTTTGATATAGATGCCCCCGTTATCAAAATTGAGGATACTGATTATGCACTCTGGTACCGTGACCTTATAGAAGAAGCTGACAAATACCACGGTAAAACAGTAAAATTCCGCGGAATTGCCGCTTATGACAATCGTATGCCCGACACAATGTTTGTTGCCGGCAGACACGTTATGACTTGCTGCATAGATGACGTTGAATATATGCCCATTGTGTGCATCACAGAAAAGAAACACTCAGTAAAAAGTCGCGACTGGCTAATGGTAACAGGCACTGTTAAAAACGAATACTGTAAATTATATAAAGGGAAAGGTCCTGTAATTTACATCGAAAGTCTTGCCGTTACATCTGCTCCGGAAAAAGAGCTTGCAACTTTTTATTGATATTTAACAACCAAACACCACCTTGTGAATACAATATTTATGAGGTGGTGTTTTTTTATGAAATGTAATAATTCATGGAACTGTCCTGCTGGCAGCTTTCCCTATACGATAAGAAAAGGAGATACGCTCTACTCTCTTGCAAAACGATTTGAAACAACGGTAGAACGGCTCGCAGATATAAACAACATTAAAAATCCCGATTTGATTTATGCAGACGATACTATCTGCATTCCGCTTCCGTTTCAGTATTATCCGGCTTGCAGAACTACAAACTACTATATAGTACGGGAAAATGACAGTGCAGCAAAAATCGCAAAATATTTCGGTGTCAGTACAATGCAGATTCTTTACTCCAATATCGGGATAGATATAAATAATCTCTATGATGGGATGATTCTCTGTATTCCTCTTGCTCCGCCCGTTTTATGTGTGCATATAGAAAAGAATTCTCTGCATCTTTGTTATTTCAGCGGAGATAAACTTTCCTTCCCTTGTGTAAGTCCTTTAACAAGTCTCAGCGGAACAGTTACACAAAAAGAGCTTGACGATTCAAGGGGAGGATTTAAGAGACTAAATATTCTGCCTAATGTTGCTATCACAAACGCAAGCGGAAAAAGAGGTGACGGCGACATAGTCCTTACTGACCGTGATATGGACAGAGTCTTTAATCTTGTCTCCGTTGGAACGGAGGTGTGCATTGACTGATGGCGTGCGATGAATTTTATGTAATAAAAAATGGTGACACGCTGTTTTCGATTGCGGCAACTTTCAACACAACTCCCGCAAATCTTCTTCGGCTTAACGAAGGGCTGGATGCTGAGAATCTGATTCCCGGCACAAGGATATGCGTTATTTCCGGAACTTTTCAGCCGGTTACCTGTCCGTTGGGATCTCTTCCCTACAATGTAAACGAAGGAGATACCCTACGAAAAATAGCAGAAAATTTCGGTACTGATGTACCTGCACTTATTGATGCCAATCCCGAAATAAATCCCTTCAACCTTATTCCGGGACAAAGAATATGCATTGCACAAAAATTTAAGGAACCGCCGGAGTGCGATTCCCGAAATTTTTACGTTATACGTCGCGGTGACACATTAAGAGAAATTGCCGCATCATTTGGTATTTCTGTACAAAGCATAATTTCTGCAAACCAGGGTCTTGACCCAGCAAGACTCTCAGTCGGCCAGATAATATGTATTCCTACTGCCCCATCGCCTGTTGAAATCATTGTAAATGTCTCTGCAAAAAGGCTTACCGTGTATAAAAACGGACTACTGTTTCTAGAATTCATCGTCGCGACAGGGAAGCCTTCAACGCCGACTCCTCTGGGAATTTTTGAGATAGCAAACAAAGAAATCGACCCGGGCGGCCCTTACGGAACACGGTGGCTTGGTCTTTCAAAAAAAGGCTACGGCATACACGGAACCAATGACCCGTCATCCATCGGTACTGCTGCATCCAACGGTTGTATAAGAATGTACAACGAAGATATTGAAACGCTGTTCTCAATAACCTCCGTCGGAACTCCTGTCAGGATTCTGCCGTGATATCTATATTTTCCACAGTTTCGTCCTCCACTACTGTTATGACGACACCCTTACTCTTAAAATAAGCTATATTGCATCTTTTATTTCCTACAATTTTAGATATAAGACTTTTCTTCGCACGTATTGTCGCACATTTACTTTCACCGATAGTTTCTTCTACACGGCTAAGGATATCCCTGCTTATAATAAGCTCTCCAAGAGAAGGGTGATATGCTCCTGCCACAAAATTTTCACGCAGGTCTTCGCTTTCAGCAAGACCTATACGCAGTATTTTTATATCATTTTCATTAAAATAACGGTAAAGGTCTGCACAGATCTTTACTGCATCTTCTACTGACTGCGGAATATATTCGCCTTTTTTATAAAGCTCCTCAAGCAAAGTACCTTTAAGTACAACGGTCGGATAAATCCTGGTTTCTCTTGCTCCGAGTTCTTTAAACCGTCTTGCGGTATACAGACATTTTTCGTGAGAGTCGCCCGGTAGTCCGGTCATCATCTGAAGTCCGAGGCACAGTCCGTTTTTAATTATTATCTCCGACGCTTTTTCCACATCCTTTGCACTATGTCCACGACCGGAAAGGCGCAGTACAGTTTCATCCATAGACTGCGCTCCGAGCTCAATATTTTTTACACCGTAGTTTTTAAGTCTTCTCACGATTTCATCTGTTATGTAGTCCGGTCTTGTGGAGAGGCGTATTGATTTGATTTTACCATCATCTATGTATTTTTTTGCCACAGAAAGATATTCGTTCTGCTTTTTTTCATCGATCCCGGTAAAACTTCCGCCAAAAAATGCAATTTCATCTGCAAATCCGCCCATCGTCTGAAGATGTTCTTCAATTATTCTTATGGTTTCATCTTTTTCGGGGGCTTTTTTCTGTCCGCTGATTGTTCTCTGATTACAGAAAGCGCAGTCATTCGGGCATCCCTCATGAGGAATAAATATTGGTATAATCATACTGTCTCCTTATTCATTATTTACAAAGGGGTGTAAAAAACCAGTTTTTACACCCCTTGTTTTCTTATTTACTTTCTTCTGCCGGATCTAATCCGTCAATATAGTCATCTTCTTCAATAAATTCTTCTCTGTCTGTAAATGCACTTCCGATAAAGATGACAAGCACACCCAGCGCCAGCACACATACACCACAGATAAGGGAATTTTTATTAAAGCTCTGCACTATTGCGTCTATAACGCAGTTTATAAACTTGCTTGACACATTAAACATTGGCTTGTATAAAAAGCCTGCTGTTCCCGATAAAGCACCTGCGATAATAAACGCAGCTCCGATTATTTTGTGAGAATATCCGCCGCAAAGAATTATTACAAGAATAATCAAAAGAAGTAATGCAACTACCATACCAATCAGCATAGGAAGCGACAGTATCGCTGATGCAATTGTAGTAATTTTTACAGTGGGCTGATTATTGAGTGATTCCGCACTGAGTTCCTGTACTGCCTTACTCTTTAATACGCTTGTTGCAATATCATCGCACTGCTGTCTGTATAACTTACGTCCGGTAAGGAAATCTATCTTGGATGAATTCTGCGCCACTACGTCGGAAATTTCTTTACGCGTCAGGGGTGAATACTCGTTTCCGTACAGATAGTATCCAATAACCTCTGATGCAACTGACGCCACAAATTCAGGGTAAGTAGATTTTTTAACTTCAGCCTCTATTGTAGAATATGTAGTTCTGACAGTGCCCTTTGTGTTATCTCTTATAATATCTGCAAGACCTGCTTCGGGAGAGCTTTCAACCAAAATGAGGTTCCCTCTGAGATCTGCACTGAGATTTCCTATCGTAAACATTTCCGGTCTGGAATCATTTATTGCATTCTCAACTGCGTATTCCGATGTGTTGAGTCTTACAATAAGAGCCGCAACTGTAACGATTGTAATAACCACAAGCAAAAGTGCAAGAAGACTCATCATAATAACATTAAGAATTTTCTTAACCATTTTCTTACGTTTTTTTGCCTTTTTGCTTTTCTTACCCTTCTTTTTCTGTTTTGCTTTTTCTCGTTTTTTCTGTTCCTTTTCCTTATCGTAGTTAGGTATCTCTATGGGTTTGGGAGCAAATTCTTCCATAATTTCTCTCTCAACCGCTTCAATATCCATTTGTTCTTCAATTACTTTATCTGCTTCTGCAGTTTCTTCTATATCTTCAACTTTTTCATCATCGTTGATTTCTTCTGCAGGCTTAGTTTCCTGAGTGACTTTGTCTTCGGATTCTTCCGCTATATTTATATTTTCATTTTCCGTATTCATATATATAGTCTCCTTTCGCCATCATATCTACTATATATAATACCAATTATATCAAAATAAGTCAAGAAAAATATGTTTTTTGACATTTATTTACAATCGTTTTATTATTATGTGAAAAAATAAATATTTTTTCGAACAAATGTTTGATTTTCTGATTCTAGTATGATATAATAAGCATAAATCAATTTCAGGAGGATTAATTATGGCAGCTAACATTGATAAGCAGCAACAGATTCTCAGCTTTATAGAAAAGCAGGTTTCAGAAAAGGGCTACCCTCCCACGGTGAGGGAAATTTGCGAGGCGGTTGGACTCAGTTCTCCATCTACCGTACACGGATATCTCAAACGACTTGAAAAGAACGGTTATATAATTAAAGATGACGGCAGTTCCCGCGGCATCAGACTTGCAAATGTCCCTACAAACATTTCTTCAATGGAAAAAGAATATCTGGAAGTACCGGTTATAGGCAGAGTCAGTGCAGGGCTTCCGATTCTTGCTGAAGAAAATCTTGAGCGCACATTCCCTCTCCCGATGGATTTTGCAAAAAAGAACGAGATTTATATGCTCCGTGTGCGGGGTGAAAGTATGATTAATGCCGGTATTCTTGACGGCGACTATGTAATTGTTGAAAAATGTGATGTTGCACGAAACGGAGAAATGGTAGTAGCTTTGGTAGAAGACAGTGCAACCGTAAAAACCTTCTATAAGGAAAACGGTCATTTCCGTCTTCAGCCTGAAAATGACTTTATGGAACCGATAATTGTTGACAGTGTTTCTATTCTCGGAAAAGTTGTCGGTGTATACCGTCTGTTTTAAGTGTAGGCTCGCTTTACTCGACAAAGAAGTAATATCAAGTGTTAAGTTCATTTATTACGCATTAAAACTGCCATACGTAAGTCCTTTACGTATGGCAGTTTTTTACCGTATAGGAATTTGCGTCAAATTATGACGCAGGAAACTTTGTTTGCACTCCTGCGAGGGTACGACATGGGTGAAGCGGCACGCTTCTTTTTTAATTTCCGGATATCAGTTCTTCAAGAGCATACCCTACATTTTTTAAAGCACGGTTAGTTTTTTTATACGCTTTCTTTGCTTTATTCATATTAGGCGGTTCCATCATCATACACACTGATCCGCAAATCAGCGAACCTGCGACAAATCCCTTTAAAAAGCCCATCATTTTTCCCACTAAAGATTCCTCCTTCAGATTTGATTTGTATTTAGCATTTGTATTTCAATGCGTTAATATACAAAATTTAAAAGGTATTTTTTAGCAAACGGAAATTTTTATTGAAATACACGTCCTTTTGTAGTATAATAGATTAGATATTTTGAAAGGGAGTTTTTTTATGACAGTTAAAGAGCGCTATGATTTACTCAAATCAAAAGTAGTAAAACGGAAAGAGGAGTTTTCACGCCTTATGGATTTTGTTGAAAACGAAACCGCTTATCTTTCTTCTCCTGCAAGCACACGCTACCATTTATGCAAGGAGGAAGGACTTTTGGAGCATAGTGTGAACGTTGCTGAAAATATGCTCAAATTAAGAAATGCACTTGCTCCCGACATCGACGAAGAAAGCTGCGTTATAACTGCTCTTATACACGACCTGGGAAAGGCAGGTATGCCCGGAAATCCGATGTACATCCCCAATGAGCCTACCCCCAGACAAAAACAGTACGGTTACGGGCCGTCTGTTCCATACAGCATAAACAACTCGCTTGTTTATATGAGTGTTCCTCTGCGCAGTCTTTATCTTGCCTCTCCTTACATCCGTCTTTCAGAAAGTGAAACCCAGGCAATTATGTACCACGACGGACAATATGTAGATGACAACAAATCAGTTGCCACAAAAGAAACTCCACTTCTTTTACTTTTACAGTATGCAGATACCTGGAGTACCTTTGTAACAGAAAAAAACTGAAAGGAAGTATACACAAATGATAGAACCACAGAATATAAGAAATATTGCCATTATTGCACACGTTGACCACGGCAAGACAACACTTGTTGATGCTCTTCTCAAGCAAAGCGGTGTTTTCCGTGAAAATGCACAAATTGAAGAGCGCGTAATGGATTCTAACGATATAGAAAAAGAACGTGGAATTACAATTCTTGCAAAAAACACAAGCCTTATGTACAACGATGTTAAAATCAATATAATCGACACACCCGGTCACGCTGACTTCGGCGGCGAAGTTGAGCGCGGTCTTAAAATGGCCGACGGTGTTCTCCTGCTTGTAGATGCGTTTGAAGGTTGTATGCCTCAGACACGTTTTGTTCTTAAAAAGGCACTCGAACTTAATCTTTCAATTATTATGGTAGTTAACAAGGCTGACCGCCCCAACGCGCGCCCTTATGAAGTTACTGATGAACTTCTTGAATTGTTTATCGACCTTGATGCAACAGACGACCAGCTTGATTCTCCCGTAGTCTATGTATCAGGCAGGGACGGTTGGGCAAGTCTTTCTCCCGATAATCATCCTGCAGACCTTAAAGTGCTTTTTGACCTTATCGTGTCGCACATTCCTTCGCCCGAAGATACTCGTGACGGTGAATTTCAGATGCTTGTTTCAAACATTGACTACGATACCTTTACCGGCAGAATTGCAGTGGGCAGAATAAACAGAGGTTATGCAAAGACCAATATGCCCATTACCATAAGCCGCGAGGGTATGAACCCGTATAATGCCCGTATATCCAAGCTGTTCTCCTATAAAGACCTTGAAAAGCAGGTTATAGACGAGGCTTCCGCTGGTGAAATAGTTGCCATAAGCGGTGTTGAAAAAATCAACATCGGTGATACAATCTGTGCAAACGGTGTTGTAGAACCGCTTCCCTTCACACCTGTGGATGAGCCTGTTCTTTCTATGACATTCAGTGTAAACAACAGTCCTTTTGCAGGTCAGGACGGAGATTACGTTACAAGCAGGCACCTTCGAGACCGACTTATAAAAGAGCTTGAAAGTAATATAGCTCTCAGAGTGACAGAAACAGATTCTCCCGACAGTTTCATTGTTTCAGGCAGAGGAGAGCTTCATCTTTCAGTGCTTATTGAAAATATGCGCCGAGAGGGGTACGAATTTCAGGTAAGTAAGCCCAAAACCATCAACAAAGAAATTGACGGAGTTATGTGCGAGCCGGTTGAAATATTGACTGTTGACGTTCCTGACGAATACACCGGTGTCGTTATGGAAGGAATCGGTACACGTAAGGGTACTCTTACAAATATGGCTCCCGGTGCCACCGGATATACCAAGCTTGAGTTCAGAATCCCTTCAAGAGGGCTTATCGGATACCGTGGAGAGCTTCTTACTGCAACTAAGGGCACAGGTATTATAAATAGTGTGTTTGACTGCTACGAGCCCGTAATTCCCGGTGAATTCACCACCAGATCAAGAGGTAGTCTTGTAGCTTATGAGGCAGGTGAATCCGTAGCTTACGGACTCTTTAACTCGCAGGACAGAGGTCTTATGTTTATAGGACCCGGTGAGAAGGTTTATCAGGGTATGGTTGTAGGTGAATGCAGCAGACTTGAGGATATTGTTGTTAATGTGTGTAAACGTAAGCAGGCAACAAATATGCGTGCTGCAGGAAGTGATGAGGCACTCCGTCTCACCCCTCCTAAAATCCTCAGTCTCGAAGAAAGTCTTGATTTTCTTGCAGATGATGAGCTTCTGGAGGTTACTCCCAATTTTCTTCGTATCAGAAAAAGAATCCTTGATACAGATTTAAGAGCAAAAGAAGCTAACAGAATAAAAAAACAGCAACAATAAATTACAGTTAAGTTACATTTATTGACTTTTGCTTAATTTTGGTTTATGCTATTATCAGAATTTAAGTTTTGGAGGTATTTCTATGAGAAAATTTGAAATTCACGATCTTGATGTTGCAGCTTTCGTAAAAGAGCTCGGCAATTGCACAGGTCAGGTATGGATGACAACAGATGACGGTGACAGAATAAATCTTATGTCTTCATTCTGCAGAGTAGTAGGTCTTATGAGCATTGTTCAGGGCGGAAGTCTCAGCCATGCAACAATCGAATGTGAAAATCCCGATGATGAAAGTCGTCTTTTCAGACTTAATCTTTACGGTAAAGTAGACAACAAATAATAATTATAGACATAACAGCCCCCTTTTGCTCATAAGTTAGAGTGAAAAGGGGGCCTTTATTTTGAAAGATTATATCGAGAGGCGTGCTATAATGCTTGCCGAATACATATTGGAGCACAACGCAACTGTACGCGATACCGCAAAGGTATTCGGTTATTCTAAATCCGGCGTACACAAGGACGTTACTGCAAGACTTGAGGAATTTGACCCACTTCTTGCAGCGGATGTAAAAAAAGTCCTTGACCATAACAAAGCTGAGCGTCATATCCGAGGTGGAATGGCAACAAAGCTGAAGTATGAAAAACAGAAATTATCTGTTAATAATAAACACAGCAAGAACACATACTAAAATCAAAAATACTCCTGCCAGAACTACCGGAATGTTATTTTTTGCTTTATAGCCCAATTCTCTGTACTCAATAATGTTTGCACGTCTGAGAATATTTACAAAAGGCTTATATATTATAAGTGTAAGTGCAGCATTAAGAATATATTTAATGGAGTTAAAAGGAAGTATTGCAGGTATTAAGAGCTTTACTACGGCTTCTCTTGGAATTTTCATATATAACGGAGTCAATAAATAATTAAGCACCAGCATAGTCGCAACACTGCATACTACTCCCATCGCCAATGCTATGCCTGCACCTTTAACAGAGCGCATTTTTGAATATATTGCAGATGCAGTGCAGGCAAACGCACACGCCGCCGCAATATTCATAAGACAGCCTATTATGTTAGTATCACTGACTGTAAGCATCTCAACAAGCGATACAATAAGGGAAATTAAAAATGCTGCAAACGGGCCGTATACAAACCCACCTATTACTATTATAACGTCTTTTGCATCATAGCTTAAAAACGGAAATGCAGCAAACATTGGCGGCATAGTTTTGCACAGAAGCATTACCACATAAGTAAGTGCCGCAAACATTCCCAAAGCAGTTATTTTTTTTGTCTTATTCATTATAATTCTCCCGTCTTAAATTCACTCGATTTCCTATATCAAAAGAGCAGACCCGTGCGGGGTCTGCTCTTTACAATTACTAAAAAACATCTTCTCTCATCCGGACTATACCGTCGGTCACGGAATTGCACCGTGTCATGCATAATGCTTGCGGACTTTACCGCCGGCAGGGAATTTCACCCACCCCCGAAGAACTGTATTTAAATTTTATTCAGCAGCATTCTGCTGTGTTTCCATAGCCTTCTGTTGTGCTTCCATAGCTTCCTTAAGGTCTTTTTTTAGAACTTCGAGCCATTCCTTTACATACTTGTCGATGTCACTGTCTTTCTTTGACACCTTAAGCGATTCTATCTTCTTTTCTACGATTTCGTTTACTTTTTCATCTGTCTTCTGCTGTTTGAAAGTTGTGAAATTCTGGTCGGCAGTATCAATTTCATACTTTTTGATAATGTGATAACCGTAGTCCGTCTTAACAGCTTCCTTTGTATATTCTCCTACTTTAAGGTTCTTTGATGCTTCTTCAAATTCGGGAACCATCTGACCGCTTGTAAATGTGTAGAACTTACCGGGCTCCATACCGGGATCCTCGTCGTACTTTTCAATAAGTTCATTAAAATCTTCGCCTGCTGCAATTTTCTTAAGAACTTCATCCACAATTGCTTTTGCTTCAGCATCACTTCTTGCAGGAATTACGCTTCCGTCCTCGCCTGTCTGCTCCTGTGTAGAAACAAGAATGTGACGGACAGTCATATAGTTTTGTGCAAATTCTTTTGTTAATTCGTCTGTACTAATATATGCTTTTTCACCTTCTGCTGTTAACTTTTCATAAAGTCTTGAGTAGGTTTCAGCTCTGTTAAGATAAGTCATAATTGCTTTATCTGTTGTGCGGCAATCCTTAAGAAATTCAATATAACCTTCTTTTCCGCCGTAATTGGCAACAACATCTTCCTTGCTCTTTTCAGTAACGTCACTGAGATTGTCAAGATCAACATCGTATTCCTCTGCAAGGATGGATGCTGAAACAAGCTGTGTAAGCTGCTTCATTGCACTGTCCTTCAGATATGCTTCAACAGTTGTTCCTTCTTCGTCAATGGGCTGTGAAAGCCATTGATCACCGTAATACTGTGCATACTGAGACATTTCGTTGAAAAGCATTCTGTAAATAAAGTTGAAATCAGCCTGAGTTATATCAACGTTTTCTACAGTTGCAATAACACTTCCGTCAAGCGCCTCATCGTTTTCTGTTTTGACATTTGATGAGCAGCCGCTTAAAACAAGCATCGCTACTAAAACAAGCGAGATAATTAAAGATAATGTTCTTTTCATTTTGTTACTTCCTCTCATTTTTAATTATTACATAAATTATTAAGACACCATTGATTCAATCAGATCTGTTAAGGTTTTCTTTATTCCCTCTTCATTCAGTCTGACACTGAGCTTTTCGCTTTGTTCTCCAACAATTTCCACAAGCTTCTTTTCCGAGAGTTTCTGCACCATATCAGAAAGCTCGTCCTTTTCGGGGATGCTTTCATACCTTTTTATGATGGCATAACCGAAATTTCCTTTTACAGGGCTTTTTGTATACTCGCCGGGTTTAAGTTTTTTTGTTGCATCCTCAATATCCGGAACCATTTCTCCGTCGGTAAACACATAAAAGCCATCCGGATCCATTCCTGTATCCATATTATGTTCATAGCTGAGTTCTACGAAATCCTCGCCATTGTCAAGCTTTTCAATTATTTCAGCGGAAAGTGCCGTAAGCTCATCTTCCGATTTTGCAGCAGTGAGATTGCCTTCTCTGTCAAAAGTCGGAGACGAATTCAGAAGTATAAGCTTTATTTTAAAATACTTTTCTTTGAAAGTTTTTTCCGCTATATGCTCATCGACATATGCTGCTGAACCTTCTTCCGTAGCTTTTGCCACATACTCATCTGTAATGTATGACCATTCCTCAATCTTCATCAGACTTTCTTCACTTACTTTCATTTCAGAAAGATATGCCTTGAAAGCCTCTTCTCCACCCAGTTGCATCACCATATTCTCTCTCATAGCTTCGACGTGCTTTGATGACTCTTCACCGGGCTGTATTCCGCACTCTTTTGCAAGCTTCTGCACTGCTATATACTGAGATAAAAATGAAACTGTTGATTTCTTTATATATTCTTCCACAGTAACTCCGTTACCCAGGTCCTGCGCCAGAATCTTTTCCGTAGTCTGACCGGGAGTAATCATATTCCCTATCTGCCCAAGCATATTGTAAGCAATGTAATTAAACAAATCCTTTTTAATATTCACTCCGCCGATTCTCGCACAGATTCCACTATCATTCACAGCAAACCTTCCGTCGGTATTTTCTATGACTGCTGTGGTTACGGTCGTGCTCAATCTGTCTGCCGCACCGGCAAAAACAGTCGTAGTCAATAAAAGCACCGTAAGAACCAATGCAAATACTTTTTTCATTCTGCAAATCAACTCCCTTATCTAAAGCAATCCTAATTATTATATATCATTCCTCTTCATTTTGCAAGCAGTTTAACACATTATTTATACTTTCGATAAGTTTTTCTCCTTTTAGATTCTTTTCTCTTAACAATATATAAGGATTTTCACCTGCACCAAAGAGAATTTTTCCTTTATTCTGAGATGCGAGAATTGAAATCTTATCAAGCAGCTCAGGGGTAATTCTTTGTATTTTAAATACAATACCTGCTTCTGCATGAGAAATCTCCTTGATACCTGCATTTATTGCACTGACACGCATCATCTGTATTTCAAGCAGATTATAGGTTTCCTGCGGAATTTCACCGTATCTGTCCTCAAAGCTTCCTTCAACGCCGTAGCGGTCACCAAGGTTTTCTATTCCGGCAATCTGCTTATATGCTTCAATTCTGAGATTTGAAGTCGGAATATAGCTATCGGGGATAAATGCATTAACTTCGATATCGATGACAGTTTCTGTTTTTTCCTCTCTTGGTGGCTTACCCATAGCATCGTTTACGGCATCTTCAAGAATAGCACAGTACATATCATAGCCTACACTTGCCATAAATCCGTGCTGTTCAGGGCCAAGCACATTGCCGGCACCGCGGATTTCAAGGTCACGCATGGCAATCCTGAAGCCTGAACCAAACTCCGTAAATTCACGGATTGCACGAAGTCGCTTTTCGGCAACCTCGTCAAGAATTTTGTTTTTCTTATAGGTAAGATATGCGTATGCAAGTCTGTTTGTCCTTCCGACTCTTCCCCTGAGCTGATAAAGCTGGCTGAGTCCGAGCGTATCTGCATTTTCAATAATTATGGTATTAACATTGGGAATGTCAAGCCCTGTTTCTATAATAGTCGTGCAAACGAGCACATCGAGTTCCTTATTCTCTACTTGCATCATAACATCGTCAAGATCCGTTTCATTCATCTTGCCGTGAGCAACCCCGACTCTGAGGTCGGGAACAAGTCTTCTCAGTCTTTCTGCTGCGGCATAGATGCTTTCTACTCTGTTATGCAGATAATATACCTGCCCTCCACGGGCTACTTCCCTCTCGATGGCATTTTTTACAACTGCATCATTATACTCAAGCACGTATGTCTGAACTGGATATCGGTCACTCGGCGGTGCTGACAGCACACTCATATCACGAATTCCTATCATCGCCATGTGAAGCGTTCTTGGAATTGGTGTTGCACTGAGGGTAAGCACGTCAACATTGCTTTTCATTTCCTTGATTTTTTCTTTATGGGTTACACCAAAGCGTTGTTCCTCATCAACAATAAGAAAACCCAGCTTTTTAAACACTACATTTTTTGAAAGCAGTTTATGAGTGCCGACAACAATATCACACTCCCCTGTCTGAAGCATCTTAAGAGTTTTTTTTGTTTGTGTCGGTGTTGAAAATCTTGAAAGCATCCCTACAGTTATGGGATAGTCTTTCATTCTTTCAACAAAATTATGGTAGTGCTGTGATGCCAGAATAGTAGTCGGTACAAGATACGCAACCTGGTATCCGTCAAGAACAGCTTTAAATGCTGCACGCATTGCAACTTCTGTTTTTCCGTAACCGACATCGCCGCAAAGAAGTCTGTCCATAGGACGGCTGCTTTCCATATCCTTTTTTATTTCTGCAGTGCTGCGAAGCTGATCCTCCGTCTCCTCATACGGAAAAGCACTTTCAAAATCGTGCTGCCATGGTGAATCCGGAGAAAAGCTAACCCCCTCAGAGTTTGCCCTTTCGGCATAAAGCTGCACCAGTTTTTGTGCCATTTCCTCTACTGACTGCCTTACTTTTCTCTTGGCATTTGCCCATTCGGGAGAGCCAAGTCTGTTAAGTCTTACAACCTTGTTTTCTCCGCCTGTATATTTACTTACAGCGTCAAGCTGACCTACCGGAAGGTAGATATAGTCTTCCCCGCGGTACTCAATTTTTATATAATCTTTCGTTACACCGCTTACTGTCATACGGGTGATACCAAGGTATTTTCCTATACCGTGAACGCGATGTACGACATAATCTCCTACATCAAGCTGATCTGCCGTGCGGATTTTGACGGCATTTTCATCTTTTCTTGTTCTTCTTTTTTTCTTTTCTGCTGCAAAAATTTCACTGTCACTTACAACAGCAATCCCCTCTAATGGATACTCAAATCCTCTTGTAATGCTACCCGGCATTACGGTTACATATTTTAAAGAAAGCTCCGCAGGATTTTCATCATAAGATGCACGAATATCCCGGTCACACAGCATTTCTGTAATTTTTTTTGCACGGGAAGTACTGCCCCCGAGTATAACTGTTTTTACGCTTTCTTCCTTCCATCGCATAATATCGGAAACAAGAAATTCAATATTTCCGCTGTAGCTTGAAATTCCCTTTCCTGTTATTTTCAATTCTTTCTTTATTGTAATATCTTCAATTCCTGCAGAGATCGCACAAATTGCAAAGGTCTGTCTTTTTTCAATGCTTTTAACAATATCTGCATAGTTATTCACGCACTCCGACACATCTGTTTTTGTACATTTATCCGCAAGAGTCCTGATATTTTCTGCAATTTCCCACTCTACTGCCTTTGCAGACTCACTCACTCTCTGCATTTCATCCATGAAAATAATATAGTCATCACCGAGATAAGAAAGCATAGTATCTCTTGCGCTGTCGATATTTACAGGTATAATACTTGCAGAGTCGATTTTCTCAATACTCATCTGACTGTCACAATCAAAATACCTTAAAGAATCAATGTCGTCTCCGAAAAGCTCCATTCTCACCGGATAAAGAGCATCGGGAGAATAAATATCAACTATACCTCCTCGGATTGCAAACTGCCCTCTTAAATTTACTGTATCAACACGTGCATAGCCCATTTTGACAAGCTTTTCCGCAAGAGAGTCCGCTTCGGTTACTCCGCCGTAGTTAAATTCCAGTTGCATAGAATTAAAGTCATTTTTAGCCGCAACAAAGTGGAGCAGAGATTCAATAGATACCACTGCATCTGCTCCTTTGGAAAGTTCACCCAATGCCGCTGCCCTTTTGTTGTCAATTTCGTGGTTTGATGCCTCCACTTCATAAAGCACAGTTTCCTTAGGCGGAATATACACACACTCGTTGTCTGTAAAAAAGCTGAGATCTCCTGCAAGACGCCTTGCCTGTATGTCGTTATAGGTAACAACGAACACCTTTTTTCCAAGCTTTCTTGCGATAGAATCAATTATATGCGCCTTCTGTGCGTCTGCACATCCGCTTATGCTTATGGGAAAGTTACCCTTCACGGCTTCACTGACTACTGTATTAAATTCTTTTGAGCTGTCAAGCAATCGGTTAATTGCATTCATATAATCACAACACCCTGTTATTAAATCTACTCATTGCATCGTCTAATCCGTTCTTAATAATTACAGAAATTATATCTTCTATATTTTTTATTGCCCTTGTTACGCTTACGCCATCCTCGTCACTGAAGTGACCGAGAACATGATTGGAAAGGTCGTGTTCGGGAGCACCGACTCCAAAGCGAACTCTCGGAAACTTATCTGAATTAAGAAGATAGATAATACTTTTCATTCCGTTATGTCCACCGGCACTTCCTGACGGTCTTATTCTTACCTTTCCGGGCTCAAGCGTTATATCGTCGTATATTACTATTATATTCTCTGTGGGGATTTTATAAAACTCGGCACACTCTCTTACACTTTCACCGCTGAGGTTCATGTAAGTCTGAGGCTTAAGAAGTATACATTTTTCGTTTCCGATAAAGCCTTCCCCGAAAATTCCCTTGAATTTAATTTTGCTGATTTTTGCGTTAATCTGCCCTGCAAGATAATCTATCGCAACAAACCCGACATTATGCCTTGTTTTTTCATATTCACGCCCCGGGTTACCCAATCCGACAATAAGGTACATAACAAATCTCCTTTTATTTAACGTTCACAATGCCGCCACCGGAAATACCGGGGGCGGCATCATTTGTGTTTTATGTAATTATACAAACAAAGGACTTACTGAAACATCCTCATAAATACGCTCGATTGCCTCTGCAAACATAGGAGCTACGCTGAGAATCTTTGTCTTAGCCATAATCTTGTCTTCAGGAAGAGCAATTGTGTTAAGACAAACAAGTTCCTTGATGGGGCTTGCTTCGAGTCTTTCGATAGCAGGACCGCTGAGTACAGGATGAGTACAGCAAGCGTAGACTTCCTTTGCTCCGCCCTTTTCAACAAGAGCGTGAGCTGCCTGACAGATAGTACCTGCTGTATCAATCATATCGTCAACAAGGATAACCTTCTTACCCTGTACGTCACCTATAATGTTCATAACCTCACTTACGTTAGGTCTGGGACGGCGCTTGTCAATGATTGCGATCGGCACATTGAGCTTCTGAGCAAAGCTTCTTGCACGTGTAACGCTACCAAAGTCGGGAGATACAACAACGATATCTTCAAGCTCATCTTTGAATTTTTCCATAAAATACGGAGCAAGGATGGGTCCGCCGAGAAGATGGTCAACCGGAATATCAAAAAATCCCTGAATCTGTGCTGCGTGAAGATCCATAGTAAGGACTCTGTCAGCACCTGCTTCTGTAAGAAGATTTGCAACAAGCTTTGCACTGATCGGATCTCTTGCCTTTGCTTTTCTGTCCTGACGTGCATATCCGAAATAAGGAATAACTGCAGTAATTCTGCCTGCGGATGCTCTCTTGAATGCATCAATCATAATGAGCATTTCCATAAGATTGTCATTTACGGGAGAGCTTGTTGACTGTACAACGAAAACATCACTTCCGCGGACTGTTTCGCCTATGTTAACAAAAATTTCTCCGTCAGAGAAAAGACCAACATTAGCTTCACCCAGTTCAAGGTTGAGCTGCTTTGCAATTTCCTCTGCAAGCTTTGGATTTGAATTTGCTGTGAATAACTTGATGTTCTTACCGTGGGATATCATTTCAATTCCTCCGTGATTTAATATAATTTTATCATAAATCCCCGTCTTTATACAAATAAAGAAGTTGGGGCATATTATGTATAGACCAAATGAGATACTCGGACCCAACCAAGCCGAATCCGAGTATCCTGCTGTATATTATTCTTCTGTCAGTTCCGGATCTGCAGAAAGGAATTCTTCATATTTTGCAAGAATTGCATTCTGAAGCTCTTCGCGCATTTCTGATGTTATGGGATGCACGATGTCGCGGTATGTACCGTCAGCAGACTTTCTGCTGGGCATAGCTGCAAAGAGTTTTTCCTTTCCTTCAATCACTTTAATGTCATGCACTACAAAAACATTGTCAAAGGTAACTGAGACTACTGCCTTCATCTTTCCTTCCTGAGAAACTTTTCTCACTTTAATGTCTGTAATCTGCATACTTTTTCCCTCCAAAATGAATATTTTTTTAACTTTTTTTCATTTTTCTATTGATTTTTCTCTACATTATGTATAATATCAAATAATGAACTGTATTTCAACAAAAAAATAAAAAAATTTATTAAATTTCCCAGATTTTATAAAGGCGAGTGATTTTTTTGAGCAATATTACCATTAAAAGCGGTATGAAAATACATCTTATCGGCATTGGTGGTATCAGTATGTCAGGGATTGCACAGATGCTGGTTAATGACGGATGTATAATTTCCGGTTCTGACCGTTCACCTTCTCCGCTTACTGAAAAACTTGCAGAGCTAGGTGTCACAATATATATTGGTCACAGTGCAGACAACATCAAAGACAGTGAACTTGTGGTTTACAGTGCCGCAATCGGAGAAGACAATCCGGAAAGATTACGTGCGAGAGAGCTTGGTATAAAAGAAATAGACAGAGCAGAAATGCTGGGCATTATAATGAAAGAATACGATTGCCCCATTGCCATAAGCGGTACCCACGGAAAAACTACTACAACAGGTATGCTTTCTCATATATTTGTCGAATGTGGCAAAAATCCTACAATTACCGTAGGTGGCGAGCTTGATATTATTCACGGTAATGTTCATATCGGTGACAAAAACTATTTCATTGCTGAGGCTTGCGAATATCATCAGAGTTTTCTTCGTTTCTTCCCTAAAGTTTCTGTAATTACCAATATCGAGGCAGACCATCTTGACTATTTCAAGGATCTTGACCACATTATAGAAACCTTCAGAGGGCTTGCACTTCTCACGCCTGAGGATGGTGCCATTATTATAAACGGAGAGGATGCAAATATCAGAAAAGCTATTGAAGGTATCAACCGCAAGGTTGTGACGTTCGGCATTCACGGTGATTTTGACTATACAATTGATAATCTCAATCATAACGGATACAACCATTATACCTTTACAGTTTGCAAAAAAGGTAACCCGGTTGGTGAAATCAGGCTGTCCGTTCCGGGAATTCACAATGTGTACGATGCACTTGCAGCATTTGCAGCAGCGGAACACCTTGGTGTTCCGGCAGAGGATATATGCGACTCCCTCCACCACTTCGGCGGAACTCATCGCCGTTTTGAAACCCGCGGAATTATGGGTGGAATCGTAGTTGTCGACGATTACTCTCATCACCCGACGGAAATAAAGGCAACACTTGCAACTGCCAAAGATATGAAATACAACAACGTATGGTGCGTATTTCAGCCCCACACCTACACAAGAACAAAAACTCTTTTCGACGATTTTGTGAAGGTGCTTACTGAAAGCGGTGTTAACATTGTCATAACAGACATTTATGCCGCAAGAGAAATAGATACCGGCATTGTGTCTGCACAGCAGCTTGCAAATTCTATTCCCAATGCGGTATATAAAAAGACATTTAACGATGCAGCTGATTTTATAAAAGCACAGGCAAAAAAAGGTGATCTTGTTATAACAATGGGCGCCGGTGACGTGTATAAAATCGGAGATATTTTACTTTCGTACAATGAATAAAAAAGAAGCGTGCCGCTTCACCCATGTCGCACCCTCGCAGGAGTGCAAACAAAGTTTCCTGCGTCATAATTTGACACAAATTCCTATACGGTAAAAAAGAAGCGTGCCGCTTCACCCATGTCGCACCCTCGCAGGAGTGCAAACAAAGTTTCCTGCGTCATAATTTGACGCAAATTCCTATACGGTAAAAAAGAAGCGTGCCGCTTCACCCACGTCGCGTCCAAACTTAACTTAAAACCCACAAATATTGCTCGCGATAAAAAACGCAATTTCCTATACGATAAAAAAAGTCCTCCTGTGGAGGACTTCAGACTGTCGAAAAAGTCCAGATAATTCTGGGCTTTTTCTTCATTTTGTGGTATAATGTTCTTAGGTGATGAAAGATGATGCAAAAAGGATACGAGAACAGATACCAAATAGAAATGATAAGCATAGAAGATTTAGTG
>JAZQAO010000031.1:0-8892 GCA_045545295.1 Clostridia bacterium
ACGCCCCTGCGAGGCCGTTTTAGGGGAACCGAGCCTGAGCGCCGCCGGTGGCGGATGAAGCGATGGCGCAGGGTTGTGCAGAAACAGGAGCTATGCAAGCGGTAGTGAAGCAGAGCGACATTGTTTCAAACGGCTAGGGGAGATTCGGAATCCCCCGGTGCTTTTCGCCATTTTGGCACTCAAAATGGCATCTTCTTTGTTCCTGAACAAAAACTTTATTTATTTAAATACAGCTTATAAGTAGTAATTTCCTATAAGCTAAGAAAAAAGCAAGTCAAATGACTTGCTTTTTGTGTTGTTCATCTTTCTACAGAGATTCCTTCAAAGAATTCTTTAAATTCTACACCAAAAATCTGTTGTAAGCCTACTAAATCGCTGATAAATATATTTCCTCTGCCCATCTCGATAAGAGAATATGTGCTTCTACTAATAGTTGAGCCTAGTAGTTGAAGTTCTCTGACGGTTTTTTCCTGCGTAAGACCGCTTTGTTTTCTTATTTTTTTGAGATTTTCGCTGAAAGTGCTGTTTGTAATTATTTTTTCCATTCTAAAACCCCTTAAAAATTGCTTATAGGTATAAGTTTTTCTTGATTATATCATATAGATGTGTTATAATATGCTTATAAATATAAGCAAAAAGGGGAAAAATTATGAATACTAACGAAAATATTATTGAAAAAGCAATAACTCTTACCGACTCATTGGCTGAGCTGAACTTTTTACTGGAAAGACTTGAACTCTTAAGTGACGATATTTGGGGACGTACATTTTTGGGTAAAAACAAACGTACACAAAATGATGTTATATCAGTCAAAAAGTTCTTCCATTGTAACACCTAAAATTTTAGATATAACATAAATTTCTTTGTCTGTTGCACTTCTTATTTGACCTTCAAGTTTTGAATAGCTTGTTGCGTTCATATCACAACCCATAATTTGGATTTGAGCAATAAAATCTTTTTGTTTAATACCTTTTTCTTTCCGAAGTTTTTCAATATTCTTGCCAACGAGATTCTTGTCACCGTAAGTTTGTTTCCTTGTTTTCATATATCATTATTCCTTTTTAGAAGTTTTAATTAATTATACTTCAAAAAACAGTTGACATAATTCTAAAATGGAATTATAATGTAATAAAAATTCTATTTCGGAATTAAAAAGGAGAAAAATTATGAATACTAACGAAAATATTTTAGAAAAAGCAATAACTCTTACCGACTCATTGGCTGAGCTGAACTTTTTACTGGAAAGACTTGAACTCTTAAGTGACGATATTTGGGGAAATTACATTGAACACATAAACTTTAAAACAGAACGCGGAAAGCTTACTGCGGAGTATGATTTTAATATTGTTAAAGTAATGACAGGTGTAGTCCACAACTACATTGTCGAAGCATCAAAAATCGCAGGAAATCTGCCGGAAATTTCAAAAGAAATTTTGCAGGAAATCAAAAACAAATAAATATATTCTGATAAAAACACCTTTCTTCGGATAAAATAAGCTTATCCTAAAAAGAGAGGTGTATTTTATGTTTAAACACGAAAAAATGTTATTTCATCCCGTTGAAATTGAGCGTCCCAATCCGCAGTATGCAGTGCTTCTGCAGGAACAGCTTGGTGGCGGCAACGGCGAATTAAAGGCGGCTATGCAGTATATGTCACAGAGCTTCCGCATTAAAGATCCCGAAATCAAGGACTTGTTTATGGACATTGCGGCAGAGGAGCTTAGTCACCTTGAAATGATTTCCCAGACAATCAATCTTCTTAACGGTCACGATGTTGATGCCTGTGCAGTGCCTAACGGAGAAATTCAGACACATGTGCTTCTGGGACTTAACCCCGGACTTATCAATGCATCGGGTTACTCCTGGACAGGAGACTATGTAACCGTTACAGGAGATTTATGTGCGGATTTGCTTTCAAATATTGCGTCGGAACAGCGTGCAAAGGTCGTTTATGAGTATCTTTACAGACAGATTAACGACAAAAAGGTAAGAGAAACAATAGACTTTCTTTTAAACCGTGAGGAAGCACACAACGCAATGTTCCGTGAAGCCTTTAACAAGGTGCAGAATACAGGTTCAAACCGTGATTTTGGTACTACAAAGGCGGCAAAGATGTATTTTTCTATGTCAGAGCCTTCTCCCGAAAACTCACCTTTTACAAAAATAGAAGGAAAAGAGCCTGTGTTTAATTAACAAGAATTGGGGGAGTAAAGAAACTGGGTTTCTTTACTCCCCCAATTTTGATGGGAATAGGAAAAAATGCTTCAGAACGGACAAACTGAGCCCGTAGGGTGGAACCGAAGCCTCGCCAAAACAAGGGTTGCAATTACGTTTTCCGCAGGAAAACTATGGTTGCAACCTTGTTTTGTCTCTTTCCCAAAAAGTCATTTGGACTTTTTGGGAGCCCTACACAACGGGCCCCGTTCAGAGTGGTAGCGTAAGCGTGCTCTGAATGGGAGAGGAGCAACAAAGCGACAACGTCGATATTTGCAAAGCAAATACGACAATAGCGCCCGTTGCGACGAGGAGGTGAAGTTTGTTCGTAGCAAAAAGGCTTAAAAATATGGAAAAATCGAATAAAATGAGATTTTTCAACCAAATCAATACATTGTCATAATCGCAAACCACCTACAAATAGTATTATTATCGCCTTTTTGCGGTCTGGACTTTTTTTACAGTCCCTTTACTTTTTTACAAACTATGATATAATAAAAGTAAGGAGGCGTATTCTATGACTAAACTTGTTTATTCAAATGATAAAGAATATCACATCCATCTTAAAGAAGGAGATGTAGGGAAATACGTTATTCTTCCGGGGGATCCGGGAAGGTGCGAAAAGATTGCCGCATACCTTGAAAATGCACAGTTTGTGGCACAGAATCGGGAATACACATCCTATACGGGATACTTATGCGGTGAAAAGGTAAGTGTTGTTTCTACGGGGATTGGTGGCCCTTCTGCCGCAATAGCTCTGGAGGAGCTTGTGCATATCGGAGCAGATACGTTTCTTCGTGTGGGAACATCCGGTGGTATGAGAGAGGATATCCTTGGCGGTGACCTTGTTGTTGCAACTGCCGCAGTACGGCAGGAGGGAACAAGCCGTGAATATGCTCCCATCGAATACCCTGCTGCAGGTGATTTTGAATGTGTGAATGCACTTTATAATGCGGCTCAAAGCCTTGGATACCGTGTACACGCAGGCGTGGTGCAGAGTAAGGATTCCTTTTACGGTGAACACAGTCCGGAATCTATGCCTACCGAGGGAAAGCTGTTGTACGACTGGAACGCCTGGATTAAGTGCGGTGCTCTCACAAGTGAAATGGAAACAGCAGCACTTTATACGGTGGGTGCGGTAAGGCGTGTAAGAGTTGGAGCAGTGCTTATGGTTATGGGCAATCAGACAAGGCGTGAAATGGGATATGAAGATAACATCCATTACGACACCGACGGTGCAATTAAAACTGCCATTGAGGCTATGAAGATACTTATATCAAAAGACAAAAAATGAAACTCAGAGAATATGCAGGTAAAGCACAGATGATATGAAAGGGAGGTCTGTATGGAAAAGAAACACATATTGCACATTCTGTCGGTAAAGGCAATTGATGCGGAGACTTTTGATCTGCCGCCCCGACAGAATGCTATCATTGTCTGTGCAAAAACCGACAATGAATTTATACGCAAATGTTTTCCGGAAAATTCACTTTTCCTGGACTTCCCCGACACGCAGGATGCATCATATCCCGGAGCTTTCTGCCACTGGGACGCCAAGAAAATAATCAATTTCGTGTGTAGCTTGTCAGATGATGTGACGGATATTTATATATGCTGCGAAAAGGGAGAATCCCGCAGCCCTGCAGTCGCGGCGGCACTACTTCATATGTCGGGCAGAAGTGATGCTGCGGTGTGGTGTAACCCCTACTATACTCCCAATAAACTGGTTTATCTTACGCTTTGCCGTGAGATGGGCTTTTTTACAAATAAGCTTTCCGTGTGGTTTCGGAGTCTTAAAAACAGACGTGCATTTAAAGCGGCACAAAAAGGTAAGCCCGTCACCTACGAGAGATGGCAAATTCTCGACTAAAGGAGAAACAAAATGAAATTTATACACTTATCAGACCTGCACATCGGGAAAAGAGTAAACGAATACTCAATGCTCGATGATCAGGAATACATACTTAATCAGATACTGAGTATTATTGACAGAGAATCGCCCGACGGCGTGATAATTGCAGGCGACGTATACGATAAATCAGTTCCATCGGCGGAGGCAGTGGCGCTTTTTGACGATTTTCTTGTAAAGCTGTCAAAGAGGAAGCTCTGCGTTTTTGTCATAAGCGGTAATCACGATTCGCCGGAGAGAATTGCCTTTGGCGGAAGACTTATGGAGCAAAGCAGAATATATATGTCTCCCGTATACGACGGCAAGGTAGAACCTGTTGTGCTTGAAGACCAGTTCGGCAAAATAAATATCTGGATGCTTCCTTTTGTAAAACCTGTCCATGTCCGCAAATTTAACGAGGACGCTGAGATTGAATCCTACACAGATGCGATGAAGGTTGCAATTGAGGCTCTTAACGTAGACGAAAGTCAGCGGAATGTGATGATAACTCATCAGTTTGTGACAGGCGCAGACCGTACCGAATCGGAGGAAATATCCGTCGGGGGAACGGATAATGTGGATGTAAGTGTTTTTCAGGCTTTTGACTACACTGCGCTGGGGCATATACACCGTCCGCAGAACTGCAAGGGAGAAAAGGTAAGATATTCGGGTACGCCGCTTAAGTATTCTTTTTCTGAAGCAAATGATAAAAAGAGCGTTACCGTTGTTGAGCTTTGCGAAAAAGGCCGGCTTTCTGTTGATACGATTCCGCTTGTACCTATGCGTGATATGGTGGAAATCAAAGGTAAATACGACGAAATTATGCTACGGGATTTTTATAAGGATACAACATGGCAGGAGGATTATCTTCATATAACTCTTACTGATGAGGACGACATTCCCGATGCGGTTTCACGGCTGAGGGTTGTATATCGTAATCTTATGAAGCTTGACTACGACAATGTGCGTACAAGAAAGATGAATTCCATCGACGGTGCCGAAAATGTGGAGAAAAAATCTCCCTACGAGCATTTTTGCGATTTTTATGAACAACAAAACAATCAGCCAATGTCACAAGAGCAGGCTGATTTTATAAAAAAGCTGATTGAAGAAGTATGGGAGGGAGATAGATGAGACCGTATAAACTTGTGATGTCTGCTTTCGGGCCTTATGCGGGCAAAACCGAAGTTGAGCTTGATAAGCTCGGGCAAAGCGGTCTGTACCTTATTACCGGTGATACCGGTGCAGGTAAAACCACCATATTTGATGCAATTACGTTTGCTCTTTTCGGTGAGGCAAGCGGAAATAACCGCGAGACGTCAATGTTTCGTTCAAAATATGCAAAAGCGGAAACACCGACAGAAGTGGAGCTTTGGTTTTCCTCCGGAGAAAAGGACTATTATGTAAAGCGCAATCCCGAATATGACCGTCCGAAAACAAGGGGAGAGGGTGTAACCACAGAAAAAGCCAATGCCGAGCTACATCTTCCTGATGGGAGGGTAATAACAAAGCTGAAAGAAGTCAATACTGCCATAGCGGAGATTATAGGTGTTGACAGAAATCAGTTCACCCAGATTGCAATGATTGCACAGGGAGACTTTCTGAAGCTTTTGCTGGCATCAACGGAAGACAGAAAGAAAATTTTTCAGAAGCTTTTCAAGACTCAAAGCTACTATTTGCTTCAGGAAAAGCTGAAAACAGAGTCAGGCAAGCTCGGGCACGAGTACGAAGCAATCAAAAGCAGCATAGAGCAGTACATTGCAGGGATTGTATGTGGCGAAATGAGTCCGTTTTTCAGCGAGGTTAACAGTGCAAAAAGCGGAAATCTCAGCACTGAAGAAATTGTGAATCTTTTAGAAAAGCTTATTTCGGAGGACGAAAGTACAGAAAAATCCGTTGCGAAAGAAAAAGCAAAACTTGTCGGGGAGCTTGACGGGGTAAAAGCAAGACTTGCAAAGGCAGAGGATGTTATTCTTGCAAAGGCTGATGCAGAAAAAAATGAAGCGGAATTCAAAGCGGA
The DNA here is from genome assembly GCA_045545295.1 of Clostridia bacterium. Classification (GTDB taxonomy): domain Bacteria; phylum Bacillota; class Clostridia; order UMGS1883; family UMGS1883; genus UMGS1883. Next base: position 6,123 of record JAZQAO010000031.1, read on the forward strand.
AACAGAAAAGGAAAAAGAACTTCTGAATACGTTGCAATCTGCCGAAAAGCAGCTCCCGAAAGCAAAGGAGCTCTTGCAGAAAGCGGCGGAAATCAATGCAATGATTCCCGATTACGATGAGCTTGCAAAAAAACAGGAATTATCCGGGGAAAATCATAAATTCATTGAAGACAGTAAGGGACGTGTGGTATATGAAGAAGAAAAAATCAAGGTTTTGGTGGACGAAATAATTGCCCTTACCGAAGAGCTAAAATCTCTTGAAAAGTCAGGCGAGGAAAAAATTCTTCTGGAAAACGAAATTCGCAGACTGGATGAGGAAAGAGAAAAACTTCAAAAGCTTTCTGACAGTATTGACGATGTTAATGCGCTTAATCTTAAGTACGTTAAGTCTAAAGAAATTTACATAAAAAAGAATAGCGATGCAGAAAAGCTTGAAGCAGAGCTTAAGGAAAAAACAAGAATATACCTTGAGGCGCAGGCAGGTATCCTTGCAGATACCCTTAAGGAAAATATGCCCTGTCCTGTGTGCGGCTCGCTGGAACATCCGCGCATTGCAACAAAGCCCGATGATGTGCCCACAAAAGACGAGCTTGACAGCTTGCGGGAAAAGGTGGAAAAGGAAAATTCCGCTACTACAGAGGCACGAGAAGAAGCAGGAAAATTAAAGGGTGCATTAACAGAAAAGCAGGAGAGCTTGGTATCAGAGCTTTCGGCAATTGGCAAAGGGGTGTTACCTGAGGATGCAGCGGCAGTAATCTCAAAAAGATTGGAAGGACTCGGGTCACAGCTGGCAGAGATTCAGGAAAAAACGGATATTGCAGAAGCAAAAATCCGCAGAAAGGAAGCACTCGACAAAATTGTCCCCAAAAAGAATGAGGAGCTTGAAATTTTAAGAGAGAAACTTTCAAAAATTACTGATGAGACAAAAGTAAAAATTGCCGAAAACGCGGCTCTTGAAAAGCGCATAGCAGAGCTTGCAAAAAAACTGCCCTTTGAAACAAAGCGTGCAGCATACACCGAGATTGCGGTTCTTGAAGAGCGTGCCGCGGAAATTGAAAAAATATTTAACGAAGCGTTAAAAGCGGTTAATGAAAATAAGGAAAAGCTCGCTTTTCTTAAATCTGCAAAGGAAGAAATCAAAAAGAGACTTGTGGGTGACGATGATTTCGATACCGAAAAGGATAATGCATTAAAGGCTGAACTTGAGGAAAAGCAACTTGAGCTTGACCGCGAGGAAAAGACGGTTCACAGCCGTATAACCTTAAATAAAGCATCCCTTGAAAGTATTATGCAAAAGCTTTCATCCATAAGAGAAGTTGAAGAAAAGTGGATATGGATGAAATCTCTTTCAAATACGGCAAACGGAAATCTGGGCGGAAAAGAAAAGATTATGCTGGAAACATATATTCAGATGACTTATTTTGACAGAATCATAAATCGCGCCAACACGAGGTTTATGGTTATGTCAGGCGGACAATACGAGCTGAAAAGAAGAAAAGAGGCACAGAACAACCGTAGTCAGAGTGGTCTTGAGCTTGATGTCCTCGACCACTACAACGGCTCTCTCCGAAGCGTAAAGACGCTTTCCGGCGGAGAATCATTCAAGGCATCTCTTTCTCTTGCGCTTGGGCTTTCTGACGAAATTCAGTCCTCTGCAGGGGGAATCAGGCTTGAAACAATGTTTGTAGACGAAGGCTTCGGCTCACTTGATGACGAATCCCTTGCACAGGCAATCAAGGCCCTGTCATCCCTTGCCGAAGGTAACCGTCTTGTAGGCATAATTTCCCACGTAAGCGAGCTTAAAGAAAAAATTGATAAGCAGATTGTTGTCAGAAAAGACAAGGACGGCGGAAGCAATATTTCAATAATCGTGTGAAAGGGCATAGTATAATGAACTATAAAATTACCGTAGAATATGACGGAACTAAATATAACGGCTGGCAGAGGCAGGGAAACACCAAAAATACTCTGCAGGAAAAGTTTGAAAACGTGATTTCCCTTATGTGCGGAAAGGAAACGGAAATTTTTGCCTCGGGCAGAACTGACAGAGGTGTTCACGCAAAAGGACAGGTGGCAAACTTTAAGTGCAATGTTGATATGCCAAAAGAGGATGTACTGACGTACCTTAATCGCTATCTTCCTGAAGATGTTCGTGTAACGGATATAGAGGAAGCAGATGAAAGATTTCACAGCCGTCTTAATGCGAAAAGTAAGACCTACGAATACTTAATAGCTACCAAAAAGCCCGATGTGTTTATCCGCAAATACGTATATTTTCCCGATGAAGCACCTGATATTTGCAAAATGAAAACTGCTGCAGAAAAACTTCTCGGCACACACGATTTTCACGGCTTCAGCTCCGTAGGAAAAACAAAAAAATCCACCGTAAGAACAGTGAATTTCATAAATATTGAAGAAAATGACGGAATTATCAGAATAACCGTAAACGGAAACGGATTCCTTTACAATATGGTGCGGATAATTGTGGGCACATTGTACGAAATCGGCATCGGCAAAAAAGATACGGGCGTGATTGACGAAATTCTTGAAACGAAATCCCGTGAAAAAGCAGGAATCACAATGCCACCCGAAGGACTTTGCCTTAAAGAAGTATTCTATTAATTGAAAAAATTACCGGTGTAAAAATTCAGGAGCTCAATATGGGAGGCGGATTTGGCATTAAATATGTGCAAAAAGATGCCCCCCTTTGCATCGAAGAATATGTGAAAACCGTTTCTGAGTCTGTTAAAGCCAACTGTGAACGTCTGGG
>JAZQAO010000032.1:0-3153 GCA_045545295.1 Clostridia bacterium
GAACCGCAGGGTTACCCGAAGCTGTATATAGATACTGCGAGGGTGAAGTTTGTTCATAGTTCAAGGGCAAAAAAAGAAATCCGTATGATAAACATACGGATTTCTACATTATAACTCAATATTTTCAACAAAAAACTATTAAGATGCATTAATAAAAATTACCCGTCCTTGAACGTTCCGGGCAATTTTTACATTCAGCCTAAAGTTTGTTACGCTGAATCTTACCACTTACTGTTTTTGGAAGACTGTCGCGGAATTCAACAATTCTCGGATATTTATATGGTGCAGTTTTTTCCTTAACGTAATTCTGAATTTCCTTTTTAAGCTCATCAGTACCCTCTGTGCCGTTTACAAGCACAATGCTTGCCTTAACAATCTGACCGCGAACTTCATCAGGAACAGCGGAAACACCACATTCCAAAACGTATGGAAGCTCCATAATAACGCTTTCAATTTCAAAAGGTCCTATGCGATAGCCTGATGACTTTATAACGTCATCGGCACGACCAACATACCAATAATAACCGTCTTCATCGCACCACGCAACGTCACCTGTATGGTAGTAACCGTCATACCAAACCTCGTCGGTTTTTTCCTTGTCACCGTAGTAGCCTGTAAACAAACCGCAAGGAGCACCATCTTTAACGTTGATACAAATTTCACCTGATTCAGATGTTTTAACATGTTCGCCGTCGGAATTCAAAAGCTCAACCTTGTAAATAGGAGCAGGCTTACCCATAGCACCGATTTTATGAGGCTTACCAACAAGGTTACCGATAATCATAGTACTTTCAGTCTGACCGAAGCCTTCCTTAATCTGCAAGCCCGTAGCCTTTTCAAACTGACGGTAAACTTCAGGGTTAAGAGCCTCACCAGCAGTAGTCATATGCTGAACAGAAGAAAAATCATACTTTGAAATATCCTGCTTAATCATCATACGAAGCATAGTAGGCGGTGCACAGAAAGTAGTAATTTTATGCTTAGCAAACATAGGCAGAATTTCAGCCGCATCAAAACGGTCAAAATCATAAACAAATGTAGCCGCCTCACAAAGCCACTGACCGTAAAGCTTACCCCACATAGCCTTAGCCCAGCCTGTGTCGGAAATTGTAAAGTGCAAACCGTCAGGGTCAACATTATGCCAGTACTTTGCAGTATGGAAATGTCCAAGAGGATATTTATAGTTATGTGCCGCAATTTTCGGATAGCCTGATGTACCTGAAGTAAAGTACATAAGCATAGTATCATTGCCGCAAGGTGAATTTTCAGTACGTTCAAAGTGTGAACTGAAGCGTTTGTATTCCTCGTCAAAATCTCTCCAGCCATCACGAGTGCCGCCAACCATCATTTTAATTGTAAGCTGAGGACATTTTTCAGCAGCAATATCAACCTGACGTGAAACCTCACCGTCTGCAGTACATACAATAGCACTGACACCTGCTGAATCAAAACGATATTCAAGGTCATGCTCCTGCAACTGGTCAACGGCAGGAATTGCAACTGCACCAAGCTTGTTAAGACCAAGCATAGCAATCCAGAACTGATAGTGACGCTTTAAGATAAGCATAACTCTGTCGCCCTTTTTAATACCAAGTGAGGCAAAGTAATTTGCACACTGGCTTGAAAGCTTACGCATATCGGTAAAAGTGAAACGACGTTCAGTCATATCCCTTGCAATATGAAGCATTGCAAGCTTTTCAGGTTCACGCTTTGAAAGCTCATCAACAAGGTCAAAGGCAAAGTTAAACTTGTCCTCATTTTTAAAGGTAATAGATGTAGGTGTGCCCTCATCATCCTCTGTAATATCAATAAATTTGTGATAAATTCTGTCCTTTGTATCACGGTGGATAGAACCGATAATCTTTTCAGTAGGAACAATGTCAGATTCCATACCTGCAGAAGCATCAACATCATCACGCAAAACAATTGCATAAAACTTACAGTCAGCACCGTTAACGGCAATCATACCGTGAGGAGTATCGGAATTGTAGTAAATGCTGTCCCCGGGGCCAAGCACCTCTTTATGGTCGCCAACCTGCACCATAAGATGACCGTCAATTACAATGTCACATTCCTGACCTGCGTGAGTGGTAAGCTCAATATCCTTACCCTGAGCCGCCTCGTCATAAGAGCTTACAACATAAAGAGGCTCTGCAATACGGTTTTTAAAGGTGTAAGCAAGGTTGTGATAAACCATACCGTGTGCCTTTGCAATCTGCTGACCTGCACCGGCACGTGTAACCGTGTAAGACTTAAGGTTAGGGCTGAAGCCTTCAATAATATCCGTTACGTTAACACCAAGAGCAGCCGCACAACGGTAAATAAAAGCAAAGTTAAGGTCTGCCTCACCGTTTTCGCACTTTATGTATTCAGCAACGGAAACGCCTGTTTTTTCAGCCATTTCATCCTGTGTGTAGTTTTCAATAAGACGAAGTTCACGTATACGCTCCGCCATTTCCTTAATTTTCAAACTGATGTTCATTGAGTTTTCCATATAGTATTCCCTCTCCTTTTTATGAGGCATAAAAAAACCCGCCTCAAAGAATAACGTAAAACCTTTGAGACGAGTGCAAAATATTCACCCGCGGTACCACTCAAATTGCGATTTTTATAACCGCCACTCTCAGAGTCTAACAACCCCTAATGCATTAACGCAGCAATCACGGAGAGGTTCTACTTGCCTTAAAATCACACTAATCACGCCCGATTTCAACGCTTTCTTCCTCCCGGCTCAGAAGCTACAAACATATAAAATCCGCTATGGCTTGCACCAACCGCCAACTCTCTTAAAGCTTCAGCTTATATGTACTCTTCGTCAAAGCCTTTTATTATAACCTTTAATATGATACCACAAAGTAATTTATTTGTCAACAATTTTATTTAAAAAAGCATTGTTGCATATGCAGTGTACTCTAAAGAACAGTAGCTTATAATAGTTGCTGTCTTTTATTTTATTCCGCTATCCGCGGAGGACTTACTTTTTGCTCCGACAAAAAGTAAGCAAAAAATCGGCGCCGGGACGTTCAGTCAACATTTTGTACGAAAAATTTTATTGAAAGCAACGCCGTCGTCATACGAAAACTTATTTCGCTGACTCCTAAAAACACCCGTCAGCAAAGGGAAATGATACGGGTGTTTTTACGTTGCTTTCTT
>JAZQAO010000033.1:0-12678 GCA_045545295.1 Clostridia bacterium
CAAAAGATTGAATCAAGATTATATTAAAAAAAGTATAATCGAACACGTGTTCGGTCGACTCAATTTTTTGTACATTCCACCCGATTTGAGTCAATAAGCAAGCATTAGAAAATGTTTCACGGTCAATGAGCGGATGAGCGGATGAGCGGATGAGCGGATGAGCGGATGCACGCAATGCAGGCCAGGCACGCATCCGGAGGGATGCACGCATGGCCACGCATCCGACAGGATCCGGAGGAATGCACGCAACGCAGGCATGGCCAGGTATCCGCAAGGATCCTCCCGGATGCATGATTGACAAAATGTTAAAGGGAGATTATATTAAAATAAGATAGGTGAAATGGGTGGAATATCAGACACGGGAGCAATAAGCCGCCTCCCGGGATAGCCTTTAAAATAGCAGTATGAAAAAAAAAAAAAAAAAAAAAAGACTACTCAAGCATATGCTTAAGTAGTCTCTTATCCGATCAGGTATAAATTAGAATATCACAGCCCATACGATCGCAAACAGTACAGCCCAAACAACCGTATACATTGCAAGGCCTGTAAGCTCGTGCTTAATCTCCTGCAACCGTTCTTCTCTTTCATCTTTCCACATATTAGATATCCTCCTATGCTAAAATTCCTCTTTCTTCTTTTCTTCTCGTCTTTCCTTGTTATTGAAACATCCGCAACCTCCATTACAAAATTCATTTTCAATACATCCGATCTGCCGGTCAAGTATCAGGATCCTTGCAAGCTCCTCAGACTTTGCGTACTCTGTAGTTATTCGGCAATTCGGAAAACCTTCCGGATCCAGCGTTCCAACATACCAGCCTGCAGCGGACTTGATAGGCTTTACTTCATAACCCTTCTTGCACTTCATATAGTCACCCCCATATCATACATCTTAAGCACCTGCCGGAAGTCCGTCCCGGTCAGATTATCTGAATAACAAACCTTGCTCCGTCTGAAGCACTGAGCCATTAACACCTCCGGCTGCAGATCAGATCTGAAAGCCTTTGTGATAAAAGGATTCGTATAAAATTCATTGGTTATCGTTCTCAGAATTTTTCGATCTTTAGTCAGCGGATAGATATATACAAAAAGCCCCTGTGTATCAGGATCATACATAAGCTGTGCGCAGTATTTAAACTCACCGCCTATTATTTTAACCTCATAAAGCATGTCATAATACTCGTACGGCTTAAGAAGTTTTGGCATCTCATCCGTTTCCCACTCCCCGGATGTGATCTGTTTTGAAGATCTTCCGAAAAACATTTTTGACTTGGTAGCTATTACTTCGCAATTTTCAACCGCAATATCAACGATCCCATTTTCACCGCGCAAGTGATAAATATCTATAGTTCCGGGCTTCTGTTGCAGTAAATTCTTAAGCCCCCACTCACCCACATAAGGATTGACACGGCTTACAGTGTTTGCGATAAGATATACTTCTATGTCTCTGTCTCTGGCCACTGTAGATATAAACTGCATAAGTATGCGCGGCTCCGGTCTCTCTTTGGATCCTAAATAGATCTTATCAGTAAATACCTCCTCAAAAAGGATCCTCTTTGAATTAAAGACCTGTGACTTATACCGCTCAGCTTCATTGAGTGCGCAATATCTGCCTATTGATTTAGGGGAACGGTCTTTTCGGCCGTTCTCAAGATTATTGAAAAAGTAAAAAGATCCCTGATAAGCTGTAATACCTTCATATTCTCCGTTAGTGATCTTATTTACCGGGATGTCATCAAAGTAGTTATCCACCTCCTTTTGCTTAATGTCCTGCCCCCACCTACGTAAGTATGTAAAAGGCTCATTATGTTCAAAAACTTTTTTTACAGCACGCTCTTTTACTGCGTAGCTTTTTCCGTTGGATCTCATACCATATATAAGCATGTAGTTGCAACCGCAAGAAAGAATATTATCAAGCCTGTAATAATACTGTCTTTCTTCTTTACTAAACATTGAACACCCTCCTCTCCCACTCTTTAACCGTTTTTTCTGCATCCTTTTCTATTGGCTTCCATGCATCAAAGGTAAAACACTGCCGGCATGGTTCTTCATGCTCATCAATCTTTAGATATTTACATGTGTAACAGTCTTTTTCGTACTCACTCATTTTATATTAGCCCTCCTTTTTTTAAAAAATTCCTCTGAAAATAAAAAACCGTTAGTCATCATCTTGTGTAGCTTGTCTCCTATCATAGCCTCTGATAATTTATACCCTGTAGGCCTCATGTTGATACCATACTTAAAATCAGAATAATAGTTATCAATCCACTTTATAGGCTTCATGTCTGATATATAGCAGTGTTCAAGCTTATGCACTTCCGGATGATCCTTGTCAAATTCTTTACCGTCTTTAAATTCTTCAATTTTTCCATCAAGGCACGCCACTGCAGATTTATTGATCCCGGAGACAGTCATAAAAAGCTTATTACCTTCTTTATCCGGCGTTACTCTCTGCTCACAGTACTTTTTAGCTCCCAGCGTTATAAATGCTTCACAGTCCGGCTCATCGTCAAGAGTCCCTAACGGCTGCACTCTGCCTTTAGGATCTATCGGGTGAGACAAACTAAAATCACAATTTATTTCTTCACAGGCCTGTCTGATCTTCTCAGTTATTTCTTTATCAAACCATGTAAAATCATGGTCACCAACATAAAAAATACTATCAGTGTCGGTATAGATAAGATCATCATCAATAGATAAGATCATTTTCCACAACTGACGGCGTGCGTAAGCTGTAATCCATACACCCACGGAATAAGATAAAAAATATTTATTGTTCCAGAACATCCCTAACTTTTTAAGCTCTGCATTGACATAACTTTCTGTCAGTTCCTCAATCTTCCATTCTGCAGAATCATAATCAAATTTTACCTCAGATTGAAATAATGCAGTAACGCACATTCCGAACATACTATTTATATATTGCTTACTTATAGCATACTTGACCGGATTGATACCTTTTAGTGCTGTCTTATCATTATAAAGCTGCAGAATGAAGTCGATAAATATTTTTGGTAAATACTTTTTACGTGCGACATAGGTTCCCAAACATTCGATTCCATCCCACTCATAAGATTCCATTACGGTTAAATAGTCCTGTTCTGTGAGTGTAGCGATACACTCATCCGCTTTTAAGATCCTGCCATTATCATATACACCTCCCTTGCAATTACATTTGCTGGATGATAAGTAAGTATTCCACGTTTTACACTTTAACCCTCTAAATACAATCTTGATTATATAGGCTCTATCGTCAAAATATTTAGGATCCGGAAGTCTGCAACCTATGTAAGCCCATTTAGTATAAGGGAATTTAAATCCACACATGACAGCCGGGTACGAACTCCGGATATCCTTGTGTTTAATTATTCCGTACGGTTTGCCGGTTAATACATTTATATCATCTTTTCTTATGACCTTGCCTACAAATCGGCGGTTGCCGTGGGTGTATCCGCCCTGAAAAAGCTTAAACTTAAGCATTTTATAAAATCTCGCTGATTCAGGGACTAACTTCCGGATCTGCTTCATGTAGGAATCATCTGCAGTTACTATTTCTTTAAAAACTCGTCTAACTTTACCGGTGCTGGTAAGTGGGATCTGCTCAATGTGGCCGTATTGCTTTAAGTGATCCTTGATACCTAAGTAAACAACCTGACAGTCGCGTTCACAATATTCCAACTCATAATCAAATAATGGAGTGTTTGGACTCCTCATGTATATATATTCAAGTTCTCCTGTAAGCTTCGGAAGCCCTAACTGATCCCCCCACACCGCAAGCCCCATATTTGTAAGTATATAGCTACATCTAAACTCAATATTCGGAAAGCCTACCCATGAGCACTTAATAACCTTGTGTGCGTTGGTTGCGAAAACATTATCCGGCTTTAATATATTAAGAAGAAATTGAAACTCATAGGCAAGATTATGAACAAATATAATAAAGTGCACATCTTTCGGAAGCTCTTCCAGCACTTCTTTAAATTCCTGCATCTCTCTCCCATAGTATACAGTGTCATTGATTGAAAACTGCCACACATAAGGAAGTGCATAACGCTGCATATCGTTCCAATACTTCGCATTATGCCCGGGTTCGTAGGGGATAAGCTTATCATCCTTTAACCATGCTGACGTTACCTCAATATCAAACGTCAGTATATCATCACTGTAAAACTCCAGCTTCTTCCGGTTCCGTACCGGATGTATGTTATACTTAAAATCACGAATACACTCTGTCCTCCAGCGATTCATAAAATTCCTCCACTGATCCGGTATTTGATATAGCATCATAGATTGCATTTATATAGTCCTCTTTATACATTGCATCTGATACATTCTGTATTGCATGATCAAGAAAGTCTTTAACAAAACTCGCATCAATATCATAACCGAATTTATTTGTCATTTCCTCATAAATCTCGATAAGGTCGGGGGATCCCAAGGAATCTGAATCGTTCGCATACTCTCCGATCGTGTCCCACATCATATCGTACTCCATCCGTGACAGTGGCTCATCCGCCATGAAGTCCCGGTTAAATGACTCATAGGCTTTGCGGTGTTGCTCTTCCTTTTCTGCAAGGTCAAGATCCTTTAACCTCTCAGATAATGACTGCTCATATTCCGGAGGGTTATAAGGTATTTCCGGTTCAGGTGCAGGCGGTTCCGGCTGCGTCTCTTCCTTATATAAAGGCTCCCTTGAAAATCTCTCTCTTGCCCTCTCCACGATATCTGCAGCACGCTCCTTCAGTCTCTCTGCAGCTTTCTGTACTGCGTCCCTGACTCTTTTAAAGATATTCACGGCCATCACCTCCTCACATTACTGAGTATTTTAAACTCTTCAATATCCGCGGGGTTAAACTTGATAATTGATCCATCCTTAAAAGTTACAAGGATCCGCCTTGCAGAAAAAGACAATGTTGATACTCCGTTATATGTTTTCCCTTTTCCATCTCTCTTTTTTACATAAATGTTATACATCTGATACCTCCTTATAATTTTCCCCGGAGTGGCTGACCCCGGGGAGTTTGTAAGTAATTATCAGTTACGGTTTAATATCTTATAAGCATCCCTCCTTAATTAAACGGAAGCTCTTCCGGCTCCATATCTACAAAGTCAATAGTTACTGTTTTACCGTTTTTTCCGTCAAATTCGGAAATCCCGGCTATAGCAAGGCACCCGGCCTTAAGCTGCTCAACCTCCTCATCATTGAAGCTCTTGAACATATCAACATACCTTTTCGGCAGATTGATCCCGAACCCGTCTGTAACAACGGTAATACTCTCACCGTACTTGTTACCGGTCTGTGTAAAGAAACCCTTAAGCCTGATCGGGAACTTATCGGATCCGATAAGCTCCTTTGCCTTGAAGTATTCAAGCTCTTTCGTGTTAATACCTTCTGCAACTGTCTGACGGCCTGAACCGTTTACTTTGTTAGCTAATCCCATTTGTTAGCCCTCCTTTGTAATTTTGATAACTTTGATAGTTTCTATATCAAGCCCTATCACTTCCGAAAGAAGATCAAGCATTGATATCATCTCTGAGCCGGTTATAGCGGATTCGAATGCATCTTTTGATGCTACTATACTTCCGGCTTTTTTCTTAAGGATCTTCATAATCTTTGCAGCTAATTCTTTATCATACATTATTTATCACCTCCATGTATGCCGGATCGTTATAATATAAATAATCGGCAAACGCATTTACATCTTCCGCAGTTTCACAACCAACAAAAGATCTTTCAGTGCTTCGTTATCGCTTCCGGCAAGCATAGTATAAAGGTTAAAAATTACAAAAAAATGACCTATTTATTAACAATCTGTTAACAACAGGTCATTCTCTTTTTTCACAGATACCATATCATAAAGGGGATACAGCAAACCCATATAGATATTATTATTAGTATGTATATAAAGATCGCATATAGAAGAGCTTTAATAAATTCCTTCATTTATATAATTACCCCCTCTTTAAGAAGTGCTTCAATCTCTGAAAGTTCTGTATCATCCGCGCCCTCAATCCCGGATAAATGGATGCTTTTAACTCTTGTAAATCCTTTGCACTGCGATAGCTTAACAAAATAATTTGCAGGCCATCCTGTATTTGCTCCTATACCGTTTGACATAGCTGACTGCGGTCTGCTTATAATAAGGTAGGGTTTCTTTGCTGCAAGTGCTCCGGCATTTCCTGCAAAGCCGTTTGAGTGCTCTACTTTGGTATGTAAAGCCGACAGACCTGCAGCCCCTCCTATAAGTGCCGGTGCAGCCGCTCCGCCTGTCGCTATGGTTCCGGCTATTCCTGCAGCTATTCCAAGTACTCCGGTTACTATACCCATATATGAGCCGCTGGATAATGGATATACTTCCGCCATGGATCCGGTATACTGATAAATAACTCCCCCGGCTCCCGAATCTCTCGTAATAGATACAAACGCTGCAAGTGTGCCTGTGATCACATCAACCCGGTATTTAACACCCACCACACCACGCATCACATCATCAACGCTAAGCGGCACTATTCCAATAAAAGGTAAATAGATCCTGATATCTGACAAATAGTCTATTACATTTCCACTCACTTCCAGCACGTTCACTGTACCACAATCAACGTCAATATACTGCTCATCAACCCATTTACTCGAAACGTTAGAATCAAGATAGCCAACTTTTATTGTGGCGGTACCTCCTGTGTGTGGTGATGCGTAAATCTTGTGCAAAGAAATTATTGCCTGCATCGGATCATTAAAAAGTTTCAAGATCTGATCTACAAAATTACTCGACCATAACCACGCACCAAAGTCTTTAATCTGCTGGTTCGTGGGATTGTAAATTTTATACAGCGCGTCCGCTGACCCTGTCGGTGCCGGGTAGGCCGGACTGTTCCCGGATCCTTTATCATCTTCCGGCTCTGTCGGATCCGGTGTCGGGTTAGTAGTCTTAACAATATTTTCCGTGCTGGTCGGATTATCCGGATCAGGTTTTGTAGGAGTATCCGGGTTAGTCTCCGGCTGTGTATCTGTCCCGCCGTCCGGAACCGGAACCGGTATATAAATTGTATCCGTGACAGTACCATCATCCTGTAATGCTCCATTTTTGATAGGTGCTGGCTGTGTTGGATCTGTCGGGTTCCATATCTCCGGGTACTGCTGCTTTAATAAGTTAATGATCTGCTCCGGTGTCATATCGGGTGTGATACCCTGCGGCACATCTCCCCAGTGATGTATTCCCTCCGGTAATTCGTGCGTTATTCTCTTACCATGAAATAAAAGAATAGGAAGGTCATTAGTCCAAAACCTGTTATCTATTGACATATTTCCGGTATAAATATAATTGATCGTCGGATTGAATAATGAGCCTGTCCAAGTACTCACAGGGATAAATCTGTAGTAAATAGTTTCGCCTGTAGCAAGTGTAGCTTGATAAAGCTGTGAGGTAGTAGACCCTGTAATATCAAAAGATGCCTGTGAATAACAATAGCCTGTAAAAGCGGATGATCCGTCCTGATTCGGTGATGTTATAAATATATAAACGTCTTCGGTATTATTGGCAGCTTCATATAAATAGTTTTGCGGGCCACCTTCCCCGGGATTTATGCGCTGGAACTCAAGCTTATTTATATAATAAGGATACAAGCCGTCTATATATTCCGGGAAAGCAAAAAGACTTTCGTCAAGATCGTTGTTTGTGCAATACTGCCCGGAAGCGTCAAAGGCTCCCTGTGATGCAAGGTACTGTGCCACAAGTGCAAGTGTCTGCTCATCAATGTACATTTGTCCCTGATCGTCAACCAAACACATAAAATCATCATATCCGGAATAGTCATAAAGCCAATTTGTGACTTTAGTCTCTTTCCAGCGTTCAGGGTTTAAGTACTCCATGTTATGAGAATCCCAAAAGTCGGGATTTGCATTATATAAAGCTCCGTCAATCCATACACCAAGTTTCATGCCGACAGCTGCTCCAACTATGCCGGTTCCAACGTGGCCGGCAATAGTCGCAATTTTTGATCCTGCTGCGGCTCCTGCGGTTGCTGTCGCTCCGCTTGATAACTCTACTACTCCGGTAGTTTCATTTATTACAGCATTTCCGGGAATTGCCAACTCTTTAATCGCGACTGTAGCAGCGTTTGAATTTATAGCCTGTGCTGATGCTGCTGCAGCTGCTTCCGATGCTGACATAGTTGATGCTGATGCATCAAGCGACCATCCCAAAAGTTTACCACTTTCACTTACTGTGGTATAAACTCCCGGAACCTGTTTAAGAATCCGTGCTCTTTCTGCAGCTGTAGCGGCTCCTGAAGCAAGTGCTATCCACTGATCGGATCCGACACCATAATAATTTTCCACTGCCTGTAAAAGTTTATAATATTCCATATCAACCTCCTGCAGTAATTAGTATAAACTCCCCTGTTTCGCTTAAACCCGTGGGAAAATTTATAATATTTGTAAGACGCTTGCAGCTTGTAATAAATACATTATCATCCGGCAAATACTTGTTTATCTTCACCTGCTCTGTACCTTCCATTATTGCGCTATTGGATATTATATACTCATAGTACGTTTTCAGAACATCGACGTGAACAGTAAACTCCCAGCGGTTATGACCTATACTCCGGATATCCGTACGATAATAATATTTCTTAAATATCGGAATATATACATAGTTATAATCATATACCGGCTGTGTCGATTCTATAATAAGTACCGGATCAATTATTGATGTGTTTTCCTTAAGTACGCAATTAAGTGTAATACCTTCAGTGACTGTTTTATTTAGTTTTTCTTTTGGATCCGAAGTATTACAAAGTTTAATTTCCATCGGAACACCTCCCCTATACTCTCAGAAACTCATTAGCAATATCATCAAAAATGATCTTGTAAAAGTTGAAGGATTTCCACAAGTCAACGTGTTTTTTCATTATGTCGCTGGTTGTCTCTACTCCAATATTACCCTTGCGCGTCATTGTATGACCTTCCTCCCCGGATGATGAACTGCTATTCTGCTGACTTCCCTTTGTATCCGTATAGTTATCCGAATCTATCCGGCTGCCGATCGTATCAGTCGCGCGGTACTGATCCGTTCTTTGTGTTTCTGTGTGGTCTGTTTTTTCCTTATTAGAATATTCCGATACATTAAAAGCACTGACCTTTGTTTCGTCCGAGTTGCTGACTGCCCCCCATGTAATATCATTGTTATGACTGTCTGTATGTCCTCCGACAGTGTTTGATCCTGTGTGACTGTCCTGACGCTGTCCCAGCGTCTCGGATCCGTTAGTGGAAGTTGTCCCGGTGTAAGTCTCCGACATATCGTAATTGTACAAAAAATTATATTCTTCATCATCTACAAGCTGCATTCTGAAAAGCTCTGTATAATTCTTATCGTTAGCAAGCAACCATGCATAACAATCGTTGCGAAAATCTGTAACAACTTCTCCCTCTGTATCTCCGTCAGCATTAAAAGCTATAAAGGATCTGTAAGTCTTATAAAAAAGCCTGTCAAAGTATGAGAAGTTTTCGCGATAGATTCCCCAAAAGTCTATTTCACCCTCCGGAGTATATCCGGAAAGCATGGGAAGGTTTAATGTTTTATTGAAATTATAAATTTCCTGTACTGTCATTATTATCCTTCACCTCCTCAATCATTCTGCCTGATTCTCTTTTTCATAGTCGATTTCTTCCGCTACATGAACACTCCAATTTGTGCCATATAACTTATTGACTTCCTCCGCAGCCTTTTCTCTCTGCCTTATCATGTCTGACAAATTTAAAAGCAACATTGAAGTATCGCCGTCAATCTCCATTGAATTTACATTGGATCTTTTTTCAAAAGTGGCGCGTACTCCGATGTCAGAATAAAAACATCTCAATAGTTTATTCCGCGTTTCAAGTATAGCCTGAATATTCTGCGATGTCTTACGATCCGATCCTGCAAACTCAATCCCCATAAATCCCGAATCAGTGACCGCATCCCCCACTTTGCCGATAAATCTTTTCTTTAAATAGGATCTGACAGACTGCAGCTGTTTTTCATTTTTTACAATGGGCACTCCTCCATTGTCTCTTGCTTCAACCAACATATCTATCAAAGTTACCTCACTGTGTGCAAGCATGGTTGCGTAATGGTGCACGTGCATATATGAAGGATTTCTAAGTGCACTGTTATTGATTATTATTGCATCCCTGCCGATTGTTCTTGTCCCGGAATAAATAGGACAATTTATATTGACCTGTTTAAACTCGTCAAAATATTTTGTAGGTCCGAACATGGACCCGAAAAAGGCTGTAAGCTCTTCTTCATTCGGTAACTTTGATATAATTGCAAAACCCTGCAGAATGCAACGCTCTTCAATCTCTTTTGGATCTAAATTTCCGGTATTCTCCCAAACAAAAAGACGGATGATTCTTTCAAAAAGATTTTCGCGCCAATATCTGTAAAATGCCGGATAAGTGCAGGCTTCAAGATCCCACTCGATTAGATCCTTTTTCATATTTTTTTCCAAAAACATAATAACCTCCTTAAAATTTGAGCCGACAAGCCTAATGCCTGCCGGCTCTTAATTGATTGAGGATTTCTCAGTCTCCTGTATCCGCTACAATAAACACAAGGCCGTTTGCGTGACCGTCTACAGCGTAGCCCTTGCGCATGGTGTCACCATGGATATAAACATCATCACGCTCGTTATACTTCTCCCACGTTCTCCGGTGTCCGAAGTAAGCTGCAACGTTTTCAATATCATGTACAAATGCAATTATTCCGTTAACTGTGATCGCGTTTCCGGAATTGATCGCACTGTTCTGGATCTTGATAGAGGACAGCGATGCAAAGTCCTGTGCTACGCTGTTCTTTAACCTCTGCCAGCGCGGCACCGGCTCATATCTTGGGAGTGATACAAGACTATTATGAAATGTGTCAGCCTGCAAATAAACCTCCATAGCGCGGGCAAAGTGTGAAAGTACCTCGACAACCATATCATCACGATCTGTAAAAGTTTCATAGCCTTCCACATTATAAATAGTGGAAGTTTCGCCCATATAGTCAATAGTCTGTCCGATCTCCATGCAGGCATATCGAAGGAAGTCAGCATCCCTTAAAGCCTGTGCAGCTGTTAAAGCATCAGCTTCGGGAATAAGTGCGTTGTACTCTGTGAGCAGATTTCTTACCTTATTATTATCTACTGCATAAGCAATAGCAGTATTTACGGCCATGTCGGTGAGCTCTTCCTCCGCCATTTTGATCTTATTATCAGCAGCCACATAAAGTCCATCAATAAAACGGATCATCTCAGCTTCGGAAAGAAATGCAGTCCGGATCTGATCAACCGGGCGGACAAATTCAAGTGCCAGCGTTCCCTGTCCTCCGAATACTGATGCAGTGACTTCAACTACTGCAGATACGTCATAAGGACTTGACTGATTGTATGTATACTCAGTGGCCGGTGATACCGGTGCCTGCGGTATGCCATACTCAGGATTTGCTACAAGGTCGGGTGCCTTGTAGTAAACTTTCTGCACAAATGCCCCGTATTCGTGCTCATCCCTTAACACCGATCTCTGACGCTGGCCGTACACTCTTACAAAGTAAGATGTCTTTACGATCCTGTTTGCAAGGGCTGCATACCAGCCTTCCAGCAGATTCATGTTCGCAAGGGACTTACCCATTGATACAAGATCGGTTGTGTTAAGGGTTGATATTGATGCATTCTTTCCGAGTGCATCCGCAATAGCGTCATTAACTACTGCATATTTCTGTTTGATTATGTAATCTCCTTTTGCCATTTTCTTTTTCCTCCTTTTTTAGTCGACTAAACTGTGTATATAACAATATAATCCATGCCTGAAGCATCAAATCTCTGTGTTGCTTCGGTTCCGCCGGATAGAGTGATAATATTGTCGTTTCTTGATACTGTTAAATTAACGCCACCAGTATCAAAATTTGGAGCAATCCATACCGACCGACAGCTGTCACTACCAAAACCAAGCCCAACCCCTGTATACCCTGAGTGCGAACCTGCTTCTAAAATAGCTAAAATATCTGTCGGTATTTCAGGAAGTTCTATTACCGTAGAAGAACCGTTTTCTCCTGTATACTTAAACGTTTTAACACCGCCGGAACTTACAGCAGCCTTTAACAGCCCTTCTTCTATAAATGTAGTTTCACCGTCCGGCTGGACAACTCCGGAATGTGAATCTGATGCATTACGTACTCTAAGCTCACCCGCATCACTCAATGAAAGTGCTGTACCGAGTGACTTGATAATCAAAGATCCTGACATCTGTAAAAGTTTATCAAGTAAATTTTTCTTGATACCCTGATAACCAGCTTTTAAAGCCATATATTACTCACCTCCCTCCGGTGCAGGATCCTCTTCGGGTTCCGGATCTGCCTCCTGATCAAATACAGACTCCTCTTTTTTTACTTCTTTCTGTTCTTCCTTCTTTTCCGGGATGTTTGCCGGAATCTCTGCAGCGCGTTCGGCTGCGATCATCTCGTCATATGCTTTGTACGGAAATTTCATAATTGACCTCCTAGAATCTGATTGTTATATCTTATTTTAATATAATCTTGATTCAATCTTTTGTCAATGGTGCGGCTGCCTGCATCCCTCCGGATGCGTGCCTGGCCTGCATTGCGTGCATCCGCTCATCCGCTCATCCGCTCATCCGCTCATCCGCTCATTGACCGTGAAACA
>JAZQAO010000034.1:0-59366 GCA_045545295.1 Clostridia bacterium
GGCACGCTTCTTTTTAATTTATAGGAAATTGCGTTTTTTATCGCGAGCAATATTTGTGGGTTTTAAGTTAAGTTTGGACGCGACATGGGTGAAGCGGCACGCTTCTTTTTTAACCTTATAGGAATTTGCGTCAAATTAAGACGCAGGAAACTTTGTTTGCACTCCTGCGAGGGTGCGACATGGGTGAAGCGGCACGCTTCTTTTTTAACCTTATAGGAATTTGCGTCAAATTAAGACGCAGGAAACTTTGTTTGCACTCCTGCGAGGGTGCGACATGGGTGAAGCGGCACGCTTCTTTTTCTTTTTATATCTCTAAAAAGATTTACTTTTCCTTTAAAATATGATATTATGTATAAAATACGGAAAATTTTTGGAGTGCTTTTATATGAACTCAACTGTTTTCGTGAAAAACTATGTACCACATCAATTTAATATGAAGGAAATTTTACGCTATGCCGCTTGTAAAGAAGCTACTGCCGAGATAGATGCACTTCTTAAAGAGTGTCTTTCAGAAGTGGAAAATGCTTTTACATATAAAGTGTGCTACTGCGAAATTCCGATTGAGGTTATCGATGGGGAAGTAATCTTCCCATCCTTCAGGGTGAAAAGCAAAGCACTTCAGAAAAATCTTGACGGATGTAAACGAGCAATCCTTTTTGGTGCAACAGTCGGACTGGAAATAGACAGAATTATTGCAAAATATTCAAGAATATCACCCGGCAAAGCTGTTCTTATGCAGGCAATCGGAGCAGAACGGATAGAAGCTCTTTGCGATGCCTTCTTTGAAGATGCACAGGAGCAGTATAAGTTTACACGGCAGCGTTTCAGCCCGGGGTACGGTGATTTTTCGCTTGAACATCAAAAAGAAATTTTTAATCTGCTTGACTGTCACAGAAAAATCGGTCTTTCTCTTAACGAAAGCCTTCTGATGTCACCGACAAAGTCTGTCACAGCAATTATCGGTGTGTCGGACTGCAAGGCAGAATGTGTAAATTCGTGTAACCTTTGCAACAAAAAAGATTGTGCATATAGGAGAAATAGTCAATGAATGTAAGAGACTTTATTAAAGACAACATTTTAATACTTGACGGAGGAATGGGTACTCTGCTTCAGAAGGCGGGGCTTAAGCCCGGAGAACATCCCGAAATGTGGAATATTACGCATCCTGACATTATAGAAAAAATCCACCGTGATTATTTTAATGCAGGAAGTAATATAGTTAACACTAACACCTTCGGAGCAAATCCTCTTAAATTTTCAGAGAAAGAGCTTGACGAAATTATCTGTGCTGCAGTTGAAAACGCAAAACGGGCAAGAGAAAATTCAGATGGTGGTCATGAAAAGTATATTTCCCTTGATATAGGCCCTTCCGGAAGACTGCTTAAGCCATACGGTGATTTTGATTTTGAGGATGCCGTCAGTACATTTGCCTCCGTTGTAAAGCTGGGCGTAAAGTACGGTGCTGACCTTGTCACAATCGAAACGATGAACGACAGCTACGAAACAAAAGCGGCACTTTTAGCAGTAAAAGAAAACAGCTCGCTTCCTGTCATTGTCACAAATGCTTACGGAGAAGACGGCAAGCTGATGACGGGTGCCTCTCCCGAAGCAATGGTCGCAATGCTGGAGGGCATGGGTGCCGATGCTGTCGGTGCAAACTGCTCCCTAGGGCCAAAGCAGCTTAATAAAGTAGTTGAGAAGCTTCTTTCGGTATCGTCAGTGCCTGTGGTGCTCAAACCAAATGCAGGACTGCCGAAAAGCGAAAACGGAAAAACTGTCTACGATGTTCTTCCAAAAGAGTTTTCAGAGGATGTGCTTGCGGCTGTAAAAAGCGGGGTCAGAATTGTCGGCGGATGCTGCGGTACAACACCTGAATATATCAAGGCAGTTAGTGAAAAGCTCACCGATATTTCACCGAAAAAAATCACAAAGAAAAATATTACGGTGGTTTCATCGTATACTCACGCGGTAGAGTTCAGGGAAGCTCAAATACTTATAGGAGAGAGAATAAACCCTACCGGCAAAAAGCTTATGAAGCAGGCGCTTATTGATAATAATATGGACTATATTCTCGGGGAAGGTATCAGACAACAGGAAAAAGGCGTACACATTCTCGATGTTAATGTAGGTATTCCCGATATTGATGAAGTAAAGGTTTTAAAAGATGCCGTTTGCGAGCTTCAGGCAATAATTAACCTGCCTCTGCAGATAGACACATCTGATGCTAAGGCTATGGAAGCGGCACTGCGCCGTTATAACGGCAAAGCGATGATTAACTCTGTGAACGGCAAAGAAGAAAGTATGCACTCAGTTTTCCCCCTTGTTAAAAAATACGGCGGACTTGTTGTTGCACTTACCCTTGATGAAAGCGGAATTCCCGCAGACAGTGACGGACGTGTTAAGATTGCAGAAAAAATACTTAAGGTTGCCGCAGAATACGGCATAGACAAAAAAGACATTATATTTGACACCCTCGCAATGACAGTGAGTGCTGACAATAATGCAGCAATGGCTACTCTTGGTGCACTTAAAACAATAAAAACGGAGCTTGGATGTCATACCTCGCTTGGTGTGTCAAACGTGTCGTTTGGTCTTCCTGTACGTGATGCAGTGAATAGTACATTCTTTGCCCTTGCGCTTGAAAATGGACTTTCGGCAGCCATTATGAATCCACATTCAGATGCGATGATGAAGACATATTATGCTTACCGTGCTCTTCACGCTCTTGACGAAAACTGTGCAGATTACATAGCTTTTTTTGAAAATTATACTGAAACGGCTACGGCAGTGCAGTCTGCACCTCAAAAAACGGAAGCGGAGTATAAATCCCTTTTGCAAAGGGCAATCGTGAAAGGTCTTAAGGAGCAGGCATCAGAGCTTACAAAGGAGCTTTTAAAAACAGAAGAGCCTCTCTCCATTGTTCAGAACGAAGTTATTCCCGCCCTTGACATTGCAGGAAAAGGCTTTGAAGAAAAGAAATTCTATCTTCCACAGCTTCTTATGAGTGCCGAGGCGGCAAAAGCCTCCTTTGAAAAAATAAAGGCTGCAATGTCGGGCAAAGATTCTGCAGGTGTAAAATGTCCCGTTGTTATTGCTACGGTAAAGGGCGATATTCACGATATAGGTAAGAATATCGTCAAGCTTCTCCTTGAAAATTACAGTTTTCAGGTTGTGGATATGGGTAAAGACGTACCGCCTGAAGATATTGTAAACAAAGCTATAGAAATAAATGCCCCTGTTGTTGGATTAAGTGCTCTTATGACAACAACTGTTCCTGCTATGGAAGAAACTATAAAGCTTCTCCGTGAAAAAGCACCACATATAAAGGTAGTTGTCGGCGGTGCAGTCCTTACCAAAGAATATGCCGATGCAATAGGTGCGGATAAGTACGCAAAGGACGCAATGGAAACTGTACGATATGCAGAAGAAATTCTGAATGATAAATAGATTGAAACAAGGTGTTAATATGTCTAGAAGCAATAACACGATAATATTATAAGAAGGCGAAAAATATGAAAAAATTTGACGGAGTGCTTATATGCACAGACCTTGACGGAACTTTGTTAAGACGTGACAAAACTATATCCGCCGAAAACATCGAAGCAATAGAGTATTTTAAAGAGAATGGGGGACTTTTCACCTTTGTCACAGGCAGAATGCCCTATTATGTGGGAAGTATCCTTGAAAAAGTTGAAATCAACGCGCCTTACGGTTGTGCAAACGGTGGCGGAGTGTATGATTTTGTTAACGGAAAGTATCTGTGGAAATGCGTTATGCCAAGAGAAGTGATGGAGCTTGTTGAGTGCGTAGATAAAGAATTTCCGGCTACGGGTATCCAGACCTGTACTTTTGAACGTACTTATTTTTACAAAAACAACAGCGCTATGGAGCATTTCAGAAAAGTAACGGGACTCCCGAATCTTGCTTGCCATTATAAAGATGTCAAAGAGCCTATATCAAAGATTCTGTTCACAAATGATGACACAGATGAAATGATGAAAGTAGCGGATTATCTTAATAAGCATCCCTTAGCAGAAAAATTTGATTTTATCCGATCAGAAAAGACTCTGTATGAGATTTTACCCAAGGGAATGAGTAAGGGTACATCAATACAGAAGCTTTGCGAATGTCTGAATATTGATATTAATAAAACTGTTGCAATAGGCGACTTCAATAATGATATTCCAATGTTTAAAGTTGCAAAGGCGGGTATTGCAGTTGCAAACGCTTGTCCCGAAGCACTGGCAGCAGCAGATTACATTACTGTCAGCAATGAGGAACACGCTGTGGCAAAAGTTATTTATGATTTAGAAGAAGGAAAATATATATAAGAAATAAGCACTGCAAGAATTTTTGCAGTGCTTATTTCTTATATATTGACTTTGCGTATTCGCTTGGTGTCATCCCCGTTTTTT
Source organism: Clostridia bacterium (assembly GCA_045545295.1). GTDB lineage: Bacteria > Bacillota > Clostridia > UMGS1883 > UMGS1883 > UMGS1883. Next base: position 4,416 of record JAZQAO010000034.1, read on the forward strand.
CCTTGAATACCTTTGAAAAATAATGTACATAAGAAAAACCGAGTGATTCTGCTATCTGGGTAAAGTTAAGACTTGATTCACGGATAAGCTGTTTTGCCTTTTTGATTTTCAGTGAAGTAAAATAGGCGATAGGGCTTAAGTCACATTCCTCTTTAAAAAGCAGCTTTATTTTTGATGTGCTGATTGAAAATTCACGACTCAGCTCCTCAAGAGTGAAGCTTTTGTCCAGATTATCTTTAAGAAAATCCTCAATTTCCTCAAACTGTGTTTTTACGTAGTTTGACTTGTTTGTTCCAAGAGATGTTCCTTTGATATCTTCACTGTTTATGCAGACTTCTGTTAAAAACATTTCAAGTCTGTGCTTTAACTTGGAAAGAACTGCCGGGGGCGTATCTTTATGTGGAACAAGTCCCACAAGCCCCGATTCGGGAGAAGCAGGGATAAATATATCTACACCGCCTGTAATTATTTGAGAAAGAAGCTCCTTTTCAGTTTTTGAAAGAGTAATTACTCTGGAATGATTTTCAAATAGCGCAGGAGAGGCTGATTCAAAGCTCACAATCCCAATTTGTGCGTCATACTTTTCTCCTGTGCCGTAGTGGCGTGCATTGGGAGGGAACAGAATAAACTGCCCTTCCGTAAGGTCAAAACGTTTACCGTCAACCATGATGTTATAAACACCTTTATCAACATACTGAAATTCCCAAAAGTCGTGGAGGTCCCCGCTTGTACCGCCGCCTGTCATACTGAGATAATAGACAGTAACAATGGAATCCACCGATACAAGGTCGTTTATGTAGGTTTTTGCACGAATACCCATCGCTTACACTCCGAACAGAATTTGTAAATTTATTGTCTTTTTGTGTATTGAAAAACAAAACACAACTGTTATAATACAAGTAAAGTATACATCACCGATTGCAAGATGTAAAGAAAGGAAGTAAAAAAAATGAAAAAAATAAGATTTGGTATAATTGGTTGCGGTAAAATGATGGCAAGCCACGTTGCAGGTATTCAGCACGTTGAAAATGTAGAGGTTACTGCTTTTTGTGATATTATCCGTGAACGTGCAGAGGAGCTTGCGGCTGCACTTGAGGGTGGCATCAAAAATCCCTACATAACAACTGACTGGAAGACAATGACTAATTATGTTGATGCAGTTTTAGTTGCACTTCCTCACGATTTGCACTATGAATGTGGTGTGTTCTTTGCAAGAAACAAAGTTCACGTTCTTATGGAAAAACCTCTTTGTAATACAGAGGAAGAATGTGAAAGACTTATTGAAATCTGTGATGAAGAAAATGTTAAACTTATGTGTGCATATCCCGTACGCCACTGGCCCGGTATTGTAAAGCTTAAAGAGCTTATTGACAGCGGTGAATACGGCAAGGTTATGCAGATGTCTATATGGACAGAGCAGCTTACAAAAAGCACAGATGAAACAGGCTGGGGCAACACTGCTCGTCTTGGAGGAGGACAGTTCTTCAGCCACGGTTGTCACTACGTAGATATCCTTCTCTGGTTCCTTGGTAAACCCGTTGCAGGTACACACTTCGGCTCAAAGGTTGGCGACAACCTCCTTCTTCGTGAAAGCACAAGCGTTGCCAGCTTCAAGTTTGAAAGCGGTGCTCTCGGTTACCACGGTGCTACATGGAATGCAGTAGGTACACGTATGGGTTGGGATTGCCAGATCATGTGTGAAAAGGGGCTTCTCCGTTATGACCGTCCCAATGGTGAAATCCAGCTTTACAATCAGAATCACGCACATAATGTCGGGGCAGAAGAAGGAACAGGCTACAAAGTAATCTGGAAGGATGACACTGCAGTTGGTAAAATGACTCAGTTTGAAATCAGACACTTTGTTGACTGTATCTTAAATGATAAGACACCCGATACAGACGGCAGAACTGCAATGAAGAGCCTGCAGGTTATCTGGAAAATGTACGATGCTGAGAAGCATGGTATGATTGCTGACCTTCGCGGTATGGGTTTTGACGAATAAGCCGGAATTGTTGAAATTCGAAGTTCGGAGTACGGAATTCAGAATGATAGAGGTGTAAAAAAACTCAGTTTTTTTACACCTCATTTTTACCGTATAGGAAATTGCGTAATTTTATCGCGAGTAACAATTGGCTTGTTTGATTTTAGTTTGAACGCAAAATGGGTGAAGCGGCACGCTTCTTTTTTATATAAAATGGTCAATATAGTATAATGAAAATTCAAAATAGTCAATATAAAATATTGCTTTTTTATGTGAAATCGAGTAACATAAGGGCAAGGAGTTTGATTTTATGTTTATTGATATACACGCTCACGCATATCGCGTGAAGCCTTTTCCGAAACCATGGAATGTGGACAGGAATTTCTGTACAGCAGAAGAACTTATAGCACGCTATGACGAACTTGGAATTGAAAAGGGTGCAGTGCTTCCCATTGTTAGTCCGGAGGTTTACTCTCCCCAGACCAATGAAGAGGTTCTTGAAATGGCAGAACAATACCCTGACAGACTTTTTGCATTTTGTAATGTTGACCCCCGTATGCTCACAAATCGTGCAGATGCTCCGCTTGACTGGGTGCTTTCATATTATAAGGACAAGGGGTGTAAAGGTCTTGGTGAGGTTATGCCTAATCTTGAACTTATGGATCCCCTTGTGCAGAATCTTTTCAAATGTGCGGAGAAGGTAGGTCTTCCCGTAACTTATGACGGCTCTGACCAGAAATACGGCGACTTTGGTCTTTATGACGACCCCGGTCTTCCGCAGCTTGAACATACTCTGCAGAAATTCCCAGACCTTAAAATTATGGGACATGGACCTGTGTTCTGGGCGGAAATCGGCAGACTTAAAACCACGGGCAGCCGCGGAAAAATATATTCCAACACCCATCATTGGATGCTTATAAAACCTCCTACAGGTCCTATCGAGGAGGAGGGGGCAATGGTGCATCTTATGCGCAATTACCCGAATCTTTACGGTGACCTTTCCGACGGGACTCCTTATATGGCACTTACACGAGATCCTGATTTCGGTGCGAAGTTCTTGACGGAGTTCCAGGACAGACTTATGTACGGTACTGATATGGTTAATAATCAGCATCCCGTTGAAATCGGTGACCTTCTTGTTGAATGGCGTGATACAGGAAGAATTACCGAAACCGTATTTAATAAGATAGCAAGAGAGAATGCTATAAGAATTTACGAATTAGATAAATAACACAAAAACTCTGTACGAAATCGTACAGAGTTTTTGTGTTATTGAGATATTATTTCTATTTTTTCAATACCGAAAGGTTTTGCCTTTTCCTCTGTTGTGCGGAGCAGATTGTATGGAGTATTAAACACTGTTATTTCCGCGATTGTTTCGCTGTCAAGGTTGAAGAGCTCCGTTTCGGGAACTTCCGAATAGAAGGTCAACTCGCGTTTGCCAATCTTTATACGGCAAATGTCAAAACTGCCGTGAACAGAAAGAAGTGTGCCGGAAAGACCGTCTTCGGGAAGCTTCGCAACATAGGTGATAGCACCATAGTAATAGGGCATACCGCATCCAGAAACATCGTTTGTATATTCACCGAGTTGTGTCAAGGTTTCACCATCAACATCAAAATCACCTGAAAGGTATACAGGCTCAAAGCTTGTGGTGTTGAAGGAATAAAGATGCGCAGGAGCAAAACTCTTAAAGTCTGGAGTATAGTTATTGCACTTTTTATACTCTACTGCAAGGGTGTTTTTACCGTCTGCAATAAAATCTGTAATATCCGTACCGAAAAATCTGGAGTCATTTTCCACTGCTGTAAAGTTTTCAAGCCTTTTGCCGTTAAGCTCAATAAAATCAAAGTTATCTGCATATTCAAAATACGCTTTAACCGTTCCGATTTTATCCTTATGTGCAGTAAAAGGATACTTCACCTTAACCGTTTCACCGTCGGGAAGAGCGTAAAATTCCTTGTGCAGATTATCAATGTTATTTTCACGGTACGCCTTTCTGCCAAAGCAGGCGTTAACCGTCTTAAGTGGCAGAATATTTTCCCCTGCGGACAAAAGTGTAAAAGGAATATCGCATACTTTTTCACCGGGTGTAAGCTTAAGCTCATCAGTATATGGCGGCATTATATCATAGTGGTATTCATCCGAAACTATGAGAAGTACAGTTTTATTCGCCTTTAGTATAAAGCGGAAACAATTTTCAGTTTTTGGGATTTCGTAAATTTCACCATTTGAACTGTCAAGCACAAAAATCTTTTTGTCACTGTACGCAATATTAACGTCAGTGTCACTTTTTTGCGAAGTTATGAAAAGATAATCGTTCTTCTCATCCCTTCTGTATGTCATATAGACTGCGTTGTCTGTTTCTATGTGCAGAGAATCTTCTGAAGTGATTACGCAGTTTTTCGGAGAAAGGGAGGTATCAAGTGCGATTCTTCTGCCGGTAAATGACTCGGGAAGAGAAAGGGAGTCTTTTTCATAAATTACAGTGGAATATCCCATTTCGCCGATAGCAATAATATCTGTGCCGATTCTGGCATAGCCATTGAAAAGATCTTTTTCTATGATATGGAAATCAATATTCTGCTCTTTGAAATGCTTGCAAAGTTCCTTGAAGAACTCGTATTCCGTCGGGGTAGAAATAATCAGTATTTTTGCAGCGGGCTCAGTCTCTGAGGCTATTTTTGCATATCTTGAAATTCTGTCAGATATGTTCTTTTCAGAAGAAGCGGAAAGAACGAGAGAGTTGGGCTCATATTTTCTTCTGTCCGTAAATGAGAAAGCCACGCTGTCAAAGCATATATTTTGTGCACCCATTGCACAAAGCTCTGTCGCCTTGTTATATCGCATCGAGCAGGGCGCAAACTTGCCTGTTTCCAGGAACACGGTTAATGGCTTTTTGAATTGTGCGCTTATAGATTCCGCAAGTTTGAATTCCATTATATCCGGATTTTCCGCATCAAGATGCAGAGCTATGGAGTCTGCAACTACATATTGCTTTTGTCTTGAAATTATGTTTTTACCGTTTACGGATAATGCAAGCGAAAGGTTGTTTTCTTCGCATTTATCGTGTGTAAGTACAGAAAAATTTTCAGTAATGCAGTTGTCTAAAGCACAGTAATATTCAGAGGTAATTCCCTTGTCTTTGGCAAGAAGCTTCTTACCGAGTTTTTCGGTGGAGCTATTTTCAAGCCTTTTTGCAGCAGAAGGAGAATAGGGAGTGCTGTCCTTTGGAATGTTGACACCGGTTACAAATCCCTTGATTTCAAAACCGATAAATCTTTTGCATTCCCGCATATATCTGTCATAGACTTCTTCAAGGAAGCATTGAGTTACAAAATTGTCAGTAATATCTGCAAGCGGAGCTCTCTTTGAAGTACGCGTTTTTGAAATATCGCGAAGGACAAGAGCAGAGGTACTGTCTGTAACTATAATTTCATCTGTTTTTTCCATATCCGTCTTGTTTGGCTTTACAAAATCACGGATTCTGTAATCTGCAACACTTGTAATTTCACCGCCAGCGTGTCCACTTGCCGGAGAGTTTTCATCGAAAATCCAAAGCTCCACACCATAACGGGAACTTCTTCTTGCTGCAGTGCGGATAAGTTCGAAAAAATCTTCAGATAAATAGGGTGTAACAAGTCCTTTTGATGGGCGGATGTAAACACTCTTTATTCCCATATCTGCAAAATAAGAAAGCCTGTTGTCAATTTCTTCGGGAGCAGGTTTTGCACACCAGTCCCATATAACAGACGGTGAGTATTCTTTATATGTATTTTTAAGCTCGCGGATATCCATACAAATACCTCATTTCAATATTATTATAATTATATCTTATAATAAAGAAAAGGTCAATAAAAATGTTGACAAGCGGGAATAGGAAAAAATGTTTATAGAAAAAATACAAAAAAAGAGAAACCATTTAATGAAACGGTTTCTCTCAAAACATTGCGAAAAGTAAAACGCATGAAATTATGTTCGCACATATTTAGAGTGCGACGAGGGTGCAGCGTCACGCTGCTTATTTGGTTCCGAAAATTCTGTCCCCTGCATCACCAAGTCCGGGCACGATATAGCAATTTTCGTTAAGACATTTATCCACATTTGCGCAGTAAATCTGCACATCGGGATGTGCCTTTGAAAGTGCCTCGATACCTTCGGGAGCAGCAATAAGACAAAGGAACTTAATCTGTTTTCCGCCTTTTTCCTTAATCTGTGATATAGCATCAATTGCTGAACCGCCTGTAGCAAGCATCGGGTCAACAACAACAATAAGACGCTTGTCAATATCTGCAGGAAGCTTGCAGTAGTAAGGATGGGGAATCATTGTTTCCTCATCGCGGTACATACCAATGTGTCCGACTTTTGCAGAAGGAACAAGGTCAAGCATACCGTTTACCATACCAAGACCTGCACGCAGGATTGGTACGATAGCAAGCTTTTTGCCCTTAATCATTTTCTGTGTTGTTTTTGTAAGGGGTGTTTCAATCTCTACATCCTCAAGAGGAAGGTCGCGGAGTGCCTCAAAACACATAAGCATAGTAATTTCTTCAACAAGCTCGCGGAACTCTTTGTTAGATGTGGATGTCTGTCTTAATATAGTTGTTTTATGCTGAATCAGCGGATGATCTAATATAACTACATTATTACTCATAATTGTCTCCTTATTCCTGATCGGGTGCTTTTGCTACTATAAGATTAACGATAATACCGAGGATAAGCGCGCAGGCAACTGATGTAAGTGTTACCTTACCAAAGTTAAGTGAAAGACCACCGATACCTGCGATAAGAATTGTTGAAACAACAAAGAGGTTCTTATTGAGGTTAAGGTTAACGCTCTGAACCATCTTAAGACCCGAAACAGCGATGAAGCCGTAAAGAGCCATACATACACCACCCATTACGCAAGAGGGGATAGAGTTAACAAATGCGATGAAGGGAGAAATGAATGCGATGATAATTGCAAGAACTGCTGCTGTGATAATAGTATAAACAGAAGCGTTCTTTGTGATAGCAACACAACCAACAGATTCACCGTATGTTGTATTGGGGCAACCACCGAAGATAGCACCGAGGAAAGAACCGATACCATCACCAACAAGTGTTCTGTGGAGACCGGGATCTACAAGAAGGTCTTTTTCAATGATTGAAGAAATGTTCTTGTGGTCAGCAATATGCTCTGCAAATACAACGAATGCAACGGGAGTATATGCTACTGCTATTGTGCCAAGATATGATGCAGTAACTTCTCCGAAACCACCGATTGCTGTAAGGAATGTAAAATCGGGAACTGAGAAGAATGTGCTGATTGTGATACCGTCTGCAACAAGTGCCTTAAGGGGAGCAAGGTTAAGAATTTTGATAGCATCAATATCAGCTGCATTTCCGATAAGTGTGAAGATAAGAGATACCGCATAGCCACCGAGAATACCAAAAATAAAGGGAATAAGCTTGCCCATTTTTTTGCCGTAAACTGAGCATGCGATAGTGATTATAAGAGTAACAAGACCACAAAGAACTGCAACTAAGGGAGAAGCCTGAACATCAGGAACACTACCTTTTGTAAGGTCACCGATTGCGTTGCCTGCAAGTGAAAGACCGATGATTGCAACAGTAGGTCCGATAACTGCAGCAGGCATAAGTTTGTTAATCCAGTTAACACCTGCAAACTTTACAACGATTGCAATAACTACATAAACAAGACCTGCGAAAAGCGCACCGATTATAAGTCCGAGATAACCAAGCGCCATTGATACACCGCCTGCAAATGCCGCAAACATCGAACCGATGAAAGCAAATGAAGAACCGAGGAAAACAGGGCTCTTAGCTTTTGTGCAGAAAACATAGAAAAGTGTACCGATACCTGCACCAAAGAGTGCAGCTGCAGGGCTCATACCGTTTCCGATGATAACCGGAACAACGAGTGTAGCTGTCATAATTGCAAGAAGCTGCTGAAGTGCAAAAATGATAAGCTGACCGAACTTGGGTTTGTCCTTAACCCCATAAATAAGTTTCATTATAATACCCTCCTTATGGCATTGCCATAATATTTTTTTCGGATAAAGGAAACTTTATCCATATACTAATATACAATATCTAGTAGTTTTTGTCAATATAAGTAATATATATAATGAAAAAATAATATTTTGTCAGTTGATTGACTAATTGATTTCGCAGGTATATAATATAGTAAATAAATTCCCGGGAGTTTTTTATATGAAAATAAAAATGAAAAAAGAATGTTTTTTTAACACGGTTTATTCCGTGCTTGGAGATGTTACTCCGCTTAAAGTTGACTGCGGTCAGCTCTGTAACGGAGCCTGTTGTGAAGTGACGGATGAAATTACCGGAATGTACCTTTTTCCGGGAGAGGATGCAATGTATAAGGATATGCCGTCGTGGGGGAAAATATACGATACAGATTTTTCCTACGATGATGTATACATAGATCTTTTCACCTGTACGGGGAAATGTGATAGAAACAAAAGACCGCTGTCCTGTAGAATTTTCCCCCTTGTGCCGTATGCAAAAAGGGGCGGAAAGCTTGAAATCCGGATGGATATCCGTGGCAGAGGAATGTGTCCTCTTGCAACTGCTATGAAAATTGAGGATCTTGCACCTGAGTTTGTTAAAGATGTGACTCTGGCAATGCACCTTTGTATGGCAAATCCCGAAACGAGGGAATTTATATATGCTTTAAGTGATTCGCTTGACGAAATGGAGGGTATTTTATGAGCTATTGTTTTGCAATAATTGACCTTGGTTCAAACTCTGTGAGAATGAGTATCAATCAGCTTGAAAAGGACGGCACTTGGCAGGTTCTTAAAAAAGTTCGCTCTACCGTGCGCCTCAGTGAAGGAATGACCGGTGACAATTTTCTTAAGGAAGAGGCAATGTCAAGAGTAATCGGCGCACTTGAAGAGTTTTGTCTTATGGCAAGAGCTTATAAGTGCCTTTCAATTGCGGCAATTGCTACTGCGGCACTTCGCAGTGCGGCAAATAAAGAGCTTTTCATTTCAAGAGTCAAAGAAAAAACCGGCATCACTTTTGAAGTTATTTCAGGCGAAGATGAAGCCTATTACAGCTACCTTGCAGTAAAAAATACTGTCGGAATAACAGATGGTGTTATTTTTGACACCGGCGGCGGAAGTACGGAAATCACCCTTGTAAAAAACGGGGAAGTAAGATGTGCCGTAAGCCTGCCCCTGGGTGCAGTAATGCTTACAGAAAAGCTTGCAGGAAAGAGACAGATGCAGCTTTACAAGCATGTTTTGTCGTACATTGGTGGAATAAGCTGGCTTGACGAGTGTGAAGGACTGCCCATTTATGGAATAGGGGGAAGTGCACGGACTCTCGCATCACTTTATAAAAAACGTATTTTAAGCTATGATGAGCTTGACGGACTTAAAGTGCCTTATAATGCCGTTGCAGATATATATCAGAAAATTTTCAACACACCTCTTGAAAAACGTAAGGACATAAAGGGAATGGATATAAGCCGTGCAGACATTATTTTAGCAGGTGCAACTCCCTGTAAAGTACTTATGGATATGATTGGAAGTCCTTATATGTACGTTTGTGCATCGGGTGTAAAGGAAGGCGTGTTCTTCAGACTAAAGGATGAAATTATGAGGAGAAATATAATATGAGTGTAAATATAGTTTTAGTTGAGCCGGAAATCCCGCAGAACACAGGTAACATTGTCCGTACCTGTGCCGCAACAGGGGCGAGACTTCATATAGTAAAGCCTATGGGATTTGAAATTGATGATAAAAAGCTGAAAAGAGCAGGTCTTGATTATTGGCATTTCCTGAATATTCAGTATTACGAAAACCTTGACGACTTTTTTGAAAAGAATGAGGGCGCACAGTTTTTCTACTTAAGCTCAAAAGCACCTCTTTCATATACGGATGTGGTGTACGGTGACGATGCGTTCCTTCTTTTCGGGAAAGAAACAAAAGGGCTCCCCGAAAAGCTCCTTATTGAACACCCCGAAAGATGCGTCAGAATACCTATGATAAGCGATGCAAGATGCCTTAACCTTTCAAATGCCGTTGCAGTAGTAACCTACGAAGCCCTCCGTCAGGGAGACTTCAAGTCTCTGACAAAAGAGTCGGACTATTTGTATGGGATAATTGATTAAACGATGTGACCATTTTGAACGCGAAAATGGCGAAAAGCGCCGGGAGATTCGGAATTCCCCACGTTTTTGGTCCTTTTGTCGCACAAAAGGACATCGTTCTCATCGCACCGATGAAATTCAAAACAAAAAGTCCCTCGAGGTTGAGGGACTTTTTATATTTGTGATTGTGTCACGGATTTATTTGGATTTGTCACTTTTTCTCATTTCGCTAGGTGAAACGCCTGTCTGTTTCCTATACGCAGTACTGAAATACAGCTGATTCTTATACCCTAGTTTTTCTGCAATTTCACCGATTGACAAATCGGTATGCAAAAGTAAATCCGTTGCATCCTGCATTTTTAGCATAATCTGATACTGGTACGGTGCGTGCCCGAAACGGTTTTTGAAAATCACCGACACTCTGTCTTTACTCAGGTCGAGCATTTCTGCGTACTTATTTACATCAATTTTTCCGGTGCGGTAATTCTTTTGTATATCAAGCATAAGTGCGGATATAACCTTGTCAACATCGGCTTCTTTTTCTATTGCTCTTGAAAGGGTAACAAAAAGGTTTTCCGTCAGGGAAGAGAGCATCTTTTCAGAATGTGCTTTCTTAAGCAGAAATTCCTCTGTAATAAGGTTAAGCGTCTTTTCAACAGAGGTCTTGTCTGCGCATTTATACACTCCGCAGGGGAAATGTGCATTACCACCTGAAAAACTGAGCATTGCCACGGAAATTTTGTGCCTTTTTGAAAAGCGGTATTTTATCTCTTTGTTGTGGCATAAAACAAAGCAACCAGAAGAAATACGATAAAGGGTTTTATCCATAATAAGCTTTGCCTTACCGCTTTTTATATACAACAGAAAACATTTGTTTTCGGAAAAATTTCGCACATAAGTAACATCGGAAAGAATTTCTCTTTCCGATGCGTCTGTCAATATTAAATTATGTATAGAATTATCTGTAAACATGGAATCCGTTACCTACAATCTGTTGAGAATCAGAGAAAATAATAAATGCGTGTTCGTCAATTCCCAGAATTTTACGCTGAAATTCCGGTAGTTCATGCTCCTTAAGCGCGCATATAAGAAGCTGCCTTTCTTCCATTGTATAAGCACCCGTTGCGTTTAAAATAGTGCAACCGCGTGGTGATGTAGATACAAGAAATTTTGAAATTTCAATTCCCTTGTCGGTTACAATAAACACAAGACGCGAATGATTGAGCTTCTGAATAAGCCAGTCAACTGCAAATGTAGAGAGAAAGAGTGCTATTATGCCCCATAAAGCAAGATTAATCTGCTTGAAAACTATAAGCGATGTAATAATTACTGCAGCATCCACAAATAAAAGAAGCTTACCGATTTTAATGTGTGGGAAAAAGTGCTGGAGAAGTCTGCTCAAAATATCCGTTCCACCGGTAGAACTGCCCGAAAGGAATGTCATGCCAATACCAAGACCGTAAAGAAGCGAACCGAATATTGATGCAAGAACAATATCCTCTGTAAGAGGAGGAAATGCTGAAAACAACTGTACAAACACAGAAATAAGCGTGGCTCCGATAATTGTTTTTAAAACAAATTCCTTTCCGATAACCTTGAAAGAAATCAAAAGAAACAGAATGTTTATAACTGCAAACGAAAGACCCGGTTCTATACCGAAATGGTGGTAGAGAATTGTAGAAATACCCGACACGCCACCGCTTACAATCTTGTTGGGAGTGTAAAAAATACTGATTGCAAATGCCGTCACGATAGGGCCGACAATAGAAAGCGCATAATTTTTTAGTTTTGTGTTCAAAGCTTGATTTTTCATAAGAATAATCCTTTCCGGAAAAATGTCGAAAATATTTTATCATATAAAAAAATAAAAATCAACATTATACAGATAAAAACCCATTTATAAAAACTATGACAGGTATAACTTATCAAGCATATCTTTTGGAGATATACCGAATTTATCGTGTATGACAAATAAAATGTTTGCAGAAAGGCGGGGAGGAAGTGAGACTTTCTCTAATAAGCGCAGGCTTTTTAACCTTATAGGATTTTGCGTAATTTTATTCGCGTGAAGCTATGTCCGACATTTGCAGGTGCGCGACGCAGGGTGAAGCGGCACGCTTCTTTTTTATCCGATGCGAAGCTTTTGAGCCATTTGTATTTGGGTTAATTTGTATGTTTTTCTGTTATTGGCAAGAATTTGAATGTCATCTTTTTTTATGAAAATACTCCTTTTTGCGCTATGGTTACGTTAATATAACGTAACCATAGCGCAAAAATATGATAAAGTCAATCGGAATATAAATTTAATTAAAAACTGCCTTTTTTTCTAAAAATATAGTTGTTTTTTCTGCTGATATAATATATAATAAAATGGCTAATGCGATATGAGGTGGTTTTTATATTCAAAAGAACGGTTTACGATATAAAATCAATACTTGAGAGAGACCCCGCTGCAAGAAATGCTCTTGAGGTTGTGCTTCTTTATCCCGGGTTTCACGCGGTGCTTTTCCATCGTTTTGCACACATGCTGTATAGATGGGGGCTGAGGTTTATTCCGAGAATGATAAGTCAGATTGTCCGCTTTCATACAAAGATAGAAATTCATCCGGGAGCAACAATAGGAAAAGGTCTTTTCATAGACCACGGCTGCGGTGTTGTAATTGGTGAAACTACAGTTATCGGTGATGATTGTACCATATATCAGGGCGTTACACTTGGCGGTACCGGTAAAGATACTGGAAAACGACATCCTACTCTCGGAAATAATGTGATGGTGGGATCAGGCGCAAAAATTCTAGGCCCGTTTGTTGTTGGGGATAACTCCAAGATTGCGGCAAATGCAGTGGTTCTTCGTGAGGTAGAGCCTGACAGTACCTGTGTGGGCGTTCCTGCAAGACTTGTAAAACGCGGACAAAAACGCGTAAATGACCTTGATCAGGTGCATATCCCCGACCCGGTAAGCCAGGAGCTTTGCAAGATGTCGGCGCATATTGATCGCCTTGAAAAAGAGATAGAGAGCTTAAAAAATGAAAGGTAGTGCTACTATGAAATTATATAATACTTTAACAAGACAGAAAGAGGAATTTAAACCTCTAGTTCCCGGAGAGGTAAAGATGTACTCCTGCGGACCGACTGTATATAACTATTTCCACCTTGGAAATGCAAGACCCTTTATTGTGTTTGATTGCCTCAGGCAGTTCCTTGAATATCGCGGATATAATGTAAAGTTCGTGCAGAACTTTACAGACGTTGACGATAAGCTTATCAATAAATCAAGAGAAGAGGGCTGCACAGTAGGTGAAATTGCAGAAAAGTATATTAAAGAGTATTTCACAGATGCACAGGCTCTCGGTATAAAAGAAGCAACTGTTCATCCCAGAGCTACAGAGAACATTGATGCCATCATCGAAACGGTTGAAACACTTATAGCTAAGGGACACGCTTATGAGGTTGAGGGTGACGTGTACTTCTCAGTAGAAAGTTACAAGGACTACGGCAAGCTCAGCCATCAGCCCCTTGAAGACCTTGAAAGCGGTGTAAGAAAAGAGCTTGACGATAAAAAGCATCATCCTATGGACTTTGCTCTCTGGAAAAAGAGAAAGACAGAGGATGAAATTGGTTGGGAAAGCCCATGGGGTATAGGCAGACCCGGCTGGCATATCGAATGTACTGCAATGGTTAACAGATATCTTGGTACAACAATTGATATTCACAGCGGTGGATTTGACCTTATTTTCCCTCATCACGAAAACGAAATTGCACAGAGTGTTTGTGCTAACGGTACTCCTTTTGCAAATTACTGGCTCCACAACGGTTTCATTAATGTAAATAACGAAAAAATGTCAAAGTCACTTGGTAACTTCTTTACTGTTCGTGACATTGCAGCAAAATATGATTATGAAGTTATTCGTTTCTTTATGCTTTCAGCTCATTACAGAAGTCCCATTAACTTCTGTGACGAGCTTATGGATGCAGCAAAGAACGGTCTTGAAAGAATTTATAACTGCATTGACAATCTTGAGTTTACTATCGGTAACGCACAAAGCGGTGATGTAAAGGATGAAGTCAAGAATGCAATGGATGGTTACCGTGAAAAATTCATCGCATCTATGGAGGACGACCTGAACACTGCCGATGCAATTTCTGCAATATTCGAGGCAGTGCGTTATGCAAACTCTCTTAAGGATGCATCAAAGGAAGAACTTGAAACAGTAAAGGCAACAATTCTTGAGTTGGGTAACGTTCTCGGACTTCTTAAAAATACAGAAAAAGCGAGTCTTGACGAAGAAATTGAGGCACTTATTGCACAGAGAACAGAGGCAAGAAAAAATAAGGACTGGGCTCTTGCAGATAAAATCCGCGATGACCTTAAGGCAAGAGGTATTGTCCTTGAAGATACTCCCGATGGTGTAAAATGGAAGTACGAAAAGTAAAATCGAAAAGTAAGGTGTTTTAATGCTTTTTACGGATAAAAAGATAAATCCCAAGGAATACAGCCCGCTTCCTCTTGCATATATAGGTGACAGCGTGTATGACCTCTTTATAAGAACAAAAGTAATTGAAAAAGGGAACAGACACGTAACGGATCTCCATAAGGAATCGGTTAAATATGTAAAGGCACATTCTCAGGCGGAAAGTATTCACACAATTGAGGACAAGCTTACAGAGGAAGAGGTCAGAGTATTAAAATGGGGAAGAAACGCAAAAAGCACCCCGCCAAAGAATGCAGATGTGACAGACTACCGTTATGCAACGGGATTTGAAACACTGCTTGGTTATCTTTACCTTGAAGGTAATGCGGACAGGCTTAAAGAAGTTATGAATATGGCGTATGACGCCCTTAGCGAAATAAACGCTTAATACAGAATAGGAGTGGTACAGATGAGTAATCAGACAAAGCTTCACGCTTATAAAGCAAGAAAGCACGCAATCACAGGTATTTACAATGCTGCATCGGGTCATCCCGGCGGTAGCCTTTCAATAGCAGACATCCTTGCGGTGCTCTACTTTGAAAAAATGAACATCAATCCTGAAAAACCGCAGGATCCAGACCGCGACAGATTTGTTCTTTCAAAAGGACACTGTGCACCGGTGCTTTACGGTATCCTTGCTGAAAGAGGATATTTCCCTGTAGAAAAGTGTGCTGAGCTTCGTAAAATATACAGTAATATGCAGGGCCATCCCGATATGAAAGGTATCCCCGGTGTGGATATGTCAACAGGTTCTCTTGGTCAGGGTATTTCTGCGGCTAACGGTATGGCACTTGCTGCAAAGCTTGACAAGAAGGATTACCGTGTATACACAATCCTCGGTGATGGAGAAATTGAGGAAGGTCAGGTTTGGGAGGCTGCTATGTTTGCCGCACACTACAAGCTTGACAATCTTACTGCATTTGTAGATAACAACGGTCTTCAGATTGACGGTGACATCAGTGAGGTTATGAATTCATACCCCATTGATGAAAAGTTCCGTGCATTTAACTGGCATGTTATCACTATTGATGCTCACAATTATGATGAGATAAGAAATGCTATCGAAGAAGCAAAGTCTGTTAAGGGCAAGCCCACAGTAATTATTGCAAAAAGTATTAAGGGTAAGGGCGTTTCATTTATGGAAAATCAGGCTGCTTGGCACGGTAACGCACCCAAAACAGAACAGTATGAACAGGCAATTGCAGAGCTTGACAAAGCTATTGCAGAATTAATGTAAGGAGGTAGAACATAATGGCTATAGGTGATAAAATTGCTACACGTGAGAGCTACGGTATGGCGCTTGCAGCTCTTGGCGAAAAATATGATATTGTTGTTATGGATGCCGACCTTTCCAAATCAACAAAGACAGATACTTTCAAGAAAAAGTTTCCTGAAAGATTTATAAATACAGGTATTGCAGAAGGCAATATGCTCTCTACAGCGGCAGGTCTTGCTTCAACAGGTAAGGTTGTATTTGCAAGCTCCTTTGCAATGTTTGCCGCAGGAAGAGCTTTTGAGCAGATCCGTAACGGTGTTGCATACCCACACCTTAACGTAAAAATCGGTGCTACACACGCAGGTATTTCTGTTGGTGAAGACGGTGCCACACATCAGTGTCTTGAGGATATCGGTATTATGCGTACAATACCCGGTATGGTTATCATCAACCCCGCAGACCACGCTGAGGCATTAGCGGCTGTTGAAGCAGCGGTTAAATATGACGGTCCTGTGTATCTCCGTTTCGGAAGACTTGCAGTTCCTCAGATTTTTGACGAAAATACATATAAGTTTGAAATTGGCAAGGGCGTTCAACTTGAAGAGGGCAAAGATGCAACAATTATTGCAACAGGTCTTATGGTTCCCTATGCTTTAGAGGCGAGAGAGCTTCTTAAAGCTGAAGGCATTGATGCTGCAGTTGTGAATATTCACACAATCAAGCCTATCGACCGCGAAATCATAAAGAATGCAGCAGAAAAGACAGGCGCTATCGTTACTGCTGAAGAGCATAACATTTACGGTGGTCTTGGCAGTGCGGTTGCAGAGGTTCTTTGCGAAGAATGTCCCGTTCCAATGCTCCGTATCGGTACAAAGGACGTATTCGGTAAGAGTGGTAAGCCTGCAGAGCTTTTTGAGGAATACGGACTTACTGCAAAGGATATTGCCGAAAGTGTTAAAAAAGCGATTTCAATGAAAAAATAAGGATTTGTTATAAATGAATGAGATTTTAAAAAATCTTAATAACGAGCAGAGAGAGGCCGCAATGTATGTTGACGGCCCTCTTTTGGTGTTGGCAGGTGCAGGCAGTGGTAAAACACGTGTACTGACAACAAGGATTGCATATATGATAAAAGAGTGCGGAATAAACCCGTGGAACATCCTTGCCATTACTTTCACAAACAAAGCTGCAAAGGAAATGGCAGACCGTGTTGAAAAGCTTATCGGTGACAGTATCAATGATATGTGGGTAAGAACATTCCATTCTGCCTGTGTAAGAATACTGCGCCGTGACATCGAGCGTCTTGGCTACGACAGAAGCTTTAATATCATAGATGCAGACGATCAGAAAGCCCTTGTGAAAGAATGTGTAAAGGAACTGGGATACGAGGAAAAGACATTTCCTGCAAAAAGTGTTATGGCTGAAATTTCCTTTGCAAAGGACAACCTCTACACTCCCGAGGAGTATGAGGATGAGTGCGGCAGTGATTACAGAAAAAAGCAGATTGCGAGAATTTATGCGCGTTATCAGAAAAAGCTTAAAACGGCAAACGACCTTGACTTTGACGACCTCATTATGCTTACAGTTACTCTTTTCCGTGAAAATGAGGATGTCCTTGAATTTTACAGAAACAAATTCCGCTATGTTCTTGTGGACGAGTATCAGGATACAAACCACGCACAGAATGAGTTAATAATACTTCTTGCACAGAAACACAGAAACCTTTGCGTTGTGGGCGATGACGACCAGAGTATTTATAAATTCCGCGGTGCGGATATTTCGAATATACTTGATTTTGAGCAGGTGTTTCACGAAACAAAGGTTGTACGTCTTGAACAGAACTACCGTTCAACACAGAATATTCTTACTGCCGCAAATGAAGTTATAAAGAATAACTACGGCAGAAAAGGTAAAAACCTCTGGACAGACAAAGGCGACGGTGAAAAAATCATTGTCTATAAAGCTGCAAACGAGCATGACGAAGCAAGCTATATTGCAGACCGTATGGCAGCTTTTTCCCGTGACGGGTATTCCTATAGCGATATGGCGGTTCTTTACAGAGCGAATGCATCTTCCCGTGCCCTTGAAGAAGTGTTTATGAGGCGTGCGGTTCCTTACAGAGTGCTTGCAGGACTTCGTTTCTACGACCGTAAGGAAATCCGTGATATGATTGCATACTTAAGGCTCATAAAAAATCCCAGTGATGATATAAGTCTTAAGAGAATTATAAATGTGCCTGCAAGAAAAATCGGCAAAACTACAGTTGATAAAATAGCTGCGGCTGCAGAGCGTGAGGGTGTGAGTATGCTTTCTGCAATTAAGGAGCACAAGGATACTCTCGGTCAGGCAGTTCAAGGCTTTTATGACCTTATAGACGGACTTTGTAAGCTTTCAAAGGAAGTAAGTATTGCTGACCTTGTGAACGAGGTTTATGAGAGAACAGGTTACAGACTTTTCCTTGAAAATGATGAAAAAGCAGAAGACCGTACTGCCAACGTGGAAGAGCTTATTAACGGTGCTGCAAACTACGAAAACAACGTTGAAAATCCGTCCTTTGATGACTATATGGACAATCTTGCGCTTGTCAGCGATATAGATAATTACGACGAAGAGATTGATGCCGCAGTTCTTATGACAATGCACGCGGCAAAGGGTCTTGAATTTCCGATTGTATTTATAGTAAGCTTTGACGAAGGGATTTTCCCAAGCTTTATGAATACTCTTGATACAAGCGAAATGGAAGAAGAGCGCAGACTTTGTTATGTGGGCATAACAAGAGCTAAAGAGATTTTGCATATAACCTGTGCAAAATTCCGTATGCTTTACGGAAAAACCTCCGGCTACAAGCCGTCAAGATTTATGTCTGAAATACCGGATGAAGTTCTTGATATTACTGAAAACGTGCCGGATATTCCCGATTTTATGCTTCCTAAGACATCGTTTAGGTCTTTTGATGCTCCGGAAAATTCGCTGTTTGATACTCCTGCACCAAAGCCGAAAGCATCTGCAGGTGATACCTTTAAACCGGGTGACTGCGTAATGCACAAAAAATTCGGACGGGGATTTATCCTCTCGGCAACCCCTGTGGGGAATGATGTTCATTATGAAATAGCTTTTGACAGTGTGGGAACGAAGAATCTTCTCGGCCTTTACGCAAAGCTTACAAAAGGTGATTGATATGTATAACCGTTTTGCCTATCTTTACGACGAACTTATAAATGACGTTAATTACGGAGAATGGCTTGATTATTATTATAAAATATTCCAGCGTTACGGACTTAAACCAAAGCTTGGCCTTGACCTTGGTTGCGGTACGGGAAACCTGACAACCTTATTTGCAGATAAAGGTATTGAAATGACGGGAGTTGACCTTTCCGAGGATATGCTGATGGTTGCCCGCGAAAAGGCAGAGGGGAGAGATATTCTTTATCTCAATCAGGATATGCGTGAGTTTGAGCTTTACGGAACAGTGGATTTTATTGTGTCGAGCCTTGACTGCCTGAATTATATAACAGACAAGCGTGACCTTTTAAAGGTGATGAAGCTTGTAAATAACTATCTTGACCCCGGCGGACTTTTTATTTTTGACATTAATACAGATTATAAACTTGAAAATATAATAGGAAATAATACGTTTATTCTTGAAAACGAAAATACGTTTTGTTCGTGGCAGAATGAGTATGATAAAAAACGCAAAATATGTGATTTTTATCTGACGTTTTTCTGCGAGGAAAATGGAATGTACCATAGATTTGACGAAGAACATTCCGAGCGTGCTTACAGCATAGACGAAATAAAATCCGTTATTGATGCTGCAGGAATGCGACTTCTCAATGTATACGATGAAATGAGTTTTAAAAAGCCCACTGCAAAGAGTGAACGCGTGTTCTTTGTAGTACAGGAACAGGGGAAATAATATGGTAATTGTAATTGGCGGCGGTGCAGCAGGTCTTATGGCATCAATCAGTGCTGCGCAAAACGGTGCCGAAGTAACACTTCTTGAGAAGAATAGTGAAGTAGGAAAAAAACTGCGTATCACCGGCAAGGGAAGGTGTAATGTAACCAATGCCTGCGACACGGAGGATATTTTCAAGAATATTCCTACAAATCATAGATTTTTATACAGTGCAATTTATTCCTTTACGAATTATGACGTAATGGACTTTTTTGAAAACTGCGGTGTGTCACTTAAAACCGAAAGGGGAGAAAGAGTTTTTCCCGTAAGTGATAAAGCTGCAGATATTGTAAATGCTTTAAAGAATAAGGCACTTTCTCTTGATGTAAAAATTCAAAAAGGGACAGTAAAATCAATTATTGCCGAAAACGGTATCGTTAAAGGTATAAAAACAGAAACGGGCGTGATTTACGGAGACAGCGTGATTCTTGCAACAGGCGGAAAAAGCTATCCGCAGACAGGCTCTGACGGAAGCGGTTACAGACTTGCAGAAAAGCTTGGGCACTCCATTGCGCTTATTAAGCCGTCTCTTGTACCAATTGAAACGGTAGAAGACACTGCTCCGATTATGGGACTGTCTCTTAAAAATGTACAGCTGACATCATACGATAAAACCGGTAAAAAGAAGTATTCCGATTTTGGAGAAATGCTCTTTGCTCACTATGGAATGACAGGGCCAATAGTTCTTTCGGCAAGCAGTCATCTTGGAGATGATCCCCGGGGAACAAAAATAGAACTTGACCTCAAGCCGGCACTTGACGAAGCAGCTCTTGATAAGCGGTTGTTGCGGGATTTTGAAAAATATCAGAATCGCAATTTCGAAAACGCTCTTTCAGATTTACTGCCATCAAAAATGATTCCCTATATAGTTGAAAGAAGCGGGATTGATAAATATAAGAAAGTGAACTCAATAACAAAGGAAGAAAGAAAGAGCTTGCTTGACTGTCTTAAGCATCTTTCCTTCACCGTAAAAAAATATCGCCCCGTTGATGAAGCAATCGTTACAAGCGGCGGCATAAATGTAAAAGAAATCAACGCATCAACAATGGAAAGTAAAATTATAAAGGGACTTTACTTTGCTGGTGAGGTAATTGACGTTGATGCGTATACAGGCGGATTCAATCTGCAGATTGCCTTTTCAACAGGTTATCTTGCAGGATTGAGTGCCGCAGAAAGCGAGGGTGAATAATTATGACAAAAATAGCGATTGACGGTCCTGCAGGTGCAGGAAAAAGCACCATTTCAAAAAAGGTGGCAAAGGAACTGGGATTTGTCTATATTGACACAGGTGCAATGTACCGTACCGTGGGGCTTAAAGCTGTAAGATGTGGCATAGATACCAAGGATGCAGACGGAGTCGGTTCAATTTTGCCCGCTCTTGATATTGATATCAGACACGAAGGTGTTGAGCAGCACATCTATCTTGACGGTGAAAACGTGTCGGATAAAATCCGCACTCCTGAGATTTCTATGGCGGCAAGTAATGTTTCTGCAATCCCTGCAGTAAGAGTTGCAATGGTAGACATTCAGCGCAAGCTCGCTGAAAACCACGATGTAGTAATGGATGGCAGGGATATAGGCACATTTGTTCTTCCGAATGCAGAAGTTAAGATTTTTCTTACGGCATCTGTTGAGGCACGTGCAAAAAGACGCTACGACGAGCTTATTGCAAAAGGCGAGAAGGTAACCTTTGAAGATGTTAAAAAAGAAATGGAAATCCGTGATAAAAACGACTCTACTCGCGCTGTGTCTCCGCTTAAGGTTGCAGACGGCGCAACTGTTATTGACACATCTGACCTGGGACTTGAAGAGTCTATAAAAGAAGTTACAGACTTTATAAGGAGAAATTTATAATGAGTTTTTACAAAACAGCAGCAAAGTTTCTGAGAGGAATTTTTAAAGTATTTATCTTCTATAAAGAAAAGGGTATAGAGAATATTCCAAAAGAAGGAGCGTTCCTTCTTTGTTCAAATCACAGGAGCAATATGGACCCTGTACTTCTGGCGGCAGGATGCAGACGCCAGCTTACTTTTATGGCAAAAGATGAGCTTTTCCATGTGTTCTTGCTTGGAAAACTCATAAAAGCTCTTGGTGCGTTTCCCATAAAAAGAGGTAAGGGCGATGCTGCCGCGGTTATGGCTACACTTAAAATTTTAAAAAGGGGAGAGCCTACTCTCATTTTCCCCGAAGGAACAAGAATGAAAAACGGTGAAAGAAAAACCGTCAATTCAGGCATTGTAAGACTTGCCGTGCAGGCCGGCGTACCGATTGTTCCGGCTTATGTTTCTAAAAACAGAGTTGTCTTCGGGGAGGCTATATCTTACAGTGAACACACAGAGGATGTTCAGGATCAGGAGAAAATGCAGCGCCTTGCAGATAATCTTATGGATACAATATACGGACTCAATACAAAATAAAGCGGTGAAACTATTGAAAAAAGTACAGATAGCAAAGAAATCAGGCTTTTGCTTTGGCGTAAGCAGGGCTGTAAATATAACGCGTGACGGTGCGGAAAAAACAAAAATTGCAACTCTTGGTCCGATTATACATAACAAAAGTGTTGTAGATGAGCTTTCCGCTATGGGAGTAAGAATAATAGATACTCCCGATGAGGCTATGCCCGGGGAAACTGTTATAATCAGAAGTCACGGCGTAAAGAAAGAAATTGAAGAAAAGCTTAAGGCGAATAAAACTGAATATATAGACGCAACGTGTCCTTTTGTGAAAAAAATTCACTCAATTGTGGAAGATGCGTTCAATAACGGTCACGATATTGTTATAATCGGAAATAAAGATCACCCCGAAGTACAGGGGATAAACGGATGGTGCGGTGACAGTGCAACAGTGATTGAAACCGAAAAAGAGGCAGAAAATCTGTCTGCTAACCCTGGAAAACCGCTGTCAGTTGTATCTCAGACCACTTTTGAGAGAGAATTGTGGAAAAAAATTACGAAAATTATAAAAAACACTTGCCAAAGTGCTATAATATTTGATACAATATGTAGTGCTACGAATGAGCGACAAGAATATGCCGCACTTCTTGCAAAAGAGAGTGACGTGTTTGTTGTTGTCGGCGGCAAGAACAGTTCAAATACCAAAAAGTTATATGACATTGCCGTGCCGCTTTGCGCCCACACTTTTTTGGTGGAGGATGCGAGCGAGCTGCCCGAAAATATTATGGCTTTGGGCAATTCATTCGGAATAACGGCCGGTGCTTCCACACCGGAACGTATAATTAAGGAGGTTTTGGAAACCATGGTAGAAGAAAAAAACACTAATATTCAAGGAAATGGAGAGCCTACATTTGCCGAGGCATTTGAACAATCCCTCGTCACTTTAAATACAGGACAGGTTGTAAAAGGCACAGTTATCAGCATTACACCCACTGAAGTGTATGTTGATCTTGGCTACAAGGCTGACGGTATCATCCCTTCAGATGAACTTTCAGACGATCCCACAGCTAACCCCGGCGATGTTGTTAAGGTTGGCGACGAGGTTGAAGTATTCGTTGTAAGAGTTAACGACGTTGAAGGCTATGTTAAGCTTTCCAAGAAGAAAATTGACGCTATCAAAGGATGGCAGACAATTGAAGCAGCTTACGAGTCAGGCGAAATTCTTACAGGTAAAATTGTTGAAGACGTTAACCGTGGCGTAATCGCTCTTGTTAACGGCTCAAGAATTTTCATCCCCGCTTCAATGGCAAGCGAAAGATTTACAAAGGATCTTTCTACACTTGTTGGAACAGAAGCAAGATTCAAGATTGTTAATATCCGTGAAGACAGACGCGGCAAGAAGGCAATCGGTTCAATCAAGGTTGTTGCTCAGGCAGAAAGAGCTGAAAAAGTTGAAAAGTTTATGGCTGATGTTGAGGAAGGTAAGGTTTACACAGGTACTGTTAAGACTCTTACAGACTTCGGTGCATTTGTTGACCTTGGCGGTGTTGACGGTCTTATTCCGATTTCACAGCTTAGCTGGAAGAGAATCAAGCATCCTTCAGAAGTTCTTTCTGTTGGTGACAGTGTAGAGGTTACAATCCTCAAGGTTGACAAGGAAGCTAATAAGATTTCTCTCGGTTATAAAAAGGCTGAGGACAACCCCTGGGAGATTGCGAAGGCTAAATTCAGCGAAGGTGCAGTTGTAGAAGCTAAGGTTGTACGCCTTGTTTCCTTCGGTGCATTTGTTGAACTTATCCCCGGAATTGACGGTCTTATCCATATTTCTCAGATCGCAGACAAGAGAATTGAAAAGCCCGCTGATGTTCTTACAGTTGGTGAAATGGTAACTGCTAAGATTACTGAAATCAAATGGGATGAAAAGAAGATTGGTCTTTCAATCAGAGTGCTTCTTGAAGAGGCTAAGAAAGCTGAAGAAGCTATGCCCGAGGATGCTCCTGCAGAAGCAGCTGAAGAAGCAGCTGAAGAAGCTCCTGCTGAAGAAGCAGCTGAAGCTACAGAAGAATAATTTGTCATTAACAGTCCACTCAATCGAGTGGGCTGTTTTTTTACCGTATAGGAATTTGCGTTTTTTATCGCGAGCAATATTTGTGGGTTTTAAGTTAAGTTTGGACGCGACATGGGTGAAGCGGCACGCTTCTTTTTTACCTTATAGGAATTTGCGTAATTTTATTCGCGTGAAGCTATGTTAGACATTTGCAGGTGCGCGACATGGGTGAAGCGGCACGCTTCTTTTATATGTAAAAAGGTCAATTCAGTATAATAAAAAATAAAAAATAGCTAATATTGTTCATTGAATTTAAACTGAAAAAAGAGTATCATAAGCTCAAGGAGTTGATTTTATGAAAGGCTTTGCAGATTGTCATATACATATCCGTGGAGGAAAGTTCGACGTAATTGAAAAAATGCTTGACGAAGTAGCTGGTAAAGGCGTAACTGATGCCGGACTTATGGCGCTTCCTTACAGAGGTGCATCTGAAAACTTTTCAGCACTTTATTTTAAAGAAAACTATAAAAAAATGAATGTAACCGCATTTGGAGGTATCCATTCCACAGAACGTTATGCCCTTGTGCCTTATGAAAAACAGGCAGAAAAGCTTCTTGAACTTGGCTGTGACGGTATCAAGCTTATTGATATGGATGCAGAGGTAATAAAGGTTAACGGGAAAACTATCGACCACGTGGATTTTGATAAAATGTTTTCTGTGCTTGAAGAAAGAAATGCTCCCGTTCTTATCCACGCAGGTAACCCACAGGAATGTTGGGAAAAACCCATCCCAAGCGATTTACCCTATGATGTTCGGGTAAAGGTAGACCACCTTTCACTTTATCGGGGTGGATTGTATCAAAAGTCTGTTCTTTCTTTTGAAGAAATTTACAAGGCTTGTCTTCGTATGCTGGACAAGCATCCAAAATTAAAGGTTGTGTTTGCACATTTCTTTTTCCTTTCAAGAGATATTGACGAGGCGAGAAGAGTGTTAGAAACATATCCTAACGTAAGCTTTGACCTTACTCCCGGTACGGATTCTTACGTGCATTTTTCAAGACAGCCTGACGCATATCACGATTTCTTTGAAAAATACAGCGACCGAATTCTTTTCGGCACAGATACAAATACCTATAAGGATTTCAATAAGGAAATTCACGATTATGTATATTGGACACTTAAAGAAGATAAGGTCTTTACCGCACCTTGCTACGGTAACATTGAAATTCACGGCCTTGGATTAAGTGAAAAGGCGATAGAGGATATCTGCTATAATAACTACATCAATCTTCTCGGAAGCGAACACAGAAAGGTTGATATGGAAAAGCTTTATGATTATGCAGAATATATGTATAAAGAAACTAAGGCAAATCCCCGTGACGAAAGACGCCTTCACGCGGCAACAATCCTTGACCACGTTAAAGCCGACTTAGACCAGAATACGGCAATAACATTCTTTGAGGAATTACTTAAAAGAAAATAAAAGTAGGGAGGTATAAAGAAATTCGATTTCTTTATACCCCCTTTTTATCGTATAGGAAATTGCGTTTTTTATCGCGAGCAATATTTGTGGGTTTTAAGTTAAGTTTGGACGCGACGTGGGTGAAGCGGCACGCTTCTTTTTTACATCCCTTTTACTTTAATTGCTATTCTTTTTAAGATACTCCCTTGGTGTAAGACCTGTTTCTCTTTTAAATGCGGCGGAAAAGTATGCCTGACTTGCAAATCCTAACTGTTGTGATATTTCGTATGCACTTACGTTGTTTCTTAAAAGTATTATTGCCTGTGTTATTTTAAGCTGAACAAAATACTTGTGAACACCTATATTTGCAAACTGATAAAATAGCTTTTTCAGTGATGTTTCACTTATGCAGCAGTGCTTTGCAATATCTGTTATGGTTACTTTATCTGCAATATGGTCGTTCATATAAAAAACAGCTTTTTTAAATACTCCTGCAAGGAAAGAGTCTGACTCCTCAACAACATTTTTTGTGTTGTACAAATCAAGGAACATCTCTTCAAAATAGTTTGTGACAGTTGCCATATCGGTAGTGCTTTTACAGAATGCAAGTAGGGGCTTTATATAATAGTAGTTTACATATTCCGCTTTCTGGCGTGCAATTTCTTCTTCAGTAAAGGTCACATTGCGAACTGCCTCTATGGAAAAATCAATTATTTTTTCCATAATTTTTCTTTGTTTGGAGTTTAATTTATAAACTGCATCTTGGGCAAAATCATCGGGGCATTTTTCAAAAGAGAACGAGAAGAAAAAGTTTTCTGCATTTTTTCCGTCCTCTACATAATGCTGATGAAATTCCATTGGTTTATAGAAAATCAAATCGCCCTTTTCCATATTGTAGACCTTTCCGTCAACGCAGTTGCAGAGGTTTCCGTCACGGATATATGTACATTCCCAGAAATCGTGTGACTCACCACCAAAACGTGCACCTGATTTGGAGGATGAACTGAACATTGTATAGAATTTATTTATTTTGATTGGGTTTGACACTACAAACGGCTTTATATCGTAATCCAGCATAGCTGACCTCCTAAAACCTGAAAACGTAAAATAAATGTCTGAAAACGTATTGATTTACGATTTCAATGTGTTATAATTATAAAGTATAGAGAGATAAATGTAAAGAAAATAATTCAAAAAATTTGAAAACCAAAAAACTACTGACAAGAAGTACGAGGAAGAAGATTATTAATTTGATGGGTAAATTAATAAAAGGAGAGAGAAAAATGAAAAAGTTATTCAGCACTTTACTGGTTGTAGTTTTCATGCTTTCAAGCCTTGGTCTTACGGCTTTTGCGGCAGACTACACCACGCAGTATCTTGGCGACGGCTTTACACGCATTAATCTTACAAATCAGGCGTTTGTTGCAGGTACTGAAAGAACATTTACTGTTAACATTCCCAAGGACGGTGAATATGCAGTATACTTCAGTAATCCAAACAAAACAGCTTCAACCATTAAAGCTACGTTTACTAAAGACGGAGAAACGAAAACTGTATCTAACAATGTTGCTACAGAGGCACAGGTTTATGTAAGACTTGGTGTAAACAGCAATGCAGCATCTTCCGTTCAGCTTACAGAGGGCGAATGGACACTTACTATTAAGGCAGGTACTGCTATAACAGTGCCTTATATCGACATCCGTTCAACGGTTATTACTCTTAATGGCGAAAAGCAGGCAATTTATCCTATGGATGCAAATTCTATCAGCATAGCACAGACTTTTGGTAAGTCCATCAACGAGCCGACGGGAACAAACTATGCGAAAGCTCCGTCGGATTACGTCTACTACGGAAATATTTCAGACAGAACTGCTCCCGGTGCAATAATTCTCACTAAGAAAAATACAGCAATGTATAAGATTGACGTTAAATATCCCGGTGAGTATAAAATTACCGCATATGGTAAACTCCGTACAACGGCGACAGTTACAGATGAAGATACTGCAACTGTTAATATGACAGTTGGCAGTAATTCTGCCGTAAGCGGAAGTGCAACCTTTGCCGCAAACACCCGTGTAAACGGATGGTCAAGCTTTATTTCTATAGAAAAAACAGCAGAGCTTGCAGAGGGCGAAACAACAGTTTCATTCTACAATCCCAAGGAAGACGGAGTTTTGTCTAACTGGTACCTTAACTACATAACAGTAGAGGGTGTAAATGTAGAAATCCCCGAAGAACCGGAAGTACCGGTTGAGCCTGAAGAACCTACCGGGCCTGAAGAACCGGGCGAAATGACCGGTCCCTTGGAGGAGGAAATTATAGAAACTCCCTTTGTTGTTACAAAGGATGTTGTTGTAAACTACACAAATGATGCAAAAGCAGCTTACAGAACAGCAGCCTATGCAGATTACTCAAATACTGTAGTAAGCAAGTATTCCTCATCTGCAAGCGCAATGAATGATACTTCCGTTCCGGCTCCCGTAAGATGGAACGCACTGGACGGCGCGACAAGCTACAAACTCTATGTTTCAAAATCACAGGATTTCACATCTGCTGATACTCGTATAATTGAGGGTATTACAGCTACAAACTATAATATTTATAACCTTGAAACAAACAGAACATATTACTGGAAGGTAATTTCCGGCAATACAATCGTAAAGGCAGGCACATTCAAAACAGCCGATACGGTGAGATTTCTCACTGTTGAAGGTGTAAGAAACGTCCGTGATATCGGTGGATGGAACGGACTTAACCAGGGTATGGCATACCGTGGTACAGAGCTTAACCTTGTTGGAAATAACGGATATGCCCTTACAGAAGAGGGTAAGAGGGTTATGCACGACGACCTCGGTATAAAGACAGACCTTGACCTTCGTGCAACAGGTCTTACAGAAAGCCCCATCGGAGAAGATGTAAACTTTATCAAGGTGTTTATCTCAAACTATGTAGCAGCATTTTCCGAAACAGACAAATATGCCACTATCCTTGCTACCTTTGCAGATGTTGACAATTATCCCATTTACTTTCACTGTATGGGCGGTGCAGACCGTACCGGTACAGTAGGTGCAATAGTGGAAGCACTTGCAGGAGCAGACGAGGCAGACCTCTCAATTGATTACGAATTGACAGGTTTCTCAAGTGTTGGCGCACGTCCCAGAAACAGCACTACATATAAGTATAAGGAATTAATTGCAGGACTTAAAGCATATGAGGGTGCAACACTTCAGGAAAAGACAGAGAACTATGCTATAAAAACCCTTGGTCTTACACGTAAGCAGGTTTCAAATATCACATCTCTAATGGGCGGTAATATGGTAGTGTTTGCAGATGCTGCACCTGTAGAGGTTATGGAAAACAGCACAATCACTCTTAAAAATATGGGAACAAATACAGTTTCTGCAGTTAATTTCAAGGGTCAAAGTATTCCTTTCGCTATTGACGGTAATGTAATCACTGTTGATATTGATACAATCGGTCTTGGCGAGATTGTATTTGCTGACGGAAGCAAGCTTAAATTCGAGGCAAATTCAATTCTTCCAATTTCATTCAGCGATATTTCAAACAATCAGTCAAGTGACTTTGTTTCAAGAAATCTTACACTTCCCGCAGGTTACACATGGACTTCATCAAATCCCGAAGTAGTATCAACTACTGGTGTGGTTACACGTCCCGAATTCAAGGACGTGGTTGTAGAGCTTACTGCAAACAGTGAAAAAGGCTATAAGAGCATTATGTTCACTGTAAAGAATAAAACTGCAGAATCCTACAATCAATCCTTGTTTGATGTTGCATCTCTTAAGGAAAGTGAAACCGATACCGCTGTTCTCGGTACAGTAGGCGGAAATGACAGTCTTGTTCCTAACTGGTATGTTAAAAATGCAAATGTTGCATCTTCAACTATAACAAAAGACGGTGTGCTTCGCACAAATTTCACTTCGAAATCAAGCAGCTGCACTCAGGTACATATTGACCTTGATGAGCCTGCAAGCGAAACTATGGTAATAGAATTTGATATGCTTAACGACTGGTCAAATGCTACAAACTTATATGTTGACTTATTTGCAAAGGTAGAAGCACCTGACGGAACGACTAAAGATGTCCGTATCCTTCAGTTTGACGGCTCAAGTAACCGTCTCAGAAGCGGTGTGGGTGTAGCACATTTTGTTACTCTTGGCGGAACAGATGTTTACGGAATAAAAGGTACAAAGACAAATATCAGAATAGAGTTTAACCCTGTTAAAATGACTGCAAGATATGCAGGTATGAACAGCGGTAACAACTGGAATAAGTATACAACAGTTTATCCCGACCTTTTAAATAACCGCTATCAGATTGACAGTGTGAATATTACAGATATAAATACTCTTCCGGATGTGAATTACGAAGTTACAGGCTTCTACTTCCAGCCCAGAGGAGCATCTGCAGCTACTGCAGATATTGACACATTCAAGGTGTATTCACAGCGTGAATGTGCAGTAGCTGATATGTCAGTTGAAGCAAAGGCAAGCGGTGCTGACGTAGCTATTGAGCTTACCGAAAGCTACACAGGCACAATGATAATTGCACTTTATGATGAAAACAAAGCTCTTACAGGTGTCAAGCTTGTGTCAATGGCTTCTTCAAAAACAGCATCAGAAACAGTTATATGTAAAAATACTCCCGTTTGTGCAAACGTATTCTTTATTGAAAATCTGGCAACACTTAACCCGAATAAGGTAAACGTACCTCTTTTAAACACAGCACTTGAATGGAACTAATAAAATCCCGGTTACATTATGTAACCGGGATTTTATTAGTTTTAAAGTGTGAGCGTGCTCTCGAGCCTTCGGGCTTCCTCTTTTATGTAGAAGTTTTCTTCTTTTAAAAGTTCGGGATCCTGAATAAGCAGTTTTTCTGCTGCCGTACCGCTGTCTTTTAAAACGGCAAGGTCATTTGCAAGATCGGCTATCTTAAACTGCAATGCTCCGTGCTGACGGGTGCCGAAAAAGTCCCCGGGTCCGCGGAGAGACAAATCCTTTTCCGATATTTTAAAACCGTCATTGCTTTTAGTCATAATTTTCATTCGTTCAATTGTTTCAGCGGAATCAGAAGAATTGAAAAGAACACAGTAGCTTTTTTCTTTCCCTCTTCCAACTCTGCCTCTGAGCTGATGAAGCTGACTAAGACCAAATCTTTCTGCATTTTCAACAACCATCAGTGTTGCTTCGGGAACATTTACCCCAACTTCGATAACTGTTGTTGAAACAAGAATTTTTGTATTGCCTGAAACAAAGTCTGCCATAGCAGTTTCTTTTTCTGCACTTTTCATTTTCCCGTGTACAACTCCCATTGGAATATCGGGAAATACACTTTTTGAAAGTGTGTCAAAATGTTCTGTGACAGATTTAACTGGGATTTCTTCACTTTCTTCAACACTTGGACAGACGATATAGCAGCGGTTTCCTTTGTCAATTTCCTTTCGGATAAAGGCGTATATTCTCGCTCGCATATCTTCTCCTACGCAGTAGGTGTCAATCACCTGCCTGTTGGGAGGAAGCTCGTCGATAATTGAAATATCCATATCACCGTATATTATCAGTGCAAGAGTACGGGGAATAGGGGTTGCTGTCATAACGAGCGTATGAACGCTTTCGCCCTTTGCGGATAGCTGCATTCTTTGTCTTACACCGAAACGGTGTTGCTCGTCTGTGATTGCAAGAGCAAGCTTTTTGAAACTGACCTTATCTGTTATAAGAGCGTGCGTGCCGAAGATAACTTCAATCTCACCGCAATCCAGAGCTTCGTATATTTCGCGTTTTTCTTTTGCTTTAGTGCTTCCTGTAAGGAGAGCACATCTTATTCCGAACTTTTCAAGCATAGGGGAAAGATCTTTGTAATGCTGACGCGCAAGAACCTCAGTAGGAGCCATCATAGCCGACTGAAAACCGTTTTTTGCACAGATATACATAGACAGTGCCGCCACGATTGTTTTACCGCTACCGACGTCACCCTGAACAAGCCTTGACATAACGCTTCCGCTTTCAAGATCGCGGTAAATCTCAGAAAGAACCCGGCTTTGCGCATTTGTGAGCGAAAAGGGAAGGGTGGAGAGAAACGGTGAAGTATCAATTTTTGAAAATTTGATACCGCTTTCTTTTTTGCCTGCATTTTTAATTTTTCGCAGAGTTGTCTGCAGAACAAAGAACTCCTCAAAAATAAGTCTCTTTTTTGCAATTTCAAGAGATGCTTCGTCAACAGGAAAATGAATATTCTTTAGTGCAAAATCTATAGGACAGAGTGAATAATCCTTCAGAATATCTGCAGGAATTATGTCGCGAAGATAAGGATGGTAAAGCTCGTATGCATCCTTTATTGTTTTACGCAGAAACTTCTGAGTGACTCCGTTTGTAAGCGGATATATCGGTACAATGCACTTTGTACAGCCTGACTGTGAGGAAAGCTCAAACTCAGGCGAAATGATTTCTCTTACTCCGCGCCTTACGGATACTTTGCCGTAGAAGGTATATTCGTAGCCGCGGTTAAGCATTGTTTTTATATATTTGTTATTAAAGAAAATGCACACTGCAATACCGCTGTCATCTCTTATCTGTACCTTGTAGTAGGTGAGCCCTTTTCTGACATAATGTTCTGTTACTTCGGAAATAACTCTGCCGTTGACCGAAGCAACTTCATCATGTTGGAGATCAAATATTTTCCGGATTTCAGTTCGGTCATCAAATCTTACCGGAAAGTATGTAAGAAGGTCCCATACAGTAAAAACGCCAAGGCGAAGCAATTGCTTCGCCTTGGCGTCGCCTATTCCTTTAAGTGATCTGATGTCAGTTTCTTTAGGATTAATCATAATCCGCACCTTATTCAATAGAAATAATATAGTAGTACACGCTTTGTCCACCGTTTACAACAGTAACCTCAACATCGTCAAGGGCACCTTCAATACTTGCAGCAAGAGCTTTTGCATCATCGTCGGAAACATCTTCACCGTAATACACGGTTACAAATTCGCTGTCCTCATCTGCAATTTCACTTACAAGCTCAAGTGTTGCAACGGAAAGCTCTTTATCGTCTGAAATAATATGTCCTTCAGAAACACCGATATAGTCGCCTTCGTGTATTTCCAGACCGTCCATTTCGGTATTCTTAACTGCGTAAGTAACATTACCGCTTGTAACCTTGCCAAGCGCTTTTGTCATTTTTTTAGTATTGGTTTCAACATTTTCAGTTGCAGAGTATGCCATCATTGCACTGATGCCCTGAGGGATAGTCTTTGACTCTATAACAATAACATTGCATTCTGCTATTTTTGCAGCCTGCTGCGCAGCAAGAATAATGTTCTTGTTGTTGGGAAGAACAAATACCGTGTCAGCATTAGCCTCTTCAATACAACTTAAAATATCCTCTGTGCTGGGGTTCATAGTCTGACCGCCGGGCACAATGTTTGTAACACCAAGCTCAGTAAAGGTTTTTATAAGACCTTCACCCGTAGCGACAGAGACCACAGCCACTTCCTTATGGGGGGTAGCTTTTTTCTCCGGCTCAACAGATAGCATATCGGAATGCTGCTCGCGCATATTTTCAATTTTGATATTAACCATCTCACCGAGCTTTACTGCCTGCTCAAGTACGAAACCGGGATGATTTGTATGGATATGTACCTTGACAATGTCTTCCTCATCAATAACTATCATACAGTCGCCCTTAGGTTCGATTGCACTGCGCATTTTCTCGGCAGTGAGAACGGGAGAACGCTTGTTTATGATAAATTCTGTACAGTAAGCGTATTTGATTTTTTCTGTACTCTGGGATGCTGCCGGTGTTTTTGCAGCCTCAGCAGCGGCTTTGTCAATGATTTCAACAGGTTCCCCGTTAAGTGCTTTCACAAAGCCTTCAAATATACAAACAAGTCCCTGACCGCCGGCATCAACTACGCCCGCCTGTTTAAGTTGCGGAAGCATATCCTGGGTTTTGGTAAGAGCTTCCTGCATCCCTGCCAGTACCTGATTAAATAGCTCCTTTATATCGTCGCCTTCATAAGCTTCGGCAGATTCAGCCGCGGCACGGATAACTGTAAGAATAGTACCCTCGGTAGGCTTCATAACAGCTCTGTAAGCCGTATCTGAGCCACAACGAAGAGCGCTTTTCATAGAAGGAACATCTATTTTTGCTGTGGTAATACTTTTTGAAATACCACGGAAAATCTGTGATAAAATTACACCTGAATTACCTCTTGCACCGCGAAGAGTTGCCTTTGCAACCGTGTTGGCGATAATATCAGTGCTGTCGAATTTACCTGCACTGATGGCTTTAGCGGCACTGAGAAAGGTAAGTGACATATTAGTACCGGTATCACCGTCAGGAACAGGGAACACGTTAAGAGCATCTACAAGCTCTTTATTGTTGTTGAGGTTGTATGCACCGGACTGCACCATAGAAATCAGAACCGGTGAATCTATAAATTTAGTCATATTATATCCTCCGAAAAGGCGTAGAAAATCCTACACCGATGATATAGCTGCAAGATTACAGAGTGTTTGGCAAGCGGATGCTTTCAACAAACACATTTACTGCGTTTACTTCCATACCGATAATTTCTGACAAACGGTATTTAACACCGTGGATAATGCTTTCACAAATAGCGTTTATATTTACGCCATACTGCACAACAATATACATATCAACAGTGATTTCGTTATCTGCAATATTAACCTTTATTCCCTTGGAAAGATTTGATGGCTTAAGAAGAGCCACAATATCATCTTTGGCACTGCGCGTAGCCATACCTACAACGCCGTAACAGCTGGTTGCGATAAGACCTGCGGCATTTGCAATTACATTGTTTGATATATTTATACTGCCATATTGGGTTTCTGTTTTTACTGCCATATTGAAAACCTCCTTGATATATCTTTTTTTATTATACCTCAAAGTTGGGGCTTATGTCAACAATTCTATGTTTTTATTGACGGAAAATTCATCTGTCTGTGATGAAAAAAGCAGAACTTGTCTGTTTTTTGACATAATGTTTAAAAGTTCGAGGGCTTTTTCAGTTCTTGGTGAATCATACTGGATAAAGGGCTGATCAAGAATTATGAACATAGCCTCATCCTTGAAAAGCATATCAGTAAGAGCAAGTCTCAGTGAAAGATAAATCTGATCCACCGTACCTCCGGAGAAGTATGCTGCTTCCCGGGGAATATCTGCATCGACTTTTAAACTGAAGCTCTCATCGGTAAAAAGCCTTTCGTACTTTCCGTCCGTAAGAAAAGAAATATACTCAGCGGCCTTTTTATTTATCTGTGGAGTAAAATCCTGCTGCATTTTTTTATGGGCATTTTCAAGACTATCCGTAACCAAAGTGAGGGTGGAAAGATTTTTTTCAAGGATTGAGCGTTTCCTGTAAAGAAAGGGGAGTGTAGAAGTATCAATGTACTCTAATCGGGATTCAAGTGATGAAATCCTCTCTTTAATTTCTGACAGTTTTCGTCCGGAAGCTTCATAAATAAGCTTTAGTTCCGAAACCTTTTTTTCGTGAATGCGCTTTTTTACTTCTAAATCTGAAAGAGATTTTTTCAGCTCATTGAGTTTTTCCTGCTCGGCGCATGATTCTTTATTCTTCCTTTCTGAAAGTGAAAGCACAAATAAAACTGCAGAAGCAATAAGCGGCATAAACCATAGCTTTGTTTCAGTGAAGAAAAGGACTAAACTAAGTATTAAAAATAATGAAAAAGCACACATATAAATGACTGAGTGGGATTTTTTCGGGAGTAGTGATATGTGCTCTTCTTTTTCAAAGATTCTTTCGCGGATGTTTTCAATCAGCGCATCGTAATTCTTTTTAAGTGCATTTTCGTAATTTTCTTCCGCCTTGGTAAATTCCTCCTGCGTATGTGCCAGTGCGGATTTTGAAATATCAAGCTGTGATTTTATTTCGCTGTAAGATGCTTTTTTTCTTTCAAGAACGGAGATTTCCTCATTAAGGGCATGAAGTGCTCCACCGCTTCCTCTTTGCGGACGTATTTCTCTTCTTATATTATCAAGAATTCTAATTGCCTTTTCAAAGTCAGTGCTTTCATCTCCGCTTTTTGCAATGTTGGCAAGTTTTGTGACAAGTTCGTTGCTGCTTCCTTCAAAAACTGTAGATAGCTGTTTTATACAGACTGTTTTTAAGAAAGTCTCACCACTGACACCGACTATATCTTCGGGAAGGGTGTTAAAAGGCTCTGCCGTATCTGAATCATACACCTTGAGAATGTCAAATTTTCTGACTTCTCCGGCCTTTCGGTATACGGTAATATTCTTGCCGTCGGAAAGCTTAAGATGAAGCTTTCCCTCACAGACACCACCGTACCAGGGAGTGTATTTTTCACGCAGTGAAATACCTTTTCCGCGATTGTCTCCAAAACCGTAGAGCATAGCATAGATAAAACTGATAACTGTACTTTTTCCGCTTTCGTTATTTCCGGAAATTATATTGAAACCATCGGAAAATTCAATGGTTTTATTTCTGAATTTGCCGAAGGATATTATTTCAACGCTTCTTATTATCATAGTGCACCTCCCATATCGGGGATTATGCCGGAGAGGGCATCAAGACCGATTTTTGCGGCAGTGACAAATTCCTCTTCACTACCGGACCTTTCACGAAGTTCACGGAGAAAAGCTCCGCGAAGTGTATCTTCTTCCGAAATAAGGTCAAAGTCGTAGGCGGGGGTTGTTTCGTCTGAAATATCAAGGTAATGCAATTTACCTGAAAGAGAATCTTTTATGTATTTAACGTCAAAAGGTGTATTTTCCGTGTGTTCTCCAATTAGAGTTACGCGGAAAAAATCCCTTCCGTTAGTCTGCTTTGCAATATCTGCGATGATTTCATTTTCGGATCTGGCAGTCACGTCAATGGTGAGATTGATGAATTTTCTCAAAGAAAAATCTATGGGCGTAAGAGTGGTCTTTTCTTTGGAAATTTCTGCATAGATTATGCCTGTAGTACCTGAATCTTTAAAAGAGTGACCTTCAACTATTCCGCTGTATGCACAGCTGACAGGACCGATACCGAAAATTTCACCTGCGTGAATATGTCCGAAAGCGGCATAATTAACAGGTAGCGAAGAGAGCCTTTTTTGTGTGATTATGTTAAAAGGACTTGATTTTTCAGTGTCACCGTGAAGAAGCATAATATTTATCTTACTGCTGTCCATAACAGTGTTTTCAAAAGATGGAACGGTTGTTGAGCTATCGTAAGATTTCCCCCAGAAGACAGTGTCCTTACAGGGCAACTCAAAAGACGCTTCACAACACGGAAATATGTGTACATTTTCAGAAAAATAATTTTCTTTTTCATAAGGCGAACCGGAACACATATAATCGTGATTTCCGGCAATAATATATATGTCTGTAGGATATAATGACGCCAGTACATTTCTGACAAATTCGGCATCGGATTTCAAAGGCTTGTGGCTGTCAAAAAGATCGCCTGTAATAACAAGCGCATCAGCGGATTTTTCTTTACAGAAATCTACCACTCTTGTGAGAGAAGCACGGATTTCGTCTCCGCGCATTTTCACGAGTCCGGTATCAAATTGAGAAAGAGCTGCACCGATATGAAAATCCGAAGCGTGTACAATTTTCAGAATCATAGTATCTTCCTCCAAAAAAATGTTGAAATGCTCAAATAAAAGTGATATAATCAAGTCAGTGAAAATTCATGAGGTGATTTAAGTGATAGCACACGTAGTTTGTTTTAAAATGAAACCCTTTGCCAATGGCAAAAACAGTACACAGAATCTTGATGAACTTATAGAAAAACTTGAGATTCTCAAAACTATCCCCGTTGTACGTTCAATGTATGTGGAACGTAATACCAAGGGGAGTGAATATGCTGCAGTTTTAACAGAACTTTTTACTGACGAAGAAGCTCTGGATATATACGAAAACAATCCCACACACCTTGGTATCAAGGACTATATCTTTGAGGTTTGTGAGGATATGTTCGTGGAGAATATTGAATTTTAATTCTCCTTAACCCTCGCTACCAGTCGGCAGATGGGAAAGCCTTCCTCGCTGAAACGCTGTTCATATTCTGTCATCACATTGCCTTCAAAACCGCTGTTGTGCAGGTCGAAGGTAACGTCTGAAAGCTCAAATCCGCTTTCAGGGAAGCTTTCAAGCGAATAATCAAAGAGTGTGCGGTTATCTGTTTTGAAGCAGATTTCACCGCCTTTTTTGAGAATTCTTTTATATAACTCAAGAAATCCTCCGTGGGTGAGGCGTCGTTTAGCATATCCTTTTTTGGGCCACGGGTCACTGAAGTTAAGGTATATTCTGTCAACACAGTGGTCAGGAAAGCTTTCTGCAAGCATCTGGAAATTACCACGCATAAAGCGCACGTTTTCAAGCTCTGCACGTGAAACTTTTTCCATAGCAAGGATAATGACATTTGACACTTTTTCAATTGCAATATAGCGGATATATGGGTTACGGCGTGCCGTTTCTGTAATAAAATTACCCTTTCCGCAACCTATTTCGATATGTAAAGGATTGCTGCCTATGAATTCATGGGCAGCATCGTTGTAATTTTCAAGAGTTATGTTTTTTTGTGCGTCGAGCCTTTCTTCAAGGTGACCGCGTGATCTCATTCGCATAGTTTTAATCCTTTCCTGCGGAAGCGTAAACCTTGTCGCGTTTAGCGAGCTTTCCGTATAATTCTACTATTTTAAATTTTATCTCAAAAGGAAATTTTCCTTCTTTTGCAGATGTTATGATGTCAAAGCTCTCACCGTCAAGGGTAGCTTTAAGCTTTTCTTCGGCGTATGCGGAATTTGTTGTTCCGTCAACAAAACAGAGTGGGGGAAACATCACACACCACCAGTTTCTGCCCTTTGCTTCACCGATTTTTATTCTTACAGCATCGTAAAGTCCTGCAGGAAGTGATATGTTGTCATAATACTTTGTCGGAAAATGAAAATTTCCGTACTCTACATCTACATCGTACGAAAAACCGTTTTCGTAAACTGTTTCCTGTGCAATTTTGCGATACTCTTCAAGATAACGGGGGACATCTTCCTTTGCGGTGCATTCCGATTCTGCTTTTCTGAGAATTGCGTCACGCACCTTAAGTTTCAGTTCCTGGTCAGTATCCGAATCGCTGTTTGCAATAACGTGTAACCTTACGATTTTTTGAGAAAGCTCTGAGTTGACA
This sequence comes from Clostridia bacterium, assembly GCA_045545295.1. Classification (GTDB taxonomy): domain Bacteria; phylum Bacillota; class Clostridia; order UMGS1883; family UMGS1883; genus UMGS1883. The sequence goes on from JAZQAO010000034.1 coordinate 43,259, forward strand.
TTTGTCGAATATCCCAGAAGCAGCAGAAGAATAAGCGTTGCTGAAATTATAATTGCAATAAATTTTTTCACACGGCTTCACCTCACTTGTAAGTGTTGCCAAAATGTAAAAAAATTATACAGGAGTGCATATATATACTGTTTTGTATTTTCCCCACAGCTTTTCCTTTGCTGCTTTTGCGTCGTCAGCCGATTTGAAAATTCCGAACACTGTAGGACCGCTTCCACTCATCTGTGCACCAATTGCTCCGAGAGATAAAAGCTCCTCTTTAAGTGTTGAAAGTACAGGATAGTCTGCAAGGCTGACTTCTTCCAGCACATTTCCCATTGAGGTTGCAATTTTGTCAATATCGCTTTCTCGGATGCCTTCAATAAGTTTTTGGGTATCGGGATGCTTGTAACCCTTTACATTGTCGATTTTTTCATAAACCGCTTTGGTGCTTATTGAAAAAGACGGCTTTACAAGAAGTACATGGCACGGAGGTATTTTCGGAAGGGGAGAAAGCTTTTCTCCTATACCTTTTGCAAGGCGCGTTCCGCCTAAGATACAGTAGGGAACATCTGCTCCGATTTTAACACCAAGTTCACAAAGCTTTTTAAGTGAAAGCTTTGTGTCGAACAACTTGTTGAGTGCTTTCAGAACTGCGGAAGCGTTGCTCGACCCACCTGCAAGGCCTGCGCCTACGGGAATACGCTTTGATATATTTATGTGAACGCACGGCTTGATTTTGGTGTAATTAAAAAATTCTTCCGCTGCTTTATAAGCAAGGTTATTTTTGTCTGCAGGAAGAAAAGGCAGATTGGTAGAAATCTCAATCCCATCTTCAATCTTAGTGACAGTGACAAGATCATACAGTGACACTGTCTGCATTACCATTTCAACCTCGTGATAGCCGTTTTCAAGCTGTCCGAGGACATCCAGTGACAAATTTATTTTTGCATAAGCTCTGGTGACGGTTTTTTTCATAACGTACCTCGTATTTATAAGAATCTATTACAGTTATTATACTTCATAAAAATAAAAAAAGCAATATTCAAGGAGTGAATTTTATGTTTTATATAGGATGTCATCTTTCTGCGTCAAAAGGTTTTCTTCACATGGCGAAGGAAGCAGTTTCAATCGGTGCAAATACATTTCAGTTTTTCACCCGTAATCCACGTGGTTTTGCCGCAAAGGATATTGATGAAAAGGATGTGGCGGAGTTTCTGGAATTTTCCAAGGAGCATAATTTCGGTAAAATTCTTGCTCACGCACCCTATACCCTTAATCCGTCGTCTGCCGATGAAAAGGTCCGTGACCTTGCTCTTCGCATTATGAAGGATGATATGGAAAGAATGGAATATGTGCCCGGAAATCTTTATAATTTTCATCCCGGAAGTCATGTAGGGCAGGGAGCTGAAAAGGGAATAGAGCTTACTGCACACCTTCTTAACAGTACACTTACCCCTGAAATGACAACTACCGTTCTTCTTGAAACAATGTCAGGAAAGGGCAGTGAAATCGGCAGAAATTTTGAGGAAATCCGTGCAATTATAGACAAAACCGAGCTCAGTGAAAAGGTAGGTGTATGTCTTGATACTTGCCACGTTTACGATGCCGGATATGATATAGTAACAGATTTCGACAAAGTCCTTGACGAATTTGACAGTATCATCGGACTTGACAGACTTTGTGCTCTTCACATTAATGATTCCAAAAATCCGTATGAAAGTCATAAGGACAGACACGAAAAAATAGGTGAAGGCTACATCGGTGTTGATGCAATGTCAAATATTATAAATAACCCCAGAGTGAAACATCTGCCGTTTCTTCTTGAAACGCCTAACGAGCTTGACGGGTATAAAGAAGAAATTGAGCTTTTGAAAAGTAAATATACGGAGTAATTCTTATGAAAAAATTACTTGTAACAGGTTTTGAACCTTTCGGTGGACTTGATATAAACCCTTCGTGGGAGGCAGTAAAGGCACTGCCTCAGTTTATCGGAAATTATGAAATAACAAAGCTTAAGCTTCCGGTTGAGTACCAAAATGCCGCAGACATCGTTATTAAAATGGCAGAGGAAATATCTGCAGACACCGTAATAAGTGTAGGCGTTGCAGGCGGAAGGAAAAGTGTGAGCTTTGAGAAGGTTGCAATTAACCTGAGAAATTCTTCAATGGCAGATAATAAAAACTGCAAAAAAGAGGATGAGCCTGTGGTCGAAAATTCACGTGAGGCGTATTTTACAGACCTACCCGTAAAATGTATGGCTGAAGCAGTAAAAAATAAGGGTGTGCCTGCAGCGGTATCATATTCTGCGGGTGCATTTGTCTGCAACGATGTTTTTTATTCGTTGCTTCATAAATATCATAATACGGAAAAGAAAGTGGGTTTTATTCATTTGCCGTATCTTCCGCAGCAGACAAATGAAAATTCTCCATCTATGAAACTTGAAGATATGATAAAGGCGCTGGAAGTGGCGATTGAAGCCATTTCCTGAAAATATTAAAAAAGAAGCGTGCCGCTTCACCCATGTCGCACCCTCGCAGGAGTGCAAACAAAGTTTCCTGCGTCATAATTTGACGCAAATTCCTATACAGTAAAAAAGAAGCGTGCCGATTCAACTCTCACGCGTACGTACAAGGTTTCGTGCGTATTAATTTACGCAATTTCCTATACAGAAGAAAAGGGATGTAAAAAACTGAGTTCTTTACATCCCATGGTATTGTAATTTATTCTATAATGTTGTCAGGGCAGTTAATGTCAAATATTCTGTCACAAAGGTTATGTGCCATACCGCAAACCGTAGTGTCGTCATCTGACGTGACGCGGATGATTTTAAGTGATGCGGTAAGGGCGTTGAAGGCTCTTTCTGAAATATTCTTTTCAGAGATTGAAAGAAGCGTCGGGCAGTCAGTGAAGTCACCGGTGTTTATGATTAATGAAGAGGGATTAAATACATTTACAAGATTTGCAAGTCCTATCCCAAGATATTTTGCACATTCATTAACTGCGAATACAGCCGGTTTGTCACCGTCATTATAAAGCTTTTCAAGTGTGGCGAGGTCAGTAAGACATTGTCCGCTTGCAGATTCATAAAGAGAGAGGAGCCGTTTTTTACTGCACATTGCCTCAAGACAACCACGGTTGCCGCAAAAGCACGGCTCTCCGTCTTTTTCAACTGTTGTATGACCTATTTCGCCAAGAACAGATGTGTTGAGCTGCCCGTCTGAAAACAACACTGCACCGATACCGTTTTCAAGGTCTATGAAGAGAATATTCCCTTTTTCTTCAGTATTTTTTTTGTTAATATGCCACGTTGCACGAACGGGTGAGATGTTGTCCACAAATACGGGAAGTCCTGTGGCTTTTTCCACAATTGCCTTTACATCAAAGGATTTCCATTTGAATTTTGAAGAGAATATAAACCTGCTGTTTTCAAGAACAAGTCCTGAAATAGCGATGCCGATGCCTAAAAAAGAGGCTTTGTTTGTTCTTTTTATAATATCGGTGAGTGAATTTTCGATAAGTTTAATAACACCGTCTGAGGAAAGTCCATCTGTCGGATACTTAAACTTCTCTGCAGGAGTTCCCAGAAGGTCTGTTACATATATATTGATGTAATTTTCTGAAAGAAAAACACAGATAAGGCTGTATGCGTCGTTTGAAAATCGGAGAAGCGTGCTTTTTCTGCCAACTCTTCCGACAATTTCAGTTCCGTTTTCGGAGAGAATTCCTATATCAAGCAGGTAAGAGGTAATGTTTGTTATGGATGCAAGGCTTAATCCTGTTTCCCTTGAAATTTCGGGACGCAGTGCATCCGGGTGCTTCCTTATATAGTTAAGCACCTTGAGTCTGTTCATTTTCTGCATTAACTGAACGTTTGCAACCTGTTTGGACATAAAAAACTGCATTCCCTTCCTTATAATGGGAAGATTATATCATTAAATAAAAAAAATGTCAACCAATGCACAGTTTGTGTTGACAAAGAAAAGAGACTGTGCTATAATTAATTTAAGCAATGAATTAATTGCTTTTCCACGAGGTGTGTTGCATGAAAATTAAAATGAGAAAAGAAGAGAAAGCAAGCCTTATGCTGTTTGCCGCCTGTTGGCTGATGTACGCAATCGTAAGTATGACGAAAAATGCTTTCGGGGCGTCCATTGCATCTATTGTAGGGGAGGGACTTTTTACAAAATCTCTTGCAGGCACAATCAATGCAGGCTATTACATCTTTTACGGTGGTGCACAGCTTCTCTTGGTAAAGCTTGTGGATAAGGTTTCACCGGTTAAGCTTATAAATATGTCGCTTATCGGTGCACTTATTTCTATGGCGGGATTTGCTGTTGCCAAAGACTTCTGGACAATGCTTGTTTTGTGGAGTATAACAGGTCTTTTGCAGTTTGCGATATGGCCGGGTGTAATACGAATTATAGCACAGTATCTTCTTCCGTCACATCGTGGCAAAGCAATGGTGTACATAGCATTTGCTTACTGTAGTGGTATGCTCTTAAACTATGCTATTGCATCAATTGTACTTAGTGTTGCAAACTGGAGAATGCTTTTCTGGATTTTTCTAGGTGTCATAATTGTCACAATGGTAATGTGGGTTGTAATGACTAAAAAAACAATTCCAGTTCTTGAGAAAATAGAGCATATTGAGCAGGTTCCCGTAAAAAAACAGGAAACAAAAGAAAAACCGGCAAGCACGTGGAAAATCTTCTGGGCAAGCGGAATTATATTTATGCTTGTTCCGTCCTTTGCACGTACAATGCTTGATATGGGACTTAAGTCGTGGGTTCCTACAATGATTACAGAAAGCTACAAGGGAATTTCTCCCGGATTTGCAAGCCTTATGACGACAATACTTCTGATTGTGAATTTAGGTGGTATATATATCGTTAAAGCAGTTTATCCGAAGAAAATAAAGAGTGAGGCTCTTTATTTTGCATTGTGCTTTGCGGTGTCTCTTCCATTTACATTGTTGCTGCTTCTTACGGGAAAAGTTCCCGTGAGTGTTGTGGTTGTTCTCCTTACTCTTCTTACAACCGTTATGTATTCCGGTCATCAGATGATAAATGTTATCATTCCGTCAAAATTTGCAACAATGAATATGTCGGGCGGTGTTGCCTCTGTTCTTAATGCCATTGCATCCTTCGGTGCGGTTGCAGCAAATTTCGGATTCGGTTTTCTTGCGGATAATTACGGCTGGACGGCAACCATTATGTCATGGAATATAATGACGGTACTTGCAGCAGTGTTTGGACTTATGTCTGTAAAGAAATGGAACAGATTTATAAAAGAAAACGGAGTTGACTGATAAATGAACGACATTAAGCTTTTGTGGAAAAAAGTAATATGGGATAAATCCCCCGTACTTTTAAAATATTCTCCCGGGGATGACTGGAAAGAGTACTGGGACGTAAAGTCAGGCAACTGGTCCTGCGAGGACGGCTGGCTTATCGGTGATGAGCCGGGTAATTTTGGCGGTATCCTTTTCAGTAAGGATTATTATGAGGATGACGTGATGATGTCATTCACCATAAAAACCGCACTTCCTGCCACCCGTGACCTTAACGGAGTATTTTGTGCTCACTGGGATGAAAAAACGGACTATCTCGGCACATCCTACGTTTGCGGACTTAACGGCTGGTATGAGCACAAGAGTGGTATTGAGCGTAATGAGGTGGGGTGTGAATCTGCACTTTATTCAACAACATCTCTTTATAAATACGAACCCGGTACAGAGGTAAGAATGACTTTTGGTGCTATTAACGGTCATAGCTTTATGGTAGTGGATGATGTTCTTATAACAGAACTTATTGACCCTAATCCCATAAAGGGAGGTCATATCGGATTTTCTGCATATTGCACGAAACTTATGATTAAAGATATTGAAATAAGAAAAATTCATTGGGAAGAATTCATTCAGAAATATGAACCGGAGTATTGAGGATGAAAAAAGTACAGTTTTTTATTGATGATGTGTTGTGGGTTTTTCGAGATTTAACACGGGAAAAGCCTCAGTCACTTTTTGATAATAAGTATATGGCAGTGCTTAAAAAAGCACACGATGAATACGGTGTAAAAGTTCAGCTCAACGCCTTTTACAGAACATCTTTCTGGTATGGTGATGACGAGTTTTCTCTTTCGGATATGACAGATGCATATAAGAAAGAGTGGGAGGATGCTTCAGATTGGCTTAAAATCGGATTTCATTCAAAAGAGGAATGGCCCGATTATCCTTACATAAATGCCGACTACAGTTTAGTAGACAGTAACTTCAAGCTTATAAAAGGTGAAGTAGTCCGTTTTGCAGGTGAAAAGACCTTTGCAAAGAGTGTTGTTCCTCATTGGGCACCTATCAGCCGTGAGGGAATACAGGCACTTTACGATAACGGCATCCGCGTGTGCTATGCAACCTACGGTGAAAAAGTACCGTATGAGGGAAACGGGGCATCACTTCCTTACGGTCACGAATTCAGACTTCTCCATAACAGAAAGCCTGAAACAGGCATTTACAATAAAGTTACCAGGGATTTAGCCATTGCAAGAGCACTTTGCTCTTATAACCACGTTCCTGAGGATGAGTATATGTCCTGTATGGGTAAACTGAAAACAGTTAAGGACAAAGAAACTGGAATGTGCTACACAACAGCGGCACAGGCGGTGCTTAACCTTATACCGATTGAAATTTTAGAGGATGAACTGTCAAAATTTACCGAACAGGAATATCTGAGCATAGGCAATCACGAACAGTACTATTACACCGATTACTATGCATATCAGCCTGATTATGCAGAGAAAATCTACACAATGGGCAGAATTATGAAAGAAAACGGCTTTGAGTTTATTTTTGCGGAAGATTTACCGCACTGAATATAAAAACAATTTTTATGATATAAAAGGAGGATTTTATTATGGGAAAATCAACAGATTTCAGGTATAACACAGGGGCAACACGTGTTCCGTGGGCGGCAGTAGGCGAAAACTACAACGCACATGACTTGATGGAAATTATCCGTTTTCTTATGCAAGGTGAAGGCAAGGAATATGACGATGCTCTTAATGCAGTATGGGAACAGGTTAAAAAGCTTGACTCGCTTAGCACACCTCCCGGAAAGCTTTCTCTCGGCAGTCAGGTAGAAGCAGCTGAAAAGGCTTGTAATGACTACCTCGGAACAACAACATCAACATTCGTGACAAATGCAACGGCAGGCTTTGAAATTGCTTATAAGTATGCAAACCTTAAAGCAGGTGACGAGGTTATCGTTCCCGCAATTACATTCGTTGCAACAATGGCATATCCTCTTGCTATCGGATGTAAGCTTGTTTTTGCAGACGTTGATCCTAAGACAATCAATATGGACCCTGCAGACGTTGCAAGAAAGATTACAGACAAGACAAAAATGATTGTTCCCGTACATATCGGTGGTTATCCTGTTGACCTTGATCCTATTATGGAGCTTGCAAAGAAGCACAATATCCTCGTTCTTGAAGATGCGGCACACGCTTTCGGTGCAATGTACAAGGGCAGAAAGATTGGTACAATCGGTGACTTTGCAGCATTCAGTATGCACGAAGTAAAGAATATCACTTCATTCGGTGAAGGCGGTATTGCTACAACAAATATCCCCGGATTCGGTGACGAAATGAAGAGAGCAAGATTCCTCGGTCTTGACTTCACTTGCCCCATTAAGGATTGGCTTTACAATATTACTCCTATTCAAGGTAAGGAAAAGCCCTTCGTTGCAGGTAACTACTCTACAACTGAAATTCAGGGTCTAGGCCTTAAGCTTCAGGTAGAAAGAAACGAAGAAATTATTGAAGAAAGAAGAAAGGCTGCAGAATACCTTACAAACCGTTTCAAGGAAAATGATGCAATTATTCCGCAGGACCTCGGTAATGCTGATATTAAGCCTACATTCCACCTTTATCTTCTTCAGATTGATCCCCAGAAGGCAGGCGGAGATGTTCAGATTCTTAAGAAAAAGCTTGAGGAAAAGGGCGTAACACAGATTGCACACTTCGGACCTCTCTACAGATTCAAGATTGTTCAGGATATGGGTTACAACTCTGATGAAATTGCCGCAACCTGCCCCAACTGTGAAGAAGTATTTTATAAGAGATTCACACATCTTCCTCTTTACGGCCTTTCTGATGAGCAGCTCTGCTACATGGCTGATGCAGTTCTTGAATCAGTTAAGGAAATGCAGGAAGGAAGATAATCGTGGCATATTTCATAGATAATCTTACTGTAAGAGAGCTTGAGGATGCTCTTACAAAAACAAAAACTGTTATTATCCCCATCGGTGTAGTTGAACAGCACGGTTTTCATCTGCCTCTTGTAACTGATATTATAAGTGCAGTTGAAATTCCCCGTATTGCAGGGGACAGACTTAATGCAGTTATTGCCCCCTCTGTAAATTACTGTTTTTCAGGCGGTGAGCTTACAGGTACAATTAATGTAAATCCCAACATATTTGGTCTTTACATCTGTGATATTTGTGAGGAGTTTTTCAAGATAGGTTTCCTTGATGTAATCCTTTTTCTCGGGCACGGCGGTACGGACAACACAAATGCTCTCAAGAGCAGTGTTCAGTCACTTTTACGTCGTGACCACGAAAAGGCAAGCAAGGTTACAGTTTCAATTTTTGATTGTATAGAGTGCTCCCCAACAGCTATGGAATTAATTTTTGGCGGTGACGGTGAACACGACTTCCACGCAGGTATGGTTGAAACATCACTTGTTAAGTACTGGAAGCCTGAGGTTGTACGTGATGAAATCGTTATGGATGAGGAAGAAATTGCACGTTCCATGCGTAAGGACTGTAACTGGTTTGAAATCAAGGAAAAGACCATTGATACACCTTACGTTATTCCTCATGCTATGCAGAGAAAAGAAATCAAGGTTGGCGTAATGGGATTTCCCGAAAAGGCAAATGTTGAACTCGGTAAGGCAATCAGTGACGAAATGGTTCAGGGACTTATTGATTACGTAAATCTTATAGAGCAGAAAAGGAAGGAACTTTAATATGAAAGTTAAATGGGGCGTAATCGGCTGCGGCGGTATTGCAGACAGAAGAACACTTCCCGGAATGATGCTTGCAGAAAATGCAGAGCTTGTTGCCGTAATGGATGCAAACAAGGAAGCAGCAGACCGCTGCAAAGAAAAATACAACGCTAAATATGCTTTTGACAATATTGAAGAGCTTCTCGCTCTTGACGAGATAGAGGCAGTTTACATTGCTTCTCCGGTGTTTTGTCACAAGGAGCAGGCAATGGCAGCTGCAGATGCGAAAAAGCATATTCTTATTGAAAAACCTGTTGGTCTTACATCTAGCGAGGCGGAAGAAATTGCCGCATACTGCGAAAGTAAAGGCGTTAAGCTGGGTGTAGGCTTTATGATGAGATTTCACGCTTATCATCAGAAAATGCGTGAAATTGTGCAATCTGGTAAAATCGGTGAGATTGTATCGGCAAGAGCACAGCTTACCTGCTGGTATCCCGAAATGGAGAACTGCTGGCGCCAGGATATGAAGCTTTCAGGCGGAGGTGCCATGATGGATATGGGCGTGCACTGTGTTGACCTTATCCGTTATATCACAGGTCTTGAAGTTACCGAGGTAGCAGGCTTTAAGGGTAATCAGGTGTTTAATTACAGTGTTGAGGATGCAGGCTGTGTAATTTTCAGACTTAATAACGGTGCTACTGCGTACGTTGATGCAAACTTCAACATTCCCGATGCAGCGGCAAAGTGTAAGATTGAGTTCTACGGCACAAAGGGAAGCATCTTTGCACAGGGTACAATTTCTCAGGTGGAAGGCGGAGAAATTGAAGTTCTCTGTACTGACGACAGTGCCGGATACGACGCTAATCAGAACAGAGGAGAGGTTAAACCTCTTGATATAAATGTGGAGTTCGGCAATATGTATACAAAGGAAATTGAAGCCTTTGGCAAAGCCATAAAAGAAGAGAGTGAAATTCCGGTAACAACTGCCGATGCCATTATGTCGCAGAAGGTTATTGAAGCATCTTACAAAAGCTCGGATACAAAGAGTTATGTAAGTTTTTAAAGCACAAAATAAAAGGAGATTTACTAAAAGGTAAATCTCCTTTTATGATAAGTTTAATACGTAGGTGTTCTTTTGTAACCAAAAGAACCAAAAGTTCCGAGGTTCCGATTCCCCGGACCCTAAAACGGCCTCGCAGGGGCGTAAAAAATAAGTGATGTGATGTCATTTATACACAATGTGTTTTTGCTGATTTATATTTTATTCTTTTATATCGTCGTCCTTATTCCGCACTTTTGCGTCAGGGCTGCGGACTAAAAACCGTCTGCCAGCAGCGGAAAATGATGCAGACGGTTTTTCCGCTAACAAGTATAAAATATAAATCAACCGAAACGAAGCGCAATAGTTAGTTTGAGCACAGTATACGCACAAACAATAAGGTTGAGAAAAATATATTGACAGTTTACGTAAAACCGCTTGTAACAATTTCCTCTGCTGACAAGTGGTTTTAGTCTGTCATACGGCAATAAGTTTGCCGTTACAGACGGCGGAATAAGGGCAATATATTTTTCTTGACAAAGACCACATATTTATAAGACTGAGCACCTGCAGATAACTACGCCCCTGCGGGGCCGTTTGAAGGGGTCCGGGGGAGATTCGGAATCCCCCGGCGCTTTTTGCCATTTTGGCGCTCAAAATGGCGTGGATGCATATTTTTATGAAATTATATTTTTACAAGTTTATAGTTGAATTGGGAAAATTTTGGTGATATAATAAAACAAAAGTTTAGTTATATATGTAAATGGCAGAAAAATAAACAAAAGGAAAATGAGGTGTTAGTATGTCAGTACCAAAATTTTATGAATTTATGAAGCCATTTTTGTTTTCTATAAAAGATGGCAATAGTTATACGATAAAAGAGTTAAGAAAAACGTTAGCAAAAGAGTTTAAATTATCACAAGAAGAGTTAGCCGAAGTTTTACCAAGTGGAACACAAACTGTATTTGTGAATAGAGTTCAGTGGGCTGGCACATATCTTACTAAGGCTGGTTTAGTAACAAAACCTGCGAGAGGAGTATTTGTAATTTCAGAAGAAGGCAAAAAAGTAGTAAGAGAAAACCCCGTAATAATAGATGTTGAATTTTTAACTCGCTATGAAGCTTTTAGAGAATTTCAAGGGACATCAAACCAGGGGCAAACTGACGGAAAGAAAGATATAGAAACTCCTGATTATGCATTTGAAGAAGCTTTTGAAAAAATTAATGACAGTCTTTCTGACGACCTTCTTGCAGAGGTCATGAAGTTGTCTCCAACAGCCTTTGAAAAAATGATAATTGATTTGTTGCAAAAAATGGGTTACGGGGCTTTTGAGAATTCTGGAAAAACAACATCTGTTTCTGCAGACGAAGGGATAGATGGAATTATTATGGAAGATAAACTGGGCTTTAATTTAATATATATTCAGGCTAAACATTGGGACAGAGATAGAACTGTAGGTCGTCCTGAAATTCAAAATTTTGTAGGAGCTATTTCAGGAAAAGGTGGAAATGGTCTTTTTGTTACAACTGCTAAATACGCAAAACCTGCTATTGAGTATGCTGACCAACATCATATAATCTTAATAGATGGAAGAAGATTAGCTAAGTTGATGATAGAGCACAATTTTGGTGTAACCGTTAAAAAAACATTTCACATAAAAGAACTAGATACAGATACTTTTTCTGACTATGATGGTATATAAACTTTTTTCTGAGTTACCTTAAATAAGTTAATGAAGATGTTAAATATAGGGAGAAAAATAAAAAAAGTAAGCTTTATACCAAGGCAATATGGTGCCAAAAATTCAAGGAGATTTACTAAGAGGTAAATCTCCTTTTATATGTTGCTTTTTAATTTTTTTAGTGATATAATGATTTGCTGAAAGAGAGGAAATCGGGATGGCTGAAATAAAAAAGAAGTGCTCACAAAATACAATAATAGTTCTGTGCTGGCTGGTATATACAATGGCTTATCTGGGCAGGTACAGCTACAATTCAAATATAAGTCTTATAATGGACGATTTCGGCATTAATCATGCCGGTGCAGGTCTTGTTACAACGTGTTTCTTTTTTGCTTACGGCATAGGACAGGTAGTAAACGGTCTTATGTGCAGGCGGTATAACAAAAAATACCTTTTTCCGATAGTACTTTTTATATCATCGGCTCTTAATCTGCTTGTTTTGGTTGTTCCTTTTGGCTGTATAAAATATATGTGGCTCTTAAACGGCTTTTTACAGTCGTGCCTGTGGTCTTCGATTATAAATATCCTTGGCAGAAATCTTGATTCCAATCATCTTAACCGGGCACTTCTTCTGATGAGTACAACAGCAACAATAGGTACGGCAATTACATACGGCAGCAGTGCATTTTTCGTATGGCTTGGTAACTATCGTCTTATATTCCTTTTTGCTCCTGTTGTAATGAGTGTTATAGGAGTGTTGTGGCTCTTGATTTTCAGAGATAAGCAGGAAGAAACCGTAGAAGAAAAAGAGGAGAATAAGGGAAAAGGCAGCGTCAAATCCGTTCTGTATATCTTTGTTGCACTTGCATTTTTTGCAGTTGTAGATAACCTTGTAAAAGACGGCCTCAGCACATGGGTGCCTGCTATACTTACAGAGGAATACGGACTTAAAGATGAGGTCTCAATTCTTTCTTCAATTGTGCTTCCTGTTTTGGGAACCTTTGGTGCAATTGTTGCCTTGAATCTTAATAAAATCATTAAAAACTTTGTCAGCCTTTCAACTGTGCTTTTTGCAATGGCTGCAGTAATTATTTTTATTATAATGAATCTTGGAGAATCCGGTGCGTGGATTATGGTTGTCTGCTTTGGAGTAGTAATGTGCATGATGCACGGTATAAATAATGTAATTACGTCAATTGCTCCGCTAAAAATGCGCGACAAGGCAGAACCGGGAAAGCTGGCAGGAATCCTGAACGGATGCTGCTATATGGGCAGTACAATAAGCTCTTATGGACTTGGTGCAATTGCAGACAGAGGCGGTTGGCAGTATGTATTTCTGCTTTTAGTTAGTCTATGCGGATTATGTGTTCTGGTAGGCATTGTGTTTTCGTTTGTAAAAAGGAGTGATAACGTATGAAAAAAGTATTATTGACGGTATTGGCAGTTGTTATTTGTCTTTCTTTTGCCTCTTGCAATAAAGCGGAAAAGAAAGATTTGTGGGAGAGTGCAGTGTATACTGAAAATACAACCCTTGGAGAAGGAGATAAAACCTTTGAGCTTACTGTTACTGCGGATGAAAAAAAGGTTGTTTTTACAATAAATACTGATAAAGACAATCTTGAAGACGCACTTGTTGAACATAAACTCATAGAAGGCGAAGATGGCGCATACGGATTATATATAAAGAAAGTTAACGGAATTACTGCAGATTATGATTTGGATAAAAGCTTCTGGTCACTTAAACAAGATGGAGAACCCCTTATGACAAGCGCCAGAGGAACAGAAATCAAAGGTGGAGAAAAACTGGAACTTGCGGTAGAAAGGTGATTGTATGAAAACAATAGTCGTGTATAAAACAAAATACGGTTCTACAGAAACTTATGCCCGTTGGATTGCACAGAAGCTTTCCTGCGAAGCTGTTGATGTGAAAAATACAAGTATAGAAAAACTTGCACAATACGATGCAATTGTATACGGTGGAGGTCTTTATGCAGAGGTTATAAACGGTGTAAGCCTTATCACAAAAAACCTTGATAAGCTTAATGGTAAAAAAATTGCCGTGTACACAACTGGTATTACACCTCTTGACTGCAGAGCATATTATGATGATTATGTTATAAAAAAGAATTTCAAGGACGGATTACCCGATAACGTTAAGATTTTCAACTTCCTTGGAAAAATGAAAACCGATGAACTGTCGTTAGTACATCGGACGGCACTTAAAAGCTTAAAGAAAATAATGCAGAATAAGAAAAATCCGTCAGAGATGGAAAAGCTACTTGTGGAGCTTTGTGATGCTGACGGTGACTTTTCAAATAAGGATGATATAAAGGAACTTATTTCATATATCAAAGGATAATTTATTATGAAAACACTTTTTGTTGCACTTAATGCAAAATACATACATACAAATCTTGCGCTGCGTTCCATCGCAAAATACTGTCAGGAATTCAGCCCTTCAATAAAGGAATATACCATTAATGACAATACAGATAATATAATAGCGTCAATTTACAGTGAAAAGGCAGACGTAGTCGCCTTTTCCTGCTATATATGGAATATTGAAGCCATTTTATATATAGCAGAATCGCTTAAAAAGGTGAATCCTTTACTGAAGATTATTCTCGGCGGACATGAGGTTAGCTATGACAGTGAGGATATCTTGAAAAATAACCCCTGTGTGGATTTTATTATCCGCGGAGAGGGGGAGAAGCCAATGAAAAAGCTTCTTTTTGCTATAAGAGATAACCTACCTCTTGGAGATGTACCTTCACTTACTTACAAAAACGGTGAAAGTATAAAGGAAAATGCGTTGTCCTCCCCCGGAACACTTAACGAGTATGAATTCTGCTATGATGAAGCTATCCGTGATTATAAGAGTAAGATTATCTATTACGAATCGTCCCGTGGTTGTCCGTACCGTTGCAGTTACTGTCTTTCCGGCAGAAGCGGTGGGGTGGATTATCTTGACATTGACAGAGTTAAAAAAGAACTGATGTTTTTTATTGAAAACGAAGTTCCTCTTGTGAAATTTGTTGACCGTACTTTTAATGCTGACAGAGAAAGAGCAAGGGAGATTTTCAGTTTTATAATTGAAAACAGCAAAAACACCAAATTCCATTTTGAGCTTGCAGGGAATCTTATTGATGACGAAACTATTGAGGTGCTAAAATCTGCCCCTGAGGGTGTAATTCAGTTTGAAATTGGTGTTCAGTCAACGAATCCCGATACTCTTCGTGCAATCGGAAGGAATATTCCACTTTCAGCATTTGAAGACAAGATAAAGGCACTTCTTGAAATTGGTACAATACACATACATCTTGACCTTATTGCAGGTCTACCCTATGAAAATTATAATAGCTTTGCCCGTTCCTTTGACGAAGTTGTAAAGCTCCGTCCTCACGTGCTTCAGCTTGGATTTCTTAAACTTCTTAAAGGCTCAAGAATAAGGGAAGAGGAAGAAAAATTCAGCTATAAGTATAAGTCAAAATCCCCATACGAGGTTATGGAGAATTGCTTCATATCTTTTGATGAACTTATAAAGCTTAAATATATCGAAGATCTCTTTGAAAAATATTATAACAGCGGTGACTTTAAACGGTGTATGGATTATTTGTTTGAAAAGTATCCCTCACCATTTGGCGTGTTTGAAAAGATATATGATTATTATGTGGAAAACCGCCTTTTTGACCGTGCAGTAAGCCTTGAAGAAAGGTACGATATTCTTGAAAAGATATTTCCTGTTTCGGACTATGCAAAGGCTGACCGCTTAACTAACCCAAAAGCAAAAACACCGTATGAAGTCGATACGGTGTTTAAGGCACAATGCTTTGAGTTTTTAAAGAATGAGAAGAATGTCGAAAAATATCTTCCCGAATACAAAAACAGTGCCCCCAGAAACATATACAAACGCTTAAGATTTCAGAAAATCTTTGGCGGAGTGTATTTGTATGAAGGTACAAAAAACAGACTTGTTGACATAACAGAAGATTTTTAATAAAAAGGAAATTACTACTTATGAGTCGTATTTAAAAATAGAAGTTTTTGTTCAAGAACAAAGAAGATGCCATTTTGAACGCCAAAATGGCGAAAAGCGTCGGGGGATTCCGAATTTCCCCCGAACCCCAAACGGTCTCGCAGGGGCGGCGTTGTTTCGCCATTAACTGTTTTCCTTACTAAAGTTATATAATTTCGTTTTGAAGCTTCTGCGGCTTTTGTGTCACCGAATCAAAAATCGCACCCAGCGATATTATTTCTAAATTCTGTCCACCTGCAAAGGAAAATGATGTGGACAGAATTTTGACAGTCAGCCTTGAAGCTTCTAAAACTACTTTGGTGCAGCCATAGCGAATAAAAACGTATTAAAAGCTATCTTAAGTGCTTTTAATACGTTTTT
>JAZQAO010000035.1:0-3084 GCA_045545295.1 Clostridia bacterium
TCCGTTATCACGGTCTGCCTGAAGATGCAGATGCATCGTTCTTCTTATGCAAAGAATTAATTCCCGGATATTTAAGCGGTATCACAGGAGAATACGGACCACCCGAAGTTTATCTTTTCCCCGAAGAAGAGGCAGAAGAATTTGACAAAAAATTCCCTTATAAAGAAAAACTGAAACTTCCGGGACAACTTTTCTAAAACGGATACAAACAACAGCAGCCGATGCAATTCGCATCGGCTGTTTTCATGTTGAACCTATTCCAATATACTTTTAAATTCCTCAGGAGTTATCTGAGATGTTTTATATTTTTTTCTGTACTCTCTAAATATACTTAATTGCTGAGCAAGTTCTTCTTGCTCTTTTTTGTTTGCAGATCTTTTCATTCTATGATATAAAACCTGATATTTTTTTTCATACAACAAAAGAAGGTCGTCTGCTTTTACTTTTTCAGAATAATTCTTTTTTGCTCCAAGCTGTCTGCATGTTTTGCCGTTTTTAAAAATTCGATCACAATAATGAACGCCTGTATTATGAGCAATAAAAAATCTCGAACAGTTTGGGCATTTTGTAAGCAAAACATTATGTCTGATTGAGTACATCATTTCCAGTAAAATTAAAGCCTGGAGAGAATTAAGATAATATGTTTCAACAAAATCAATTCTGTTATCTTCAATGGCTACAGGACGGCTTTCGCAAATGGAATAGCTGTATTTACCGAGCTTTAAATCTGAGTCGCACTGCAAAAAAGCATTTACTTTTTCCTCATTACTCTTATTTAAAAAACAACGTTCCAACATTGAAAGGGCAAATTCTTTTAATTGTTGCTTATCCTCATCAGGAAAAAAGTTTTCAAGATTTCCCCATTCGTCCATAGCAATCATATATGTTACATATCCGAGGGCAGATGTATATACGCCTTTATCGGTAGCTAACCTCACACTGTCACTTAAAAAAGATGCTTGAAAATTCATACTTTACCTCCAAGTTATATTACATTTTCGTTACAAGAATACTTTTTTGAAAAAAGTCGTTGACAAGATTTTCAAAATTGTTTATAATGCAATTACAGTCTTTGATACTTTTCAAAAATCTATTCTGACATAATTATATCACAAATAATTTAAATTGCAATAGGTTTGACGAAATTTCTCAAAACTATTTTGTTCTTTGACAACTGAATAGCTTACACGGTGAGAGATACTACGCCACGAGGTCTTATATAAAAATATATAAGGAAGAGCGAGAAACTTGGTCGGAGGGAGCAATGGAACGGTAACCGAAGGTAAGTGCAAACAAATATTTTTTATGGAGGTGGTAATTCATGATGATGAATTACGAACGAAGCTTATCGACTATAAACGGTAAGCATTTAATGGAAAAGGATGTGAAACCTGTCAGATACATCGTTGATGATTTGATACCTGCAGGTGTTCTCATGCTTGCAGGAAGTCCTAAGATAGGCAAGTCATGGATGAGCCTTTGGCTATGTCTGTCGGTGGCGAACGGGACTGATGTGTGGGATCTTAAATCTCACAAGTGCGATGTCTTATACATGGCACTGGAAGACAGTGAGAACCGTCTTCAGTCAAGACTTCGAAAGTTGAACATGCCTGTCCCTGAAAACATTCACTTCGCTTTAACGTCAGGTGATTTGGATTCGGGACTGCTGTATCAGCTCGATGATTTTATGTGTAACCACCCTGATACCGGTCTTATTGTAATCGATATCTTTCAAAAGATTCGAGGAAGTCTTAAGGAAGGTACTCTCTACGCAAATGACTGTAAGGAGATGGCATTGCTCAAAGCTTTTGCTGACAAGCATAACATTGCAGTTGTACTTGTGCACCATTCTAAAAAGGGTTCCGAATCAGATCCGCAGGACTCCATCTCAGGTACAAATGGTATTGCTGGATCAGCTGATAACAATCTGATTCTTAAAAGGCATTCTCGCTACGAATCAGTTGCGGTTTTATCTATACTCGGCAGAGATGTTACCTCAAGAGAGTTGCATCTTTCGATGAACGATATTAACTGCATCTGGGAAAAACTTGCGGATACTTTTGAGCAAAAGGAATCGGAAAGACTCTCGAAAATGCTCAGGGCTCTTCTCGAAAAAGAAAAAACTTTTGTGGGTACTGCAACAGAGCTTTGCGATAAGCTCAAGGCAATGTTTCATGAAAGTTTTGCAGCCAATAGCCTTGGTAAAAAGTTAAGTTGTTACCGAGCTGTCATGAAGAAGTACGATATTGTTTATGACAATACCCGTCTCCATGACAAAAGGCAAATCAGTTTGAAGCTTAACATTCCTGAGGATGAAACGAATGAGTCTGACGATTTGAAGACAGACAATTCGGTTTTGCATGAGGATGTTGTGCAAGAAACTGATGAACCCGAATGCATTTCTAAAGATGAGATTGAGTTTGCAGAAGGGCAAATTTTTCGCGAAAGACTCGTTATGTATAAGCCTGAAAAGGAAGACTCAGAGGATGAATATATCCCGAGGTCTTCCAAAGCAAATGACTATCACGGCGAGCAGATTCATCATAAGCCTCGCATGATGGATGGCGAAGAATTCCCTCGGAATTCTTTTTCGATCAGGATGAATGAAGAATGATTAGGTATATATACCTGATTTCTTGTTGCAACTGTCGCGCTGTTGCATCGTAGTCAAGGAGAAGGTCAACCCAGTGTCATCAAAAGCTTGTCAAAGCTGACGCGCCGACGCATCTGAAATTTCAAGCTCGCGTCACAGTCGGCGCTGATGTCACAGAGTAGCCGATGTATCCGAATTGTAACAATCTTTTTAGAGGGGGTGAAAATCAAGGTTTTTTAGGTGGCTATACATTTCGGCTGAACGTTCTTCTCTCCGAAGGAGAGGCTAGCAGAGCGCTTGGCTATACGCTGTCGCTAAAGCGACCGTTGCCTCGCGCAATCGCACCGCTGAAGCGGCGCGAAATCGGGCGGAAGCCCGTGCCCACTTTGGAAAATCAGTAGCCGAAATTGATAGAATGATTACACATAGAATTGATAGAAAGAGGTGAAATGAAATGCGAAAGAAACCGCACTCAATTGCTTTCCGAGTTA
>JAZQAO010000036.1:0-215493 GCA_045545295.1 Clostridia bacterium
CGGTTAAGACACCGCCCTTTCACGGCGGTAACACGAGTTCAAATCTCGTACGGGTCACCATATTTGGGAGCATAGCTCAGCTGGGAGAGCATCTGCCTTACAAGCAGAGGGTCATAGGTTCGAGCCCTATTGTTCCCACCATAAGAAGCACTTCTTAGGAAGTGCTTTTTTGTTTTTTTGAACAATGTAAAAGAGAGGGGCTCGAACCTCGAGGAGGCAACGAGCGTGAAAAAAACGATTGATAATCGTTTTTAGCGAAGTTGGTGCGCAGACGGGTACCGAAATGCGAAAGCATTTAGGTCGTCAAGCAGGGTAGATGCGAAGCATATACGCCCTATTGTTCCCACCACAAGAAGCACTTCTTAGGAAGTGCTTTCAGACTGTCGAAAAAGTCGGTCAACCATAAGCAGAGAATAAAAATAACGCCTTCCCCTCTGAGGAAAATTCCCCCGTGTCGGGGAAAATGTCTGCAAAGCAGACAAAAGGGGCTCGTCTCCGAGAGGAAAAGGTGGGTTGCGAAGCAACTCGGATGAGGTGATATGCAGAAAACTTTATTTAATAACTTTATTTAATAAAAACAGCTATAACCCGCAGTTTATAGCCGTTTTCTGCTTGTTTTCGTCCAACACGCCCTCTACCGTATCCACATACGCCGACGAGTTCGTGTTGAACAAATTTACCTTCCTTTTTTGATGTCTGCCAGCGTGCCGATAGGTTTATCGACACGCTGAAAGCACTTCTTAGGAAGTGCTTTTTTGTTTTTTGAACAATGTAAAAGAGAGGGCAGCACTCGAGGAGGCAACGAGCGTGAAAGAACAGTTTTTGTTAAGAATATCTAAAGACGAATTACCACTCCCTGAGGTTGTTATTTTTTTATTGAATAATATTGCGCTGTATGGTAAAATGAATTTAACGGAGAAGACCGGCGGCAAGTGTTGAGCGAATTTAATTTAGCTTTTTCAAAGGAGTTATAAATATGAAAAAGGTATGGAAAACAGTTGGGCTTATCGTGTTGGTCGTTTTGCTTTTATATATATTTTATTCGATTGCATGCAAACACGGATGGCGACTTTGGGGATTTAAAAAATGCGAAATGCCGGATTCCTTAGGGATCGAGACTGTTTATGTTACCGATAAAACAGTAAATATAGCAGGCGTAACATACAGCAGTGCCTTGAAATATAACGGATATATACATAAGATGATTGACGAAACTTTATATATAGGCGTAAACTATGATCTTAACGGAGAAGGCTGGGCGGGCTTTTCCTTTGAAGTTGAAGGCGATTTTTCAGATTTGAAGAATGTAGTTCTGACAGATGGAACGGAAGAGAAATGCATCTGGAATCTTGAAAAAGATAAAAAACACATGGAGAAAATCAATAAAGTAAGGCTGTATAAAACTGTTTATGTAGATTCTTACAATGACTATAAAGAGCAAATGAAAAACTCAGAGTTTGTATATGCAGATGAAGAGCTGTTGAGCAGGATTCAGCATCCGACATTTTCAGAGGAATTGTATGTATCCAAGGGCAGATATCTGGGTGTTGCCGAGTTGGGTAACGGGGAAGAAATGTATCTGGAATTTGAAATACATCAGAATTGGTATGACGTAATTGGTGCATTCGGGCACTACAATTACTGAAAATTGACTTTTTGTATATCAGAGAAATATAGAATGCATAAATTGTTGTTTTTGTTCCTGACTTGATAAAAATATAGTAAGAATGTCGAATATTGTCGAAAGGAGAATGTAAATGCGAATTTTAGACGAAGATAGAGATAAAGCCTTAAAAAATATTTTACTGTTGCTCACAAAACAGGAAGCAGTGCAACTCATTTCAGATTTGGAAGATTTGGTTAATGATGACACAAAGGGTAATCATTCTCACATAAATAATGAAGATTATTCAAAAGAAATAACAATAGCATTATATGAAGAAAACAACATTGATGACTTTTTTTCGGAAAGATGTAAAAAATTAATCAAATATGATAAATAGTTTTTAAGTTACTGTTAAAAAGATTGGCATCTAGATTATACAGTCTTTATATAAAGTTTGTCGGGAATAATAAATAAGAATTTGACAATGGAGTGATGATATGAGAAGATTATTATATTTTGTCATAGCAACAATCTGCATAATATCATTGTGTGCGTGTTCGCAATCACCGGATATTGTGAACAGCTGGGATTGTACTGTCATATGTGCCGAAGAATCATCAGACAATGCTTATGTAATTTCATACAGTAGTGAAAAGATTGTTTCTACTAAAGGAGTATTAACACTCGAAAATAGAAATGACTTTGATATAGTTGTACATCTATTTGCTGATGGCAAGGAAAGAGTGGAGAAAATGGCGGCAAATGGAGTTACCGTATTATATCAGATAGCCAAAGATACTGAATATACATTGGGATGCCATGCAGATATAGCCGAAGGCGCAGAAATAGAATTATTTATTTATGATGGAGAGGGAAATAATCCATTCTGATTAATAAACATCAGTTTGTTTGTGTGTTTGTTAGATCAAACTTTATATGAATTATTACAAGGCATATAAATTAGATGCAAGCGAGTTTGCACAGTGTTTAAGCGGTTTTGAAACGATTCCGAAAAATTAAAAAAAGATATATATGGGGGATGCAAAGGGTATCCTGATCAAGAGGAACAAAAAATCGAAGGTTTTACCCGAATTTGAAGAGATAAAACAATATAATAACTTGATGTGAATTATATAAAGAATGTCAAATATTGTCGAAAATAATTTAAAATACGAGGTGATAAAATGTTATTATATATAGTAAGACATGGAGATCCTATCTACGAAACAGATTCTTTAACTGACAGGGGAAAATTGCAAGCAGAAGCTGTAGGAAAAAGAATGTTTGATGCAAAGATAGACAAGATTTTTTCTTCACCTATGGGCCGAGCAAAAGAAACAGCAGAACCTGCCTGCAGACTGCTTGGACTTGAAAAAAACATAGAAGAGTGGACTCACGAGATAGGTGATGAAATATTGACACCTTTTCCGGATGGGAAAATGAAATCAATCACTTTGGTTCAGAACACATATTATCTTGAAAATGGGAATATAGATTTGCCTTATGACAGAACTTATGAATGTAGCGGCATAAATCAATCCAATATGGAATCAGCGGTGAAATATATCGAGAAAAATGGAAAAGAATTTCTCGAAAGGTTGGGTTATCACGAAGAAAACGGAGTTTATCGTATTTTAAGAAATAATGAAGAAAAGGTTGCACTCTTTTGCCATGCTGCTTTTTCACGTGCGTGGCTTTCTGTTTTATTGCACATACCTTTGCATATAATGTGGTCATCTTTTCAATATACACATACAGGTGTTACGGTTGTTGAATTTCAGAATAACGAAAACGGAATCACCGCTCCCAGATGCCTTTGTTATTCTGATGTTTCCCACCTTTATGCATCAGGTTTGGATTTATTGCACGACAACAGAGTTGAGATATGATTTTTCGCCTGACTTTACACGAACTTGACACCAAAAAGGTTTGCATCTAAACCTTATGTGTCGCAATTACAAAAATATCGGCATTACGGATTATACAGTCCTTATAACGGAAAATTTGCATAAAGGGAGATAATGAAAATGTTAAGTCGGAAAAGTGTTATATGTTTGCTTATTGTATTGATTTTAGTTGTTTCGGGAATGCTATATGTTGATTATCTAAAGGATGAACGTATTCAAGCGGATATTGATACAAAGTTTGTCAGCGATTATGGAAACCTGATTCTCGGTATGCTTAATAAGAGTATCCAAACAGAAGAAACTGCAATACATAGATATAATACTGAAAATACAAAATACGGTTATCGCTTAGTTGAACTATATCCGTATAATTCGCATTTGAAAAACGGTAAGTTTAATGATATCATAATGTTACTGGACCAGGCTTCAGGATGTGATGCGTGGTATGAAATTGATATGAATAAAGAATTATATGATAAATTGAATGCCCTTGGACAGGCTGTATTCAGCAAACCTCAAAAATATACAGAAGAAATGCTGGAAGAAACGTGGGAAGCGTTAAGTGCGGCAGTTTGTTTTGATGTAAAATAAACCGGTATCTGAATTAGACAATATAAAAATCCGAAAGGGGAAATGATATATGAAAAAACTGATCAGCATTTTAATTTGCGGTGTTATGCTCGTTGTACTTGCTGCCTGCGGTGCAGAACAGCAGCCGCCTGAAACGGAGATTACATCGCCAAAAGAAGAGGTAGTTGATGAAAATGTCGGACATACTTCAAAAGTACGCTTCAGCACTACCGACAGAGAAGGGAAAGAATGGACGGAAAAATCTCTCGAAGGTAAAAAATTAACCATGATAAATTTCTGGGCACCCTGGTGCGGACCGTGCGTGGGTGAGATGCCTGACCTTAACAAGCTGTATGAAAACTACAAGGATGACGGCTTGCTTATACTCGGAATTTACGGCGTTGATAACAGCTCAACAGATGAAGAGGTTGCTGCAACTATTAAGGACACAGGGGTAACTTATCCCAATCTGCGCTATTGCCCCGAGTTTTCAGCTTTGATGACAGACTATTTCCCTACAACTGTATTTATAGATGAAAACGGCAAAATACTCGGCGAGCCTGTCATAGGAGCAAGAAGCTATGATGAATGGGTGGAAATCATCGAGGAGATATTATGATTAAAGCTTTGCGTATAGCTGTGATGATATTTTCCCTGCTTTTGATTTTGGCGGGTATATTTGAAAAGCAACCATTGAGTGTGCTTTCCAAAGCAGTCCGTATATGTCTGGAGTGTGTGGGAATTGGATAAAAAACGTTTTTTTATACAGTGGATAGCTCTTCTGGTGCAAAATGCCAACTGGAAAGGGTTTTTTACAGGAAAAATCTATGACGGCCCGGCGAAATCAGTCTGCGTTCCGGGACTCAATTGCTACTCCTGTCCGGGAGCCGTAGGTGCTTGTCCCATAGGCTCTTTACAGAGCTTTCTGGCATCCCGTCCCGTAAAACTGCCGTATTATGTCGCGGGATTAATCATCTTTTTTGGTGTGGTTTTAGGGAGAGCAGTTTGCGGCTTTTTGTGTCCGATGGGACTTTTTCAGGATGTTATATACAAGATACCTTTCCCAAAAAAAGTGAACCGTTTTCCCCTTGATAAACCGCTGAGATATCTTAAATACTTGATATTGGTGCTTATGTGTGTGCTTCCGCTTTTTTATGCACTTACTCCGTTTTTCTGTAAGTATTTATGCCCGTCAGGAACTGTTGCGGGGATTTTGCTTGCGGTAAGAAATGAGGCTATCAGACCAATGCTTGGCGGACTGTTTACGTGGAAGCTGTCTGTACTTATTGCAATCTGTTTATTATGCATTGTGATATGGAGACCGTTCTGTAAATATCTCTGCCCTCTTGGTGCAATTTATGGTTTTTTCAATCGGTTTGCTTTTTACAGAGCGCACCTCGATACAGATAAATGTACATCTTGCGGTAAGTGCGCAAAGGCTTGCTCTATGTGTGTAAATCCGTCGAAAAATCCGAACAGTGCAGAATGCGTAAGGTGTGGAGATTGCGTTCGGGCTTGTCCGGAAAACGCTCTGGAAATGGGATTTATAAAGAAAAAATAAAATGTTATAATCAGATAAAATTTTCCCGGTCTGGAGGGATTTTTATGAAACTTTCAAATAAATACAAGAGATTGCTCTCTGCGGTGCTTACGGTTTTGATTGTGCTTGGCTGCATTCCGGCAGTATATGCAGAGGGAACTTCCCTTACGGCAGAGAATGTTATAGGTAAGCTTAATTATGAGCTTTTTACCGATGAAATCTATTATGCCATTACAGGAGATATCGACCTTTCTGCATCAGAAATCCTTAAGGATAGCGGTGTCAGCCTGTCATGGAAAAGCTCCGACTCTTCCGTAATGGATGAAAACGGTAAAGTCTACCGTGACAAATACCGTGACAAGGCTGTTACTATGACTGCAACCGCAAATGACGGCACAAATACTGCAACAAAGGATTTCAGCTTTGTAGTTCTTTGTGAACAGGCAGAAATATTCTATAAAGAAAGCTTTGACTATGATGCAGATGATGGTACACTTCTTACAGATTTTGCCCCTCACGCTTCGGCAAGTGATGGAAATTCACTTACGGACAGAAGCCCTACCGGATGGTCTTTTTCATCTACGGGAGAGGCGAAAATGCAGTCATTTATGTATTCTGATGAAAGTAACAACCACTACATAGGAAGCTACAGAAATATGAATACAGGCGGTGCATACTACACAAGATACGTGTTCCACCAGAAACCCTACGGCGAAGTTGTGTGGGAGGGTGACGTTAAGTTCGACCGTGAAAAATTGCCTCAGGTGCACTCTATTGAGCTTTTCGGTTCGCTCAGGGAAGAAAGCGGCTATCAGTACAGAGGTATGATTGTTGATTTTGATATAAGAGCTAATGCAAATGGAGATGTGTATATAGGTGCCGGCCGATATGAGGGTACAACAGCAAAAAAACCGACCTTCAGAGTCGATTCTCTTGCCAGAAACGAATGGTCAAGAGTGAAAATTGTTATGAACACCTGGGAAATGGAGTGGAAGGTGTATATTAACGGGGAGCTTATTGTGGATAATGTTCCGTTTTATACCAAAAACAGGGCAGGTCTTTTGCCCTTTGAATGCGTGTGCGTAAGGGACTTTCAGATTGGTAACTACCGCCTTTATGAGCCGGGCAGCGTTTTTTATCTTGATAACATTTCCCTTCGCAGATGTACAGACAGCTACACAGAAAATGCTGTTGCATACGAAATTCTTGATAAAGTAACCCTTGACCTTCTTACTGACGAGGGCGAGGTAGTGGCAAATCCCTTAGACCTTTCGCTTGGAGAACTTTCAGAAGAAATTGAGGCAAGCGGATTTACCCCCGTATGGACAACAAGCGATGAAGCCGTAATAAAAATTGACGGTGACACCGCAATTCCCATTCCGGCAGATGTAGACAAAACTGCAACACTCACTGTTGAGTTGGGTGGCGCAAAAAAATCCTTTGACTTCACAGTTCCTGTGGGTGAGAGGTATTTTGCGGTGAACGATGCATATAAATTCCTCTCCTTTGAGTGCTTCTCCGATGAGCCGTGGAATGCAGTTACAAAGGATATTGACCTTTCAACAGAGGGTATAGGTGAAAGCATATCCCTTGAAGGTCTTACCCTTGATATTTCCACAGATAATCCTGCAGTAATTACCCCAGACGGCACTGTAAACCGCGGTGCAAGTGACAGAGAAGCCACAATATCAGTTAAAATTACCGACGAATACGGCTACTCAAGAACAAAGAAAATAAAAGCGATTGTCCTCGGAACAGGTAAGGAGGTTTTCTATTCGGAGAATTTCCGTTATCCGGAGCATCGGGGTGCAGACTTTACAAACATTACAGGCTGGACAAATGCAATCGGTGGAGAAAGTCAGCTTATTACAACAATTGAAGAGGAAAACAACAACTACTGTATTCAGGCATATCGCGAAACATCGAAAGAGGATGATTATAATTTTGCAAAATATACAATCAATAAAGAATGTACCACATCCTTTATTGTAAATTCAAGAATAAAGCTTGTCGATAATAACGATTACGGTCAACTTAATCCAAGCGGTGTCTTTGTCTATGAAATTTACGGTAAATTTAACATAGACGGAAAAGAGACAAATTCAAAGCTTGCAGAAATCCGTTTTGGTCACGATACGGGTAAGATAAATTTTGCTAAGAAAAATGGAACTCCGTTTAATACAGCAACTATCCCTGCACCTAACACCTGGTTTGATATGACCCTTGTGTTTGATATATGGAATCAGGGAATTGACCTGTATGTTGACGGGGTAAAGCAAAACAACGATAAAATTTCCTTCTTTAATAAGGGGATAGAGGGATATTCTACTGAAAACTTTAAGACAATTTCTTATTTCAGATTCAATGCATACCGCGGTAAAGAAAAGCTGGGTATAAAGGTTGATGACATAAGCTTCATCGGAACAAGAACGGTTGAAAGCACGGTATCTCTTTACGAAACGGATGCTATTACAGGGGAAAAGAATGAGCTTGAATCTACACGATTCATAAACTACTACCCCGATAATACCATTGAAGCAGAAGTTTATGTGTCAAACGGTACTGATAAGGAAAAGACGGTTGATGTTCTTATGTGTGTGTTTGACGATGGAAAGCTTATTGACATCAGAAAATCAGATGAATCTCTGACACTTTCTCCCGGAGAAACCAAATTCAGCACATTCACCGACCTTTCATGGAAAGTAGATCAGGATAAACTATCTATAAAAAGCTTTGTGTGGGAAAAGGGGGCAAAGCCTTCAACCGGTACTTATGAGACTGATGCTAAAGTAAAATATTCCTACAAACCCACTGTAATTGAAGCAACTGACACAGACCGTGAAATCAAGTTTATTACCCTTTTCGGTGACACAATCTATAAACTTTATTTCAGCGGACACAGCTGGTCGGCTGACAGTACAAAGCTGTACTTCCACGCAAAAGACAATATGGATATTTACGAATATAATTTTGTGACTGACGAAATCCGATTTGTGGCAAAAAGCAACAATTTCTACGGATTCACAACAGTTCCGTCAAAGAATGTTCTTCTTTATACAAGTCCTGACAAGAGAATAGTAGAAATGAATATTGACACCTATGAAAAGCGTGTTATAGCAGATTTTCCCGAAAAAGCAAAAAGCGGGGGAAGTCTTCTGACTGTCACAAATGACGGCAGATATCTTTGCCTTGGATGGGCGGAGGACAAGACCAACTTTGAAGGCGACCCAAGCCTTTACTACAAGCGTTTTCCCGTGCTTGACCTTGAAACAGGTATATGGGAGGACGACACAAACCACTATTATGCATTCCCTGATATTGCACCTTGCAACACCTTTATGAATCCCGTGTACAAGAATCTGATTCTGTTCTTTCACGCAAATCAGGGAACACGTGACAGAATATGGATGATTGACACCGAAACTGATGAGTGCAAAAACCTTTACGTGCAGAAAAACTACTCTCAGACAATGGCAGGCGAATCCGTATCTCACGAAACATGGACATGGGACGGTGAAAGAATTGCTATGGCTGTAAACGACCTCGGTCAGAGAATGATAGGCGCAAACGGTGCCATTTCCATTAACAAATACGGTAAGGACAGACGTGTAATGAACCGCGAATACGGATATCTTCATATGGGCGTAAGTCCTGTATCTGACCGCTGGATGGTATGTGATACCGGATATAACGGAATTAATACACAGATTATCCTTATTGACGGATATACAGGTCAGGCACATAAGCTTGCAACAGTAAATCAGAACAACCGCGACAGTATAGCACACGGACATCCGTCATTTTCAACCGACGGCAAAAAGGTTTACTTCGGTATGTATAACGAAGATTATACCACCGCAGGTCTTGGCATAATTGACGTGTCTGATATTATTGACAACGCCCCCGACAGAGAAATAATATCTCTTTCGGACAGTTGTCAGACAGAAAGTGTAGACGGCTTTCCATACTCTCTTAAGAAAGTAAACGAAAACGGAAAAACCGTTTATGAAACAGAAGCAGGGAAGCACATAAATCTTAACTACCTTGGCGAAGAAAGTCCGTATACCACTGCGACAATAGAAATTGAGTATTACGCAGAAGATGCCGAGGCAGTTATCGAATACTACGAATGGCACGACTATACCGAAACCGCTGTGGCAACCTTTGAAACAAAAACTGCCGACATTCCGCTGGAGAACGGCGGATGGAAAACTGCAAAGGTTACAATCGAGGGTATAAACCTTGAAGGCTACGCTGACCTTAGCGGTGACTTCACCTTGAGAGTTAAAAACGGCAAAATTAAAATCGGTTCAGTCAAGGTAACCGTTCAGTAAAATTAAGCATCCTCCGGAAATATCCGGAGGATGCTTGATTTTATTTCCTTATAGGAATTTGCGTAATTTTATTCGCGTGAAGCTATGTTCGACATTTGCAGGTGCGCGACATGGGTGAAGCGGCACGCTTCTTTTTCACCGTATAGGAAATTGCGTTTTTTTATTCGCGTGAAACTATGTTCGACATTTGCAGGTGCGCGATGTGGGTGAAGCGGCACGCTTCTTTTTTATCAAAAACTATTGACATTCTTTTAAGGGTGTGATATATTAACTGTACTAGAACACTTAATACAGTTGGAAGTGGAGGTGAGTTAATGATAAATCTTGACTACAAGGATAAGCGAACATTACACGAGCAGATTGAGGACGGAATCAAGGAGCTTATTATAAACGGCATTATGCTTCCTGATGAAAAGCTTCCGTCGGTAAGGGAGCTTTCGGTAAGTCTTACGGTCAATCCCAACACTGTGCAGAAGGCGTACAAGGAGCTTGAAACGGACGGATTTATCTACAGTGTGCAGGGAAAAGGAAACTTTGTTTCTCCCGTGCAATCGGTAAAAGACGAAAAAAAGATTGGTGAGCTTTACGATTCCGTAACCCTTGCTATAAAGAGCCTTATGTATCTTGGTGAGAATAAGGACGGAATAATCAATCTTGTTAACAACATTTACTCACAAAAGGAGGAATAGCTGTGATAGAAGTAAAAAACGTTACAAAATATTATGAAAAATTCAAAGCACTTGACTCTATTTCGATGCACATAAGAAAAGGCACAATCTATGGCCTTGTGGGCTCAAACGGTGCAGGAAAGACGACGGTCATTAATCATATAAACGGTGTTTTTCGTCCTGATGCAGGCTCTGTTAAAATTGACGGAGAAGAAATTTACGAAAACGAGAATATGAAAAAGCGCGTGCTCAGCATTGCCGATGACTGGTTTTATTATGCCACATACACTGTTAAACAGATGGCGGAGTTTTACCGTGACATCTATCCGTCGTTTAACCGTGAGCGTTACGAAAAAATAAAAGAGGTTTTCGCCATTGACGAAAAACGTCAGATAAGAAAGCTCTCCAAGGGTATGAAAAAACAGGTAGCATTCTGGCTTTCCCTTTCTGCAATGCCGGATGTTCTCATTCTTGACGAGCCTCTTGACGGTCTTGACCCTGTAATGCGTAAGCAGGTGCTTTCTCTTGTTATTCAGGATGTACTTGAACGGGAAATGACAGTGCTGGTATCAAGCCACAACCTGCGTGAGCTTGAGGATATATGCGACTGGGTAGGCATTATCCATCAGGGCAAAATGATAGCGGAAAAACCTCTTGACGACCTTAAAGGCAGCGTTTATAAATATCAGCTTATTCTTGACGAAGCATCTGAGGAGAAGCTTCAGAGCGTAGGCGAGGTGCTGCATATCTCCCGCACCGGCTCTGTTGCAAGCGTGATTATGCGCAACGTATCGGAGGAAGGCGAGGAAAGGCTTAATGCTCTTTCACCGCATCTTTGCGAAAAAGTCAGCCTCACTTTGGAGGAAGTATTTATCTATGAGTTAGGAGGTCTTGGTTATGACTGCAAAAACATCCTTATTTAACAAAGGCATCTATAAATCAACCGTCAAAAGATACAGCTGGGGAAGTGCTCTTTATTTTATAATTCTGTTTATGTTTACGGGTATGTCAATACTCCTTACAGTTGAAAGAGGAGCCCGTTATACACTCTATCAGTATCTTGAGCACTCCTATCTTCTTGAAGGCGAGCTTACTATTATAGCACTGCTTCTTACGATTGCAGTTCCGACAATTGCAGGATTGCTGATTTTCAGATTTATTCATTCGAAAAAGACGGCTGTGTTTGTTCACTCTCTGCCTGTAAGAAGAGAGGCTAACTTTATCTCATCCATTGCTGCAGGACTTACTCTTATGATTGTGCCTGTGATCCTTAACACGGCAATCCTTATGATTCTGTCTGTTTCAGGATATGGGGACTTTTTCACGGTGACAGACTGTATTATCTGGCTTTTGTTTAATATTTTCGGAATATTTGTTATGTTTTCCTGCGTGTGCTTTGTTGCTTCAATAACGGGTAACAGCTTTGCAATGATTGTTCTGAACGTGTTGATGCACACGATTATACTTATAATAGCAGCCTGCTCAACCGTTGTTGCGGAAATGTTTTTGCACGGATTTCCAAACGACAATGCGGTTACTAATTTTGTAGCGAAAAATATTTTTCCCGTGAGAATTATGGAATTAGTCGATTATGCGGAGACAGGAAGCCTTTCCGTAGCAGGTATCGTTGTTACCTTAATAGTGTCGGTGGTATTTTATGTGTTGTCAGTGATTCTCTACAAAAAACGCAGAATGGAAACCGCCGAGGATGTGGCAGGTTTCAGATGTCTTAATCCGATTTTCAAATATCTCATAACATTTGTAAGTGCACTGATTGCTTTTGCTGCAGGGTACTCCTTTATGACAGAAAGCCTTGCGGTATTCTGGATTACAATTCTGATTGTCAGTGCAGTGGTGTATTTTGCCTGTGAAATGGTGCTTAAAAAGACACTGCGTGTATGGCGCAGCTACAAGGGGTATTGTGTGTTTGCGGGAGTTTTTGCAGCAGGTATATGCCTGATTGCATTTACGAGCTTTTTCGGTTACGAAACCCGTATTCCCGATATTGATGATGTGAAAAGTGTTGCCGTATATGACTATTATTCGGGAGAAGAGGAGCCTTTCCTTGAAAATGCCGGAATTATTGAAAAAGCAGTAGCGATACATCACAAAAAGACGGAAAAAAGACCTGTTGCAAATGATTTTTCTTCCTACAATTATTTTCATATAAAGTATAAGCTTAAAAATGGAAGCGTAATACACAGAAGATACTATGCAGAGGACAAGGAATTCCGGGATATGATGAACAGCCTCTACGAAAATCAGCAGTATAAAGAGATTACAGAAGATATATTCTTTAAAAACCCCACAGCGTCGTATATATATATGTACATCCACGGGGAGAACAGTGTGCGGATTGAGTCTTCCGAAAAAATAGCAGCTCTTATGGAATGTATACGCGCAGATGTGTCCGGTCTTACCTATGATCAGCTTTACAATAACGGCTGGAGCTTTAATGTTGATTACGAGTATACAATAAAGGGTAAAGATGGCAATCGGTTACATCGCTATAAAAATTACAACATTAATGCGAACTATAAAAATACAATTGCCTGGATGAAAGAAAACGGCTACTGGAGTTATGTTGAAATTGTAAATGAAGGAACTTTTTATGTGGTAAACGAATGGGAAGATTTACCCTTTGTCAAAAATGGGGAAATAATCGAAGAAACTGAGCCGTTAAAGGAAACAGATGCAATCGAGCTTCGTGGTGAGAATGCACAGAAAGTAATTGACTACATACATACTGAAGGACAGATCTATCTTGAGGACGACGAAGTAGTGGGGGTTTATAAAAGGATAGGTAATGACAGAAAGTCAATAAAACATATAGCTCAGATTCCGAAAGATGCTCTGGAGCCTTTGATTCAATAATATCAAAAGTGGGTGTAAAGAAATTTGATTTCTTTACACCCACTTTTATAACGCATAGGAAATTGCGCTTTTATCCTTCTATGCAGATATAGCTGAGTCCGCCTATCGTATAGGCTTTTCCAAACTCAACCGTAACCTCATCTTTGCCGTAGTTAAAAATATAGTAGTATGTCTTTTCTCTATTTGTCCTTGTTACAACAGTGCAGCATTCAGGGAAGGAGAACGGTACTGTATCGACTCCTGCTTCTTTCATTATTTTCTCAAGAAGTTCCTTAAAGGCATCATCTTCAGGCATTGTGCCCATATAGTAAGCAGTACCATTGCCGTACCTGTTTTTTGTAACAATAGCTTTGCCCTTGCGGTAAGTATCACTGAATTTCCCGATAACTTCTGCCCCGCAAGGCTCAAGCTCATCAATCCAGTGGAAGTTTGCAGATGCTTTGAAGCCAAGGTCAATCTTAGCACGTGATGATTCAAACACAGGTTCAACCTCACTTACAACAACTCCGAAAACATCTGTAAGATGTGCAGGGAGAGAAACATCGTACCCTACATTGTCGTAGTCCTTTACGGCTGTAAGGAACGTACCAAGAAGTGTTCCGCCATTACTTACAAAGCCTTTAAGGTTCTCGATATATTCTTTGTCCATAACTATAGGGGAAGGAGCAATCACCAGCTTGTAGCAGGAAAGGTCTGCTTTCGGTGAAACAATATCTGCCTCACCGCCCAATGCCCGCAGTGTATCGTAGAATTTTGCCACAAATTCAATGTATGAAAAATCGTGATTAACAGGCTTCATAAGAAGTGCCCACAAAGCGTTGTAGTCGAAAATTATGGCAGTATCAGGTTTTTTCACAAAAGTGTTTTCAAGCACTGTAGAATGATTCTTTATAGCCTTTGCAGTATTCTGAAAATCAAAGAACCGCCTTCTCGGAACTCTGTCTGTGTCAAGAAGCGCATAATTAAGCTGCTCTGCACCGCTTCTGAACTGCTTATATTGAAAATGTGCCAGAAGCTCAACTCCGCTGGCAAATGCGTGCATAACCTCAAGCTCAATCGCTCCGGGAAGCGGTTGCAGTCTGCCTTCCTTTGCCCACAGTCCATGTCCTCCGCCAATTGCAAACTCAAGTGCCCAGTAAGGCTTATTCATAATTGAACGTGAAAATGCGTAGGTAAGCTGACTAACCTTGTGGTCAGGCTCCCATAGTGAGGGGTATATGTCAAAGCCGAAAACATCAAGCTCTTTAAAGAAATCGTAGTAATTTATCTGATTTCTTCCAAGGCCGGTTGAGTTTGTCGTGATAATTTTCCCCGAAGGCTTCAGTGCCTTTTGCTGGATGTTAAGATACTCACAAAAAGAGTCGCTAGAAAAATTTTCAAAATTAAGTCTCAGTCCGGGATTGTCGTAAAAGTCGTGTATCAGGTCAGGCTCCGTGGTTTCATACGTTGCATAGGGCGGGTCCACCTCGTCAAAAGAAGAGTAGCTTTCGCCCCAGGCGTATGTTCCGCAAGCAAAATTGAATTCGTCAATAGTCTTATATTTGTTTTTAAGGTATGTGCGGAATTTTTCCTTGCACACGTCACAGTGGCATCTTCCGGAATGCTCCTGTGCAAACTCGTTTCCTATCTGAAAACCTATTACATAGGGATTGTCTTTGAAAACTTCAGCCATTTTTTCTGCAATGATTCTTGAATACTCCCGGTATACGGGGCTGTTATAGCAGTAGTGATGCCTTGCGCCGAAAGGACGCTTTACCCCGCGGTAATCAACATAGCTGATTTCGGGGTGCTTTCTCATCATCCACGAAGGAGGGCAGGATGTAGGCGTGCACATAACAGTGTATATGCCGCGTTTACCAAGCTCGTTGACAGTGTATGTAAAAACATCAAAATCAAATTCACCCTCGCGCTTTTCCATCTGATCCCATGAAAATTCGCCCATTCTGACAACGTTTGCACCGGAAGAAACTATGATGTCAATGTCAACATCAATTTCTTCGTAGGAATTGCAGTGCTCAGGATAGTAGGAAAATCCGTATTTAAGGTTCATAACGCACACCTCCGCTAAAAAATAAAGAGCTTTGAAACAGTTAACATATACCGTTTTCAAAGCCCCAACACTATCATAATAACATAGAATATCAGATTTGTAAATAGCAAAATAAAACAAAATTTTTCGCTTTTTTTCTGACTTGTTGTATATTGCAAAAAGCTATTGACTGTGCTATTCTTAAATCAAGGAAAGGAAGGTACAATCCGATGGAAAAGTAAATCCTTAAAACTTTATTGTGAAGAAGAACGGGTTTGATTCAGACAGAAAGGTAAGTCAAACAAAAAACACGACGGTGCTACGTTTAATATAGATTGAGTGATTGGTAAATAATTTCTTCATTTAGTTTGAATCAAAGCACAGTAGTCTTCATAAGTAAAGTACAAGAAATCGTCTTTTGCAAAACAGACAATTCTCAAACAATAAGGTGTTCTCACTAGAGAAATTCAGGAAAAGAGTGTTTTCAAAGAAATATAGCTGTAGCAAAAGACAGACAACAGAAAGAGAGGATAACAAAAGATGCTAGATATCAAGAGTGACCAGAAGTAGCCTTCGGTTGTGTGTAAAGAAACATAACTGAAGGCTATTTCTTTGGCATTTTTTGTTTGATTTATTCGGTGAGTAATATCGTATATAATGTATGTCTGAGTTTAATATATAGGAGTCAGAATTTCTTTTTGAAAAAATAACTTGATTTT
The DNA here is from genome assembly GCA_045545295.1 of Clostridia bacterium. Classification (GTDB taxonomy): domain Bacteria; phylum Bacillota; class Clostridia; order UMGS1883; family UMGS1883; genus UMGS1883. The sequence continues at coordinate 16,248 of JAZQAO010000036.1, forward strand.
TTATTTTGTCTGTATTATAATTACTAATGTTGCAGACTGTGATAAGTTGTAAAAACAATAACGGGGTGTAGCTCCTTGTTACCGAAAAGATAGCAACGACAGTGAAATCTTTTCGGAGAGGAAGAAGGTATATAACGAGCGGAGTTTTGCGAAAGCATAACGAAGCAAGTCTTTATACATTCTGACGACGTAGCGCTCTGCTTTGGGTGAGGTCACGAGAGCGTCCGGTGGACGATTGAGCGAGTGAAACGAAGTGCAGCGGTCGGAAAGAGAGACACGGCAGTGTCGAGCTCCGGGCACCGCAAGCGGCGGCGAAGCCGAGGATGCCGAGGCAGCCTGCAGAAGAAAACTAAATAGGAAAAAATAATAACGGGGTGTAGCGCAGCTGGTAGCGCGCCTGCTTTGGGAGCAGGATGCCGCAGGTTCAAGTCCTGTCACTCCGACCAAAAAGGGAAATTTTCTACGAAGTAGGGAGTTTCCCTTTTTGAATTTAATACAAAAGGACTTGAACCTTAAGAAGGCAAACGCCGTTTAGAAAACGATTGATAATCGTTTTTAGGTGTTTGGTGCGCAGTCCGGTACCGAAATGCTTTAGCATTTGGGTGGACAAGCAAGTAAGACGCGTAGCGACTGTGTCCTGTCACTCCGACCAGAAAAAATGACAAGTTTCGACTTGTCATTTTTTCAGTTATATTTGCCTATGGCAAGTGGTATTGCTATGCAGTTATATTCGGCAAATGCCGAGTGATATTGTGCTTCGCACAGTTTATGGGCAAATATAATATCACTTGCCATAGGTTTCAATATCACTTTTGATTTATCAAAAATATCACTCCATCGAAGATGGAATAAAACTAAAAACTGATACGTTATGAACACTCCGCACCATAAAAAAGAAGCGTGCCGCTTCACCCATGTCGCGCACCTGCAAATGTCGAACATAGCTTCACGCGAATAAAATTACGCAAATTCCTATAAGGTAAAAAAGAACGTTAATCATTAGTTTGATTAACGTTCTTTTTTATGTGAAAATTTGTACAGTCCCGAAAGAAGTTTGGCTTACTGTTACAGCTTTACAAACACGGGCTTTCTGTTTACATAGTAGCAGTAATTATCGAAACCTATTTCACGAAGAAGAGCCTTTGCCTCCATAAAGCCTGCGGCAATTTTTTCTGATTTGTGCGCATCTGTGCCGATTGTCACAAGCCTTCCTCCCATACCGTAGTATTTTGCGATGATGGCTTTTCCGGGCATAAAGTCAAAAAGCTGATGGGTTACGTCTGATGTGTTTATCTCAAGTGCTTTTTGCCTTCTGATAAGCGTCTTGAGTATCTTTTCTATATCTGTTGCAAAAGCGTCAAGCGTAAGCTTTTTTCCATACTTTCCGTTTGTGTAGCGAAGCGGAAGGGTAAGATGTGCAAGGATGTCGTAGTCCGTATCCGCTGCCACTTTGACAAGCTCTGAAAAATACGCTTTTATAACTTCGTATGCCTCGCTGTCTGTCATTTTGCCAAAGTCCATCCGTGCAAGGTTTCTGGGCATATTATCCATAAATATATTGTGTACGGAGGTTATTACCGAGTCAGGCTTAACTGCCTTAAGAAGCCGTGCAGTATAGTCAGGCTTTCTGAGAACATCGCCTACCTCAACGCCGGCAAGGACAGTAAGCCTTCCTTTGTACTTTTCATTAAGAGCACGCGCTTCGTTAACGCTGTCGGTTACCATATTAAAAGCGTTGTTGGATACGCAGAAATCCGAATTGAAATGGTCTGTAATGGCAATTGCGCTGAAACCTGCCTCGATTGCTGCAAGGCACATTTGCTCCATAGGAACCTCGCAATCCAGTGAATGATTTGTGTGAATATGTGAATTAAACATTTTATACACTCTCCTGAATAGTAATTTTACCACTTTGGCTCAAAAAAAGCAAGCAATCTGTAAAAAAACAATGCAGTTTAGAAAAATTTAACAATTTTGAAATATGTTTTTTTGCTGTGCTAAAAGACGAACACTAAATATAGTGTGAAAATCCGCTTTAAATTCCATATTTGGGGTAAGTACTGAAAACCGGAGAAAATCGCAAAGAAATTGAAAAAAATTTTAAAAAAGTATTGAAATCCCGTAAAAAGTATAGTAGAATATAGTCAAAGTGTAGCAAAGTGTATCGAAGTGTCACAAAGTGGAGGTGAAATGAGTGTTCGCAGGTGAATTTACACACAATGTAGATGCAAAGGGCAGAATTATAATACCGGCAAAGTTCCGTGAGCAGCTTGGCGAACATTTCATGGTAGCCAACTGGTTTGACGGATGCTTGGCTTTGTTTACTATGGAGGGCTGGGAAGAGTTTGCAAAAAAGCTCACCAGTATTCCTACAAATCAGAAAAGTTCGCGTTTTCTTCAGAGAACACTTCTTGCAGGTGCTTCGGAGGAGGAGTCGGACAAGCAGGGTAAGGTGGTTCTCAATCAGGGACACCGTACGTATGCTGATATTTCAAAGGAAGTAAAGATAATCGGTGTGGGTGCTCATATAGAAATCTGGGCATCAGACAACTGGAACAGTTATGCTCAGAGTGATGAAGCAGAAATGACTCTTGAAGAAGCCGTTGAAGCTATCGACGGATTCAGCTTCTGATAATTATATGTGGAGGATGTCATGGAATTTAACCATGTAACCGTACTACTTAACGAAACAGTAGACAGTATAAACGTCAAAAAAGGCGGAATATATGCTGATTTTACACTGGGTGGCGGCGGACACACATCGCTTATCCTTGAAAGAGGCGGCAGGGTTATCGGCATTGACCGCGATATAACGGCAATCAATAATGCAAAAGGACGTTTTGCCGGGAAAGAATTTACTCCCGTGCACGATAATTTTTCAAATATTACAGACATAGCAGAAAGGCTCGGCATTGAAGCTTTCGACGGAATTATTGCAGACCTCGGAGTATCATCACCGCAGCTTGACGATGCACACAGAGGTTTTTCGTATATGCACGATGCTCCGCTTGATATGCGAATGGATAGCCGTGACACTCTTAGCGCAAAGGATGTTGTAAACACCTATTCAGCGGAAGAGCTTTTCAGAATAATTTCCACATACGGAGAAGAACGATGGGCAAGCAGAATAGTGGATTTCATTATTAAGGAAAGAGAAGTAAAGCCCATTGAAACAACCTTTGAGCTTGTGGATATAATCAAGGCGGCAATTCCCCTTGCTGCAAGAAAAGACGGTCCGCATCCTGCAAAAAGAACCTTTCAGGCAATACGCATTGAGGTCAACGGAGAGCTTGCTATTCTTGAAAAGGCAGTGCTTGACGGTGCAAAGCTTCTTAAAAAAGGCGGCAGGATGAGTGTTATAACATTCCACAGCCTTGAGGACAGAATTATAAAAACGGCATTTGCATCACTTGAAAAAGGTTGCACCTGCCCGAAGGATTTTCCCGTTTGCGTCTGCGGGCAGAAGCCAAGCGTGAAAACAGTTAACAGAAAACCGCTTCTTCCTTCCGAGGAGGAGCTTCAGAAAAATCCCAGAGCCAGAAGCAGTAAGCTGAGGACAATAGAAAAAATTATTTGAAAGGAAAAAACTGATGTATACTGACGGAACAAGTGCACTTAAAAAAGAATATCATTCTTCAAGACCTTCTTCCGGAAAGGTACAGAAGATAAAAAGAATCCCTTCAGATAAGAAGCGCATCCGCAATATGAAAAAGCGCCTTGTGGCTATCATCGCAATTATTTTTGCAATGTCACTTACGGTTCTTGTGAGGTACGCAGTTATAGCCAAGGAATATGGCGAGCTTACACAGGCTCGTGAGGATCTTGAACTTATGAACGCCAAGGTTGTGGAAACACAGATGAAGGCGGAGGGTAACCTCGACCCCAAAAGAGTAGACCAGGAAGCACAACGATTGGGATTACATCAACCGGATAAAAGTCAGATTAAATATATCTCGCTCGGAAACACCGATAACGGAGAGGTGCTTAAAGCAGAGGAGACGGGTACATTCAGTGCATTTATACACCGTTTGTCTGTAATATTGGAATACTTGTATTAATATACTAAAGGGAAGTGGCTGCTTGGTTTTAGCCATATCCCTTTTGTCGTTTAATAGAATACATAGAATAACTTGAAAAGGAGGACTTCTCATGGCAGGAAAGCCGTTGTCAACAAAAAAAAGAATACGAATGATGATGCTCTTTTTCTTAGCAGGAGTCCTTGTTCTTTCGTTGAAGCTGTTCTGGATACAGTTTGTGCGGGGAAGCGAATATAAGCACCGTGCTGCACAGCAGCAAACACGTGACAGCATCATAAGCGCAAAGCGCGGAACTATTTATGACCGAAATATGAAGGTGCTTGCACAGAGTGCCTCTGCAGAAAGAGTAACCATAAATCCTCAGGATATTGAAAGACAAGACACCACAGAAGAGGTTGTAAGTGCGCTTGTTTCAGTGCTTAAAGTCGATGAGGCTGAAGTCAGAAAGAAAATTGCCCGCACAGACAGGCAGTCTGTTGTAATTGCAAAGCAGGTTGAAAAGAGCGTAGCCGATGAACTCAGACAAAAGAATATCTACGGCATATATTTTGAAGAGGATACAAAAAGGTACTATCCCTACGGTTCCCTTGCTGCTCAGGTTATCGGATTTACAGGTGCTGACGGGCAGGGGCTTGAAGGACTTGAGAATGTCCTCAATGAAGAGCTTCGCGGAGTTGACGGCAGAGTTGTTGCGGCAAAGGACGTTGACAACCAGGAAATGCCCTTCAAATACGAAAACTACATTCCCGCCCAGGACGGAAAGGGCGTTGTGCTTACAATAGACGAAACAATTCAGCGCTATACTGAGAAGCATCTTCAGCAGGCGTATGAGGAAAATCTTCTCGGTAATGGTGGCGCGGCAATTGTAATGGATCCCAATACAGGCGAAATCCTTGCAATGGCAGTTGTGCCGACCTATGACCTTAACGAGCCGAGAGTTATTACCGACCAGCTAATGCTTGACCGTCTCGGCCAGCTTGAGACGGAAACAGAGGAAGAGTATGAAAAAGAATACTCCAAGGCTATTACAAAAATGTGGCGTAACAAAGCGGTTGTAGACTCCTATGAGCCCGGTTCAACCTTTAAGACCCTTGTTGCGGCTGCTGCTCTTGAAAACGGTGTTGCAAAAACATCGGATTCCTTCTCATGCTCCGGTGTAAGGCACGTTGCAAACCGTGACATCCATTGCTGGAAACTTGAAGGCCACGGAGAACAGAGCTTTGCACAAGGCGTTATGAATTCGTGCAACCCTATGTTTATGGAGCTTGGTTCAAGACTTGGCGCAAAAGAGTTTGACCGTTACTACACGGCATTCGGTCTTAAGGAGAAAACCGGCTTTACGATTCCGGGCGAATCTTCCGGCACGTTCCACGATTCCTTAAGTGTAGTTGACCTTGCGACATCGTCTTTCGGTCAGACCTTCACAGTTACTCCCCTTCAGATGGTGAGTGCGGTATCTGCAGTAGTAAACGGCGGAAATCTTATAAAACCGACAATTATAAAATCATACACAGACAAAAATGGAAACATTACGGAAAACTTCGAGCCGGAAATCGTGCGCAACGTAATATCCGAGGAAACAAGCCGCCAGATGAGAGCAATTCTTGAGCAGGTTGTTTCAGAGGGTACGGGTAAAGGTGCTTATGTAAACGGATTCAGAATCGGCGGAAAGACCGGTACCAGTGAAAAGCTTCCCAGAGGAAGCGGTAAGTACATTGCTTCTTTTGTGGGATTTGCACCTGCTGACAATCCGCAGCTTGTGTGTCTTCTGATGCTTGACGAACCCAATGCAGGTGCCACAGGCGGTGGTGCTATTGCAGCTCCTGCAGTAGGACGCATTTTTGAGGATGTTCTTCCGTATCTTGGCTACGAGCCGCAGTTTACGGAGGAAAATGCACAGACAATTTCTGTATCTGTTCCCAAAATAAAAGACCTCACAGTTGACAAGGCAACGGAAAAGCTTGCAAAGCTTGGTCTTTCGATATCAATAAAAGGTAACGGCGATGTTGTAACAAACCAGATTCCCGAAACGGGTACAAAGCTCCATAAAGGTTCGGTTGTTATCGCTTACACACAAAACGAGGAAAAGAAAAATACCTGCGTTGTTCCCAACATTGTGGGAATGACTTATGACAATGTGCAGAGCGCAATAAATGGTGCGAAGCTTCTTATGGAAGTGGATTCTCCCGGTCGGGGAGGCGTTACGGGACCCGAATATATTGCAGTATCACAGAGTCCGCAGGCAGGTAGCGAGGTTGCTGAGAATACGAAAGTATTTGTAAAATTTGCACTGAGAAATTCAGACTGATGCAGACACAAAACGGAGGTGCACAATGAAGCTTGCAGAATTAACAAAAAACCTTCAAACTGAATATTTCGGAAACGATGACGTGGAAATCACCGGCATTGCGTACGATTCAAGAAAAGTTAAGCCCGGATATCTGTTTATTGCCATAAAGGGCTTTGAGACAGACGGTCACAAATACATCGGCAGTGCTGTTGAAAACGGTGCCGTTGCGGTTCTTGGTGAGGATGATATAGAAACCTCTGTAACTTACGTAAAGGTGCCCGACTCAAGAAAAGCTCTGGCAGTCTGCGGTGCACAGTTTTACGACAATCCGCAGAATAAACTGAAAATAATCGGCATTACGGGAACTAACGGCAAAACTACCACAACGTATCTCATAAGACAGATTCTTATGCTCAAGGGAATACGTTGTGACCTCATCGGAACAAATCAGACTATTATAGGAAACGAGGAAATTGAGAGCAGCCGCACAACTCCCGAATCGCTGGACCTTTTTGAGTGCTTTCACAAAATGGCTGAAAGCGGAGGGGAATATGTTGTTATGGAAGTTTCGAGCCATTCTCTGGAGCTTGACAGAGTCTACGGGGTGCACTTTGAAACGGCACTTATAACGAATATTACCCAGGACCATCTTGATTTTCATAAGACTATGGAAAACTATGCCAAAGCAAAGGCGAAGCTCTTTACTATGGCAAAGTCGGGTGCAGTGAATGCTGATGACGAATATGCACCTCTTATAAATGAATTTGCAACAGCAAATATGACAAGCTACTCGGTTGACTGTGACGCTGATATAAAAGCAGAAAATCTCAGAATGAGTGAGCGCGGTGTTATTTTTGACATAGATTTAAACGGGGAAAAAAGAGAAATCCGTCTCGGAATTCCCGGAAAATTCTCCGTGTACAATGCCCTTGGTGCAATATGTGCCTGCCTTAATATCGGTATATCTATCGAGGATATTGAAAAAGGCCTTGTGCTTGCAAAATCTGTCAAGGGACGAATTGAGGTTGTGCATACAGCTACACCGTATACTGTGATTATTGACTATGCTCACACTCCTGACGGTCTTGAGAATATAATTTCTGCCGTACGCGGCTTTGCCAGAGGTAGGGTTATAACGGTCTTCGGATGCGGTGGAAACCGTGACAGCAGCAAAAGACCGAAAATGGGCAGAATTGCGGAAGAGCTTTCCGATATTGCCGTTGTAACAAGCGACAACCCCAGATGCGAGGTTCCGGGAGATATAATAAAAGACATTCTTGCCGGAATGGAAAAGGATAATCACATTGTGGTGGAAAACAGACGGGATGCTATCCGCTACGCTATGGAAACAGCAAAAGAAAACGACATTATAATACTTGCAGGAAAAGGTCATGAAACCTATCAGGAGATTGACCATGTAAAGCATGACTTTGACGAAAGAGTTGTAGTCAGAGAAATTCTTGCCGCACTGTAAAGAAAGGTACTGATAAACTATGTGGATAAAAGCATGTTTGATAAGCTTTGTAATCGCGGCAGCAGTGGTGCCGGTGCTTATACCGTTTCTCAGAAAGCTCAAATTCGGGCAGACAATACTTGAAGATGGTCCCTCGTGGCACAAAAGCAAGCAGGGAACACCTACTATGGGCGGATTGGGATTTATCCTGTCGACCGTTGTGGCATCTGCCTTTTTTGTAAGAGACCTGCGCGGAGTGGGCATTCTTCTGTGTTCGGTACTTTTTGGCGTAATCGGTTTTATTGATGACTACATAAAGGTTGTCAAAAAACGCAACAAGGGTTTTTCTGCCAAAGAAAAATTTCTTGCACAGACACTTGTAAGTCTTGGCTACGCAGTTTTTCTTTATCTGACGTTTGGCCAGACAAGTACGAGAATTCCGTTTACGGAAATATATTTCAATATGGGATTTATGTATATTCCCTTTGTAATGCTTGTGCTTCTGGCAACTACCAACAGTGCAAACCTCACAGACGGACTTGACGGTCTGGCATCGGGCGTAGGCGCACTGGTTGCTCTTTTCTTTGCTTTTGCAACAGATATTGTGGAGGTAGAGAGTGCAAGTACAGTGTCGGCTGCGCTTGTGGGTGGACTTCTCGGATTCCTTATTTATAACGCATATCCGGCAAAGGTATTTATGGGCGATACGGGAAGCCTTTTTATTGGTGGAGTAATAGCTGCAGTGGCAATCAGCGCAGGACTTGAACTTTTTATCATAATAAGTGCGTTTGTATTTTTATTTGAAGCACTGAGTGTTATTATTCAGGTTGCAGTTTACAAAAAAACAAAAAAGCGTGTGTTTAAAATGGCACCGCTTCATCATCATTTTGAAAAATGCGGTTGGAAGGAGACCAAGGTTGTGCTTGTGTTCTGCCTTATCACCGTTGTGCTCTGTGTAATAAGCTTTCTTGCTTTGTAAATCAGAGCTATATAATATCAGGGAGGGAAAAGTATGGGAGACAATAAAAGAAAATCACCTGCAAATCAGGTGGACTTTGTTTTGCTTATCATTATTATCAGTCTGCTTTTGTTCGGTCTTGTTATGCTTTTCTCCGCAAGCTCACCCAGTGCTCTTAAAAGCGGTAACGTCTATTCCATAATACTCAAGCAGGGTGTAATTTCTTTTTTGGGTTGTATATGTATGACCATTGCGGCAAACTATGACTACACAAGACTGAAAAGACAGTCGAAAATTATAATGATTGTTGCCATTGCACTGATGGTTATAGTTCCTCTGTTCGGCTTTGTATCCCACGGTGCAAGACGACAGATTTCTCTGGGTCCTATAAGTTTTCAGCCGTCAGAGCTTGCAAAGTTTGCACTTGTCATTTATTATGCGGCGCGCTTCAGCAACAAAAAGACCTCAAACCTTGTGACAGACAGAAATAATATCATAGTGTCCTTCGGTGTGCTGGGAATATTTGTTGTTTGCTGCTTTTTGCAAAGTCATCTTTCGGCGGCGGTTGTGCTTGCCTGCATCAGCGTTATGATGTTCATTGCGGCAGGTCTTCACATGAAATACATTTACGGCTTCGGTGCTCTGGGCGTTCTGGGTATTGTCGGAATTGGTCTTACGGCAAGCTATCGACTTGACCGAATTAAAGCACTTTTCAATCCCTTCAAGTATGAGCGTGGCATCGGCTGGCAGATTATTCAGTCTCTTTACGCTGTTGGCTCGGGTGGCCTGTTCGGACTTGGACTTGGACAGTCCAGACAGAAATTCAAATATCTTCCGGAAGCTCATAACGACTATATATATGCAGTTGTCTGTGAAGAACTGGGCTTTATCGGCGGCATAGCAGTTCTGCTTTTATTTACGCTTCTTGTATGGAGAGGCATAAGCATTGCCCTTAATGCCAAGGACCGCTTTGGAATGTTGCTTGCGTTCGGAATAACGTCAATTATCGGTATTCAGATGCTTATAAACATCGGTGTTGTACTTTCGGTGCTTCCTTCAACGGGTATGCAGCTTCCGTTTTTCAGCGCAGGCGGTACATCGCTTATTGTTATGCTGACAGGTATGGGTATACTTCTTAATATATCCAAAACCAGCCGTATCAAAAAATTATAGAAGGGTAAAGGGAATATGAGAGTATTACTTACCGGCGGTGGCACTGCCGGACATATAAATCCCGCAATAGCTATTGCAAACTACATAAAGGAAAAAGAGCCGGACAGTAAATTTTTATTTGTAGGCACGCAGTACGGACTTGAAAAGGACCTTGTGCCGAGATGTGGCTATGATATTGAATTTATAAATGTTATGGGACTCAGGCGCAGCCTCAGTCTGCAGAATGTAAAGGTGCTTATAAACTATGTTAATAGCATCAGAAAATCCGGTGATATTATAAAAAAATTCCGTCCCGACGTTGTTATCGGAACCGGTGGCTACGTTTGTGCGCCTGTGGTAAAAGCGGCTCACAGACAAAAAATCCCAACACTTATTCACGAGCAGAACGTATTTCCCGGACTTGCGATAAAAATGCTTTCCGGTGATGCAGATGTAACCGCCATAAGCTTTGAGGAAACACGTTCTATGATGAAGGCAAAAAACATTGTTCTCACGGGTAACCCTTTAAGACCGAATCTTCTGCAGGAGCACGACAAGGCAGCAATCTGCAAGGAATACGAGTTTGACGAAAATCCTATTGTGCTTATGTTCGGTGGCTCTCTCGGAGCTGAAAAAATGAACCTTGCCCTCGGGGAAATGCTGGAGAGTCATACCCTTGAAGGCTTTAACCTTATTGCGGCAACGGGAGAAAAGCATTTTGTCGCAGTTATTGATACTCTCAGAAATAAAGGGGTAGACCTTAATGCACAGAAAAATGTGAAGGTCGTTCCCTACATATATAATATGGAAGAAATCTTCAGTGCTGCGGACCTTGTTGTGGGAAGAGCCGGTGCAATCACCGTCAGCGAAATAACAGCGATGGGAAAAGCCGCAGTTCTTATTCCCAGTCCGTATGTGGCACATAATCATCAGGAATATAACGCGCGTTATCTTGAAAAGAACGGTGCAGCCAAGGTAATTCTTGAAAGTGAGCTTTCGGGAAAAACTCTTTCAGATGCGATTGCATCCGTACTCGGAAACCGTGAAACACTGGCAAAAATGCAGAAGGATTCAAAAAAAATAGGAATTACGGATGCGTGCGAAACTATCTTCAGCGAAGTTAAAAAGTTAGTACACTGAATTCACCTCTTCAGAGATTATAGCATACTATGGTATCAGATATAATCTGTGCGGGGGTGTGCTTTCTTGAAGAAATACATAATAAAAGGAAAAAACAAGCTAAGCGGAAGGGTAAGGGTACACGGCGCCAAAAATGCAGTTCTTCCGATAATGGCGGCAGCGGTGCTTGCCGGGGACACCTGCAGAATATACGACTGCCCCGACCTTAGTGATGTGCGTCATACAATAGATATCCTTAAGACCGTCGGTTGCAGTGCAGAGCTTGATGATGGCGTGCTTGAAATAGATTCTTCTACGGCGGTGAATCCGGAAATTCCGGAGGATCTTATGCGTGAGATGCGCAGCTCTATAATTTTCCTAGGTGCTCTCATCGGAAAGCTGGGAAAAGCAAGAGTGTGCTTTCCCGGTGGGTGTGAGCTTGGTAACAGACCGATAGATTTGCATCTTAAGGCTTTTCGAGAGCTTGGCGTTGAAATCCTCGAGGAAAACGGATTTATAACGGCAAACTGTGAAAAGATGCATCCGGGGGATATTCACCTCAGTTTTCCAAGTGTAGGTGCAACTGAAAATATCATTCTTGCGAGCGTGTACCTGAAGGGTGAAACTACTATATCAAATGCAGCAAAAGAGCCTGAAATAGCCGATATGTGCGAATTTCTCAACAAAATGGGTGCGGATATTGAGGGTGCAGGAACGGAGTTTATCCGTATAAAAGGTGTGCCGCATCTTAAGGGTACAGAGCATAAGGTTATGCCCGACAGAATTGTGGCAGCAACGCTTATGTGTGCTGCAATGACGACAAAAAGCGAGATTGAGCTTCTCAATGTCAGAAAAGCCCATCTGGGGGCGGTGGTGTCTGTGCTTCGTGACTGCGGAGCAAAGGCGGAGTTTTTTAAAGATAAAATGTATATAAGAGCGCCCGAAATCATAAAGGGTGCCGATATTATAAAAACCCAGGCATATCCGGGCTTCCCCACGGATGCACAATCTCCGTTTATGGCGGCACTGTGTTATTCGGAGGGAACAAGTGTTATCGTCGAAAATATTTTTGACAGCAGATTCAAAATAATACCCGAGCTTAAGAAAATGGGCGCGGATATTGTGCAGGACGGCAGAGTTGCCGTAATAAAAGGGCAAAAGCTTACGGGGGCGCACATCCGTGCAATGGACCTTCGTGGCGGGGCGGCTCTCCTTGTTGCAGCTCTTGGGGCAGAGGGAGAGAGTGTGCTTGACAATATAGAATATATAGAACGGGGCTACGTTAATCTAGACAGGATGCTTCAATCCCTTGGGGCGGATGTTGTAAAACAATAGAAGGAAGTTTTTCTATGAAAAAATTCAAAAGAAAACAGAAAAAACAGCTTGCGGTGATTACAATACTTGTGCTTGTGTGTTCAATAGCGGCACTTGTGCTTCTCACTCCGGGATTTGACATAAAAGAAATTAAAGTAACGGGAAATTCTGTAATTAAAGAGGAAGAAATAATAAGACGCTCGGGCATTTCCACGGGCATAAATATATTTGACGTAAGTCTTAAAAAAGCAAAAGAGAATATCTTATCCATCGGCTATATTGAAAGCGTAAAGGTAAAGCGTAACTTCCCTTCGACGATTGAAATCAGCGTTGTGGAAGAGGTTGGCGTTGCGTATATAAAAGCAGCGGAGGGCTATGTCATAATCACTGCCGACGGGCGGTGCATTGACGTGACAGACGGTGTGGTGAAAGACGGTGCCGAAGATGGCAAGACGACTGTCAAACTTCCTGACCTGCCTGCAATAAGAGGTCTTGAGGGTGTTAAGTATAAGGTAGGAAAAATGCTGACCTCTGAAAATCCGGAGCAGCTTGATGTGCTTTTTAAGTGTCTGCACGAGTTTTCAAAATACAACTATATATTTAATATAACGTCCATTGACGTCGGAAACTTAGAAGAAATAAAGTTTTACTATCTTTCGGGAGGACTGTGTGTAATAGTTGGTAACAGCGAAAAGCTCAGCTATAAGATGGAAACCTTTGGCACGGCAATAGAAGAAATCATAACTGAAGAAAATCCAAACCCAAAAGGTACGGTGGATCTGAGCCGGGCAGGAACACTGGGACAGGTGACTTACAGACCGCCTGAGGCCCAGTCCGCCACCGCAGAGTAAAGAAAAACAGAATAATTTATTAACATTTAAAAATTTTTCTTGAAACTGTGCAGTTTTAGGTGTATTATATAATATATACGTGTAGTTTTTAATTATTATCACATATAGAGGAGGAATTCCGATGAGAATGGAATACGCACAGGAGCTGGGAGCAGCTCAGAAGATTAAAGTTGTAGGTGTTGGCGGCGGCGGTAACAATGCTGTTAACAGAATGGTTGAAGCAGGTGTTAAGGGTGTTGAGTTTGTAGCTATCAACACAGATAAGCAGGCTCTCACAAAGAGCCAGGCAAGCCAGAAAATCCAGATCGGTGACAAGCTCACAAAAGGTCAGGGTGCAGGCGGTAAGGCTGAAATCGGTAAAAAAGCCGCAGAAGAAAGCCGCAGCGAAATCGAACAGATTCTTAAAGATGCAGATATGGTATTCGTAACTGCAGGTATGGGTGGCGGAACCGGTACAGGTGCAGCTCCCGTTGTTGCAGGTATCGCAAAGGAGCTTGGAGTTCTTACAGTAGCAATCGTTACAAAGCCCTTTGGTTTTGAAGGCAGAAGACGTATGATTCAGGCTGAAGAAGGTATCGAGCAGCTCCGTGGCAATGTTGATACACTTGTTGTAATCCCCAATGACAGACTTCTTGATGTAAGCAACAACAAGACAAGCCTTCTTGATGCTTTCAAGGATGCTGACGAAGTTCTCCGTCAGGGCGTACAGGGTATTTCTGACCTTATCGTTGGTGCCGGTCTTATCAATGTTGACTTTGCAGACGTAACAACAGTTATGAAGGATGCAGGTCTTGCTCACATGGGTATCGGTCGTGCAAGCGGTGAAAACCGTGCTGAAGAGGCTGCAAGAATGGCTATTGAAAGCGCTCTTCTTGAAACTACTATTGACGGTGCAACCGGTGTTCTTATTAACGTTATCGGTGGTGCAAACCTCAACCTTCACGAAACAAATGCAGCCGCACAGCTTATCGGTGACTGCGTTGACGAGGATGCTTACGTAATCTTCGGTGCAGCTATTGATGAATCTCTTGAGGATGATATCATTATCACAGTTATTGCAACGGGTCTTGAAGGTAATTCTAAGAAAAAGGATGAAAGTGGCTTCTTTGGAGCAATGCCTTCTTCAAATGATTCAGACCTTGAAATCCCCGGCTTCCTCAAGAAAACAAATTTTGATTGATTGTTTTAATTAAAGCTTGAAAGGGGCAGACAAGATGGATTTTATGGATAAAGTTAAATCGACATTTTCTTCAGTTGTGAAGGTGTCGGAGAGAGAAGGAAAAAAGCTTTACGAAGTTTCAAAGCTTAAGGTTGAAATTACAAACAAGAAAAACAAGAAAAAAGCTCTTTTCAAAGAAATCGGTCTTCTTGCATACAAGGCTCATAAAAGCGGTGAGGGTGTAGAGAATGCTATTGCAGCCCAGCTTGGTGAACTTGATGTTCTTGATGAAGAGATAGCTTCTCTTCGCGACAAAGTTAAACTCGTTAAAGATACAGATGAAATTGACTCAGATGGCTTCTCAGAAGAAGATGAAGCAGAAATCGAGGCTGAAATTTACGAGGTTGACGTTGAGAATGATCCAGTTGTTGACGAAGAACCTGAAACAGAGCCTATTGACCCGATAGAATAAAAAAACACCGTTGCGATAGCAACGGTGCTTTTTGTTAACGTAAATATTGACTTGTTATGATATCTATGATAAAATTAAAACATAAGGTAATTATTAAAACAAATACGTTTCTGCAAATGAGAAAGGAATAGCATAATGATTGAAACAGTAACAAGAAAAGTAGCTCCTCAGGAAGAACAGCAAACTATCAACTTAATGGCTACATTTGGTTGGGATTTGATGTCAAGTCAAGAAATTAATAATTCAGAATCTCATTTAGAAAGACGAGATGACGCTATTTATAATGTCACCACAAGGGAAAATTATGTAAAATTACTCTTCCAAAGAGACACTGACAGAAAGAATTATCAAAAAATTGTAGATTTGGAAAGTCAATATTTTTCGATTTTGAAATCTAAACCTGAAATGTCAAAATCCAAACTATTGTTGTCTTTTGTTATTGCTTTTGCTACGATGTGGCTTGCAATGATTCCGGGAATTTTGTTTGGGTATTTTCAATGGTACAAACCATACAAGGAAAAATATGCAAAGTGGAGTCAAAAATTGGATACAACAGGACGCCACATTTTAGCTGAGGCACAACAGCTTTTATAAATAATAATAGATGTGTTGATGTATAATAAGTATTAATACAAGAAAAGATGGCATAAAATTTTTTATGCCATCTTTTCTTATGTTGGAATTATGCTTTTAAACTAACAAATTCAAAATTTACTTTTTACATATAAATTTTATTATGCAACAAACTATTTCAATATACTCATCACTATGGGAGCAACAACCACAGTCATAAGTCCTGCCACCGCTATGGAAAGACCGCTTATAGCTCCTTCGGTTTTACCTATTTCAATTGC
The DNA here is from genome assembly GCA_045545295.1 of Clostridia bacterium. Lineage (GTDB taxonomy): Bacteria > Bacillota > Clostridia > UMGS1883 > UMGS1883 > UMGS1883. The sequence goes on from JAZQAO010000036.1 coordinate 31,907, forward strand.
TTTTGCAGTTCCGCCTGCGTGGGATGCTGTGCCTATTGCCGTACCTACAGCAACGGGATGCGTAATTCTGAAAATTCTGCACACAGTCTGTGCAAGTGCATTACCAAGCACTCCGGTGACGATAATAGATATTGCCGTAAGAGAACCTATTCCGCCCATCTCTTCTGCCAAATCTACACCTATTGCTGTAGTGATGGATTTGGGGAGGAATGTTGCAAGTGCAGTGCTGTCAAGATTGAAAATTACACATACTGATATAATACACAGTGCAGATGTTAGAACACCTGAGAAAATCCCCACAAGAATTGCAAGGGCGTTTTTCTTAAGCTCATTAAGCTTTTCGTAAAGGGGAACTGCAAGACAAACCGTTGCCGGTGTAAGGTGATAGCTTATAAGCTTTGTGTTTCCCTCGTATGTTTCATATCGTGTGTTTGTACCGAGAATCATCAGCACTGTAAATACGATTGAAAACAAAAGAGGGTTAAGCCAGAAAAGACGGCACTTTTTCTGAATAATTGTACAAATTACGTAAAAACCAAGTGTCATAAACACGTGGAAGAAGGCGGAATTACTGAGCATTTGTCTTTCCCCCTTCTTCCTTTGCTTTTATAATTACCTGTGTAACTCTTCCCGTTACCGCCATTACAACGACAGTAACAATAATCATTATAATGATACAGGGAATAAGCAGTGTTTTTATGTATTCCCAGTATTTTATAATTCCTGCTCCTGCAGGAACAAACATTATGGGCATTGCTGCAAGCAGAAAATCACTTGTTTCTTTAACGTGATGAACTTTTAACGCCTTTGTGCATAGAAGTATCAGCATAATCACAAGCCCGTAAATACTCGCAGGTACCGGAAGAGGGATAAGGTGATTGAGCACTTCGCCGATTACCGATATGCCGAGAATTATGCAAAGTTGTCCTATATATTTCACAATGGAAGTCTCCTTATAATTTCATTGAGAAAGTTTTTAAAAGGCTTTTCTGCAATTTCCTGTCCAAAAGCCTTTTAAAAAGCCACAACTCAAAGATATTTATAGTTATATGAAAATGGTAACATAGATAAATCTTTTTAGCAACATTTTTTTGCAAAAATAAGACAATTTAAGTGAATGATTGACTTATCTGTAGAAAAATAATATAATAAGTGAAGCGAATAAAAAAATGGGGTAGTAAATATGGTAAAATTAATAATATCAGTAATCATGATGCTGAATGCATACGGAGTTATATTTTCTGTGTTGAGTAACGTGGCAAAGATTGAAGGTGCTTTGCAGTTCTTTTTGGATGAGATACCGTTTGTTGGAATAATAGCAAATATGATAAATACTCTAGCAAATATGAATGTTTCGCTATCTGCTATATCACCTTCTTCTTTTTACATAGATTTATTTAAAACGTTGCTGATAGTACTTTACTTCAAAATCAATTGGATGGTAATCAGCGTGCTTATTTCGCTACTTGCTGGAAATCAGGCTAAAGAGGAGAACAAAGTTTTTTATAAAGTGAATATGATGGGCTGGAAGTGCGCTTTGTTAATAATTATTACAGCGATTGTTTCAAAGTATGCCGATATCGTTTTGGGATTCTTGAATACAAGTTTCGGAATGACAGGAATGTATGCGGTAATGTTTGTAGTTGCTGTGGGAGTGGTCAGCCTTTCGGCATTATTGACCAAGGCCTTTGACAGAGGCATAAGCGTGAAGACCTCTTTTATTGTAGTTCTTATCAATCAAGTTTTGAAATCTATTCTGGACGGATTTATAACTATTGTATTTTGTGCGCTTGTTTACCTGGCAAGTATCAATAATAATATCACTATAGTCATATTGGCAATAATAGGATACATTGTGATTACGGCTTTGGTTGAAGAGCTTTGTCGAAAAATGCTTGTAGAAAGTATTTGAAATAAAAGTGGATAGAAAAAACTAGCCCCTCAATTGTCAAATTTTTATTTTGAATTTTCGGGGGCAGTTTTACGTTTTTAAGTGTTTTTTAGAAAGTCTGTTGCCAAAGAATGGTCTGGGCATTTTTAACATCCCGTTATATTTTCATTGTTAAGGAAATACGTTTTTTGTCGATATCAACATCCAAAACCTTTACCTTAACAATATCGCCAACGCTTAAAACGTCTGTGGGATGCTTTACAAACTTGTCCGAAATCTGCGATATATGAACAAGTCCGTCCTGATGCACGCCGATGTCAACAAATGCACCGAAGTCAATTACGTTGCGGACAGTTCCTTCGAGAATCATACCTACGGTTAATTCTTCAAGTGACATACAACCACTGCGTAAAAGTGGCTTGGGAAGCTCGTCACGCATATCTCTGCCGGGCTTTGCTAGAGTGTCGCATATATCACGGAGGGTGAACATACCGATTTCAAACTCTTTGCAGATTTCCTCGGCAGCTTCTTTTGTAATTCGAGACATAATGTCGGAAAATGCGCCCTTTTTGATTTCTTCATCACTGTATCCGCATTTTACGATAAGGGCTCTTGCCGCATCGTAGCTTTCGGGATGAACGGAGGTGTTGTCAAGAAATTCAGTACCCATAGGTATTCGCATAAAGCCTGCACACTGTACAAAGGCTTTTTCACCGAGCTTCTTAACCTTGAGAAGCTCTTTTCTTTTTGTGAATGAGCCGTTTTCTTCTCGGTAGTCAACAATATTCTGCGCAACTGCAGAAGAAATGCCCGAAATGTATGAAAGCAAAGATGCCGATGCTGTATTAAGGTCAACGCCTACGCTGTTAACGCAGTCTTCTACTACACCGCCAAGTGCACCGGAGAGCTTTTTCTGATTACAGTCGTGCTGATACTGACCGACACCGATTGAACGGGGGTCGATTTTAACAAGCTCTGCAAGAGGATCCTGAAGTCGTCTTGCAATAGAAACTGCACTACGGAGCGATACGTCGTAATCAGGAAATTCCTTTGCGCCAAGCTCGCTTGCACTGTAAACAGATGCACCTGCCTCGGATACTACCATATATTTAACGGGGCGGTCAAGCTCGGGAATAAGTGATGCTATAAACTTTTCACTTTCGCCTGTTGCAGTACCGTTGCCGATTGAAATAAGGGTAACATCGTTTCTTTCAATCATTCCCTTAATCTGCTTTTTTGCTTTTTCTGTGTCGTGGTGCTCCAGTGTAAAATATCCAACACCCGTTTCGAGAACCTTTCCTGTACTGTCAACTACTGCAAGCTTACAGCCTGTTCGGTAGCCGGGGTCAACGCCCAATACTGTATGACCTTTAACAGGGGGAGTCATAAGGAGATTTTTAAGATTTACACTGAAAAGACCGATTGCACCGTTCTGCGCGCGCTCAGTAAGGTCAGAACGGATTTCGTTCTCGATTGATGGTGCAATAAGACGCTTGTATGAATCGTCAGCTGCCGCCTTTACAAGGTCAGAGAGCTGTGTGTTGTCATTCGTGATAACTTCTTTATAGAGGTAATTTGTAATAAGCTCGCCCTCAAGCTCAATTTTAACAGAAAGCACGCCTTCCTTTTCGCCACGGTCCATCGCAAGGATTCTGTGGTCGGCAACTGCTTTTACGGGCTCTGAAAATTCGTAATACATCTGATAAACGGGATTTTCTTCTTTGCCCTGCTTGCTTGTGATAATGCCGTTCATATATGTAATACGGCGGATGTTTTTACGGTAATCAGCATTGTCGCTTATGTCTTCCGCAATGATGTCAAGCGCCCCCTGAATAGCATCTGGGGCAGTTTCAACGCCTTTTTCGGCGTCAATGTATTTTGCAGCTTCTTCATTTATATCGCCTGCAAATTCCTGACCGCGAATAAGTTCTGAAAGGGGCTCAAGTCCCTTTTCTCTGGCAACACTTGCGCGAGTTTTGCGCTTAGGACGGTAGGGACGGTAAATATCCTCCAGCTCAGTAAGTGTCTGTGCTTTTTCTACTGCCTGAGAAATCACGTCAGTCAGTTTACCCTGCTCGTCAATAAGACGGATAACCTCCGCCTTTCTTTCTTCAATTGCCCGAAGTGCCGCAAGGCGTACGGAAATTGCACGTACAAGCTGGTCATCCATATTGCCTGTTAATTCCTTTCGGTAACGGGCGATGAAGGGGATAGTATTACCTTCATCAAGCATTTCTATTACGTTTTGAGTGTGTTTTTCGTCTGTTTTAAGCTCCAGACAAAGCTGTTTCAAAATATCCATTTCGTACCTCTTAATTAAAATTTAAATATTGCACCGATAACTCCGGCGATTATTATAAAGAATATGGGATGAAGCTTCTTAACAGATTTCACATTTGTTGCCACAAGCAGGAGAACAAACAACACTGCCGCACGGATGTCAATCTGCCTTAAAAGATTGCCTGATTTTGTGAAAATTCCGCTTTTAATCATTGCAAGTGCAGCAGATGCTATCATGCCCACAACTGCAGGACGTATAGAATAAAACGCACGTGCCACAAGCTTATTTTCCTTAAAAGCGGTGAGAAGCTTTGCCACGATTATAATTATAATTACAGACGGAAGTACAAGAGCGAATGTTGCCAGAAAACCTCCGAAAAGTCCTCCCCAGAAACCAAGCTCGTTATAGCCCACGGTATAACCCACATAAGTCGCCATATTCACACCGATAGGACCGGGAGTGGATTCGCCCACGGCTATCATATTGCCGAGCAGCTCCTCGTTAAACCAGGTTGGGTGAGTGTGGCACATCTCGCGCAGAAAGGGAATTGTTGCAAGGCCACCGCCTATGGCGAAGAGTCCTGTCTTAAAGAATTCAATGAATAGCAGAAGGTAAGTCATCATTTTTCTTTACCTCCTTTTTTCATTGTAACAAAGCCAATAAGTGTTGCTGCAAGCACTATAAATATCGGTGACACTGACGGGAATATTACGGATACCAGAAATGCCGCGATGGAAACAGCTATGCACAGCTTGTCTGCAAGTGCTTTTTTGCCCAGCGTGATAACAGCATTTACAATAAGCACTGCTACTGCAATGCGTATTCCACCAAAAATGTGCCGGACAATCTCATACTCCATAAAATTTCGGAGAACTGCTGCGATGATGGTGATTATTATAAGTGAAGGAAGTACTACTCCGAAGGTTGCTGCCAAAGCACCCGGAACACCTTTTTTCTTCTGTCCGATAAAAGTGGCAAGGTTTACTGCAATAACACCGGGAGTGCACTGGGAAACTGCGTAGTAGTCGAGCACCTCTTCATCTGTTGCCCATTTTTTATTTTCCACAACCTCTTTCTGAATAAGCGACAGCATCGCATAGCCTCCGCCAAAGGTGAATGCCCCTATTTTGAAAAAGGTGCAGAAAAGCTCTAAAAGTAGCTTCATATCAATCTGCCTTTCAGTTATTTTCGATTACAGTGTAAAGAGAGGCAGCATCATTTTTGAGCGTATGCTCTTTTACATCCTCAATCCTTACCTTTATGAGTCTTTCTCCAAAGCGGATTTCAACAATATCTCCGCATTTTATTTCAGCACTTGCTTTGCAAACTTTGCCGTTCAGACTGACTCTGCCGGCATCGCAAGCCTCGTTTGCAACCGTTCTGCGCTTTATAATTCTTGAAACCTTTAAAAATTTATCTATTCGCATTTTTCTACCTCAGTTATTAAAAAATGTGTGGAATGCCTTATATGTCATATAGACGTCAAGCTTTGACACAATCTCGTAGGGTGCGTGCATACTGAGTACAGGCACACCGCAGTCAACTGTTTCAACTCCGTAATTGGCAACATACTGTGCAATTGTTCCGCCACCGCCTGCGTCAACCTTACCAAGCTCGCCTACATGCCAGAGAACATCGTTTTCGTTAAAGAGCTTACGGATTTTGCCCATAAGTTCTGCCGATGCGTCGCTGGAGCCACTCTTTCCGCCTGCACCTGTGTATTTTGCAAGGGCTACACCGTAGCCTACTCTTGCGCAGTTCTGCTTTTCGTAGGGACTGGGGTAATTAGGGTCAAACCCCGCATTAACATCGGCACTCAGGCAATAACTTCTGTCAAGAGTGCGAAGAAGATTAAGCTCCGTAGCACACTGCCCCGTTTTATCAAGAAGTTCAAGAAATGCAAGTTTCATAAACTCGCTTCTTGCACCTGTATTCCCCATGCTGCCGACCTCTTCCTTGTCGGTAAGAAGGCAAACTGCAGTTTTGTCACAAGCTTCCGTTGTAATAACTGCCATAAGTGACGGATATGCACAAACCCTGTCATCATGTGCATAAGAGCCGATAAGACTTCTGTCAAAACCGACATCCTTTGCTTTTGCTGCAGGGACTATCTCAAGTTCTGCACTGAGGAAATCTTCCTCAACAATACCGTATTTGTCATTGAGAATGGTAAGAATATTTGCTTTTACGGCATCCTTTTCTTCTCCTTCGAGAGGCATTGAACCGAGGAGAATATTAAGGTTTTCGCCCTCTATGACAGTAGCAGGGGTTTTTGCCATCTGTTCTTTTGCAAGATGGGGAAGAAGGTCTGTAATGACAAATGTTATGTCGTCATCTTCATCACCGATTTTTATATCGACAGAACTGCCGTCAGCCTTAACAACAGAACCGTGAATTGCAAGAGGGATGGCTGTCCACTGATATTTTTTTACACCACCGTAGTAGTGGGTTTTGAAAAATGCCATTTCACCGTCTTCGTAGAGAGGATTGGGCTTGAGGTCAAGGCGCGGTGCGTCGATGTGTGCTCCAACAATATTCAACCCGTCTGTCAATGGCTGTGAGCCAATCACTGCGGCAATAAGCGACTTCTGTTTGTTAACTATATAAACCTTGTCACCCTCTTTGAGAGAGTCATATTTGTCTATCTCCTTGAATCCGCACTCCTCAAGAAGGCGCACAGCTTCTTTAACTGACTCGCGCTCTGTTTTTGCAGCGTTGAGGAAATCCTTGTAACCCTCTGCGAATTTGAAGATGATTTCTTTGTCAACATCTTTTGTCCAACCGTTTTTGAGCTCGTATTTCATATAATCAAGTCCTTTCTGTGTATTTGCTTTTTAAAAAATTGTGGTCCGGGCTTTTTTAACATCCCGCATTAATAATACTTGTATTCGGCAATGATGGTTTCCAATGCGGTCCATCCTGCAATTCTGCCCTGCTTGATGTTTTTATCAGCTTCATAACACAAATTGATGAGTGTCTGTATATTTTCAAGTTTGATTTTTTCCGCTTTGCGTGTGCACTTTTCATTGCTGAAGCCACCACCGAGGATTGCCAATGTTTCGCTATGGCTTTTTCCGTCCAGAAGATAAAGCTTTGCCTTGTATATTGTCAGGAGCTGCCCCGACAGAAGCGACAGTATTGACACCGGCTCCTGTTTAAGAGAGCGAAGAGTGAAAAGCAGGTTGTAGCAAACCTCGCGGCGTCCGTCGAAAATTGCATCTATAACACCAAATACATTTTCAACGGCAGGCTTTATAATTACGGCATCAATATCCTCGCGCATGATTTGTTCGCTCTTTGAGAATGAAACAATTTTTTCAAATTCAGTTTTAATCACACGCATTTTTCTTTCCAGAGAATTTATAAGGTAAAGAGCGTTTTTCTGGTCGATAATCTTCCCTTTTGATGCGGCAAATTTAATAAGCCATGCTTTAAGGTTTGCCTCTGTTCTGAGAGGAAATTCAACTACCACTGCGCCACCTGATTCAGCCGCCCTTTGCACGGAGGAAGGCTTTTTGCCTTTTTCGGGAGCAGGTTCCCATATTATGACGCAGTTAAAATCGGCTACGTTAGAGAAAAGCTTTTCCCACTGAGCTTTGTTTTTAATATTACCCGAAAACAGACCGCATTTGCGGAAAACGGCAAGCTTGCGCTCAGCCATAACAGGAAGCGTTTCCAGAAAATCCTCCGCTTCGTTTACAGGGGGCATTTCAGCAAAGCTTTTGAAGTTCATCATTTCAGACCATTCTTCAATAAGAAGCTTTTTGATTTCGCCAATCATAAACTCAATCAAAAATTCCTCCTGCCCCTGAAAGATATAAAGGGGTGCTATTTTTCCGTCTTTAATTGAAGAGCGCAGTTCTTCGTAAGTCATAACAATTCTCCGATAAATTTATTTTATAAAATCTTTTGGATTTATTCCTAAAATCTGTACAACAGAAAGTTTTTCGGATTTGGCAATATCCCGCGGTGTAACCATAGTGCCCCCGTCTGAGTCGATGTCAACCCCTTGGGATTTATATGCCTGCCACACAATATGCGAGCAGTGGGATGACGGATCGGATTCACCCGTTTTGTCTTTTTTTACAAATCCTGCAAAAAGATTATAGGGAATACCAACAAGGTTATCTTTTGCGTAATCGGCAGCAGCTTCTGCAATCTTTTCGTCAGAATAGCGAAGGACCATAAAAGCCGGATATATTCCCCAATACACGGTACTGTTTACAGCAGATTTTTTTCCTATTGCTATGTGTTCCAGCATAAGGGAACCTTCATCGTCCAATACAAGCCCGCAATGCCCGTGACGCCAGTCAAGGGTGCGTGTATTGAAAGTAACAAGCACATCTCCCTTTTTGAGAGGGATGAGGGGAGCGATGCCCTCTTTTGTTGTTTCTTCAAGTGTTATGGGAAAAGCAATGTAGGTTTTTTGTATAGGGGGCTTTTCAAAAAAGAAATCCTGCATTTTCTCCAGAAAGGCAATGTCACCGTTTTCTGAAAATTCTTTTGCAATATCGGGTACAACACCCGTCTGGGCGAAAATTGTATTATAGTCTTTTTTTCTGACAAGGTCAGAAATATCCTTCTTTTCGTAAGGAGGTATATAAAAAGCCGTGTTTTCGGCAATGATGTACCTTGTTAAAAGTATTGTCAGTAAAAGAGCTGTAGCACAGATGATAATTCCTTTTTTTGCTTTGAAAAATTTCATCCTCATCACCCACAAATTTCCTATTATATTATTATACCACAAGCGGTGCAGAAATACAATAAAAAAGAAGCGTGCCGCTTCACCCATGTCGCGCACCTGCAAATGTCGAACACAGCTTCACGCGAATAGAATTACGCAAATTCCTATAAGGTAAAAAAGAAGCGTGCCGCTTCACCCACGTCGCGCACCTGCAAATGTCGAACATAGCTTCACGCGAATAAAATTACGCAAACTCCTATAAGGTAAAAAAAGCACCGATTTTTGATGCAAAATCGATGCTTTTCTGGAGCGGAAGACGAGATTCGAACTCGCGACGTTCACCTTGGCAAGGTGACGCTCTACCACTGAGCCACTCCCGCATAACGATGACATTATAGCAGAAGAAAGTCGGTTTGTAAAGAGTTTTTTTAAAAAAACTTATAAAATTTTTAAAAAAGAAGCGTGCCGCATCACCCACGTCGCGCACGTACAAAGCGCAAACACAGTTTCACACGTATTAATTTACGCAAATTCCTATAAATTAAAAAAGAAGCGTGCCGCTTCACCTACGTCGCGCGCGTACAAAGTGCAAACACAGTTTCACGCGCATTAATTTACGCAAATTCCTATAAATTTAAAAAAAGGAAAATATCTGAAAGGTTTTTTAATTTAAAAAAAGGATTTTCTCTCCCGATGTCGAAATATAAACTCATAAGAATAATTTTTTAGGAAGGTTAGAAAAAATGGCAGCTTTTTTTCCGGATGAACTCGTAAGTGAGATTATTGCGGCAAATGACATTGTGGATATTGTTTCCGGCTATGTAAGGCTCAAACGGTCAGGCAGCAGTTATATGGGCTGTTGTCCGTTTCACCGTGAAAAAACGCCGTCATTTCATGTAAGCGCGGACAAGCAGCTTTACCATTGCTTCGGATGTGGTGCAGGCGGCAGTGTGATTCAGTTTATTATGAATGCAGAAGGGCTTGATTTCCCCGATGCACTCCGATTTCTGGCTGAAAAAGCGGGAATACGCCTTCCTGATGACGATTCTGTCGAAAAAAATGAAGAAAAATACAAAAGAAAACAGGCTATTTATCAGATGAACCGCGACGCGGCATTGTTTTTTCGTGAGTGCTTGCTTGCACAGGGCGGAAAAGTCGCACAGGAATATCTTGCAAAGCGTCAGCTGTCAGGTAAAACGATTGCAAATTTCGGCATAGGTTTTTCACCAAGCGGATGGGACGGACTTCTTAGGCACCTTCAGAAAAAGGGATATAACCGTAGTCTTATGGTGGAAGCGGGGCTTTGCATCCAGAACGATAAAGGGCACATTTATGATAGGTTCCGTGAAAGGGTAATGTTTCCGATAATAGACGTCAAGGGTAATGTAATCGGCTTTGGCGGGCGTATCCTTTCAGGTGACGGTGCAAAATATATGAACTCCCCCGAAAGCATCGTTTATGACAAGGGAAAAAATCTTTTTGCACTTAATATTGCGAAAAAGAGTGAGCGCGGTTATTATATTCTTGTAGAAGGCTATATGGACGTAATTTCACTTCATCAGGCAGGTATAAATGCGGCTGTGGCAGGTTGCGGAACAGCGCTTACCCGTGAGCAGGCAAAGCTTATTGCGAAAAGTCCGGTATACCTTTGCTATGACAGTGATGAAGCAGGTATGAAAGCCTGCGAAAGGGCGGCAGAAATTTTCCGCGAGTTTGATACAAAACTGAAGGTTATTTCGATTCCCGACGGAAAGGATGCCGATGATTTTATAAAAAAACACGGGAAGGAAGCTTTTGAAAAGCTTATAGAAAATGCAAAAACCGTTACCGAGCACAGACTGGACGTTTTGCTTAAGGGCATAGACCTTGAGGACCCGGCGCAGAAAATTGAAATGCTCAGTAAGGCTTCTCAGATTTTTTCCGGAATACCGAATGCAGTTGAGAGAGAGGTTTATATAAACCGACTTGCGGCAAAAACCGGAATAAGTGCGGAGGCTATAACGAGCGAGGTCAGAAAAGCAAATGCCAAAAATCTGAGAAAGGAAGTTCAGGGAGAACTTAAAAAGGTTGTGAGCCCGCAGACTCCTGACAGACACCGGGTGTCAAATCGCAGACAGACTGCAGAGGCAGGACTTCTTGCGATGCTTGCAGAGAGTGCAAAGGTTTACACAAAGCTAAAAGACAGGCTAAGCCCTGAAATGTTCGGTAGCGAAGTACATAAAAAAATATTTGAATATATCATCAGATTCTACACTGACGGCATACAGGGAAGGTGTGAGGATTATCTTCTGACAAGTCTCAGCGGAAACGAAAAAGAACTCTCGACGGTGCTTCTTACCGTGAGGAATGTTTCCGACAATATAAGGGCAGCAGAGGACTTTGTTGATATACTGGAGGAAGAAATCTGGAACGAAAAACTGCAAAAAGCGCAGGAAAGCGGTGACATAGCGCTGATAAGCGAACTGCTTAAATCTAAAAAACAAAAAAGCTGAGTGGCGAAAGGATGAATAGAATGAGTGATAACGTTAATAAAAAAATGGTGGTAAAAGAACTTATCGAAAAAGGCAAGCAGAAGGGTATGCTCACCGAGCAGGAAATTGAAGAGGCTCTCGCAGAGCTTGAGCTTGATGTGGAGCAGATTGAGAAAATTCACGATAATTTTGAGGCGCTCGGAATTGACATTGTAGGCGATATTGATGCGGAAATTCAGAAAATCGAAGACACAGATGAAGACGATCTCGAAGATTTGTCCGTGCCCGAGGGCGTAAATGTCGATGACCACGTAAGAATGTATCTTAAGGAAATCGGTAAGGTTCCGCTTCTTTCTGCAGACGAGGAAATTGAGTATGCCAGACTTATGTCGGAGGGAGACGAAAATGCAAAGAAAAAGCTTACGGAAGCAAACCTCCGTCTTGTTGTAAGTATCGCAAAAAGATACGTAGGTCGCGGTATGCTTTTCCTTGACCTTATTCAGGAGGGTAACCTCGGTCTTATCAAAGCCGTAGAAAAGTTCGACTATACAAAGGGCTATAAATTCAGTACTTACGCGACTTGGTGGATTCGTCAGGCAATCACCCGTGCTATTGCCGATCAGGCAAGAACTATCCGTATCCCTGTTCACATGGTTGAAACAATCAACAAGCTCATCCGTGTGTCACGTCAGCTTTTGCAGGAGCTCGGCAGAGAGCCTTCTCCCGAAGAAATTGCAAAAGAAATGGGTATGAGTCTTGAAAAGGTTCGTGAAGTTATGAAGATTGCTCAGGAGCCCGTTTCTCTTGAAACACCTATCGGTGAAGAGGAAGACAGTCATCTTGGTGACTTCATCCCCGATGATGATGCACCGGCTCCCAGTGAGGCAGCTTCATTTATGCTTCTTAAGGAACAGCTTATGGACGTACTTAATACGCTTACTCCAAGAGAGGAAAAGGTTCTCCGTTTGCGCTTCGGCCTTGAGGACGGCAGAGCAAGAACTCTTGAGGAGGTTGGCGGTGTATTTGACGTAACACGTGAAAGAATCCGTCAGATTGAGGCAAAAGCTCTTCGTAAGCTTCGTCATCCAAGCAGAAGTAAAAAGCTTAAAGATTTCCTTGAATAATAGTTAAATGGGATGTAAAGAAATAAGATTTCTTTACATCCCATTTTTAGTTTTTCAGAACTGATTTTGCATACTGGCTTGGAGATACACCTGTAATATTTTTAAATATTCTTGAAAAATAATGTATGCTTGAGAAACCGAGTTTTTCCGAAATTTCCGTTATAGACATATCGGCTTCTTTTATAAGACGCTTTGCCTCTTTTATTTTGAGTTTTATAAAATAATGCAATGCACCGCATTCTGCCTGACTGCTGAAAATGCGTTTTATTGTGCTTGAACTGAAACCTGTCGCTTCGGAAATTTCGTCAACGGTAATGTTTTTATTAAGATTTTCAAGCATATATCTTTCTATTGTGTGGAATTTGTGCTCATAGTAATTTATCTGATTCTGTGCAGTGGGGCGTGCCTTTATTTCTTTTCTGTAAGGTTCGTACAGACTGATAAACAATAATTCAAGTGAATTTTTTATCATTTGCAGTTCGTAGTCAGAGGTGCCGTCTTTAGGCTCTTGCCCGTCATACCGGGGGTTATCGGGAACTGCTTTGAAAATATCCGTTCCCGCTGTAAGTATTCGTGACAAAAGCTTTCTGTCGTCGTCTGACAGTGTGATGACTTTGTTTTTTATGCTGTCCATTCCTTCGGAAACACAGCGGAAGCTTATAATTGCTACCATTGCATTTTTGCAGGAAACAGAAGTCCTTACCTTGCCGGGCTCTGCAAGAATCATTTGCCCTGCGGAAAGGGGGTGCAGTTCTTTTTCTATTGAACAGGTGTATTCACCACGGTCTACGTAAAGCAGTTGCCAGAAATTATAGGAAACGTCGTGCCCGTTTTGGGATTTCTGCATTGCCTTTTCCCAGTCAAGGTAGTACACGGTAATTATTGAATCTACTGTAAAAGCATTATGTATGCTTGTCTCTTTGCGAAGCTTCATTTTTATCACCTATGTATATTATAAGATACCGTATAACAATAATCAAGTGTTTTTGATACCAAATGTGCAAAAATATGGATTGTATGTCTAAAGACTTTTATACTAATGTGTTCTATAATGAAATTAACTTGACGAAAGGAAGTATTTATTATGGAAAAACTCAGAATGGGTATTATCGGATGCGGTAAAATGATGAGGGCACACGTACAGAGTATGTCGGAGGTTGAAGAAGTTGAAATCACTGCGTTCTGCGATATTATAATCGAGCAGGCAAAGGATTTTGCACAGATTAAGCCCGATGCTTATGTTACAACAGACTGGACAACAATGGTTCCATACGTTGATGCGGTGCTTATTGCACTTCCTCACGATTTGCATTATGAGTGCGGAATGTTTTTTGCACGTAATAAAAAGCACGTGCTTATGGAAAAAACGCTTTGTAACTCCGAAGAAGAGTGCTTAAGACTTATCAAGGCTTGCGAGGAAGAGGGAGTTGTGCTTCAATGTGCATATCCTGTTCGTCATTGGCCCGGAATTGTGAAACTTAAAGAAATGGTTGACAGCGGTGAATACGGTCAGATTATGCAGATGTCAATCTGGACAGAGCAGCTTACAAAGTACGACAGTGAAACTATCTGGAAAGCTACGGCAAGACTTGGCGGCGGTCAGTTCTTCAGCCATGGATGTCATTATGTTGACCTTCTTTTGTGGTTCCTTGGAAACCCCATTGAGGGTGCGCATTTCGGAACAAAGGTAGGCGTTCCGTGGATTCTCGGTGAAGGAACAAGTGTAGCTATATTCAAGTTTGAGAACGGAGCTCTCGGTTATCACGGTGCAACCTGGGGCGCAAGAGGTACAAAGCTTGGCTGGGACTGTCAGATTATGACAGAAAAAGGTCTTCTTGAATATGACCGTGCAGCAGGTGAAATCAAGCTTTACGACCAGAATCACCGTCACGTTGTCAATGAGGAAGAGGATACAAGTTATAAGGTTATCTGGAAAGATAATACTGCATCAGGTAAAATGACACAGTTTGAAATCAGACACTTTGCAAACTGTGTGCGTACAGGCGAAACTCCTCTTACAGACGGCAGGACAGCTCTTAAGAGTCTACAGGTAATCTGGAAAATGTACGATGCAGAAAAGCACCATACGGTGGCTGACCTTACAGATATTAAAATGAATTAAAAAACGAATAAAAAAGGTTGTCTTCGGACAACCTTTTTTATATGTAAAATATGAAAGGAAGTTAAATATGAAAGAAAATATACCTCTTGACGGAACTAATGTGGATGATGCTACTGTGGATAAGGACGGCATTTCGCTCCTTATACTGCGTCAGGCTTTTCTTGATGCGATAAAGGATACGGAGGAAAACGCCCAATACACCCACGATGTTACGGAAAAGGAGATAAAAGAATGATTCGCACAGACCTTGTCCTTGAGTGCAGGGAGATGTTTGCCTCTGAAATAGCAGGCGTTGAAAGTCAACAGAAAGACACTGACGGCATTACAGTGTCGCATGTTCAAATAACAACTCCGGAAGGTGCAGAAAAAATCGGAAGACCTATGGGAAATTACGTTACGGTGGAAATACGGGATATGCACACCGAAGATGATGAGCTTTGCAGACGCGGAGCAAAGGCCGTATGCGATGAGCTTAAGGAAATGATAAAACTTCCCAAGGATGCATCGGTTCTTGTGGCGGGGCTGGGAAACCGTGACATAACTCCCGACTCTGTAGGTCCGAAAACGGTGAGTAAGCTTACCGTTACAAGACACATCACCAAGGAAGCGAAAAACGGCTTTTCCTTTGATATAAGACCGGTAAGTGCTCTCGCTCCGGGAGTGCTGGGCATTACAGGAATAGAAACAAAGGAAATTCTTCTCGGTGTCAAAGAGCGTGTAAAGCCTTCGCTGATTATTGCAGTGGATGCTCTTGCGTCAAGAAACCTCAGCCGGTTGGGTACGACAGTGCAAATATGCGACACCGGTATAAGTCCGGGCAGTGGTGTTGGAAATAACAGATGCGAGCTTTCGGAAAAAACGCTTGGAGTGCCGGTAATTGCAATCGGAATTCCTATGGTGGTGGATGCGCTGACGCTGGCGGCAGATGTCCTTAGTGAAGCGTCGGCACAGTGCAAAGATACAGCTTCTATATTTCCCGAAAACAAAAATATGGTTGTAACTCCCAACGATGTTGACGTAATAGCGGAGCAGGCAGCAAAAATAATCGCAGAAGGCATAAATCAGGCTCTTTTCGATATGTGATGCAGGTATAATGTCAAAAGCTTATTCCTGTGAGAATCTGTTATGGGCTTTAAGTGTGCAAAGTGGGTGAAGGCGTAGTCTTAAAAAAACAGTTGTTAACATTGGAAGTTTGTGCTATAATTAAGAATATTTTATTTCGACAGGAGGTGCCGACTTGAATATTCTTGCTGTAAATGTTTCCCTTCTAAGAAAAAGAACGGGTCTCAGCACAAATCAGCTTGCCAAAAGACTAGGTGTGGGAAATACCACTGTTAACAATCTTGAAACCGGCTATCTTACTTCTCCCTCGGAGAAGCTTCTTTGTGATCTTGCAATTGTCTTTGATACTACGGTTGACGGACTTCTGGGCAGAGCGCCTCTTGATGTGGCAGAACGTGCCAGGATGGTGTATGTCGTTGACTCGGTCAGTGCCACAAGCACGCTTGTGGAGTATGATAAAATTATCGGAAGCGTGTTTATTGACCGCGATAAACTCCGCGGATATGAATATTTCGGCCTTTTGACAAAGGATAACTCCATGGCGAACAGAAGGATTCTTGCGGGCGATATTGTCATTGTGCGGTGCGACTGTCCCCTTAAAAATAACGACATTGTAGCAGTTCTGAAAAAAGCCGGAGGAGAAACAATTCTTCGGTCATACTTTAAAAAGGGGAAGAAAATCATACTTAAAGCGGAGTCTGACTCGTATTTATACAAGGATATAATCCTTGAAGACGGTGATAATCGTTTCAAAGTGATAGGAAAAGTTGTAAAATGCGAGTTTGAATTGTAGAAAAAGACAAAAATGTTAAAACTTGCTTGCATTTTGCCCGAAAAAGTAATATACTATACCTTGAGTGTTTTTGCAAACGGAATTGGTTGCCGTTTGTATCAGAAAGGACGACCCCTATGGTATATTTTGATAATGCCGCAACAACAAAAATGAAAGAAAGTGTAGTGGAGGCAATGCTTCCGTATTTCACCGAGACTTTCGGAAATGCATCTTCTGTTTATACAACTGCTGGTCAGCAGGCAAGAAAAGCGCTTATTGCAGCAAGAAGTGATGTTGCAAGAGCAATAAACGCAGACGATGTTGAAATCTTTTTCACAAGCGGCGGCAGTGAGGCGGACAACTGGGCTATAAAAGGTACAGCTTTAAAGTCTGCCAAAAAACATATAATTACAACAACAATAGAGCATCACGCAATACTTCATACCTGTGAGTTTATGGAAAAGCAGGGCTACAATGTAACCTATGTTCCCGTTGACGAGTTCGGTATGGTAAGCGTGGAAGATATTGAGAAGGCAATCACAGACGATACGTTTTTGGTATCAGTTATGTTTGCAAATAACGAAATAGGAACTATTAACCCTATTGCCGAAATCGGTAAGCTGTGCAGGGAAAAGGGAATATATTTCCACACAGATGCAGTTCAGGCGACAGGTGCTGTGCCCATAGATGTAAAGGCAATGAATATTGATCTTCTCTCTATGTCAGCACATAAGTTCCACGGCCCCAAGGGCGTGGGAGCGCTTTATATCCGGAAAGGCGTGAAGATAGAAAATCTCCTTCACGGCGGTGCACAGGAAAAAGGCAGACGTGCTACTACGGAAAATGTGGCAGGCATTGTCGGTATGGCGACAGCCCTTAAGGATGCCACCGATAATATGGAAGAAAAAACAAGGAAAATAACAGCTCTTCGTGAAAGACTTATAGAGGGCGTTCTCAGCAGTGTACCTTACACCAGACTTAACGGCCACCGTGAGAAGAGACTTCCCAATAACACAAGCTTCTGCTTTAAGTATATCGAGGGTGAGAGTCTTCTTCTGAGCCTTGACCTGAAGGGATTTGTAGTATCCAGCGGTTCAGCCTGTACGTCAGGTTCCCTTGATCCGTCACACGTGCTTTTGGGAATAGGGCTTCCCCACGAAACGGCACACGGGTCATTGCGCGCATCACTTTCGGAATTCAATACAGAAGAAGAGGTTGACTCTTTTATCAGGGAGCTTGCACCTATCGTGCAGAGACTCCGGGAGATGTCTCCCTTGTATGAGGGTGTAGAATAAGGAGGTTTAACATATATGTACAGTGAAAAAGTAATGGACCATTTCACAAACCCCAGAAATGTGGGTGAACTTGAAGGTGCCAATGCAATCGGAACAGTCGGCAATGCAAAATGCGGCGACATAATGAAAATGTATCTTAAAATAGAAAACGACGTAATCGTTGATGTAAGCTTTAAAACCTTTGGCTGCGGTGCTGCAGTTGCAACCAGCTCAATGGCGACAGAGCTTGTAAAGGGCAAAACCGTTGAGGAAGCTCTTAAGCTTACAAACTCAGCAGTTGTGGAAGCGCTTGAAGGACTTCCGCCGGCAAAGATACACTGCAGTGTCCTTGCAGAGGAAGCTATAAAGGCTGCAATTCAGGACTACTACGACAAGAACGGCATAGATAAGAAAATCGAATGTGCCGGAGGTTGTGGTTGTCACGGACACGAACACGAAGAAACTGAAGAATAAGATTAGGAGGGGTGTAAAGGAATTCGATTTCTTTACACCCCTTTGTTTTCGTATAGGAAATTGCGTTTTTTATCGCGAGCAATATTTGTGGATTTTAAGTTAAGTTTGGACGCGACGTGGGTGAAGCGGCACGCTTCTTTGTTTTGGAAATAACAAACTGCCCAACGCTTTTTTACAGTCTGGATTTTTTTACATTCCGGTGTTTTGTTTCAGGTAATCGGCTAATGCATTTGCAAAACATTCTGCCCCGAAGAGTGCCTCATCAAGTGTATTGCCGTTAGTACCTACCTCCACTATAATAGCCCCCGGCGCAAGCTGCTGGTTAAACCTCTGGCTGCGGAAATTTATCGGGCGCATAAGATCGGGATAAAACGACAGTATATGCCTTTGAAGTGTTGCGGCAAAGCGCATATTTGTTTCCCAGTTTTTGTGACTCAAACCACTGAGGTTACTTCCGACAACAAACATTACCTGTGCGCCTGTTTTTCCGTCGCTTGTGAAGGTGTATTTAACCTTTTCTCCGTTTTTACCTTCGATGGCATCCCGGTGTACGTCAAGTACAATTTTAACGGAAGGGTCGTTTTTTGTTGCGTTCTGCACATTCATTCCGCTTCGTGAATAGCTTCCGCTATAACTGGGATAATCGCAGACCGTAGTATCGTGCTGCACTTTTATGCCGTTTTCTGCAAGGACTTTTTCAATTTCTTTTCCGACTCTGACCATATTGAAGTTTTTGTCAAGGGTTCTGTCTGTATCGCTGGGAGTATAGTCGAATTTTTCGGAGGGAGTGTAGCTTTCTGTGGTGTGGGTATGGACTATAAGTACGGAAATATCCTTGCTTAAAAATGCAGGAGTTTCTCCGAGATAGTTTTCTATATTTATTCCCGATTCCGCTGCGTCGCTTACCGTAACCTTCGGTGTAGTCTGCACTTTTTCAGGAAGGGTTGAAGCTGTGCTGACGTCAATAACTGCGGGAGAACTCTGTACTGTGGCTTTTGCCGACTTTCCCGGACTCAGCTTCATAAACGAAAAAACCTCATGGCTATTTCCTTTGAGAGAAGTGCCGGACAGGAGAATATTATGAACAAGACTGTCACCGAGATTCTTTTCGGGAACATTCATCGAAAGTCTTGCGCATCCGAAAGCAAGAGCAAAAAAGGTGCAAAAAATAAGCGGCGCGCGGATAAAACGGAGATTAAGTGTGCTGATTGAAAAATTTTTCAAAAATTTCACCTCTTCTTGATGAAATTATATTGATTTATTCGGGAATTTATGCGATAATGTATCTATACTGTAAAAAAGAATAATAATATACAGAAGGGCAGTGTTTAAATTATGTTAGTATCAGCAAAAGATATGCTTGAAAAAGCACGTGACGGCCACTACGCAGTTGGTCAGTTCAATATCAACAACCTTGAATGGGCTAAGTCAATTCTCCAGACAGCTCAGGAGCTTCAGTCTCCTGTTATTCTTGGCGTTAGTGAGGGTGCAGGAAAATATATGGCAGGCTACAAAACAGTAGTTGGTATGGTTAAGGGTATGATTGAGGGTCTGGGTATTACAGTTCCCGTAGCAATTCATCTTGACCACGGCAGCTACGATGCAGCTCTTAAATGTATTGAAGCAGGCTTTTCTTCAGTAATGTTTGACGGCTCACATTATCCGATTGATGAAAATATCGCGAAAACAACAGAGCTTATAAACATCTGTAATGAAAAAGGGCTCAGCCTTGAGGCAGAGGTTGGTGCTATCGGCGGTGAGGAAGACGGCGTTATCGGATCCGGTGACATCGCAGATCCGGAAGAATGTAAGGCTATTGCAGCTCTTGGCGTAACAATGCTTGCAGCAGGTATCGGTAACATTCACGGTAAGTATCCCGAAAACTGGAAGGGACTTGACTTTGATGCTCTTGAAAAAATCAAGGCGGCAACAGGCAATATCCCCCTTGTTCTTCACGGTGGTACAGGTATTCCTGCAGATATGATTCAGAAGGCTATTTCTCTCGGCGTTGCAAAGATTAACGTTAATACAGAGTGTCAGCTGTCTTTTGCAGCTGCAACAAGAAAGTACATTGAAGAGGGTAAGGATCTTGTTGGTAAGGGCTTTGACCCCAGAAAAATACTCGCACCCGGTGCAGAGGCAATAAAAGCAACCGTTAAGGAGAAAATGGAACTTTTCGGTTCAGTAGGAAAAGCGTGATTTTGTGCATTCGGGAGAAACTAAGTCTTCTCCCGAATGTTTTGGTATAGAGGGAAAAAGATGAAAAAATTCAAAAATCTTTCCAGGCAGGCACTTAAAAGACTGCCTGTGTATATGTCCTTTTTAAAATCAATAAAAGAAGACGGCGAGTACATATCCTCAGCGGCAGTTGCGCAGTCCCTTGGGCTGAGTGAAGTTCAGGTGAGAAAAGACCTTGCCGCAGTCTGCAAAAGTGTCGGTGTACCCAAAAGAGGGTTTCTTATACGTGACCTTATCGGGGGAATATCTGACTATCTGGGGTATGAGAGCAGTAAGGTGGCAGTGCTTTTGGGGGCAGGTAACCTCGGAATGGCGCTGATGAGCTACCGCGGTTTTGAAAACTACGGTATTGAGATTATTGCAGCGTTTGACTCAAACAGTGCACTTGCTGACAATAAGAGGGTGTTCGAGCTTTCAAAGCTTGGTGAAATCTGTAAGGAGCACAACGTGAAAATCGGCATCATTACAGTTCCGGAAAAGTCGGCTCAGCTGGCGTGTGATATGCTTGTGAAAAATGGAATAAAGGCAATATGGAATTTTGCACCGACATATCTTAAGGCTCCTGAGGATATACTTGTACAGAATGAAAATATGGCGTCATCACTGGCGCTTTTGTCAAATCATCTCAGAGAAAAAATGGCGGAGGAATAAAGTCGGAGGTAGAAAATGAGCGAAACAAAGGTACGCGTAAAAAGTGGCAATCCTTTTGTAAAAACCTCTCAACTGAATACGTTTCTTGAAGGAAAAGCTTACCGCAGTTATGAATTTATGGGAGCAATCCCTGCGGAATTCTGTGGAGAAAAGGGCTTCGGCTTCACTCTGTGGGCTCCAGGCGCAAAGCACGTCAGCGTAGTAGGCGATTTTAACGGATGGGACAAAACTGCTCATCCGATGAATCCTCAGGAAAGTACCGGTATATGGCACGTTTTCATAAAGGGTGCAGAGCACGGTCAATGCTATAAATATGTTATAACAACGCAGTCGGGGGAGGAGCTTCTTAAAATAGACCCATACGCCCGCAGTGCAGAGCTTCCGCCGAAAACGGCATCGCGGCTTTACGATACAGGCGGTTTTGCCTGGACGGACAAAAAATGGCTTGAAAAGCGCAACAAAACAGCCCCCTACTCAAAGCCTATGCTTATATACGAAATGCACGCCGGCAGCTGGAGAACACACAGCGACGGCACATACCTTTCTTACCGCGAAATGGCGGATGAGCTTACAGACTACCTTAAGGAAATGAATTATACCCACGTTGAACTGATGCCTCTTACAGAGCATCCCTTTGACGGCAGCTGGGGTTATCAGGTTTCCGGCTATTTTGCTCCAACAAGCCGATACGGTGAACCGAAGGATTTTATGTATTTTGTGAATAAGTGTCACGAAGCGGGCATAAGTGTGATTATGGACTGGGTGCCTGCACATTTCCCGAAGGACAGCTATGCTCTTGCCAGATTTGACGGTACACCGCTTTATGAGTACAGCGACCCAAGAATTGGGGAACATAAGGAATGGGGCACGTATGTCTTCGATTTTGGAAAGGGCGCAGTTGTGAGCTTTCTTATGTCGAGTGCCTTTTACTGGTTTGATGTTTTTCACATCGACGGAATAAGAGTTGACGCTGTTTCCAGTATGCTTTACCTTGACTACGGCAGAGATGAATTTATATGTAACAAATATGGCGGCAGAGAGAATCTGGAAGCCATAGAATTTCTTAAAAAGCTCAACACAAAAGTGTTTGAAAAGCATCCCAATGTGATTATGGCAGCGGAGGAAGCTACCAGCTGGGACGGTATAACGCGGCCGGTGGTGTTTGGTGGTCTTGGCTTTAATTATAAATGGAATATGGGCTGGATGAACGACATCCTTCGCTATATGGCGCTTGACCCGTGTTTCAGAAAAAATAATCACAATCTGCTTACATTTTCTATGATGTATGCCTTTAACGAGAACTATATTCTTCCGCTTTCTCACGATGAAGTTGTGCATGGAAAATGCTCCCTCATTCAGAAAATGTCGGGGCTTTACGGGCAGAAATTTGATACGCTCAGAACTTTTTATATGTATATGATGGCGCACCCGGGCAAAAAACTGCTTTTTATGGGCGGTGAGATTGCACAGTTCATTGAGTGGCGCTATTATGAAGAAATAGAGTGGAAACTGCTGGAATTTGAAAAGCATAAAAGCTTCAGAGATTTTGTGAAAGAGCTTAACCGCTTTTATAGAGAAAACAAGCCTTTCTGGGAGATTGAAGACAGCTGGGACGGCTTTCAGTGGATAAACGCGGACGACAGTGACCGCAGTGTCCTCAGTTTTGTAAGGCGTGGTAAAAAGAAAACGGACGAGATTGTGGTTGTGTGCAATTTCACTCCCGTAAGATATGAAAATTATCTTATAGGCGTTCCCAGAGGAGGAACGTATACAACTGTATTTTCAAGCAGCGGAGGAGAGAAAGCTCCGCTTGTAAACGCGAAGAAAAAAGCATTTTTGCAAATGCCGTACTCCATTGAGCTTGATATTGAGCCTATGAGCGCGGTATATATCAGGCGCACGCGAAAAACCAAAAAAGATTGAGGAGGAAAAGAATATGAAAAAAGCAGAAAGCCTTGCAATGATTCTTGCAGGCGGACAGGGTAGCCGCCTTGGTGTACTTACCAAGTCTGTGGCAAAGCCCGCAGTTCCTTTCGGTGGAAAATACAGAATTATAGATTTCACCTTAAGCAACTGTATCCATTCGGGGATTTACACGGTGGGTGTACTTACGCAGTATCAGCCTCTTGAACTCAATACTTACATCGGAAGCGGCGGTCCATGGGACCTTAACCGCAATTCCGGCGGCGTGTACGTGCTTCCGCCTTATCAGAGTGCGGAAAAGGGTGAGTGGTACAAGGGTACTGCAAACGCTATTTATCAGAATATTGAATTTGTGGATAAGTTTAACCCGAAATATGTCGTAATCCTTTCAGGCGACCACATCTACAAAATGGACTATTCCAAAATGATAAAATATCATAAAGAGAAAAAAGCCGATGCAACCATTGCGGTTATTGAGGTTCCGTGGGAGGAAGCGAGCCGCTTTGGTATTATGACTGCAGACAGCAACGGCAGAATAGTTGAATTTGCAGAAAAACCAAAGGAACCCAAGAGTAATCTTGCCTCGATGGGTGTGTATGTATTCACTTGGGATGTCCTTAAAAAATATCTTCAGAACGACGAAAAGAATCCCGAAAGCGATAACGATTTCGGAAAAAATATTATTCCGACAATGCTTGCAAACGGTGAAAATATGTGTGCCTATGCCTTTGACGGATACTGGAAGGACGTTGGAACAATCCAGAGCCTGTGGGAGGCTAATATGGATATTCTTTCTACGCCTCCTGCATTTGACCTTCGTGATCCTTCGTGGAAGATTTACTCCAGAAACCCTGTAAAACCGCCCCATTTCATTGCAAAGGGCGCATCGGTAGCAGGCTCCTGCATAACCGAGGGTTGTAACGTGTACGGTAATGTGCATCACAGTATTCTTTTCGAGGGTGTAACCGTTGAAAAGGGTGCCGTTATAGAGGACTCCATAGTTTTCCCGGGTGCAAAAGTAATGGAAGGCGCATCTGTTAAAAAGGCAGTTATCGGAGAGGGTGCTATTATCGGTAAGGGTGCATCTGTCGGAGATGCATCGGTAGATTCATATGAATATGAAAGCAAATACTGTTCCGGCGGAATTACACTTATTGGTGGAGAGGTAGAAATTAAAGAAAATGAAAAAATCGGTGTAAATGCTATGGTTATTGAAAGGGAGGGGAAGTAAATGAGAGATATGATGGGTATTGTAATGGCAGACGGCAGTAAGTTGGAATTTCATGAGCTTACTGAAATGCGCTCTGTAGCAGCACTTCCCTTTGGCGCAAGATACAGACTTATTGACTTTATCCTTTCAAATATGGTTAATTCCGGAATTATAAATGTGGGTGTTGCAACAAACATTAACTATTCTTCCCTTATGGACCACCTTGGAAGCGGTGCTCCCTGGGACCTTAACCGTAAGATTTACGGATTGTTTATGCTGCCGCCCTATGTAAGAGGCAGTGGCAGTGTCCGCGCAGGTAATATCGACCAGCTTTACGGTGTGCTTACATTCTTAAGACGCAGCCGTCAGCAGTATGTGCTTATGGCATCCGGAAGAATAGTCTGCAATATGACCTTTGACGAAGCTCTTGAAATGCACCTTGAAAAAGAAGCTGATATTACCGTAATTTACCGTAAAAATGAAGATAAGAAAAAACTTTCCGGCAGTGTTGTGTATGAGGTTGCCTCAGACGGCAGAGTGGAAGGTATAGAGATTGAGCCGCATTTCCCGAAATCAGACTGCGAAAGTATGGAGATGTACATTATTGACAGACTTAAGCTTATTGAAATGATAGACGAAGCTTACTCAAGAGGCAGTCACGATTTTATAAAAGACATACTTCTTGAAAAGCTTGAAACAGAGAAGATATATGGCTACGAATATAAGGGCTTTGTGGGTAAAATCGACTCTGTTGAAACTTACTACGAAAACAGTATGAAGCTCCTTGACGAAAACGTGAGACGTGAGCTTTTCCACGCGGAAAACCGCATATATACAAAGGTTAAGGATCAGGTGCCCGCACAGTACGGCGAAAGTGCAGTGATTGAGGATTCACTCATTGCGGACGGATGTATTATCGAGGGCAGGGTGGAAAACAGCATTATTTCACGCGGTGTTCACATCAAAAAGGGTGCAGTTGTAAAAAACAGCATCGTTATGCAGAACAGCGTAGTCGAAGAAAACTGTGAGCTTGAAAATGTTATAATAGACAAGGAATGTACCCTGAGAGCAAACAAGCGCCTTGTGGGGCATCCGGAGCATCCGTTTATTCTTCCAAAAAGAACTTTATTATAAAGGACGATGTCAATGAAAATATTATTTGCAACAAGCGAATGTGCTCCGTTTATAAAAACGGGCGGTCTTGCCGATGTTGTCGGTGCACTTCCTGCAGAGCTTAAAAAGCAGGGCTGTGATGTAAGGGTAATTCTTCCGAGATACAGTGTTATCAAGGAAGAATACAAAAACGAAATGCAATATATCTCCAATATCTATGTGAAAATAGGGTGGAGGAGTCAGTACTGTGGCGTATTTGAACTTAAGAAGGACGGAGTTATTTACTATTTTGTTGATAACGAGTTTTATTTCACTGCGGAAAAAATCTATAGCGAAATGGCGATAGATGTGGAAAAGTTCACGTTTTTTGACAAGGCAGTGCTTGAACTTCTGAAAGTTCTTGACTTTTATCCCGATGTTCTTCACTGTAACGACTGGCAGACCGGTATGATTCCGGTGCTTTTGAAAGCGCACTATTCCTGTGACAAAAATTATGCCGGCATAAAAACTGTTATGACGGTGCACAATCTTAAATTCCAGGGAATATATGACATCGGTGTAATTAAAGAGCTTTGTGAACTTGATGACAGCTACTTCACAAGTGAAACTCTTGAATTTTACGGCTCGGCAAGTATGCTCAAGGGCGGTCTTGTGTATGCGGATATGATTACAACTGTCAGCAAAACCTATGCTGATGAGATTATGACCGACTTTTTCGGGGAAAGACTTAACGGCTTGCTTTACAGCAGACGCGATTTTCTGACGGGAATAATAAATGGCATTGACTACGATGAGTGGAACAGTGCAAAAGACCCCTATATTCCGGAAAAATACGACCTGAGAAGCTTTGCATCAAGAAAAAAGAAAAACAAGCTTGCACTTCAGACGGAGTTCGGTCTTGAGGAAAACGGTGACAAGTTCCTAGTGGGTATGGTTACAAGACTTACCGGTCAGAAGGGAATAGACCTTGTTGAAACCGTTATGGACGACATTATGAAAGATGGCGACATTCAGCTGATTATTCTCGGAACAGGGGAAGAACAATATGAGAATATGCTCCGTCATTTTGAGAATAAATACAAAGGCTCGGTAGCGTCACTCATTATGTTTGACAACAGTGTCAGCCACAGAATTTATGCTGCATCCGATGCGTTTTTGATGCCGTCTCTGTTTGAACCCTGCGGTCTCAGCCAGATGATTTCAATGCGCTACGGCACTCTTCCCATAGTTCGTGAAACAGGCGGTCTTCGTGACAGCGTTGAACCGTATAACGAATACGAGGATTGCGGTACAGGCTTCAGCTTCGATGATTACGATGCATACAAGATGCTTGGAAGCATAAATTATGCAAAATCGGTCTGGTACAATAACAGAAAAAACTGGAACGATATGGTCAAAAGAGCAATGAAAACCGACTTTTCGTGGAAAAATTCAGCAAAAACGTACATTGATTTGTACAAAAATTTATAATATAGTAGTTATATAAAATTAAGGAGTTTGAACAATATTGGTAAAATCACTTACTAAGAATCAGCAAAAAATAAAAGATGAAATTATTGGTAAGCTTAACCGTCACTACGGAAGAACTATGGAGGATGCCACCAAGGCACACATCTATAAGGCGGCAGCACTTACCGTTCGCGACAAAATAATGGAAAGATGGACTGCCTACCGTCGCGGTCAGCGTACTGCCCAGAAAAAAGAGCTTTTCTATCTTTCGTTTGAGTTTCTGATGGGAAGAACTCTCGGGAATAATCTTCTCAATACAGGTCTTACAGAGGATTACGAGGCGGTTCTTGCTTCAATGGGCTGCTCCCTTGAGGAAATCTCTGCACAGGAAAACGATGCAGGTCTGGGTAATGGTGGTCTCGGCCGTCTTGCAGCGTGCTTCCTTGATTCACTGGCAACGCTTGAGCTGCCCTCTTTCGGATGCTCTATCCGTTATGAGTACGGACTTTTTAAGCAGCTTATCGTAAACGGAGAGCAGATTGAAACTCCCGATAACTGGCTGGGTGACGGCAGTGTCTGGGAAATCCCCCGCCCGGAGGAGAAGGTTACGGTGCGTTTCGGTGGTGATGTTACAACACAGATGACACCTGACGGAATGAAGGTATATTACAATAATACCACCAACGTAATCGGTATTCCCTATGATGTGCCGATTGTGGGCTACAATGCAAAGGTTGTAAACACTCTCCGACTCTGGTCGGCAAGGGCTGAAAAAGACCTTGATATGCTCCACTTCTCAGGTGGTGACTATCTGCGCGCAGTCGAGGAAAAAGCTCTTGCAGAGGTACTCAGCAAGGTGCTTTATCCCGAAGATAATCACGAAGAAGGCAAAGCTCTCAGACTTCGTCAGCAGTATTTCTTTGTATCCTGTACAATTCAGTGGATAATCTCAAGATTCAAGCGCCATCACAAGGGGATGGATCTTGATAAGCTTCCAGAATATATAGCAATTCACATCAATGACACCCATCCTGCAATTGCTATCCCCGAGCTTATGCGTGTGCTTATGGATGAAGAGGGAATGGGCTGGGATCAGGCTTGGGATATTGTATGCAGAGTATTTGCTTATACTAATCACACCATTCTGGCAGAAGCTCTTGAAAAATGGCACATGGATATGTTTAAGCGTCTTCTTCCGAGAATTTATATGATAATCGAGGAAATGAACAACCGCCTTGTAGCAGACCTTCATTCGCGTTACGGTGATGACTGGGGTAAAATCAATTATATGTCCATCCTTGCACACGGATATATCAATATGGCGAATATGTGTCTTGCAACCTGTCATAAGGTAAACGGTGTTTCGGGACTTCACACCGATATTCTTAAAAATGACGTGTTCCGCGATTACAACAATCTTGCGCCCGATAAGTTTGTTTCAATAACAAACGGCATCACTTACAGAAGATGGCTTCGCCTTGCAAATCCTGAACTGAGTGAGCTTATCACATCAAAAATCGGCGATAAGTGGGTTAAAGAGGCGGACGAGCTGGAAAAGCTTCTTGCATTTGCTGAAGATGCGGCATTCTGTGAAAAATTCCGCGAAGTAAAGCTCGAAAAGAAGAGGGAACTTGCTGCGTATATCAAGGAACATAACGATATTGATGTTGACCCTGAAAGCATTTTTGATGTTCAGGTAAAGCGCCTTCACGAATATAAGCGTCAGCTTCTCAATGTGCTTCATATACTGTACCTTTACGACAAGGTGAAAAATGATCCCGGATATGACCTTTATCCCCATACATTTATTTTCGGAGCAAAGGCGTCTCCCGGATATGCACGGGCAAAGCTTATCATTAAGCTTATCTGCGATGTGGCAAAGCTTGTTAATAATGACCCTGCCGTAAACTCAAAAATAAAAGTTGTATTTCTTGAAAATTACGGTGTCAGCCTTGCACAGAAGATAATTCCCGCGGCAGATATTAGCGAACAGATTTCAACTGCCGGTAAGGAAGCAAGCGGTACCGGTAATATGAAATTTATGGCAAACGGTGCTCTCACAATCGGTACTCTTGACGGTGCCAATGTGGAAATGCGTGAGTGTGTCGGTGATGAGAATATCTTCATCTTCGGTATGAAAACACCTGAGGTTAACCGCGAGCTTGAGTTTAACGAAAACTCAAGTCAGAATATTTATACAACGAATGCCACTGTAAGACGTGTTATAGATATGCTCATTGACGGAACTGTCTGCCCGGAAGAGCCGAAAAAGTACAACGACCTTTATCAGACACTTATCTTCGGCGATTACGGCAGAGCAGACATTTATATGGTAGTGCGTGATTTTGAAGCTTACTGTGAAATTCACGACAGAGCACAGAGGGAATACCGCGACACCGCAAAATGGGCGAAAAAGGCAATCATCAATGTCGCAAAGAGCGGATTTTTCTCAAGCGACAGAACGATAGATGAGTACAATGATAAGATCTGGAAATTGGAAAAATTAAAATAAAATTCAGCAAAGTAGAAGGTATTGCGTCGGATATATTTAAAATATCCACAGTGTGAGGAGAACGGGAAGTTGTCTCCTTGACGAATAGACATTTGTCTTGCGATAATATCTTCGCATTCCGTTGCTGCACTAAAGCCATTATTATGACCTTTCTGCAGCGACCTGCAGAAAGGTCGTATTTATTATGAAAAAAAATTCTACAAAAAAACTTTGTTTACTTGCTATTTTTACTGCGATTACAGTAATATTGGGGGTTTATGCAACCTTCAGAATAGGTAATCAGATAAAAATCCCGACAAAATTCATATCTGTATTTATGACAGGAGTTTTGTTCGGACCGGTGGCAAGCGGTGTAGTCGGTGCAATCGCCGATGTGCTTAATTCCGTACTTATGCCCGTAGGACCACCACTTCCGCAGATAACGGCAGTGGAATTTGTAAACGGTGTTATTTTCGGACTTTGCTTTATCGGGGCGAAGGAAAATAGAATTTATTATGTGCGAGCCGTGCTGTGCGCGTTCTTTCAGTTTGCTATCGGTATGACGTTAATGTCACAAATACTTGTGGATGCGGGCTATTTTGCAAACTTTGAATCAGCGTGTATGATAAGACTGCTTCCTGCAGTTATAACATTTGTTCTTCAGATTGCAGTTATGTGTGCTCTTAAAAGGTTTGTGTTCAGAATAAAAACTTTTCTTGAGAAGGATAACAAAATGAGTGAATTTAAAACGTACGCCAACAGCTTTCAGGCAAAGAGCCGTCTTGGTCTTGAATCGGTAGGTGCTCTTTGTGAAAAATGCGGCAATCCGCAGGATAAACTTCAATACATACACGTTGCAGGCACTAACGGCAAGGGTTCGACCTGTGCGTTCCTTTCGTGTATACTTACCGACAGCGGTCTTAAAACAGGCAAATTTATTTCGCCCAATATGATTGATGTAACAGAACGTATCAGCATTGACGGAAAGGATATATCACAAGAGGAGCTTGACGAGATACTTTCCGAAGTGGAAAAACACGCAAAAGAAGTAGAAAAAGAAAAGGGTGCAATGCCCACCCAGTTTGAAATATGGACTGCGGCGGCATTTCTGTATTTTGCAAAAAACAAGTGTGACATTGTTGTTCTCGAAACAGGTCTTGGCGGAAGACTTGATGCAACAAATATTATTAAAAAACCTCTTGTAAGCCTTATTACAAAAATAGATGTTGACCATACAGAGTACCTGGGAGACACAATCGAGAAAATAGCCTTTGAAAAAGCAGGGATAATCAAAAACAACAGTGCCGTTATAATGTCGGCACAGTGCGAAAGTGTAACGAAGGTCATTAAGGATGCTGCAAAAGAACGCGGATGCTCCTTTGAAATTGCGCCAAAGCCGGAAAACAACCGACACGAAGGATTGTGTGAAATCTTTGATGCAAATGGACTAAAAGACCTTGAAATACACCTTGCAGGGCTTCATCAGACGGAGAATGCATCGCTTGCAGTAGCAGCTGCAAGACATCTTGAAATTGGAGAAAAATTCATCCGCAGCGGACTTAGACGGGCAAGAAATATCGGTAGATTTGAAAAAATTGCTGACAATCCAGCCGTGATATTTGACGGTGCCCACAATCTTAATGGCACAACAGCGCTAATAGATGCGGTGGAGAGATATTTCCCCGGAGAACCTCTTTCAATGATTTACGGAGCTATGGCAGACAAGGACATAGACGCCTCTCTTGCACTTATGAAAGAGCACGGCTTTTGTGAAAGGGCGGAGATTTTTACCGTGCAGGTAAAGGACAATCCACGTGCCGAAACTGCAGAAGCACTTACGGAAAAATTCGGCAGCTTCGGTTTTAAAGCCACTCCTTGTGAAAGCATTTGTGATGCGTATAATAAAACGCGCAAAATCGGGCATACTACCATTATATGCGGCTCGCTTTATCTGTATAAAGATTTGAAAGAGGGGTGCTCTATTGAAGGCTAAAAACGCTGTTAAAGACTATCTCCTTATTGCGTTGGGGTCGGCATTTCTTGCTATAGGGCTGAATATGTTTCTTGTTCCGTGTAAAATTTCATCCGGTGGCATAAGCTCAATTGGAACAGTTCTTCTATATAAACTGAATATCCCAATGTCTGTTACGAATATTGTGTTTAATGCATTTCTCTTTATTTTTGGTTATAAATATGTCGGGAAAAGCTCGGTGGTTAAGACCATTGCAGGTATTGTTTCTTTGTCGGTATTTCTTGAGATAACAAAATACCTTCCTGCATTTGGAGAGGATATGTTTATCGCTACGGTAATCGGTGGTGCGCTTGTTGGCGTGGGTGTTGGATGTGTGGTTCGTGTAGAAGCATCTACAGGTGGCAGTGATTTTGCCGGACTTATACTAAAAAAGTTTTTTCCTCACATATCGGTTGCAAATCTGATTCTCATAATCGACAGTATAATTATAATTTTTGCCGGCATTATTTTTGGTGACTATATGATAACTTTTTATAGTGCCATAGCAATGTTTATTGCATCGAAAGCCACAGATGCAATTGCGGCAATGGGTGATGCGGCAAAGTCTGTTTATATAATGTCAGCAAAAAACACGGAAATTTCCCGGATGATTATAGACACTTTTGAAAGAGGTGTCACAGGTGTTTACAGTAAAGGAATATATACAGGGCAGGATAATATGATGCTCCTTTGTGTGGTAAGTCCGAAGCAGCTTCCAAAACTTATTCACAAGGTTAAGGAAATTGATAAAGATGCTTTTATAATAGTAAACGAAGTAAGGGAAGTCCTTGGAGAAGGATTTAAAGAAATAGGGTAAATAAAAAAGGGACTGTAAAAAAGATCAGACCACATTTTTTCCTATATTAAAGAGAGGTGTAAAAAACTCAGTTTTTTACACCTCTCTTTAATATAGGTTACGTAAACTAATGCGCGTGAGTAATGTTCGTACAAACCAAGAACGCTTCATAGAGTGAAGCGGCACGCTTCTTGAACATCCCGTACATATTAGTCGTCGATAGAGTTATCCGTAGCCCTCTCATATATTGCAATAACTTCCTCAGAAGGCTTTTTATCAATAAGAGTTACAAGGATTGCTACAATGCCGCCAACGATAAATGCAGGGAGAAGCTCATACACGCCTGTGATTGCCACAAGTGTTTTTCCTGCAGAAACGGGAAGCCACAACCAAGCCATATCGAAAATTGCACCTGCAAGAATACCTGCAACAGCACCTTTATAAGTAAATCTCTTCCAGAAAAGTGAAAGAAGAACTACCGGACCAAATGCTGCGCCAAAGATACCCCATGCATTGGAAACAAGGTTCATAATAGCCTGAGCTGCCTTACCCTCGCTGCTGGCGATGAAATATGCAACTACTGCAATAACAAGAACGATGATTCTGCTTACCCACATCATTTCATTGTTGGAAGCATTCTTTCTGATGATGGGTTTGTAAAGGTCGCTTGCGAATGATGATGCTGCTACAAGAAGCTGTGAGTCTGCAGTTGACATAGATGCTGCGATAATTGCCGCAAGAAGAAGTCCGGCAATGAATTTGGGGAATACATCACGTGCAAGCTCTACGAAAATAAGCGACTGTTTACCTTCTGCAAGAAGTACCTCAGAAAGGTCTGTTCCGTTTGAGTATACAAACATTCTGCCAAGGTATGCTATAACGATAACAGCTGCAAGTGAAAGTATAACCCAGATGATAGCAACTGTTGCACTCTTCTTAACCATAGAGGGCTTTTCAATAGCCATAAATCTTACAATGATGTGAGGCATACCGAAGTAGCCGAGACCCCACGCAAGACCTGTTGCGATTTCCTGCCAGCTTGCGCTGAAGAAATCAGCCACAAACTTGAATTCTTCACCGTTGGGTCCCATATAAACAGTTGTAAGAGCTGCCGGTTCAAGTGTTCTTGTAAATCCTACAACAATAGGAACGATAAGAACTGCACCAAGCATAAGAAGTCCCTGGAAGAAGTCTGTCCAGCAAACTGCATTGAAACCACCGAGGAATGTGTAAATAACCACGATAGCTGCAAAGATAATCATTGCTGTTGACGGCTTGAGAGCAGGAATAAGTGTAGTAAACACGTCAGCGCCTGCAACAAAAGCTGATGCAACGTAAATTGTGAAGCACACAAGGAAAACTATCGCACAGATAACGCTCAATGTGTGGCTCTTAGAAAGGAATCTGTTTGAAAGATACTGGGGAAGAGTAATTGCATCCCCTGACGCCTTTGAAAATTTACGAAGTCTTTTTGCAACGAAAATCCAGTTAAGGGCAGTACCGATTGCAAGACCAATGCCAATCCACGCCTGACCAAAACCAAATGCAAGAATACTTCCGGGAAGTCCCATAAGAAGCCATGCACTCATATCAGACGCCTGTGCACTCATAGCGGTTACCCACGGACCCATTTTACGTCCGCCGAGGAAGTAGTCTTTTTCTGTTGAAGACTTGGACTTAAAGAAGAAAAATACGCCAATACCAAGCATAATGGCAAAATAGAGTACAAATGCCAAAATATCCATTTTTTATTTACCTCTCTTTATGTAAAAATTTTGATACCTAACTATAATAACACATTTTTTTGCAGAATGCAATACAGAACGCAGTATAGACCATAGTCTATACTGCGCTTGAAATAAAGTTATGTATATTTGTTTGTATAGGGGAATTATAGCTATACTAAAATAAGAACGAAAATATATACTAAAAAATAAACTTAAATTTTTATCCCGGATAACAGCATCGGCATAACGCTCTTTGCATAATTTTTCAATGAATAGTCGCCATTACACAGGCACCAGTCGTAAAGAAGCGACCTCTCGCACATTGCGTAAAGCTTGACAATTTCGTTAACACTCATATCCTCAGAAAGCTCGCCTTTCTTCTGCCCGTCAGATACAATTTTACGAAGAAGCTTGTAGTAAAGTCGCTTGTTATCCAAAAGATGCTTTTCGCCTTTTGTTACAAGCTGTGTGGAATAAAGACGGGTTAAAAGGTCAATATCAATTCTTTCCTCAATCACGGAAAAAAGCTTCGTGTTAAGATACATTAACACGTCAAAGCTATGCATATTTTCATTTATTTCATTCTGCAGCTTCTCATATTCTTCGTCAAATATATAGGAAAGAGAGCCAAGCAGTGCATCCTTTCCCTCGAAATAATGATAAAAAGACCCCTTTGACGTGCCTGACTTGTCGATTATTTCTTCAATAGTGGTATCTTCATACCCCTGCTCATAGAATAAATCCCACGCCGCAGTAATTATTTTACCTTTGGTATTTCGTGCAGTTTTTTTAGCCATAACGCACCTCGCATCAGTTTATGAGTACATTATATCACACAGTTTGATTAAATTCAACAATAAAAGAGACTGCAGAAAAGTGAAAGCATTTTTCTGCAATCTCTATTTCTATTGTATTTTCTTAAAAATAGTGTCACCCTCCCGGACGTCTGAGGCTTTTGCACCTTTGAGCAAAACCTTTACGGGGACTTCATCAGAGAAAAAACCTGTCAAAGAAAATAGTTTTTCAACAACTACAATGTAATTTTTGTTGTTTACTGATACTGTATCCCCTGTATTGAGCGAGCCCTTCTTTATATATCCTTTGACGCAGGTACCAAGGCTTGAATTGGAGAAAATTATACTGTCAACAAGCATAGCAAAGATAATGCCGGAGGTAGATTTGCCTTTCACAGACGGACCGGTATCTGCCCCGTTTGAAGAAACTGTGAAATGATATGTAAAATCAGGGGAGTTATTCACGGAGCAAACTAATCGGTAGTTTCCGGAAGGAACAAAACTACCGTCATACCCCTTCAGTATCCAGCCAAAGGTGAATCTGTCGTTTTCCGGCACAACCTCAATGTTAAAATCATTATCAAATATCAGATTGCCGTCACTGTTATATATTTTGCTTTTTATAAGGGCATTGCCGTTGAAACCGATGATGTCGGACAAAAATATATGGAAAAACACATAGCTGAATTCGTCACGGTTTATAGTTTGCGAATACATACCGTCGGGCCACATATCTTCCTCATCGTTAGTCCCGATAGAACAGACGTTTTTTATTAAAGTAAGATTTTTGTCAAAATCTTTGTTTGAAAATTTATAATTGTCATCGTTTTTCATCTTCGAAGTGCCACGACATTCCGAAATGATTTTTGCATTTAACAGTTGCTCTATGAAAGATTCATCCGAACTGTGATGTTTTCTGAAAAGCGACTGTGTTGAATTCAGCTGAAGACGCATTCCTTTTAATAAGGTTGTATCTTCAAGATAGACTACCAAAACTTCTTTTTTCAGTTCCAGTGCAAAATTGATTTCATTGCGGCAATTTCTGGAATCAATTGCCGCGGGGGACATGAAAGCAACGACAACCTCAGAATTTATAATGTGATCCTCAATATACTCAGGCCATTCTGTTCCAGCTTCAATTCCGGAGTCATACCATACGCGGTAGCCGTTTTTTGTTAATTCATTGACAATCGGCATAACCTCCTGAGAATCCTTGTGAGCATAGCTTATGAAAATGTACTTTTCTTTTCCCTCGTATATCAACAAAAACACATCCCTCTGTTATTTCCATTATGCAAAATAAGTCGGATACAGTGATTATACCACAGCGACTTTCTAAAATCAATGTTTTATATAAAAAACCGTCAAGTATAAACGCAAAGCCATCCAGGTTTCGGATGGCTTTAACAATAGAATAATTTCTGAATCAAAGCAGGTTTATTACCACTCTACAGTATCTTCGGGAGATGTTGAATCAACGGAAGAACTGTTGATTGCATCTATAATTCTGGAAAGAACAGTTGCAGCCTGTGCTCTGGTTAAAGTACGCAAAGGTGCAAATGTACCTTCGGAATCAACACCGCAAAGAATCCCCATAGAATAAGCCGTTTCAACATACGTTATGTATTTCTTTTCTATTGTGTTATAGTCGGGAATTTTTTCGGATAAATCTTCTGTTAAGAAAAAGGTTTCGTCATTTTTCTTAAGCATCTTTGTAGAAACAAGAGCCATTTCCTGCCTTGAAATTGTCTGTCCCATAGCATCTGAGGGGAACTCATCTTCTGTAATAATTTCTGTCAGTGCTTTGTCGTATGCACCTTGCCACCAAGCCTGACCCGCATCTGAGGGAAAGCTCTCACCGGGGTGCAATATCCGCATAGCTACTGTTATAAACTCAGCCTTTGTCATTGTATCGTTGGGGCAGAAAAGGTTATTGCCTTTGCCTTTAAATAGTCCCTTTTCTGTCATTTTGGTAACAGTTTCATAATACCAATCATCTGTGCTTACATCCGCAAACCCTGCTGCCGATATTAAGAGGGAAGATAAAGACATACATATAACTATAAGACCTGCGATGATTTTTTTCATAATAATTTACTCCATTCGTTACTTAATAAAATCATTGTATCATATCTTGTTTGAGAATGCAACAAAGTTATTAAAACTGACAGAAGTAGCAGAAAAATAGTGCAGAACGGACAAACTGAACCGTAGGGCGAAAAAAGACCTCCGCAACAAATGTTGTGGAGGTCTTTAATATCTAATTCGTTAAAATCGGGGGCGTGTACCTCGATTTTAACACCTTGCAAGGGCTGGCACGGTGAGTGCCGCGCGAGCGAAAGCCCTTTACTCGAAGCGAAATATTTTCGCAAGAAACTTTTCGCTTCGAAAGGATGACATTGTCATCCGCTTACGCTTCTTCTTTAATTTTAGCCTGAGCAGCTGCTAAGCGGGCAATCGGCACACGGAAGGGTGAACATGACACGTAGTCAAGACCTATTGTGTGACAGAACTCAACAGAAACGGGGTCACCGCCGTGCTCACCTCTTGCCGCAGTGCATTTCAGGACGAACCTTCTTACCGAGTCGGGCAGCCATTTCCATAGAGTGAAAGAAGTTTTGTGTGGTGCGTCATATGCGAAGAAAAATTTAAGTTATTGTAGTGCGAAAGGGCGAAGCAATGCTATATGGCATTGCAAGACCGACAAGGTGCAAGAGCTTAAATTTAGCGAGCATAGGGCGTGGCAGACAGAATTTCTTTCGCTCAATTTACCAACACCTGTCTGGTCAAGCTTAGCAAAGGGATCGTTTTCGAAAATCTTTGCATACAAAAACAGGAGTGGATTCCCACTAGTGTATTAAAAGCGACAGAAGTAGCAGAAAAATAGTGCAGAACGGACAAACTGAACCGTAGGGCGAAAAAAGACCTCCGCAACAAATGTTGTGGAGGCCTTTAATATCTAATTCGTTAAAATCGGGGGCGTGTACCTCGATTTTAACACCTTACAAGGGCTGGCACGGTGAGTGCCGCGCGGGCGAAAGCCCTTTACTCGAAGCGAAATATTTTCGCAAGATACTTTTCGCTTCGAAAGGGTGACATTGTCATCCGCTTACGCTTCTTCTTTAATCTTAGCCTGAGCAGCAGCAAGTCTAGCAATCGGCACTCGGAAGGGTGAACATGACACGTAGTCAAGACCGATTGTATGACAGAACTCAACAGAAACGGGGTCACCGCCGTGCTCACCGCAGATACCGCAGTGCATTTCAGGACGAACCTTCTTACCGAGTTCAACTGCCATTTCCATAAGCTTACCAACACCTGTCTGGTCAAGCTTAGCAAAGGGATCGTTTTCGAAAATCTTTGCATCGTAGTAAGCGTCAAGGAACTTACCGGCGTCATCACGTGAGAAGCCGTATGTCATCTGTGTAAGGTCATTTGTACCGAAGCAGAAGAATTCAGCTTCCTTAGCAATATCGTCAGCTGTAAGAGCAGCTCTGGGAATTTCGATCATTGTACCAACTTCGTACTTAAGGTCGATGTTAGCAGCTGCGATTTCAGCATCAGCTGTAGCAACAACGTCGTTCTTAACGTACTTAAGCTCTTTGATGTCGCCAACAAGGGGAATCATAATCTCGGGAACAAGGTTCCAGTCGGGATGAGCCTTCTTAACATTGATAGCTGCACGGATAACAGCCTTTGTCTGCATCTTAGCAATTTCAGGATATGTTACTGCAAGACGGCAGCCACGGTGTCCCATCATGGGGTTGAACTCATGAAGAGAAGCGATGATAGCCTTGATGTCTGCTACAGTCTTACCCTGAGCCTTTGCGAGTGCTTCAATGTCAGCTTCCTCTGTGGGAACGAATTCATGAAGCGGAGGATCGAGGAAACGGATAGTAACGGGGTTACCTTCAAGAGCTTCGTAAAGAGCCTCAAAGTCGCCCTGCTGATAGGGAAGAATCTTCTCAAGAGCAGCTTCTCTTTCCTCTACTGTATCTGCACAAATCATTTCACGGAATGCAGCAATTCTTTCAGCCTCAAAGAACATATGCTCTGTACGGCAAAGACCGATACCTTCAGCACCAAGCTCTCTAGCCTTCTTAGCATCAGCAGGAGTATCTGCGTTTGTTCTAACCTTAAGAGTTCTGAACTCATCAGCCCAATCCATGATTCTGCCGAATTCGCCTGCGATTTCAGCGTCAACTGTGGGGATGATACCGTCATAGATAGCACCTGTTGAACCATCGATAGAAATGCAGTCGCCTTCTGTGAATGTCTTACCTGCAAGTGTAAACTTCTTGTTTTCTTCGTCCATGTTGATATCGCCGCAACCTGATACACAGCATGTACCCATACCACGTGCAACAACTGCTGCGTGGCTTGTCATACCGCCACGTACTGTGAGGATACCCTGAGAAGCCTTCATACCTGTGATATCTTCGGGAGAAGTTTCAAGACGAACAAGAACAACCTTTTCTGCTCTTGCGTTCCAAGCTTCAGCGTCTTCAGCTGTGAACACGATCTTACCGCAAGCAGCACCGGGAGAAGCACCAAGACCTCTGCCGATAGGTGTAGCAGCCTTAATAGCCTTTGCATCGAACTGAGGATGAAGAAGTGTGTCGAGGTTTCTGGGATCGATCATAGCAACAGCCTTCTTCTTATCGATCATACCCTCGTCAACAAGGTCGCACGCAATCTTAAGAGCAGCCTTAGCAGTTCTCTTACCGTTACGTGTCTGAAGCATATAAAGCTTCTTATTTTCAATTGTGAATTCCATATCCTGCATATCTCTGTAGTGATCTTCAAGGATAGAGCAAACCTTCTGGAATTCAGCGAAAGCTTCGGGGAACTTTTCTGCCATCTGAGCGATAGGCATAGGTGTACGAACACCTGCAACAACGTCTTCACCCTGAGCGTTTACAAGGAATTCACCCATAAGACCGGGTTCACCTGTAGCGGGGTCACGTGTGAATGCAACACCTGTACCGCAATCGTCACCCATGTTACCGAATGCCATCATCTGTACGTTAACAGCTGTACCCCATGAATAGGGAATATCGTTGTCACGACGGTAAACGTTTGCACGGGGGTTGTCCCATGAACGGAATACTGCTTCTACAGCACCCATAAGCTGTTCCTTGGGATCTGAGGGGAAGTCTTTACCGATTTTTGATTTATATTCTGCCTTGAACTGCTCTGCAAGAGTCTTAAGGTCTTCAGCTGTAAGGTCGATATCGTTCTGAACGCCCTTAGCTTCCTTCATTTCGTCGATAAGCTGTTCAAAATACTTCTTACCAACTTCCATAACTACGTCTGAATACATCTGAATGAATCTTCTGTAGCAGTCGTAAGCCCATCTTGCATTACCGCTCTTTGCAGCCATAGCTTCAACAACGTCTTCGTTAAGACCAAGGTTGAGGATTGTATCCATCATACCGGGCATTGAAGCTCTTGCACCTGAACGAACTGATACGAGGAGAGGATTCTCCTTGTCACCGAACTTCTTGCCGCAGATTTCTTCCATCTTGTCGATGTACTCCATAATCTGAGCCTGAATTTCGTCATTGATTTTACGGCCATCCTCATAGTACTGAGTACAAGCCTCTGTTGTAATTGTGAAACCCTGAGGAACAGGAAGACCGATAGCGGTCATTTCTGCAAGGTTAGCACCCTTACCGCCAAGAAGGTTTCTCATTGTAGCGTTACCTTCTTTGAAGAGATAGACAAATTTAGTCATCTAAATTACCTCCTAAAAATTTTTGTTTTTCTATCTTTATTTTTTTCGCACCTAATATCATACACTATTTTTTCCATAAAAGCTAGTCTTTTTTCCAAAAAATTAATAAATTATTGAAGATTTTTTGAGATTTTTCGTAAATATTGAAGGGAATCGGGCAAATTTCCGAGGTGATACGCCCAAAAAGGCTCTGTAATTTTTGAAAGCTCATACCCCAGACGGTTGTCCGCATTAGCAAAAAGTGCGTCCTTAAGATTGTTTTCTGATATGTAAATTGCAAGGGCGAGACCTGCGGGAGAAATTTTTTCGGAAGTTTCGTCACGGTGCTCTTTGCATCTTACCTCACCGTCTGACAGGGAAAAATACTCTGCCGTCTCTCCGCAGGGACATTCCGGGGAGAATTCAGGCATAATTCCGCAAAGCTCCATCAGCTTTAATTCGTACACGGTTTTAATAAGCGCCGGAGAGTCGGGGCGTTTGCAAAGAACAAACAAAGTGTTTAAAAGAAGCCGTACTTCCTCCTCTGCTTCAATACCGCTTTGTACTGCAATACGGCATAAATCAGCAAAATAAGCGCCGTAAGAAAGAAGCACCACGTCCTCGGAAAGAGAACGGAATCTTTCAATCAAATCAGCGCTTACAAGTGAGTAAAATCCGTCTTTAATTTTTTTCAACACAAAAGAAGAGTAGGAAAGAGGCATACAGCTACTCCGGCTCTGATGCTTAAGGCTGCGAACGCCTTTTGCAATAACGGTCAGTTTTCCCATTTCGGGAGAAAGCAGAGTAAGGGTGCGATCATTTTCACCGCTTTGAGCCGATTTAGCAACTATTGCGTTGATTTTGACTGTGTTTTCTGCCATTTATTTTCCTCTTTCTGTCTTTCGTGTCTTTTATACTTAAGGTACATATCTATATTTCCCGTACCTGTGAATAAATCCCACATAATACTGCTTGTTCTTGCCATAACGACACTTCCTTTCACAGTTAGTATGCGGAAAATATTCTTTTTAATAGCTTGAAAAAATTTCTTTTAAATTGTTTTTTTGCGATTTTAACATCTCGAGCGAGATAGGAAAAATTGTTCAGAACACACAAATGGAACCGAAGGGAACCCGAAGGTGTATGTGGATACACCGAGAGGTGACATTTGTGCGTAGCAAAACGAATCAATTCGGAATTTGCTTGGCAAATTCCTTCCAAAAACAATTAAAGGCATGTTGTATTAAATTTTAGTAAATACAACTTCCATTAATCTTTTTTCGTTTTGCGGTGTGGACGATTTTAACATCTCGCTTAATCTTTTACAAATCCAAGCTCTTTAAGTGCCGTTCCCTTATTTCTCCAGTCCTCACGTACTTTTACCCAAAGCTCAAGATAAACCTGACAGTCAAGAAGCTTTTCAATATCTGCGCGCGCATAGGATCCGATTCTCTTTATAGCTTCGCCTTTTTTTCCTATTATAATAGGTTTATGACTTGCTTTTTCACAGTAGATAACAGCTTTTATTTTTGTAAGGTCATCGCCCTCTTGCATCTGTTCAATCTCGACTGCAGTTCCGTGGGGAACTTCTCTGTCGAGGAGGCGGAGTATCTTTTCACGGATAATCTCTTCGCACATTTGTCTTACAGTTGTGTCTGCATATATTTCTGTATCGTAGAAAGGCTCTCCCTCTTCAAAATGCTTGAGAATTTCTTCGCGAAGCTGTTTGATTCCGTCACGATGCTTTGCGCTTATGGGAATAATTGCGGCAAAGTCGCCCTCGCTGCTGAATGCGGCTATCTGGGGCAGAAGTTTTTCCTTTTCTACTGTATCAGCCTTGTTTATTGCAAGGATAAGAGGAATTTTCTTTTCAGCTGCATTTTTGATGATGTTTTTTTCAAGGTCGTAAACATCCTTGCCTGCCTCTACAACAAGTATAGCCACATCTACATCCGAAAGTGATGAGCCTGCGGCGCTGTTCATATATTCCCCGAGCTTTGTTTTGGGGGTGTGCATTCCCGGGGTATCAACAAAAACAATCTGATAATCGTCACCATTATCAATAGCGGCAAGATTTGTTCTTGTTGTCTGGGGCTTGTTTGAAACGATAGCCGCCTTTTCTCCGATAAATGCATTTGTAAGTGTAGACTTTCCTACGTTTGGTCTGCCGACAATTGCGACAAAGCCTGCTTTAAAATTGCTCATATTTCTACCTTCCATCTGTTATCTGTGAAGATTCATTTTATCCATAATTTCTTTTTCGCGGTCACGCATAAGAGTCGTATAGGGTTCTTCCATGTGGTCAAATCCAAGAAGATGAAGAGTGCTGTGCACAGCAAGGAAGCCAACCTCTCTCTGAAGAGAATGACCGTACTCCTGTGCTTGCTCTGCCGCTTTTTCAAGTGAAATTACAATATCGCCAAGAAGTAACAAATCACCGTCATAATCACCGCTGTCTTCCAGCATTACACCATCTTCGTCAAACTGAAGAATAGGGAAACTGAGCACATCTGTGGGTGCATCAATCTCGCGGTATTCTTTATTGATTTCGTGAATACCTTCGTTGTCAGTAATGAGAATACTAACTTCAAAGCCTGTTTCGTCATCTGCGCCAACGGTTTCAAGAGTTGTAACAACGGCTTTCTGTACGATTTCTTCAAGTTCTTCTGTAAACTCAAGCTTTTCCTGTTCGTCTTCAATAATAAACTGTATCATAATTTATTCTCCTGTCTTTGATTTATTGGGGGGTTAAAGGCTGACTTTGTCTGCCGCTTATTCATACTTTATACGTTCGTGAAAGTATCCTCCCAGCGTTTTTGTTATTACCTTTATAACTGTTTCAAGCTCGGAAAAGGTAAGATTGCACTGGGATAGCTGACCGGTATTTACGCGGTCTGTGGCAATTTTTCTCACCATAGATTCTATTTTTTCATCGCTCTTGTCGTCAATGCTCCGTACAGCCGCCTCGCAGGAGTCAGCAAGCATTACTATTGCCGATTCCTTCGTTTGCGGAACGGGACCACCGTAACGGAATTTAGCTTCGTCTACATCGGGGTCAAGCTCTTTTGCCCTGATAAGGAAGTAGCCGGTGCTGGTCGTTCCGTGATGCTCCAGAATCATATCACACACAACCTTCGGAAGTCTGTTTTTTACCGCAAGGTCGTAGCCGTCAGTAACGTGCTGGGTTATAATAGAGGAGCTTTCCTCAAAAGAGAGATTGTCGTGCACGTTCTGGTCATACTGATTTTCCTTGAAGTAGAGAGGGTGACGGATTTTGCCAATATCGTGATAATACGCACCGACTCTCGCAAGAAGCGAGTTTGCGTGAATGCTTCGCGCGGCAATTTCCGAAATATTCGCCACTGTAAGTGAATGGTGATATGTACCGGGAGCCTCTACAAGAAGCTTTTTAAGGAGCTTGTTTTCCGGATTTGTAAGCTCGCTGAGCTTCATTGGTGTGGTGGCATTGAGCAGCCACTCAAAAAACTGTATTGAGCCGATTGTTATAAGTCCGGACAGTATGCCACCGATAAGCCCTTTTCCAAGCTCGGCAAAAGCGGAAAGAAAACCGGAACCCTCAACAAATGCCATTGCCCAGAAGGTGAGCCCGTAGCATACAGCAGAAGCCATTGCCGCCGGAAGAAGGTGCGAGCGCCTTTTCACAAGGGAATATGCATACGATGACATTGTGCCTGCAATAATAAGGCATACTGCGTAGCTCCACTGTCCGTTCAGCGTAACTCCGCATAAAACCGACATTATAAGAGTTGCGACAATTGATGTCTGCGGTGAGGAAAAAATAGATACTATTCCCGGCAGGATACCCATAGGAAGAAGGGGAGTAGCCGACTCGGGAAGGTATTTGTTGCTTAATGAAGCAATAAGGACAACAATCAGTCCTGTCATAGAAAGAATGGGAAGAGACACTGTGTCTTTTTCGCGGTTACGCCAGAAATAAGAAAACAAAATTACATAGCCGATGAGTATAATAAGAAGCGCTCCGAGGGTGTAGGACGCAGAGAATGGGCTTGTCCCTTTAAGAAGCCCAAGCTCTGTAAGCATTGCAAGGTGAGACTGTGTCACTCTTTGTCCTTTCCCGACTATGAGCTGATTTTTTTTGTAAATAACATCGGGAACTGTTTTTTCAGCATTTTCACGGGCAATTTCCGTCTGCTCTGCATCAACCTGATAGTTGATTACAAGCACTTTTGAAATAAGCTCTTTCACTGCTGTTTTCTGCTTTGAACGAAGAGCCAGTGCATCGACGGCGGAGTTACATTCTTTTTGTGCGATG
Source organism: Clostridia bacterium (assembly GCA_045545295.1). Lineage (GTDB taxonomy): Bacteria > Bacillota > Clostridia > UMGS1883 > UMGS1883 > UMGS1883. The sequence continues at coordinate 76,475 of JAZQAO010000036.1, forward strand.
CTTACGTCGGATACTTCCTTACTCATAGCGGTGCTGACTGTCTGCACTGATTTTTTCATTGCAGAAAATTCAGCATCGGATGCCGCAATAAGCTCTGCCGCGGTCTGCTGAGAAATGTCGCTTACGGAAGATTGCTTTATAAGCTCTTTGGCTTTTTCGTTCTGGCTGAGATCTTTCTTTTCGCGCAGAGACTCTGCGGCGGTAAATACTGAAGAAATGTCTGCAACAGCAACTGTTTTCTTTTCCGGATCGTGAACATAAACGTCCATTACTGCATCACGGGCTGCTTTGCGGTGAATTTCCGTGGTTACGGTGTCTGTTACTGTGCGAGGCGCGTAAATATCCTCCGGGGAAACATCGTCAGCCTGAAGGGAAATCTGCCCCGTCTTATTTGAAAATAAAACAAAAATAACTATAAGAAAAAGTGAAACCACTGTTATTATAAAGTGGAATAAACTTCTGAAATACGATTTTATCATAAAGCAACTACTCACTTTCATTAGCTTTTCTTTTCGTAACGTTCATAAGCGGCAATGATTTTTTGTACAAGGGGATGACGAACAACATCTTTGTCGGAAAGATAGGAAAAATCAAGCCCTTCAATATTTTTAAGCACCTTTGCGGCATCCTTAAGACCGCTTCTCTTTCCGTCGGGAAGGTCAATCTGCGTAACGTCACCGGTGATTACTGCCTTAGAGCCGAAACCAATTCGGGTAAGGAACATCTTCATCTGTTCAGGGGTAGTGTTCTGCGCTTCGTCAAGGATAATGAAGGCATCGTCCAGTGTTCTTCCGCGCATATACGCAAGAGGGGCAATTTCGATAACACCGCGTTCAAGATATTTCTGATAGTTTTCCATGCCAAGCATATCACCGAGGGCATCGTAAAGTGGACGAAGGTAAGGGTCAACCTTCATCTGCAAATCTCCGGGAAGGAAGCCGAGCTTTTCGCCTGCTTCAACCGCGGGACGGGTAAGGATAATGCGGCTGACCTCTTTCCTGCGGAAAGCATCCACCGCCATAGCAACCGCAAGGTATGTTTTACCTGTGCCGGCAGGACCTATTGCAATAACTACCGTGTTATCACGGATTTTCTGTATATAGTTTTTCTGACCGTGGGTTTTACATTTTACAGGCTTACCCTTTGAGGTGATGCAGATATAGTCTCCTTTTGCAGGTGCAACATACTCAATATCCTCATTAACTGCAAAAATTGCGTAGCGGATATTCTGCTCTGTAAGAACTTCCCCAATCTCAATTTCCCCGATGAGCCTTTCAAGCACAGCGGCAACTTTATCACAGTTGTCACCGATTATTTTAATCTGTGTATCTCTGTTTGTTATTTTAACGCCCATTTCGCGTTCAATAAGCTTGACATTACAGTCAAAGCTGCCGAAAAGTGTCATTACATTGTCAAGGCTTCCGCCCTCTATAATTTTTTCCATTTTATTCTCCTTCGGAAATTGGTATTTCTTTGTCTGCACGCACAAGACATTCTGCGCGGAAGGTTACCCTGATGCAATCCGGATCCTCCGTATTTTCTTCACCAAGGGATATAATCTCCATCTTTTCTTTTTCCAACTCGGAAACGAATTTTTGTCTGTGTCTTTCCTTTTCTGCCGCAGTGTCGGTATCGGCTTTTATGACGTCTGTCTCAAGATAAGTGGTCTTTGAAAACGACAGGGGAAGAAAAGGCAATTTAACTATTTTCTCTATTTTATCATATTCAGTATAGGAAATTCCACTATTTAATGAAAATTTTATATTATTTTTTTTAAAATTTAAGGAAAAAACCGTTTTTTCTTTCCCTGTGGGTTCTTTAATCAGCGTTGTCCTGGGGATGACTACGGTTTTTTCGCGTAGTGTACGCAGAGTAATATCCGCCGCAGCGTGGTGGTAGTAGGTGGGAATATTCTCGTTTTCGCTCAAGAGAACGCCCGTCACCACAGTTTGCCCCTTTTCAACTGTCATTCCTTCCTTAAAAAGGGGAATACCCCGGTAAACCTGCATTTTTTCAATAACACCGTCGTAAAGGGAGATAACGTCCGAAGGCTCTCGGATTTCAAGCAGGTCGGGTTTTTCCTTCCTTGTTCTCAGCTTGACCTTTGCGCTTGTTCCCTTTATGTCAACCCACATCCAGGAAAGAGAGTCTGTTTCCAAAATAGCTTTGCGCTTAATGTTGTAGCGGTCAATACCCCATTTTTTTGCACCTACGTGTACACCGTTTTCCCGGAGAATGCGTGATACCTCCTTCTGAAGCTGTTCATCACCCCCTGTAATTTCAACCCTCCATATAAAAGATGAAAAAACGGCAGTTACCATAATGAAAAACACCGGCAGAAAAATAAGTGCAAATCTGTCTTTGTAGCGTTTGAAAAACACCGGTAAACCGCTTTTTTCCACCAGCGAAAGCTCTACTCCGGATTCTGTTGACGTGAGAAGCATCTCGTAGCCCTTTTTGCTGACAGAAAACAAAATTGCTCCGTCTGATGGCCTTATATCATAAATATATATTCCCATAGAAGAGGCAATGTTTAAGATTCTTTCCGGGAAAACTCCCTCCGCCTTTACTCTGTAAACACCTTTTATACTGCTTATAATACCAAACAACAAAATCACTCCCTTAAATATTGTATGTTTCAGAACTTTCCGGCATAACTTATAAAAAGAGGTGCTGAAAATGAATAAAAAAGAAAATTTGTCAGGCAGAGTTTCAAGAGCGCTTGATGTTCCGCTTGATGTGATTTGCGACATCCCAAGAATAGAGATAATGGGGAAAAGCTCTGTTTCTGTAGAAAATTTTCGCGGAATAATAGATTTCGGAGAAAATGCGGTGAAGCTCAATACCACTGCAGGAATTCTGGAAATAAGAGGAAATGAGCTGATGATTGAAAGCATAACCGATGAGGCACTTCGGATTTACGGAGAAATTATCGGAGTGAATTTTGTATAAAGAGGTGAAACAATGCTGTTTTTCTTTATCTGTGCGGCATTTGTGCTTTTTCCCGAAAAGGTAATTTCCGGTGCAGGAAGTGGCCTTTCGCTGTGCCTGAATGCAGTAATACCCTCTCTGCTTCCGTTTATGGTGCTTAGCGGATGCGTCATAAAAAGCCATTTTGCACGGCCTCTTGGCGCACTGTTATCAAAAATACTCACTCCCCTTACGGGGATAAGCGGACCGGGGTGCGTGTGCTTTCTTTGCGGGCTTGTAGGCGGTTACGGTGCAGGAGCAAAAGCAGTCAGCGAAAGCTATCGGGAAAATCTCATAACAAAAAAAGAGGCAGAGAGCCTTCTTGTTTTTTGCAATAATGCAGGACCGCTTTTTGTGATAGGTACTGTAGGGGTGGGATTTTACGGAAGTGAATCTGTGGGAGTAATGCTTTTTTTAGTGCAGGTGCTTACTGCAATTATTGCGGCAAAGGTTTTTTCGGGGAATATGGGAAGGTATTTGCAAATTCGGGAAGAATGGAGTTTCTACAAAAAAAACAAGCCCCACACAGGGGAGCTTGTTGTAAAAAATGCTATTGAAAGCGGAAGTGCAATAATAAATGCTTGTGTTTTTGTTATTCTGTTTTCCGCGATACTTGAGGTAATACCTTTTGGAGAATACGGATTTTTAAGCGGAATACTTGAAGTTACACGTGGGGTAAGCGAAATGTCACGCAAAGGCGACACAGCACTTAATATGACAAGTGCTTTTCTCGCGTGGGGAGGTGTAAGCGTACATTTTCAGGCAGATGCACTTTGTAAGGGAGAACTGAGTCTCATAAAATATTATGCGGGTAAGGGTTTCTGTGCCGTCTGCGCATATCTTATAACAAAGGCAAGCGGTGGAGATGTTGCCACAATTCTGGCAATGTATGTCATTATGCTTGCACTTTTCGCAGTGTGGAACATTGTAATTAAACCGGTAAAGCGAGCACTGCCTCGGCAACCTTTATTCCGTCAACGGCGGCACTCATAATTCCGCCTGCATAACCGGCACCCTCACCGCAGGGGTAAAGACCTTTGATGTTTGACTGAAAATCTTCTCCCCGCAGTATTCTGACAGGGGAAGAAGAACGGCTTTCAACGCCTGTAAGTACCGCATCGGGTAGATTGAACCCTCTTATTTTCCTGTCCATCAGGGTTATACCTTCACGGAGTGAATGTGTTATAAAATCGGGGAATAGCTGCGACAGATTTGACGGAGTAACACCAACAGGATAAGTGGGGTTTACTTTGCCAAGTCCCGTACCTTTCTGATTGTTATGGAAATCCGCTACTGTCTGAACGGGGGCAGAATTATTTGCACCGCCCATATAGAATGCAGCTTTTTCAAGCTTTCGCTGAAATTCCATTCCTGAAAAAATGTCCTCGGAAAAATCCTCGGGAGTAACACTGACAAGAAGTGCACTGTTTGCATTTTCTCCGTCACGGGCGAAATTACTCATACCGTTTGTGACAACAGTGTTTTCCTCGCTTGCTGCGGCAACAACCGTTCCGCCCGGACACATACAGAATGTGTAAACACCTCTTCCGTCCTTAAGATGCACTGCCGCCTTGTAGTCTGCGGCAGGAAGCTCCCCTTTAAAGCCGTGGTAAAGTGCATCGTTAATAAGGCTCTGGGGGTGCTCAATTCTGACACCTACTGAAAAGCTCTTTTTCTCCATTATGGCACCGTGGTCGAAAATCATACGGAAGGTATCACGGGCACTGTGTCCTGTTGCAAGAATTACGGTGTCCGTCTCGATATCACCTTTTGAGGTTTTAACTCCCGTGATATGACCGTTTTCAGTATATATATCATCAAGACGACAGGAAAAACGGAATTCACCGCCAAGGGAAATAATTTCGTTACGCATATTTTTGATAATGCCTGAAAGCAGGTCTGTGCCGATGTGAGGCTTTCCCGCATACATAATTTCTTCGGGAGCACCGTGCTTCACAAACTCGGAAAGCACCTTGTGCTGACGCGGGTCCTTTGTGCCTGTAGTCAGTTTTCCGTCAGAAAATGTACCTGCACCACCCTCGCCAAACTGAATATTACATTCTGTATCAAGCTTGCCACCTTTAAAGTAATTGTCAACTGCCTTTTTACGGCTGTCAACATCCATACCCCGTTCAAGAACTATGGGCATTGCACCTGAGGCGGCAAGGATATGTGCCGCAAAAAGACCTGCAGGTCCGCTTCCTACAACAACAGGTCTTTTTGTAAGACGTGAAGCGGCAGGGTATTCGTAAAGATACGGCTCATATTTTTCAACGTTTTTAACATCGTAAAACCGCTTTTCTCCACGGAGAGAAACCGCTACACTGATGCAGCGGCATATTTTGCCCCGTATGTGTGCATCTATGGAATCTTTCAGCACGGAAACCGAAAGAATGTCATAGTCACCAATGCGGAGCTTTTTCTTTATTTCGCTTTTAATGTCCTCTTCTGTATATTTTACAGGAAGAAAAAGGTTTGTTATTTTGAGCATACGTTTGTACCTGCAATATAGGCGGTTGTCCACGCCCAGTGTAAATTATATCCACCGCAGTCGCCTACTACATCGAGAAGCTCCCCTGTGCAGTAAAGACCGGAGCATTTTAAGGATTCAAGAGTGTCCGGATTAAATTCGGAAAGAATCGCACCGCCACTGCTTGCCTGTGACTGTTCTTTTCCTATAACATTTGTTACAGTAAAGGAAAGCTCCTTTATAAAATCTGTAAGTATAGAAATATCTTTTTTTGCAAGAAGTGAAACATCTGTATTTCCCTTTATTCCTGCACAACTGAGGATGTACTGACAAAGTGCTTTGTGGAGTATTCCCGTCAGAAAGTCCTCTGCTTTAAGGTGGGAAAGAAGTTCTTTCCTTTCTGTCAGCATCTTATATAATTCTTCTTTGGAAAGCTCGGGAAGAAGATCAAGGGAAATCACACTGCCATCGTGGCACAGCCTTGATAACTGCATCACCGCAATTCCCGAAAGACCGTAGTCGGTAAACTGTATTTCACCCTTTTCGGTGCGAAGAAGTCTGCCTTTTTCGATAAGGGACACACTGCCTTTTGCACGGATGCCCTTAAGGGATTTTGTGTTTTCCTTTGTTTTAACGGGGGAAAGGGCATAACGGAATTTTTCCGTTTTATGACCGAGGGAATTAAGAAGGTTAATTCCGTTTCCGTCTGTGCCGAATGACGGTGCAGCATTAGAACCGACAGAGAGAATAACTCTGTCAAAATGCTCACCGTTTATCATAAAGAAGCTGTCTTTTTTCTCAATCTTATTTATAAAGGAATTGGTATGGATTTTTATGCCGAGACGATCACACTCAAAACGAAGTGCATCAAGCACGCTTGTGGCTCTGCGTGAGTAGGGGTAAATACGTCCGTCCTCTTCCGCAAGCATTATGCCGATTGATGAGAAAAACGCCTTTTCTTCATCGGGTGAGAACTTACTGAGGATTTCAGCCATAATTCTCTTCTCCGAAGAATGGTAGTTATCCTCACTTATGCTTGCATTTGAAAGGTTGCATCTGCCGTTACCTGTTGCAAGAAGCTTCTTTAAAATTCTGTCACTGCGTTCAAACACAGTGACAGAATTTTTTTCGTTTATTCTTTTTGCGTAAATTGCGCTGACAATACCACTGGCACCGCCACCGATTACTGCAATTTTCAATATATTTCAGCCTCACTTTTTTTATCTCTTGTCATAAGACCAAGGACTTCTTTTCTTGGGTCTGAATTTTCAAAAAGCACGCGGTAGCACGCTTCTGTAATAGGCATTTCGACACCGCATTTTTTACTTAATGCATAAGCGGATTTGCACGCCTCAACACCTTCAACGGTCATATGCACTTCCTCGAGAGCCTCTGAAAGGGTTTTGCCCTGACCGATAAGAATACCCGCTCTGCGGTTTCTTGAATGCATTGATGTACAGGTAACGATAAGGTCGCCTACCCCCGTAAGTCCGCTGAAGGTTTCCGGATTTGCACCAAAGTGCACGCCTAATCTTTTGATTTCATGCAGCCCCCTTGTCATAAGTGCGGCTTTTGTATTATCCCCATATCCAAGACCGTCTGTAATACCTGCACACAGTGCAATGATGTTTTTAAGTGCACCGCCAAACTCTACTCCCACCATATCTTCATTTGTATATACGCGGAATGTGGGGGACATAAATATGTCCTGAAGTGTTTTTGCAGTTTCGGGATTTTTGCAGGCAAGTGCGTTGGTTGTAGGAATTTTCCTTGCAACCTCTTCAGCGTGGGAAGGACCGCTTAATACTGCAATAGTGCTGTCCGGAAGGTATTCCTCAAACACTTCGCTTATACGGCAGAGCTTTTCATCGTCAAGTCCTTTTGAAATATTTACAATGGTTTTACCGTTTGCAAATTTTCCGAGATTTTTTGCAGTTGTGCGAACTGCCTTTGACGGAACTGCAGAAACGATGATTTCACCGAAAGCTGCCGCTTCTTCCATATCATTTGTAAATACAAAACCGGCATCACCAAAAGGCACACCGGGGAGAAATTCCTTGTTTTCGCGGTCAGCCTTTAAGCGTTCGCTTTCTTCCTTAAGATAAGACCACAGACAAACCTTGTGTCCGTTTGATGAAAGAAGAAGGGCAATAGCTGTTCCCCAGCCACCGCTTCCTATAACTGATATATTCATAGATTTACCTCACTTTAATAAGTTCGAAATGTGAAATTCGAAATTCGAAATGCCGGATTGTTTTCTCTGCAGAGAAAACCTTTCTGTTTCATTGTTGGGGATTGTGCAAATTTATACGCGTGAAACTATGTTTGTACTTTATTCGTGCGCGAAACGGGTGCAGCGTCACGCTGCCTTTTTTCCTAACTTGTTTTCGTTGCCTGCAATAAGTCGTGCGATATTGGATTTGTGTCTGTATATGCATAAAAGTCCGATTATTGTACAGAAAATCGAGAATGCATCAATTTTAAAGAATATAAATGAAGAAATAATTGCACCGACTGATGCACAGATTGATGAAAGTGAAACAATTTTTGAAATTGCACAAATTACGATAAACACCCCGAGTGCAATAAGTGCCGTTTGCCAGTGGAGTGCAATAAGCACCGCAAAGCTTGTTGCAACACCTTTCCCGCCCTTGAATTTGTAGTAAACGGGGAAGTTATGCCCCAGCACTGCACCGAGAGCCGCACTGCATTCAAAAATTGCACCGTCGAGAATAAGTCTTGCAACTAAAACTGCAATTACACCTTTTAATATGTCAAGAATGAAAACAATTGCCGCAGGACCTTTGCCGTATGTACGGAGCACATTTGTTGCCCCTGCGTTACCGCTTCCGTGGTTACGGATGTCATCGCCCTTTAATTTTGAATAAATAATCGCAAAATTCAGCGACCCGAAAAGATAGCCGAAAATTAAGCAAAGTATGATTTTGAGAGTCAAAGTTAATCAAACCCTTTCGAAATGCGAAATGCGAAATGCGAAATGAAGGAAGATTTTCGCTATGGCGAAAATCCACATTCACTTCGAACTCCGAACTTCGAATTTATTTATTGTCCTTATTTCTTTCCCTTACTATGAATTTGAGCGGTGTTGCCCTTAATTCAAACGCATCACGGATGCAGTTTTCAATATAACGGATATAGCTGAAGTGAGCAAGCTCGTGGTCGTTTACAAATATAACAAACGTAGGCGGTTTTGTGCTTACTTGAGTCATATAGTAAAGCTTAAGTCTCTTGCCCTTGTCACTGGGTGGCTGAACACGCATTGTCGCTTCTGCAAGACAGTCGTTAAGAACACCCGTCTGAAGACGCATAGAATTCTGATTTGTAACATAGGTTACTGTTTCAAAAATCTTATCAAGTCTTTGTCCCGTTTCTGCCGAAATAAAGAGAATGGGAGCATAGGTCATAAAGCTCAGCTTCTCGTGAATTTCCTTTGTAAATTCGTTAACGCTGTGGTTATCTTTTTCAACTAAGTCCCACTTGTTAACGCAGATAATTGATGCCTTACCCTCATCGTGGGCATAACCTGCGATTTTTGCATCCTGTTCGCTGATGCCCTCTGTTGCGTCAATCATAATAAGGCACACATCGGCACGCTCAACCGCAGTGTATGAACGGATAACACTGTAACGCTCAATAGATTCTGTAACCTTTGCTTTTCTGCGGATTCCTGCCGTGTCGATAAGGGTGTATTTTTCACCGTTGCGTTCATAAAGTGTGTCAATACTGTCACGGGTTGTACCTGCAATGTTTGACACAATAACACGGTTTTCACCAAGCAATTTATTTATAAGCGAGCTTTTGCCTGCATTGGGTTTTCCGACAATGGCAATCTTGATTGTATCGTCTTCTTCCTCATCCTCTGCAGAGGGGAAATGCTTCACACATTCGTCAAGAACATCGCCAACACCCATTTTGTGAAGTGAAGAAATCGCAATCGGGTCCCCAAGACCAAGATTGTAAAATTCGTAAAATTCTAACGGAGGCTCACCGGGGGTGTCAATCTTATTTACAACAAGTACGATTGGCTTGCCGGATTTTTGCAGCATCGTGCAAACCTCCTGGTCGGCGGCGGTCATACCGTCACGGATATCTGTCATAAAGATTATAACATGCGCCATATCAATTGCAAGCTGTGCCTGAAGACGCATCTGTGAAAGAATAATATCCTTTGAATACGGCTCAATACCGCCTGTATCAATCATTGTAAAATTATGTCCGCACCATTCACCGTCGGCAAATATACGGTCACGGGTAACACCGGGGGTGTCCTCTACAATGGATATGCGTTTTCCTGCTATTTTATTAAATAATGTGGATTTTCCCACATTTGGTCTGCCAACTATGGCAATAACGGGCTTTGACATTTCTAGCGCCCCTTTCTGTTAATTATAGCATCAAGTAGCTCATAGCCGTCATCGCTTACTGCGATTATGCTGACTCCGAGAGCTTTTTCAATATCCTCCGTTGTAATATCGTCAAGGAGAACATTTTCTCCGTCACGGAGCATATTTTTTGTAATTATAAGTGTGTCGCCAAGTTTTTTCTCTTTAAGCTGAGCGATAATATCGCATCCGCACAGAAGTCCCGACACGGTTATCTCGTGGCCGAAAAAGTCATTTATGATTTTTTCCACCGTTATATTTATGTTGGGATATTTTTCTTTTACTGCATCTTTAATTGATGAAAGAAAGTCGTATGCCGCCACACCGCACACAAGTGTAACAGACCTATCGGGGCAGGTTTTCGGTGCGTTTTCAAGTGCATCAGAAAATTCCTCACGCATACTCGCAATCATACCGACACCGTTTTCAATCTGCGGAAAACCGTGATAAGCGGAGCTATCGGGAATTTCGATCCCTGCTTTAAGATAGATTTCGTCAGATGCATACACAAATCCCGTACCCACTTCCGCCATAGCTTTTTTCTGCCATTTTTCAATTTCTGTTATAAGCTCAATGGCTTTTTCGTGATTTACCGCCTCCATAGGGCAAAGTCCCTCACGGTGGCGTGTAAGACCAATTGGCACAACGGACACGCTCTTTACAGAGTTACGCATTTTATATAATTCTGAAATTGTGTATGTAAGATTGTCTCCGTCATTGTAGCCGGGGCAAAGAACTATCTGGCAGTTCATAATAATGCCGTTATCCGAGAGCTTCTGCATAATCTGTGGAAGAAGTGCCGCTTTCGGATTTTTAAGCATTTTCACCCTTAATTCGGGGTTCATTGTGTGAACGGAAATATTAATGGGACTTATCCTCAGACGGATAATTCTGTCGATTTCCTCATCGTCAAGATTTGTAAATGTCACATAGTTTCCCTGAAAGAATGAAAGACGTGTGTCGTCATCCTTGAAATAAAGGCTTTTTCTCATTCCTTTAGGTAACTGGTCAATAAAGCAGAACACGCACTTGTTTGTGCAGTGGAGAGGTTTTGACATAAGTGAGTTTTCAAACTCTGCCCCAAGTGGCTCGTAAGCGTCCTTTTCAATGTCCACCTCTGCTATTTCGCCCTGCTTTGTTTTTATCTTTAATGTGATAAATTCATCATTTATAAGGAAGCGGTAGTCAAGCACATCCTTAATTTCAATGTCGTTTATTTCAAGTATTTCATCTCCGGGTTCAAGACCGATTTCTTCGGCAATACTGCCTTTTTCCACGAAACTAATAACTGCTGACATAAACTCACGCTCCTTCCTTTTTAATTCGAAATTCGAAATGCGAAGTTCGAAGTTATGGTTGATTTTCGCTATGGCGAAAATCTATTTATTAGGTTTGCTTTTCATTGACTTTGTTATTGAAACCAGAATAGAAATGATTTCTTTAATGTCGTTTTCTATGCTTGCATACTCCTTGTCGGACAGGTATTCTGTTGCGTGAAGAAGACGAAGCCAATAAAAAGATTCATTTGCTTCTTTAAGAGCAATATTCATTTTTGCACTGAAATCGGCATCGGAAGGTGCTTTTTCAGCCTCTGAAACGTTTGCACCTATACTTGTACCACTGCGAAGCAGTTGTTTTGACAGTACGAATTCTTTTTTGTCTGTTGTAAGGTGCTTGTACAAATTTACAATTCTGACAGCAAAATCAAAACTCTTAGTTTCGATTACGTTGTTAATAAAAACCATTCCTTTTTAAAGATTTTCGCTACGGCGAAAATCTACCTTCATTTCGAATTTCGAACTTCGAATTTCGCATTTAATGGCGTATACGCCCGTTGCACCTCATTCCGCATTCGCATTGCGGTCTACGCCATTAACGATTGCCAGTCCCAATTCGTCAAGCTGTTTCTTATCAACAACATCGGGTGAGGAAATCATAAGCTCGCCACTGTCCTTAACCTTGGGGAATGCGATTGTGTCACGGATGGATTCACAACCTGCCATAAGCATAACAATTCTGTCAAGACCGTATGCAAGACCACCGTGGGGAGGTGTACCAAAGCGGAATGCATTAAGAAGATAGCCGAAGCGTTCCTGTGCCTGTTCGGGAGTAAAGCCCAGAGCCTGGAACATTCTCTGCTGAAGATTAGCGTCGTAAATACGGATACTGCCTCCGCCAAGCTCATAGCCATTAAGAACAATATCGTAAGCCTTTGCTCTTACTTTGCCGGGGTCAGTTTCCAAAAGCTCAAGGTCTTCATCCTTAGGTGATGTAAAGGGATGGTGCATTGCAACGTAGCGGTTTTCTTCCTCATCATACTCAAGAAGCGGGAAGTCAGTTACCCAAAGGAGATTGAACTTACCCTCGGGAATAAGACCGAAGTTCTTTGCAATCTCGCAGCGGAGTGCACCAAGCGATGCGTAAACAACGCTTGCTTTCTGGTCTGCGATAAAGAGGATAACGTCGCCGGGAGTAGCATCTGCCTTGTCAGCGATAGCCTTAAGCTCTTCAGGTGAGAAGAATTTTGCAATAGAGCCGCGGATTTCGTTTTCATCAACGATAAGCCAAGCCATACCCTTTGCCTTATATGTCTTAACAAATTCAACAAGCTTATCAAGTGTCTTTCTTGTAAGCTTTTCACTAAGTCCCTTTGCGTTGATTGCACGTACTGTACCGCCTGCCTTAACTGTATCTGCAAAAGCACTGAAGCCACAGTCTTTGAAAAGCTCACTCATATCGCAAAGCTCAAGACCAAAGCGTGTATCAGGCTTGTCAGAGCCGAATCTGTCCATAGCTTCCTGCCATGTAAGGCGGGGAAGGGGAAGAGTTACATCATAATCAAGAACTTCCTTAAAAGCCTTCTTAAGGAATCCTTCGTTGATTGCCATAACGTCGTCCTCTTCAACGAATGACATTTCAAGGTCAATCTGTGTGAATTCAGGCTGACGGTCAGCACGAAGGTCTTCATCACGGAAACACTTTGCAATCTGGAAATATCTGTCCATACCGCCAAGCATCAAAAGCTGCTTGTACTGCTGGGGTGACTGAGGAAGTGCGAAGAAGTTACCGGGATATACACGGCTGGGAACAAGGTAGTCACGTGCACCCTCAGGTGTACTCTTTGTAAGGATAGGTGTTTCGATTTCAAGGAAACCGTTTTCGTCAAAATACCTTCTTGCAATCTGTGTAACCTTGTGACGCATTTCGAGAGTTTTTACAAGTGTAGGTCTGCGAAGGTCAAGGTAACGGTACTTAAGACGAAGGTCTTCACCGGCTTTAACGTCGTCTGTTACAACGAAGGGTGTAACGTCACAGGTGTTAAGGATGCGAAGCTCTGCTGCTTCAACCTCAACCTTACCTGTGGGAATGTTGTTGTTGATGTTACTTCTCATTCTTACCTTACCTGTAACGGCAATTACGTATTCCATGTGAAGCTCGGAAGCCTTTTTCTGAAGAGCTTCATTCTCCGGCTCAAACACCACCTGTGAAATACCGCTTCTGTCACGGATATCAACGAACACAAGTCCGCCCATATCTCTTGCCTTTGCTACCCAACCCATAAGGGTTACTGTTTCACCGATATTTTCTTCACGGAGTGCACCGCACATATATGATCTTTTTAATCCTTTGATTGTATCCATTTTAGTTTTCCTCCTTGAGTATCTTTATAAGCTCGGTCAAATCTTCAAGACTTACCTCGGTCTGTTCTTTTTCTTTCATATTTTTAAGCACAGCACTCTTTTTCTCTGCCTCGTCCGTACCGATTACGATGCTGTAACGTGCACCGCATTTGTCGGCATATTTCATCTGTGCTTTAAGACTTCTTGCGCACAAATCTCTTTCACACCTGATGCCTTCTTTACGGAGCTTGTCTGTAAGTGCGGTTACAAAGAGTTTTGTTTCGCTGCCGATGTTTGCAATGTAAATATCGGGCACGCTCTCAAGCTCGGGCATTTTTCCGCCTGCCTCAAGTGCCATAATGATTCTTTCAATACCCATTGCAAAACCGATGCCGGGGGTAGGACTGCCTCCAATCTCTTCAATAAGACCGTCGTAGCGTCCGCCGCCGCAAACTGTACCTGCAGTACCTTCAATAGCGGTCTTGAATTCAAATACTGTCTTTGTGTAATAGTCAAGACCTCTTACAATAGTTCCGTCTACGTTGTAGCTGATTCCCATTGCTTCAAGATGCTTCTTTGTTTCTTCAAAGTGGTCACGGCACTCGTCACAGATATAGTCAAGAAGTATTGGAGCTTTATCTGCAATTTCACCGCAAACAGGACTCTTACAGTCAAGAATGCGCAGGGGATTTTTATCAAATCTGTCACGGCAAGTCTGACAAAGTGTGCCGTCTTCAATGTAAGGACGGAAATAATCCTTGAGTGTCTCGTTATACTTTTTACGGCAGACGGGGCAACCGATTGAGTTAATGTTAAGGGAAAGCTTATCTATTCCAAGCTCTGTAAGAACAGTTCTTGCAAATGAGATAACCTCTGCATCGGTTGCGGGGTCTTGAGTGCCGTAGCATTCAGCACCGAACTGGTGGAATTCACGAAGCCTTCCTGCCTGAGGCTTTTCGTAGCGGTAGCAGGTAATGTTGTAGCAGAGCTTAGCAGGAAGTGGCTGTGCATAAATGTTATGCTCAAGAAAAGCTCTTGCCACAGAAGCAGTACCCTCGGGACGAAGTGTGATACTTCTTCCGCCCTTATCGTTAAAGGTGTACATTTCTTTCTGAACAACGTCTGTCGTATCACCCACGCCACGCTCAAAAAGCTCAGTATGTTCGAAGACGGGTGTGCGGATTTCGGAATAACCGAATCGTGCACTTATGTCGGAGATTTTACCCTCAATATATTTCCATTTAAGAATATCCGGTGCAAGTATGTCTGCAGTACCTCTGGGTGCAGTTATTGCCACAGTAATCATTCCTTTCAATAAATAACTATATAATATCACTTTATTGTACTATTTTTATGAGGTTTTTGTCAATAAGAAAAAGAAAAATATCCTATATTATTAGCCTTAAAACAGCAAAATATCGGTCCAATAACAAAATATTGGTCTTGACATTGAAAATAAAATGTGTAATTATAGTGTTGACTAATCTGAAAAACGGGAGAATTGCTATGAATATTTCAGTTAAAAGGGATAACAGAACTCTGAGTTTTGCAGCGGAGGAGCTCAGAAAATATTTAACAAAAATCAGCGTGGATGCCGATGTTTCCCTCGGTCTTTACACCGATTTTGAAGGAATAGAAAAAGAAGTCAGCAACGAGGTTGACTCCTTTAAAATTGACATTGAAAACGGAAAGGGCATTATTGCCGCATCAAACCACAGAAGCGTGCTTTACGGTGTATATACATATCTTAAAAAATTCGGAATCAAGTGGATTCGTCCCGGTGTTGACGGTGAATACATCCCCGAAAAGATAAATGACGTGCCCTACTGCAAGACAGAGGAAACTGCGTCATACCGCTACAGAGGCTTGTGCGGAGGCGGTGCCGTAAGCATTGAAAATATGCTTGACCAGGTTGACTGGGCGGCGAAAGTCGGTTATAACAGACTTTTTATCGAGCTTGTTGATGCATCAATTATCTTTGAGAGATGGTATAATAAACCATCTAACCCAAACCGTAAAGTTACCTCCGTTTCAAAGGAACAGATTGAAGAGTATTTCAAGCAGATAGGGGATGAAATGCTGAAACGTGGACTTGTTTATCACCGTGCAGGACACGGCTTTATGTGTGAGCCTTTCGGCATCAACGTAAAGGACTGGGGTGCACAGGTTGAAAAAGGCTTCGAGCTTAGTGACGAAATGAAGGAAGTTCTTCCCTACATAAACGGCAAGCGTCAGCTTCACAATAACACGCCCATGATAACAAACTTCTGCCTTTCTAATAAAAAGGCAAGGGATAAGGTGGTAGCCTATACCACGGAATATGCAAAGAATCATCCCGAAGTGGAAGAGCTTGAATTCTGGCTTGCAGACGGTTATAACAATCACTGCGAATGTCCTGAATGTTCAAAAAAGCTTCCCACGGATTTTTACGTAATGCTTCTTAATGAGCTTGACGAGGCATTTACAAAGGAAGGGGTAAAGAGTAAAATCGTGCTTCTTTCTTATGTTGAGCTTTTGTGGCCTCCCGTATGCGAAAAGCTTAAAAACAAGGATAGATTCATAATGCTTTTCTGCCCCATTACAAGAAGTAACTCCATTTCCTACAAAGCGGAAGACCCTGCACAAAGGGATATGGATTTGCCGGAATTTGAGCGTAACAATATTAACTGGCCTATGAGTGCTGCGGAAAATCTTGCATTCTTACGCAAATGGCAGGATACACAGCCGTCAATACACGGTTATCTTGAATTTGGCTATCATTTTTACTGGAGAACTTACAAGGACTATACTTTCTACAACAGTGCAAGAATCCTTTGCGAGGATGTCAGCTATCTTGAAAAAGCAGGACTTGAAGGTATGATTTCCTGTCAGGCAACACGTTCTTATTTCCCCACAGGCCTCGGCCTTTATTCTTATGCCGAAACGCTCTGGGATAAAGACAAGGATTTCGATGAAATAGCAAATGAATATCTTGAAGCATCCTTTGGAGAAAAGTGGCAGTTTGTTAAAAAGTATCTTCAGACATTGTCGGAAGTCAGCGAATATCAGGAGCACAGATTTTATCCCGATGTTCCCCGTGTGTATATAAAGAAAAGATGCGAGTGGACAAGAGGGTACCTGGGCAGTACATTAGCTGACAGAACGGTAGAGGTTAAAAACCCTGTACAGAAAGCATCCTGGAAGTACCTTAATCTTCACGCAGAATTCCTTAAAAAGTTTACATATCTTGTAGAAGCACTTGATGAAAACGACCTTGATAAGGCAGAAAAACTTGTTGACGAAATTACAGAATATCTTTTCTCCATTGAAGACGAAGTTCAGCCTATATGGGATATTGACGGATTTGCAAGTCGCTACAAATTTGTAATTTCTAAACTAAGAGAAGTAAAGTAAATTCGAAATGCGAAGTTCGAAATGCGAAATGAAGGAAGATTTTTGCTGTGGCAAAAATCCACAATGTTTAAAATTCACGAAAGAATAAATAAACCCGATTTGATACTAGTTTCAAATCGGGTTTATTTTTGCGTAAAAACATTTTTTCCTTAATCCTATTGTTTGGGCGTGTTTTAATTTGCATAAACTAACTATAGCGTTAACCTGCGGTTGTTTCATATTTTATGCTTGTTAGCGGAAAAACCGTTTGCAACGTTTTCCGCTGCAGGCAAACGGTTTTTAGGACGCTGCTTGACGCAAAAGTGCGGAATAAGTCCGACGGTATAAAAGCTTAAAATAGGTAACAACAAAACTTGCTTTGTATAAATGATACAACGACCATCCTTTTTTACGCCCCTGCGAGGCCGTTTTGTGGCCCGGGGAATCGGAACCCCGGAACTTTTCGTTCTTTTGGTTACAAAAGAACATCTGTCGATTTGCTCCAAAGCAAATATAATTCATCCCTTTGGGTAAGGGGTTTTAATGTCTGTAACTCCTAGAAGATAGTCGGTAGATACATTAAAATATTCTGCTAGTCTTATAAGCAGCTCAAAAGGAATTTGTCGCCGTCCGTTTTCATATTGAGAATACGTGTTTTGCTTTATATTCAAATACTGGGCAACAACTTTCTGTGGAACGTCGAAATCTTCACGTAAGTCTTTAAGTCTCATAATAATCTCTCCTTCAAAATTATTATAGCATATCACATAATGAGATATTGACATTTATCTCAAAATGAGATAAAATATAATTAAGGAGATGATTTTATGAACGAAAAAGACATTATCAAAAAAGCAATTTCACTTACTGACAATCTGGCACAGCTTGACAGCATAATTCAAAAGCTTGAAGTTTTAAGCAGTGATTTCTGTTATAATTACCTTGAACATTTTGATGTTTCTGCAGAAAATAACAATGCAAAGCACGAAATTAAACTGATTAAAACTATGGCAGAGGTAATATGCGACTACTCTTCCGAAGCGGCAAAGATTTCTTTTAATCTTCCTGATACTATGAAAAATATACTTGCAAATATTCGTGATAATCAAAAAACTACTCTTCGTGATTGAAGAGTAGTTTTTAAATTATTCTTCTGTCAGTACATCTTCGAGGATTTCCAGTGTCTGTGCATAATCCGTAACCTTTGTTTCGTCAAGAATAATTTCGGGCATTTTCTTAAGACCTTTCATTCTGTCAAAGAACAGCTCTGTCATAAGCTCTCCACTGCCTGCAAGCGCAAATGACTTCTTGTTCTCATCATCAAAGGTGAAGTCCTTAAGGTGGATGCCTCTGATATTATCACCGAGAAGGTCGAAGCAATCATTCATTGTGTCGCACTGATTATTTCTTGTTTCGGGATATGTAAGGTTTGACATATCAACGATTACGCAAACATTGGGAGAATTAAGGTCTTCAAGAAGTCTTTTCATTCTCTGGGGGCAGTACATAGGATGAATCCATACCATCTCAATCGCCATCATAACGCCCTTGTCCTCAGCTTCCTTTGCAAGGGGGCGGAGATTATTAAGCAAGAACTGATAAGTTTCTTCCGAGCGTGTTTCCTCTCTTGTTGCAAGTGAGCCTGTTTCCGTAGCAATCATATCTGCACCGAAAACCTTTGCATAGCTGATAAAGTTCTTAAAACGTCTGAGCTGTGTTTCCCTTACCTCATCGTTGGGGTTGATAGGGTCGATGTAGCAACCGAGAACAGATACGTGAAGACCGTACTCGTCAAGCTTTGCCTTAATATCATTTGCAACCTTTTCATCAAAACCGATTTCGTCAAAGTTTATATCGTTGCAGGTTTTTGCCATGGCAAACTGCAGATTTTTAACGCCATATTTTTTAGCGTTTTCGCACATTTCGTCGAGTGTGTTTCCTATATCGTGACCTCTTAAGCCGAATTCGTATTTCATATAAATAACCTCCTGAATTGTTACTAGGTTAAGTATATTCTAAAAACACAGATGTGTCAAGTTATATCTTGAATCCTTCTATGCGGAGTATTGTCTGTAATTTTTCCATATCAACGTCACGGACGTCGGTCTTTTTATCCTTTGAAAGAAGTCCGATGGCGATACCTGCAGCCTGACCCATTTCACCGCAGAAAGGCATAATGCGGTAGGACGACTGTGCTTCGTGAGTTGAGGAAATACATCTTCCCACAACAAGCATATTGTCCTTTGATTTTGGAATAAGACAGCGATAGGGAATTTCGTACCATTCTTCATCCTTGAAAAATACCATTCTCGTATCACCGCCCGCGGGGTTGTGTATGTCAATTTCGTAGTTTGATGCCGCGATAGCATCGGGGAAGCGTGCAAAGGAAAGAAGATCTTCTTCTGTAAGCGTGTATTCGCCCACAATCTTACGGCTTTCGCGGATACCTATCTGCATTGCAGTTGAAAGAACCCGACAGTTTTCAAAACCGGGAACGTGATTTTTAAGGAAGTTATAAAGCTCAAAAACCTGCTCCCTTGCTTCGATTTCCGCCTCTGTCACATCAAAGGGGTCTGTTGGATTACGTTTTATGATACGGGTGCTGTTAAAATGTAGAACGCCCTCGTTGAAATTCTCAAATACAAGCACGCTTTCCCGTGGGTTTTTAATAAGTCCCTTTTCCTTTTGTTCTTTATAAATGTATTTAATCTGTGTGTGTACCTCGTGAAACTTTTTCTCGTCAACATTTCCCATGCGGAAGGAAAGTGTCATGGGCTGACAAAGGTTATCCTTATCTCTGCCAAGCTTGAATTCACATCCCGAAAGCATTGAAAGCTCCGCATCGCCTGTTGCATCAATGAAATAGTCTGCAGTGAATTCAAGATGTGCAGACTTACCGAAAGCCTTGATGCCCGTGATTTTTCTGCCGTCGGTGATAGCATCTGTCACAACAGTGTTAAAAAGAAGCTTCACCCCGTATTTAAGCGCCATACGGTTAAGGACAAGCTTCATAATTTCCTCGTCAAACCAACCCACGGAATCGAATGTGAATTCCTTGTATGTATTAAGCTTTTCCGCTTCTTCCATTATTTCCATAAAAAGATTTCCGCACAGGTAAATTCTTTCGCCTGTTTCTTTATGGTGTGACCAGTATCTCATAAAAGGTGCTACAAGGGCATTTGCCGCCGCACCGCCAAGGCAGTTGTATCTTTCGATAAGGAGGGTGTTTAGCCCCTCTTTAGCTGCGGAAATTGCCGCGCACACCCCTGAAAAACCGCCTCCAACTACGATTAAATCATAATGGTTATTCATTCAAATCACCTTATTTAATATATGCACCTTCTTCAAGGAGCCTTTCTCTTAATTTGTCAGTATCAACGTGGCGGAAATTGCGGGAATCAAGCTTTGCCGCAAAGGATGCCGCCATACCTGCCGCTTCGCCCATTGCAAGGCAGGAGGGCATAGTTCTTATGCTTGCAAGCACATATCTGTCGCAGGAAATCATTCTGCCTGCAACGATTACATTGTTGAGTTTTTCGGGAATCAGGCTTCTGTAGGGAATGCCGTGGGACTCGCCTGACTTATATCGGAAATTGTGGTAATCGTTCTGAAGCTGACCTTTGTCCTTCAAGGCTTCATCCTTTTTTGAATAATGCACATCTACAAAATAGCAGTTGCGGCTTATTTCGTCGGGGAAGGTGCGACGTGCCAGAAAATCATCAAGGGTCAGGGTATAATCACCTTTGATTCGCCTGCTTTCGCGGACTCCCATAAGCTGCGCCGTTGAAACAAGGAATGCATCCCCGAATACATCAGGGTGGTATTCCTTAAGGGCATTAAGATACTGCCGCGCCATTTTTCTGCCTGTGATAAATGCCTTTGAAACACTTTGCGCATCGGTGGAATCAACATTCCATATATGACCTGTGTTAAAGCCTACAGTTTTAGGCCCGATAAGTCGGGGGACGGAGTGGGTGCTTATGATAAGGTCGTATTTTCCGTCATTCATTATTTTTTCAAATGGGTTTATATGTGTTTCCATAAACTTGTTGAATTCAAGGAACTCTTCCTCGTTTACATTTGTGAGCATAAAGCAGTGTGTCGCAGGCATTAGCTCACCATCTGTCTGAAAGTCTGCCCCTGTAAATGAGCACAGGTCACCATCACCGGTGCAGTCAACATAAGTTTTTGCCTTGTATGCAGTCATGCCGCTTTTGTTTGTGACGATAATTGCCTCTACATTACCGCTTTCATCTGTATCAACATCACTGAGCACTGTGCTGAAAAGACAGTCTACACCATATTCCTCCATTAATTCATCGTATACATTTTTCAGTGCTTCGTTATCAATGGCAACCCAGCTGAGTTCGCCTTCCTTTACAACGGAAGTGCGTGATGATGTTTCCCTGAAAACCCTTTCGGAAATTCCGCGGTATACAATCTGTACACCGTCAGTATAGGGACACCACGTCGTAAGAAGTCCGCCCGTACCCATTCCGCCAAGTGCGCAGGTGGATTCTATAATAAGTGTTTTACTGCCTTCTCTTGCGGCTGCAGCGGCAGCACCGCATCCTGCAGGACCTCCACCCACAACGATAACATCGTAATCGGTATTTACGGGAATTTCTCTTTGTTTAAGTGTATACATCAGAGCTCCTCCTTTATGAAAGAATGGGGCGGTATGGTACTGCCCATAAAATATTGCTCATTATCGGACAGATTATATGCCAGAGTAAACTCTTTGCCGCATCTGTCTTCCCAACGTGTGGCGATAACTGACTCGTAGTAAAGCTTTTCTTCGCCGAAATCAAGCTCGTGCTTTTCTGTGGAGGTGGTTAAAACCCTCTTCAGTCTGCCGAAAATCAGCAAGTCCTTGTTTTCCTTAAAGAAGCGAACTCCTTCATGCATAACATCGAGGAATTTTTCTGCGTTGGGATTTGTCACCTCTTCCATATCACAGCCTTCAACGGTAGGCATAAATCCCCACAGAATATTTCTTATATAGTTAAACTCAAACACGCTTATATGGTCGGAAAATCTTGCGCAGGAGCCGTAAAGCTGACCGTAGTCACCATAGATGATGTTGAACAGAGGAACAGGCTCCGCTGTTTCGTTATTCATACATTTAAAGAACAACGATGCCGTAACTGTCGTATCAAGAACGAGCAGTAAATCAAAAACATCAAGATATGCTTCGCAACACGACTCAGTTGTAAAAAGCTTGCCTTTTCCCGATTTCATCCGCATATTTCTCATAAGCTGTGTGTAGGTATCCTTCCACCAACTGCCACCGCCCGCAGGGTGAGGATGCGATTTATCAAAGCAGAGAACTGCATTGTAAGAGCCGACCTGATCCACATACAGACCGTCAAAATTATGGTTTGTTATATATTGCGAAAAATCCGATACGGTCTTGTTCCAAAGAACTGTGCTTGGACACATGGGCTTCAGCACGCCTTTTTTCCACGGCTCGTTAAGAAGATTTCCGCATTCATCCTTTACTGCACTTTTTACGGCGTTGCTTTCTTCCCAACTGATAGAAGAGGAGTCCCATAACCTTGCATTTACATAGGGGATAACGGAAATACCGTTTTCGTGGATTTTTTCTATCCACGAGGTAAGCTTATCCTCCCAGCCTTCCTTTTTTCTTTCACGGCTGATATATTCGGGGTAATTTACATCGTGCTCACCCATATTCCAGCCGTACCAGTGGAGTGAAAGCTTTCCGTCTGCCTTTTCCTTTAATATTTTGCTTGTTTCAAGGTATTCGTCCGTCCGCATACCAAGCCTGTAATTTGTGTGGTTGATTCTCCATAAATCGGTATTAGTGATAACACTGTTAATTTCCTTTTCGGATAATTTTTTGTTTGCCCATTTTTGGTTTTCGCCCCATTTACGGTAGATTTCGGCACTGTCCTGCCAGTCGCCTTCAAAAAAGGTCATTACAAAATTATATTGCTGGACATACTCTGTTGTGCTTCTTGCATTTTCGGGGTAATTCACCGCCGAGAAGCGCATTCCGCCATTTCCGTCAGGATACACACCGAAGGTTTTTATATATGCCTCACCATCTTCTGTTGCAAAGTAGCAACCGAAGGTGTCGGGGTCGTAATATGATGCAAACTGGAACGAGTAGCCTGCAGGATATTCGTTTTCGTAAAAACCACCGCCTCTGCCAAGCCAGAAAGGGAAATGCCCCTTGTAATCAAGGATTGTTGCAACGGGGCTTTTAACAAGCCAGCCATTCTGATACGGAAGAAGAAGGAAGGCATTTTCGTCAGAGTTACTTATGGAATTTACATCATTAAATATGGGGAAAACAACCTTTTCAATAGCATCATCCGCAGTTTTTACCGAAATATTAAACTCATATTTTTCATCAAGGAAGATGCACACGGAAACCTCTGTTTTATCGTTATTCCAGAAAAGCTCCATATAATGACCGTGGTCAATATATGAAAATTCCGTCATATCGCGGATTGTATATACAGCATCGTTGCACTTAACTTCCCATAGCGGAGAATATGCAAAAAAACGCTTACCCTGATGCTCTGCATACAAAAGATAACCGTCTTCGCTGAAAAAAAGCTCATTAAAATTAATCATTTGCAACATCCTTTCCGACCTTTATACACTGATTGTACAATAAAAAAAGAGCCGAATACTATAACTTTTGAATAAAAATATTGAACAAAAGAAATATTTAAGGTATAATATACAAAAATATCTTACCTTTGTTAAGGAATGAGGAAAAATGGAACATAGCTCACTTCAGGAACTTTTGTGCTTTCTTGAATATGGAACCCGGCTTCATATAACGGTAGCGTTTCTTGAAAATTACGGCAATAAAAAAACGATGCTTGACAAATATTTTATCAATCATTCAAAGCCGTACTGCGATTTTTTCAAGTCCACCCCGGGCGGACTTTTAAAGTGCATATCCTGCAGGAACAAAGCCTTTAACAAGGCGATTTCCGAAAGGGTACCCTTTGGCAGACTTTGCAGCGGTGGTATTTATGAATATGTAAGTCCCGTGATTTATGACGGGGCTGTAATTGCTGTACTTTTTGTGGGGAATATCTCGGACAGGGAAATTCACGGATTTTCCTTTGAAAAGAATTTTGACGAAGAAAAGTGCAGGCGTCTTTGCGAAATCATAGAAAATCACATAAAGCTTCTTGTGAAAGAATATTCAAATGATATCCACAGCTACAGTCCTCTTATAGTTAATATAAAAAACTATATTGAGGAAAGCCTTTTCGGTGAAATATCCGTCAGTGAAATCGCGCGTATTTTTAATTATAACGAGAAATATATCGGCAAGCTTTTTAAGGAAGAAGAGGGCGTGGGTATGCTTGAATATATAAACACAAAGCGCCTTGACAAAAGCTGTGAACTCTTAAAATTATCCTCGAAAACGGTGACAGAAGTAGCTCGGCAGACAGGGTTTAACAATGTGACGTATTTTAACCGGCTTTTTAAAAAGCGGTTCGGGAAAACCCCAACGGAATACAGGAACAAAAAAGAAAAATAAAAAGCTTTCTTTTTACCTTATTTTGTGTTATTATATAAAATTATGGAGGTTTGTCCTTATGAAAACAGTAATAGCGATAGATTCCTTTAAGGGTAGCCTTACTTCTGTGGAGGCAGGCCGTGCCTGTGCAGAGGGTATAAAAAGGGTTTACCCCGACAGTGAAAATATAATCGTTCCCGTGGCAGACGGTGGCGAGGGCACAGTTGATGCCTTAGTCGCAGGTCTGGGCGGTGAAAAGGTGAAAATTTCCGTATGCGGCCCTCTTGGAGAAAAAGCCCAGGCAGAGTACGGAATAATAAAAGATACCAAAACGGCAATTATTGAAATGTCGGCTGCGGCAGGTATTACTCTTGTCCCCGATAATCTTAGAAATCCTCTTAATACCACAACCTATGGCGTGGGGGAAATCATTTCAGATGCAATGGAAAGAGGATGCCGTAATTTCATAATCGGTATAGGCGGCAGCGCAACAAACGATGGCGGTATCGGTATGCTTCAGGCACTTGGCTTTGGTATACATGATAAGTTGGGTAATAATGTATCGTTCGGTGCAAAGGGAATAAAAGAAGTAGTGTCAATTACGACAGATGAAAAAAATCCCCTTCTTTCAGAGTGCAGCTTCAATATTGCTTGTGATGTAAATAATCCTCTTTGCGGTGATAACGGATGCAGTGCAATTTACGGTCCGCAGAAAGGTGCGGATGAAAAAATGGTTGCCGATATGGACAGCTGGCTTTCTGATTATGCTAAAAAAGTTAAGGAAGTTTTTACGCAGGCCGATGAAAATTATCCCGGTGCCGGTGCGGCAGGGGGGATAGGTTTTGCGTTTATGGCATTTCTTAACGGAAAGCTTGAACGTGGAATTGATATTGTCCTTCGTGCGGCAAAACTTGAAGAGCTTGTGAAAGACACAGATGTTGTAATAACAGGCGAGGGCAGACTTGACAAACAGACTGCAATGGGTAAAGCCCCCGGCGGTATTGCGGCAATAGCAAAAAAATACGACAAAAAAGTAATTGCCTTTTCGGGTGCGGTAACGGATGATGCACGGGAAGTTAATACGAATGGTATTGATGCGTTTTTCCCCATACTCAGAACGGTGTGCTCGCTTGAGGACGCTATGAAAACGGAAAACGCATATAAAAATATGTCAGATACGGCGGAACAGGTATTCCGTGTAATGAAAGGATGTTGTTTAAATGGGTAACGAAAAAAGAAGCAGTTTTACAGGAAAACTAGGCTTCGTGCTTGCAGCGGCAGGCTCAGCGGTAGGTCTGGGTAATATATGGAGGTTCCCTTACCTTGCGGCACAGTACGGCGGTGGAATATTTTTGCTTGTATACATAATACTTGCATTAACATTCGGTTTTGCACTTATGACGGCAGAAATTGCCATCGGCAGAAAAACCGGTCTTAGTGCAATCGGTGCATTCCAAAAACTAGATAAAAGATTTTCTTTTATAGGATATGGTGCAGCAGTTATTCCTGCAATTATTCTTCCTTACTATTCTGTTATTGGCGGATGGGTAATGAAGTATATGGCAGCGTTTATTATAGGTGATATAAAGCTGACTGCAAATGATGCTTATTTCGGTAATTTCATTTCTGCACCTGTTGAGCCTGTTGTATGGTTTATGCTCTTTATCGGAATAACCGCGCTTGTTGTTCTTTTCGGAGTTGAAAAAGGTATTGAAAAGGTAAGCAAGGTTATGATGCCGGTTCTCGTAGTGCTTTCGCTGTTTATTGCAATTTATGTTGTATGCCAGCCCGGCGCATTGGAAGGGGTTAAATACTACCTTATCCCCGATTTTACACACTTCTCTGTGAAGACGGTTCTTGCAGCAATGGGTCAGCTTTTTTACTCAATGTCACTTGCAATGGGTATTATGATTACTTATGGTTCATATATGAAAAAGGATGTAAGCTTAGAGGGCTCTGTTAAGCAGATTGAACTTTTTGATACAGGTATCGCTGTTATAGCAGGTCTTATGGTTATTCCTGCAGTATTTGCATTTTCAGGTGCGGCTCCTCAGAATGCCGGCCCGTCGCTTATGTTCGTAACACTTCCCAAGGTGTTTGAAAGTATGGCGGGTGGTGCAATCCTTGGCACAGCGTTCTTTGTGATGGTTCTTTTTGCGGCACTTACATCGTCGATTTCGCTTATGGAGACAGTTGTTTCCATTGTATGTGATAAATTCAAACTGGAAAGAAAGCTTTCTGTACTGGTTGTTTTCGTCGGTGCGGTTATTATAGGCCTTCTTTCTGTTTTCGGATACAGTATCTGGAGCGAGGTTAAGCTTCTTGGAATGCAGTTCCTTGACTTCTTTGATTTTATCAGTAACAGCGTGCTTATGCCTATAATTGCATTCTTTACCTGTATTTTTGTTGGCTATATCATTAAGCCAAAGACTCTTATTGAAGAAATTGAGCAGAACAACATAAAGTTTAAGGAAAAAGCACTTTTCACAATCGTTATCAAATATTTTGCACCTATCTGCATTGTGCTTATTCTTGTGACATCTGTCCTTGGTGCATTTGGCTTATTCAGCCTGTAAGAGGTATTTATGAAAAAATTCATTGAAGAGAATTACGAAGAAACTTTAGAGCTTATTCGTGAACTCTGCAAAATTCCTGCCCCATCAGGGCAGGAAGAAAAACGGGCGCAGTTCTGCCTTGAGTGGCTCAGAAACAGCGGTGCAGAGGGTGTATACATTGACGAAGCTTTGAATGTCGTTTTTCCGTATAACTGTAAAAACAGCAATAAAATAACTGTGTTCGTAGCGCATACAGACACGGTTTTCCCCGATGCAGAGCCCATGCCTTTTTCAGAAGATGAGGAGAAAATGTACTCCCCCGGTATCGGCGACGATACTGCGTGTGTGGCAGTTCTTCTGATGATGACAAAGTATCTTATCGAAAATAGCATTACACCTCAAAATGGATTCTTAATAGTCTGTAACTCCTGTGAGGAAGGTCTTGGGAACCTTAAAGGTACACGGCAGATTATGAAAGATTATGAGGGTAGGGTGAAGCAGTTTATATCCTTTGACAGCTTTCTGCTTCACATACACCATAACGAATGTGTAGGATCACACCGTTATGAGGTGGAGGTAAAGTGTGAGGGCGGTCACAGCTTCAATAAATTCGGAAATAAAAATGCGATTGCAGAGCTTTCAAAAATTGTTGCACAGATTTACAATATAGAAGTTCCGAAAATCGGCAATTCCACAACAACTTATAATGTGGGAAATATTGAAGGAGGGACTTCGGTAAATACCATTGCACAAAATGCGAAAATGCTTTGTGAGTACCGCAGTGACAATAGCGAATGTCTGGATATAATGAAAAAGCATTTTGAAGAAATTTTTGCTTCTGCAAAGTCCTGTGAAGTGGAAGTGAATGTGAAAAATATCGGAGAAAGACCTTGTGAAAAGGGTGTAGATTTGTCCGCAAAGCAAAAATTGAGTGTAATGTGCAAGCATATAGCAGAAGAAGCCTGCGGGCGCGAGATTGAGTATATACCTGCGTCAACAGATTGCAACATTCCCCTGTCAATGGGTATCCCATCCGTTTGCATAAGTGTATATGACGGTGGTGGCGCACACACCAGGGAAGAGTGGATTGATAAAAATTCTTTGAAGCCCGGTCTTGAAATCGGCATAAGAACAGCGTGTGAGTTAAGCAAATAAAAAAGAGGTCTGCTCAAAGCAGACCTTTTTTATTTACAGTATAGGAATTTGCGTCAAATTAAGACGCAGGAAACTGTGTTTGCACTTTCGTAAGAGTGCGACGTAGGTGAAGCGGCACGCTTCTTTTTTACTTAATTATTCTTCTTCGTCGTCGTACTCTTCATCCTCATACTCTTCGTCCTCGTATTCATCCTCTTCATACTCATCTTCATATTCTTCATCCTCGTACTCTTCGTCATCATATTCCTCATCCTCGCGGGAACCTCTCTTGAGGAAAAGTACAATTGCGAAAACTATGCAACAAAGAATAATGAGAATAAGAACAACTGTAAGGATTGTTTTAAAAGGACTTACAGACTTGGGTGTAGCTACGTCATCTTCTGTACTCTCTGTAGCAGAGGGAGTTTCTTCAGCAACATCATTCTCAGGTTCTTCAGTCTGTGTTGCCTGCTGAGCATTTGCCTGATTTACAGCTTCTGTCAGTTTGGCATTCTCCTGATTAAGTCTGTTGATTTCGGCTTTCTGCTCTGAGACAAGCGCATCCTCCTGAGTTTCAAGCATTTCAACCTTAAGAGTGAGCGACGCAACCTCTTTCTCAGCCTTTGCAAGCTTATTTGAAGATACTGCATTGCTTATAATAATACCTAAAACGAAGCAGATAATGCATAAAACCGCAGCTGCCGCTAAGGTGACCTTTCTGACTTTTTTACCGGAACGCGGTCTCTGCTGATGCTGTCTTTGTTCCATATAAATCCCTCCACAAATACTAAATCTTTAGATAAGTATAACACAAAAAAACATAGTATACAAGAAAAACTTATAAAAAACGACAAATTTATTTAAAAAACAATCAGGGAATAACCGTTTTAAATAAAAAAATTAAAAATTTTAAAAAAAAAGATTGACAAACCTTCTTATTCGGTGTATATTATACGGGTAGCTTAATTGATTTTGCCGAATTGTGTAAGGGTAGCACAGCAGACTCTGACTCTGTTTGTCTGGGTTCGAATCCTAGTTCGGCAACCAGAAAAAACGACTTGTTCCTACAAGTCGTTTTTTCAATGAAATAAATCCTTTCAGGATTTGTGAAATGCACTTCGTGCGTGAAATATTGCTAAGCAATATGAAATACGCCTTACGGCGTGTGATAAAGGATTTTTTTATTTTACAGAAAACAGGTTGCTTTATTTATATATAATAAGGAAGGAACTGTTTTCGGCACGAAAAGCTCAGACGTACAAAAAAAATCTAAAAAATGTGTTGACATTGAAAAAATAGTGTGGTATACTCATTTTACCTCGCTATGTGGGCTTTTTTTACGTGCATAAAATTTGAGGTAAATATCTTAGGGAGGCGCAATTATGAGAGTTAAAATCACTTTGGCATGCACAGAGTGCAAGCAGCGTAACTACAATACTATGAAGAACAAGAAAAACGATCCTGACAGACTCGAAATGAACAAGTATTGTCCTTTCTGCCGCAAGCACACACTGCATAAAGAATCTAAGTAATAGAGGGTGAACTTAATGGGAGAAGCAAAAACTAAAAAGGTAAACATCTTCCGCCGTATGGTTGACTCTATGAAGGCTACCAAGTCGGAGTTCAAGAAGGTTGTTTGGCCTACAAAGAAGCAGCTTTTAAACAACACTGCTATCGTTATTGCAGCGCTTGTTGTTGTTGGTCTTATAATATTTGGTCTTGATGCGCTTTTTTCTTTTTTAACATCGTTTGTTATTAAAGGCTAAAATTTTAAAAGGGAGGAAAGGCGCTTCGCCTGGTATATTATGAGTGCTGAATTTAAATGGTATGTTGCTCATACTTATTCCGGTTACGAGAATAAGGTGAAAGACAGCATCGAAAAAACAGTTGAAAATCGCGGCCTCGGTGACCTTATAGGCGATGTGTGCATCCCCGTTGAGGAAGCAGTTGAGGAAAACGACAAAGGCGAAAAGAAAACTGTCACAAGAAAAATTTATCCCGGTTATGTGTTCATTAAAATGAATATGACAGACGAAAGCTGGTATGTTGTGCGTAACACACGCGGCTGTACCGGTTTTGTAGGTCCGGGAAGTAAGCCCGTTCCCCTTTCAGACGCAGAGGTTGAACGTCTCGGTGTTGAAACCGCAACGGTTGACCTTGGTGCGGATGTCGGTGATACAGTGCGTATTACAGACGGCTCTATGGAAGGCTTTATGGGTGAAGTTCTTGAAATTAATCAGGAAAAACGCAAGGTTAGCGTTATGGTAACCATGTTCGGCGGCAGAGAAATGCAGGTAGAGTTTGACTTCTACCAGATTGAGCCGCTTGAGTAAATCGTTAATAAGCCGCGAGGCTTGTTATAGATGGGAGGACTTTTAAGTCCGCTAACTACCACATTTTTTCTCTAAGGAGGTGCAGATTATGGCACAGAAAATCGCAGGTTATATCAAATTGCAGATCCCCGCAGGTAAGGCTACCCCGGCTCCTCCGGTAGGTCCGGCTCTCGGTCAGCACGGTGTTAACATCGTACAGTTCACAAAGGAATTCAACGAGAGAACAGCTAAAGACGCAGGTCTTATTATCCCTGTTGTTATTACCGTTTATGCGGACAGATCATTCAGCTTCATCACAAAAACCCCTCCGGCTGCAGTGCTTATTAAGAAGGCTTGTAAGATCGAGAGTGGCAGTGGTGTGCCGAATAAGACGAAAGTTGCTCAGCTTTCAAAAGCAGATCTCCAGCAGATCGCAGAGCTCAAGAAGCCTGACCTTAACGCAGCAAGCCTTGAGGCAGCTATGAGCATGATTGCCGGTACAGCCAGAAGTATGGGCGTAACGGTAGAGGAATAATTAAAGAGAATGTGGGAGGGATAAAATCCCGATGAACCACAAGGAGGTAACAGTATGAAACACGGTAAGAAATATTTAGCCGGTGCTCAGCTTATTGAAACCGGTAAGCAGTATGATCCTGCAGAAGCTCTTGACCTTGTTGTAAAGACTGCTAGCGCAAAGTTTGATGAAACAATCGAACTTCATGCAAAGCTCGGTGTTGACTCTCGTCACGCTGACCAGCAGGTTAGAGGTGCTGTTGTTCTTCCCCACGGTACAGGTAAGACTGTAAGAGTTCTTGCTTTTGCAAAGGGCGAAAAGGCAACAGAGGCACAGAATGCAGGCGCAGATTACGTTGGTGCAGAAGAACTCGTTGAAAAGATTCAGAAAGAAAACTGGCTTGATTTTGACGTTGTTGTTGCAACACCTGACATGATGGGTGTTATCGGACGTATCGCAAGAATCCTTGGACCCAAGGGCCTTATGCCCAACCCCAAGGCTGGTACAGTTAGCATGGACGTTGCTAAAGCTGTAAACGATGTTAAAGCAGGTAAGATTGAATACCGTCTTGATAAGACAAATATCATTCACTGCCCCATCGGTAAGGCATCATTTGGTCCTGAGAAGCTTCAGGAGAACTTTGATGTTCTTATGTCAGCAATTGTTAAGGCTAAGCCGGCAGCTGCTAAGGGTCAGTACATTAAGAGCCTTGCTATCGCAAGCACTATGGGCCCCGGAATAAAAATCAATGCATCAAAAATCGGCTAATTTTTAGTTGACAAACTGAATAATATGGTGTATAATACACTATGTTGTTTCCATAGACAGCAGGCACAAAGGTAAGTCCTGCCGAGGAAGTATTCCTATAAAAATTCGGGATTCTTTGTGTCTATGGGCAAAGAATCCTTTTTATTATTTATTGTGAGGTGAGAAAATGCCTAGTCAGAAAGTTCTCCAGGAAAAGGAACAGATCGTTGCAGGTATTGCAGAACAGTTTAAGACAGCAGTTTCCGGCGTATTCGTTGATTACTGCGGACTTACTGTTGAGGAAGATACTCAGCTTCGTAATAAGTTCCGTGAAGCAGGCGTAGAGTATAAGGTTATTAAGAATACTCTTACAGCTCGCGCAGCAAAGGAAGTTGGCTTTGAAGCTCTCGAGCCTATCCTTAACGGACCTACAGCTCTTGCTATCAGCATGACAGATGAAGTTGCTGCAGCAAAGGTTATTGCAGATTTTGCAAAGGGTCACGAACAGCTCGAAATCAAAGGTGGTTTCCTCGATGGTAAGGTGCTTGAACTTGCAGAAGTTAAGGCTCTTGCAGCTACACCTAACCGTGAAACTCTTCTTGCTAAATTGCTCGGTAGCCTTAACGCTCCCATCAGCAATCTTGCTCGCACATTGCAGGCACTTGTTGATAACGGCGTAGAGCCCGCTGACATCGTAGTTGAGAAAGCAGAGGAAGCTCCTGCAGAGGAAGCTCCCGCAACAGAAGCAGCTCCTGAAGCTGCAACAGAAGCTCCTGCTGAAGAAGCAGCTGCTCCTACAGAAGAATAAAAATTATTAAACTTTATTTTTGGAGGTAAGAAACAATGAGTAAAATTGAATCAATTATTGCTGAAATCAAAGAATTAAAGCTCCTCGAAGTAGCTGAGCTTGTAAAAGCTATGGAAGAAGAGTTCGGCGTTAGCGCTGCTGCTCCCGTAGCAGTTGTAGCTGCAGGCGGAGACGCTGCAGGTGCTGCTGAAGAAAAGACAGAATTTGACGTAGTTCTTGCAGATGCAGGTGCTGAAAAGATTAAGGTTATCAAGGTTGTTCGTGAAATCACAGGTCTTGGCCTTAAGGAAGCTAAGGAAGCTGTTGATGGCGCTCCCAAGACACTTAAGGAAGGTATCTCTAAGGACGATGCTGAAAAGATCAAGGCTCAGCTTGAAGAAGTTGGCGCAAAGGTTGAACTTAAGTAATTTTAGTTTAAGCTACTTAAAAGGCAGAGGCTCAGCCTCTGCCTTTTATAAATACTATAAACTATTTACAATTTTTAATTAAGTATATGTATATTTAGTTAAAAATTGTAAAAAGGAGAATGGGTATGAAAGACTATATAGTTAATGCAATAACTTCAAATGGTGCAATTCGTGTGGTTGCAGCAGACACAACAGAGCTTTGCAACCGTGCACAGGAAATTCATAAAATGTCTGCTACTGCGGCAGCAGCTCTTGGCAGAACGATTACTGCAGCAGCAATTATGGGCAGTATGCTTAAAAGTACAGAGGATGCAATAACAATTCAGCTTAATGGCGGTGGCCCAATCGGAAGGGTTATTGCAGTTAGCGACGGAAAAGCAAACGTTAAAGGTTATGTAGATAATCCCCTTGTGGACTTGCCTCTTAACGAAAAAGGTAAGCTTGATGTCGGTGGTGCGATAGGTACTGACGGTATGTTGAGTATTATACGTGATTTAGGACTTAAAGAGCCGTATGTCGGACAAGTTCCCCTTGTTAACGGTGAGGTTGCAGAAGACCTTACACAGTATTATGCTAC
The DNA here is from genome assembly GCA_045545295.1 of Clostridia bacterium. GTDB lineage: Bacteria > Bacillota > Clostridia > UMGS1883 > UMGS1883 > UMGS1883. Next base: position 109,877 of record JAZQAO010000036.1, read on the forward strand.
AAGTGAGCAGTTGCCTACGGCAGTAGCTCTCGGAGTGCTTGTTGACGTAGACTATACCATTAAGGCAGCCGGAGGATTTATTCTTCAGGTGCTTCCCGGTGCCTATGACGAAGATATTGACAATGTTGAAAAAACAGTAGCATCAATTTCTTCGGTTACAGAAATGCTTTCAAATGGCAAAAAGCCTGAGGATATCGTAGAACAGCTTCTTTCAGATTACGAAATTGAGTATTTTGACAATCAGGAGACTGCCTACAAATGTGACTGTTCAAGAGAAAGAACTGACCGCGCACTTATAAGTATTGGAAAGGAAGAACTTACAAAGCTTATAGAGGAAGACGGCAAGGCGGAAATCACCTGCCACTTCTGTGATAATGTGTACAACTATACAAAGGAAGAATTGGAGGCACTACTCGAAAGTGCAAAATAAAAAAGAAGCGTGTCACTTCGCCCGCGTCGCGCACGTGCAAGGTACAAACATAGTTTTAAGGGTGTTAGTTTGCGCAATGCATAATGCAAAGTGCATAAAAAAGAAGCGTGCCGCTTCACCCGCGTCGCGCACGTACAAAGTGCAAACACAGTTTCACGCGTATTAATTTACGCAAATTCCTATGCTGTAAAAAGAAATCCGCAATATTTTGCGGATTTCTTTTTGCTTTGTGTGAATTTATACGCGTGAAACAATATTTTCGCAAAAAAGGGGGAAGCAGCAAACTTTATATCTCGCGTCTGCCTTCCATTGCACGCGATAAAGTAACTTCGTCAGCATACTCTATATCGCCGCCAACCGGAAGCCCGTGGGCAATTCTCGTCACAGTTATGCCCATAGGTTTTAAGAGCCTTGCTATATACATTGCAGTAGCATCGCCCTCAACAGTGGAGTTTGTCGCCATAATTACCTCTGTAACTTCGGGAGAAAGGCGGGCGAGCAGCTCCTTTATTTTAATATCCTCAGGACCTACTCCGTCCATAGGGGAAATAGCTCCGTGAAGAACGTGGTACAGACCATTATATTCTTTTGTTTTCTCAAGAGCCGTAACATCCTTGGGACTTTCCATTACGCAGATAGTTGTCCTGTCGCGCTTGGCAGATGCACAAATGTCACACTCGGGCTTGTCTGTCAGGTTCTGACATTTTGAGCAAAGATGCACATTCGTCTTTGCTTTTTTTATTGCACCGATGAATTTTTCAACCTTAGCATCAGACATATTCATTACATAAAAAGCGAGTCTGACTGCACTTTTGTGCCCTATGCCCGGAAGTTTTTCAAATTCTGTAATAAGCTCTTCCAGTGAAACCGGATACATATTAATTCAACTCCTATGAGAAAGTTGCCTGTTTAAATTCGAAATGTAAAGTTCGAAATTCGAAATGATGGATGGTTTTCTCCACAGAGAAAACCTTTTTAATGTATAGGAATTTGCGTAAATTAGTACGCGTGAAACTGTGTTTGCACTTTGTACGTGCGCGACATGGGTGAAGCGGCACGCTTCTTTTTTACCTTATAGGAATTTGCGTAAATTAGTACGCGTGAAACTGTGTTTGCACTTTGCAGGTGCGCGACGTGGGTGAAGCGGCACGCTTCTTTTTTACATTCCCGATTAAAACAACCCAGGGATGCTCATTCCGCCTGTTATTCCCTTAAGACTGCTTGTTGCAGCCTCATCAGCCTTGCGGAGTGCCTCGTTAACTGCTGAGATAATCATATCCTCAAGCATCTCAACATCATCGGGATCAACTGCATCGGGAGAGAGTTTGAGCTCTATAAGCTCCTTTTTGCCATTGATTTTTACGCTTACGGCCCCGCCACCGACGGATGCCTCAATAACCTGCTCTTCAAGAGCTGCCTGAGCCTTGAGCATTTCCTCCTGCATCTTCTGAGCCTGCTTAATCATATTGTTCATATTGCCCATTCCGCCCATTCCCATATTACGGGGAAATCCGCCTTTTGCCATTTTAATACATCCTTTCTGTTATGTGTCGGGATACCGACATTATTCTATGTTTGTTATAGGTAAATTTATTATATCTTCAATCGGGTCGTGGCCTTTTTTTGTCTTCCCGAAAGTGTCAAAATCACTTTCAAGTCTTAACAATGTATTAGCGTCAAGTCCCGAATGTGCTTTTACAGACGCGTTTATCTGATCGATTCCGCCACGTACCATATCCTGCATTTCCCTTCCGCCTTCGTCGGGGAATACAAGGGCAAGTCTTCCGCCTTCTTCAAAAAGAATTACATTCTCAAGGGTTGTGAAAAGAAGAATACTTCCGGATAAATCATTCATAACCTCGGGCCAGATTGATTTTATTTTTGCAAGAAATTCCGTAGGAGGGATATCGTTAAGATTAACCTTTTTCGGAGCTTCTTCGGTTGGTGCTTCCTGAACAGGAGTTTCCGCCGGAGAAGAAACCGCCTTTACGGTAACAGTGCCGGACTCAAGCTTTCTTTCAAGTTCACCAATACGTGCCAAAAGACTGTCTATGGAGCCGTCAACGTTTTTCATACAAAGCTTTACAAGTGCTGCCTCATATATCACACGGGGATTAGTCATAAAACGTGCCGTCTGACCGGAGTCAGAAAGCGTCTTTATCGCGTAAAGCAGCTTCTCTGTTGAGTAAAGTGCAGCATACGTCTGAAGCTGTGCGTACTCAGCTTCGTCAAAGTCGCTTTTACCCTTGCCGGAAACTGCGATTATAAGCATATCACGCATTGCACTGATAAGCACCTCTATAAAAGGTGTCAGGTTTTTACCTCTTGATGAAACATCATCTATGCATCGGATAACTCCCTGACTGTCGTTTTCTCCGATTGCTCTGCAAAGCTCAAGTACTGCATCGTTTTCGGCTCTGCCGAGAAATTCTGCAACAAACTCTGTATCCACCTCTTTGCCGGCAGCGATACACGGTTCAAGACAACTGAGCGCATCTCGAAGTGCACCATCTGCGTGGATGGCAATCATTCTCAGAGCCTTTTCCTCTGCCATAATGCCTTCAGCATTACATATATAGTCAAGTCGGGCATATATATCCTCGGGAGTTATGCGCTTGAAGTCAAAACGCTGACAACGGGACGAAATTGTTTCAAGCACCTTGTTTGCCTCAGTTGTTGCAAGCACAAATTTAACGTGTGCCGGAGGCTCCTCAAGGAGCTTCAGAAGTGCGTTGAAGGCGTCGTTGCTGAGAGCATGCACCTCGTCAATGATGTATACCTTGTATTTTGTAACTGCAGCGGTATAGCTTGCTTCTTCGCGAAGTGTGCGGATGTTGTCAACACCGCGGTTGCTGGCTGCGTCAATTTCAATAATATCCATAATGCTGCCATCTTCGATACCTTTACAGGTGGGGCAGACATTACAGGGATTGCCGTCTATGGGGTTTTCGCAGTTAACTGCTTTACTGAGAATTCTTGCGGTTGAAGTTTTACCCGTACCGCGGCTACCGCAGAAAAGGAATGCATGACCGCAGGCATTGTTCTTTATTTCGTTTTTTATGGTCTGAGTAACGTGCTGCTGACCGACAACATCGTCAAATGTCTTAGGTCTCCACTTACGGTAAAGTGCCTGATATTCCATGCTGGTTCCTCCTTTTTCTAATATTTAAGTAAAGGGATAAAAACAAAAATGTTTTATCCCTACAAATCTGATTCGATATACTCGCTGTGCTCGTGCGATATATTTGCTTCGCAAATTCGATATAATATCATTTCATTCGGTTGCGATATGATACAAATTCCTGTTCTCGTCCCAAAGGGACATATCGCATCGAAGATATATCGCGTACGAAGTACATATCGAAAATTCCGGCAGGAATTTATATCGTTATACACAGTTCGAAGAACTGTATATAAGCCGTACACCCCGAAATCGACGCCTGCCTACACGCGGAATTCATACAGTTAGCTCGAGCCAGGCACCCTCGCGGCACATAAAGGTAACCGCTTATTGCTGCTCGGTTCCCCGCCTGACAAGGTTCACGGGCCAATATTGCGCAAGACCCGGCTGTCAACACCACTTATATGCTCCTGCCGTACAAACTAAAACGCCTCAATCGGGGACATCACCTCCGCTATAGCGGATTGCGGATACAGGGCACCGCTACCTCCCCGGCCAGTACAGCCTATACAGTATATCACACTAAATGAAAATTATCAATAGTTTTCTTTAAAAAAGCCGTATTAAAAAATACTTTACTAATAAGTTTTGTTGTGATATAATACAATAAACAGTTATATCCGTTTATAATTATTGAAGGAGAGATATATTATGGCAGAAGCACAGAATGTTTTTACCTATAAGGGCAAACCTATGGTTCGTCGCGGAGATGTTATTTATTACGGAGATCTTAGTGAGAAGTATATTATAATCTTTACTGTTAACTCAAAGAAAAAGGTCGGTGACCTTGACGTTGCAGATTCAGTAACGATTGATCTTTGTTTAAACGACGGCTCCGGCAAGAATAAGGTTATGAAAAAAGCTAAGAGAGAAAGCCTTTACGAAGCAATTGATATTGCTGAATTCTGGCTTGAGGATGCTATTGAAAACGGTTGATAATTTTCAGGAGATGACAAAAAATGTTTAAAGAACAGAATTTTACCATGCTTGCCGACTTTTATGAGTTTACTATGGCAAATGGTTATTTTGTTAATGGTACGCATGAAAAAATATGTTATTTTGACCTTTACTTCAGAACAGTTCCCGATAATGGTGGCTTTGCAGTAATGGCTGGAACAGAGCAGGTTGTGGAGTATCTTAAAAATCTTCGCTTTACAGAAGAGGATTTAGAGTATCTGCGTAGCAAAAAGCTTTTTGATGAAGGTTTTTTAAACTATCTCAGAACCTTTAAGTTTGAGTGTGATGTATGGGCTGTTCCGGAGGGTACACCGGTATTTCCGGGAGAGCCGCTTGTGATTGTACGCGGGCCTGCTATTCAGGCGCAGATGGTTGAAACAATGTTGCTTCTGATTGTAAATCATCAGACGCTGATTGCGACAAAAGCCAACAGAATTGTACGTGCTGCACAGGGCAGAGCTGTTATGGAGTTTGGCTCAAGACGTGCACACGGTGCAAACAGTGCAATCTTAGGTGCAAGAGCCGCTTATATTGCAGGGTGTGCAGGTACCGCCTGCACAATAAGTGATGAAATGTTCGGCATTCCTGCGCTTGGAACAATGGCGCACAGCTGGGTGCAGATGTTCCCTACGGAATACGATGCTTTTAAAGCTTATGCCGAGGCTTATCCCGACAGTTGCACGCTTCTTATTGATACCTACAACGTGCTTAAAAGCGGACTTCCGAATGCGATCAAAGTTGCAAAAGACGTACTTTTGCCGCAAGGAAAACGTCTTAAGGGTGTAAGAATTGATAGCGGTGATATAACATATCTTTCCAAGAAAATCCGTAAGGAGCTTGACGCGGAGGGATTTACGGACTGCGGAATAGTTGTATCAAACTCTCTTGACGAATATATTATTTCCGATACCCTCGCACAAGGAGCAAAAATTGATTCCTTCGGTGTGGGTGAGAGACTTATTACTGCGAAAAGCTCGCCTGTATTTGGTGGAGTGTACAAGCTTGTAGGCGTTGAAGAAGACGGTGAAATTGTTCCTAAAATTAAAATAAGTGAAAATCCTGCTAAAATTACAATTCCTGATTTTAAGCAGATATACAGATTGTTTGATAACGAAAGCGGGAAAGCAATTGCAGACGTTATGACTCTTCATAATGAAGAAATAAATGATGGAGAGCCGTATGAGATTTTTGATCCTATTCACACATGGAAACGCAAAAAAGTAGAAAACTTTACTGCGAAGAAGCTTCTTGTGAAGCTTTTTGAAAAGGGTGAATGTGTAGCAAAGCTTCCCGAAATCAGTGAAATTCGTCAGTACTGCAAAGAGCAGATTGACACAATATGGGATGAGGTAAAGCGTTTTGAAAATCCTCACACATATTATGTTGACCTTTCGCCAAAGCTCTGGAGAGTCCGTCATTCACTTCTTGAAAAATACTCGGAGTAGGTTATGATAGATTACAGTTTGTTTGATGCCGTCGTGTTTGATATGGACGGTACAATTATGGACTCCCTTGGCGTATGGGAGAAAATTGACCGCGAATTTCTTGAAAATAAGCGTGGCATAAAGGTGCCGGACGACTATGTGGAATCAATTTCCGCAATGAGCTATACGGAAATTGCAAATTACACAAAAGAGCGCTTCGGTCTGCCGGACACTCCAGAGGAGCTTATGGCGGAGTGGACACAGATGGCTGAGTATGAGTATGCACACAATATCCGCACAAAAAAGGGCGTAAAGGAATATATTGAACGGTTACGTTCTCTTGACAAGAAAATAGTGTTGTGCACAAGCTCACCGAAGTGTTTTTATGAAGGTGCACTTAAAAATAACAATTTGTATGATTTGTTTGACGCTTTTGCAAACACCTGTGAAGCAGGGGAAGGAAAAAGCAGCAGGAAGGTGTATGTGCTTGCAGCCCGGAAAGCAGGCACAACTCCGGATAAATGTCTGATGTTTGAGGATGTCCTTTCTGCGGCAACTACAGCAAAAAAAGCAGGGATGACTGTGTGCGGAGTGTACGATGAACGTGGTAGAGCTTATAGAAGAGAACTGCAAAAAATATGCGATTATTATATTGACAGTTTTGATGAACTTTTATAGCGGCGGCAAGGCAGTTTGCCGCCGCTTTTATAAGGAGAGGTTGAAATGTACGAACTTACAGACCCTAAAATAATAAAATATCTTTGTCAAAAATACGGTTTTCAGTTTGCGAAAAGTATGGGGCAGAACTTTATTACAGACCCGGAAGTTCCTTTGACTATGGCACAGACGGCAACGGAGAACTCCGAAGGGATTATTGAAATCGGCCCCGGCTTCGGTGTACTGACAGCAGTCCTTGCCAACAATGCTGAAAAAGTAGTTTCCATAGAGCTTGACAAACGCCTCCAGCCGGTGCTTTCGGAAACACTTGCAGGCTACGACAATGTCAGCTTTATTTGGGAAGACTGCCTTAAGGTCAATCTTAAAGAGCTAATAGAAACCGAATTTTTCGGAAAAAATGTAAGTGTTGCAGCAAATCTTCCGTACTATATAACGACACCTATTATAATGAATCTCCTTGAAAGTGGACTTGGATTTAAGAAAATTGTTGTTATGATACAAAAAGAAGTTGCCGAGCGTCTTTGCGCAAAACCGGGAGGTAAAGAGTACGGTGCAATAAGTATAGCAACCCAGTATTATTCAAAACCGGAAATTATAATGCACGTTCCGGCATCGGCTTTTATTCCTGCACCAAAGGTTGACAGCGCAGTTGTATGTATGGAAATACTTGATAAGCCCTCTGTTTGTCCAAAGGATGAAAAGCTTTTCTTTAAGCTCGTTAAGGCTGCGTTTTCCCAAAGACGAAAAACCCTTGTTAATGCCCTTTCGGGAAGTGGTGCTTTCGGCAGTAAGGAAGAGGTGTCAAACGCAATCGAAAAGGCAGGCTTTGATAAAAACATACGAGGCGAAGCACTTTCTATTGACGAGTTTTGTATATTATGTGACATTTTTGCAAATAATTAAAAAAATGGTAGACAAACGCGAAATTTTCGTATATAATGGTAAACAGGAAAAATTGGATTTTTGAAAGGGGTAGATAAATATGACAGAGAACAAAAAGGTATTAACATGGCTCGAAGAAATGAAGGCTCTCTGCCGTCCTGCTAATGTAGTTTGGATTGACGGTAGCCAGGAGCAGCTTGAGGCTCTTCGTGCAGAAGCAGTAGCTACAGGAGAGATGATTAAGCTTAATCAGGAAAAGCTTCCCGGATGCTACTATCACAGAACAGCAGAAAATGACGTAGCAAGAGTTGAGGACAGAACTTTCATCTGCACAGAAACAGAGGAAGAAGCTGGCCCCATCAACAACTGGATGGCTCCCAAGGAAATGTATGCAAAGCTTAACGCACTCTATGATGGTGCTATGGAAGGCAGAACAATGTATGTAATTCCTTACTCAATGGGTCCTGTTGGCTCACCCTTCTCAAAGATTGGTGTTGAGCTTACAGACAGTATCTACGTTGTTCTTAATATGGACATTATGACAAGAGTAGGAAAGAGCGTTCTTGATGCTCTCGGTAAAGACGGTGACTTCGTTAAGTGTCTTCACGCAAAGAAGGATGTAAATCCTGACGAAAGATACATCGTTCACTTCCCTCAGGACAATACAATTATGTCAGTTAACTCAGCTTACGGCGGTAACGTACTTCTCGGGAAGAAGTGCTTCGCTCTCCGTATTGCTTCATACCAGGGTATGAAGGAAGGCTGGATGGCAGAGCACATGCTTATCCTTGGTCTTGAGAATCCTCAGGGCGAAGTTAAGTATATCTGTGCAGCATTCCCTTCAGCTTGCGGTAAGACAAACCTTGCTATGCTTATTCCTCCTGCATACCTTAAGGAAAAGGGCTATAAGGTTTGGACAATCGGTGACGATATTGCATGGCTCAGAATCGGTGAGGACGGCAGACTTTATGCTATCAACCCCGAAGCAGGTTTCTTCGGTGTTGCTCCCGGAACAAGCGAAAAGACAAACTTCAACGCTCTTGCAGCTACAAAGAAGAACACTATCTTCACAAACGTTGCTATCAATGAAGACGATATGACAGTTTGGTGGGAAGGTCTTGATAAGAATCCTCCCGAAAACTGTACAGAATGGACAGGTAAGAAGGTTAACGGTAAGGAATATGCTGCTGCAGGCAACAAGCTTGCTCATCCTAACTCAAGATTCACAGCTCCTGCTATTAACTGCCCCTGTATTTCAAAAGAATTTGAGAATCCTCAGGGTGTGCCGATCAGCGCAATCGTATTCGGCGGACGTCGTGAAAAGACAGCTCCCCTCGTATATCAGGCACGTGACTGGAATCACGGTGTATTCGTTGGTGCTACTATGGCATCTGAAACAACTGCAGCTGCTGCAGGTGCAGTTGGTGTAGTAAGACGTGACCCCATGGCTATGAAGCCCTTCGTTGGTTACAATATGGCTGACTACTTTGCTCACTGGATCGAAATGGGTGAAAAGATGGATGCTGACAAGGCTCCCAAGATTTTCCACGTTAACTGGTTCAGAAAAGACGCAGAAGGCAACTTCATGTGGCCCGGCTTTGGTGACAATATGCGCGTTCTTAACTGGATTGTTGACCGTTGCGACGGCAAGGTTGACGCAGTTGAAAGCGAAATCGGTTACCTTCCCGAACTTAAAGACATCGACACAACAGATCTTGAAATCTCAGAAGCTGACCTTAAGGAGCTTCTCAGCGTAGATAAGGCTGTATGGATGGAAGATGTAGCAGATCAGGAAAAGTACTTTGCACAGTTTGGTGACAGACTTCCCAAGGAAATCAAAGCTCAGCTTGAAATCCTCAAGAACAACCTTAAATAATTAAAACTTTAAAAATACCGCAATGCTTCTTGCATTGCGGTATTTTTGTGCCCGTATAGGAATTTGCGTCAAATTATGACGCAGGAAACTTTGTTTGCACTCCTGCGAGGGTGCGACATGGGTGAAGCGGCACGCTTCTTTTGTGCTTAAATGATTATTCATCTGCCCGACTTAAAACAAGTACAGCTCCTAAAATGAGAATAATTCCTATCCCTGAAAAAACTGAAAGCTTTTCTCCAAAAATAAGGATGCTGAAAATTGTTGCTGACAATGGCTCAATAATTCCCATTGCAGCAGCTACACCGGCTGGAAGATTTTTCAGAGAAATTGTGTAAAGGAAATACGGAAGAACAAAAGTTACAACCGCGTGGGAAATGGCAAGAGGAATTGCCGTTACAGCATTATTTACAAAAAGTGACTGAATCTGCGGAAAATCACAAGCTATCAACGAAATCACAGAAGCAACAAAGAAACTGTATAATGTTGCAGTTATGGGGTTGCAGCCACGACGCATTTCTATCTTTGTCAGAATGTTGTAAACTCCGTAGGAAACTCCTGACAGAAATCCAAGTACAATACCGGCAGCGTCAAATTTTATTCCGCCTACAATCCCTGATACAAGACCGCACCCTATAAGCACGCAAATAACGCTGAGACCTTTTTTAAAAGTGAACTTTTCACCGAAAAATGCCACTGACCAGCCAAGAACCAATATAGGTGCCGTATACATAAGCGTAACTGCCGTTGCAATGGTGGTCTGCTTCATTGCGGCATAGTAGCAGGCGGCAGTTGTAAAAAGTGTTATACCGCTGCCTATATAAAACGGGATGTCTCTCAACCTCAAAACAAGGGCTTCTCTGTTAAAACAGAGAGTGTAAATCAGAAAACACGGAAAGGATAGCATAGTTCTTATTGCCGTAATCTGAAGCGGAGGAACTCCCATACTGCTCCATAAGTTGACAAATATTCCCGAAGTTCCCCACAGAACTCCTGCAAGAACTATAAATAACAGTGATTTTTTCTTCATTTTAAACAACCTTTCGCTATTTTAAAACTTCTACCGGGTAATTATATCACAGTAGTTCTTGCAAATCTACTAAAAATTAGCAAAAAAACATAATTTCATATGCTACAATATCCTGTTGAATAGTAACCAAGATTATGTCTTCTGTCAAGTCTGCCGAAGCTTGCACATATGGGAATGTCGCTGTCAAGCTCTACTGAGTACTGACCGAAAGGAATCTTATAATTTTCTTCGCAAAATGGTAAATCCATTCGGATGCAGATTACTCTTTCTGCAGGAATTGTAAGATGAAGTCCTTTTACAGGGCGTTATCTTCAAAATAGAAGTATACCTGATGAGGAATGGTAGCAGCTCCTGCAAAACCGATTCTCTTAAGAACTGTACTCTTGCTTTTAAGCTCGTCGAAATAAACAAGCGCTGCATCGAGCTTGTTTATTAGTTGAATTTTGGTAAGTAATCACCGTGAGCATCTATAAGCTCATCTACCATTTTCTTTATTGTGTCAATATCAAGCTCAGCTGAAGTATGCGGGTCAAGCATTGCAGCCTGATAGATATGTTCCTTCTTAAGAGTGCGTGCGGCCTCAATAGTAAGAAGGTGTACGTTTATGTTTGTCATATTCATAGCTGCACATACCGTAGGAAGGTGACCGATATGGCAGGGATGTATTCCGTTACCGTTTACAAGACAGGGAACTTCAACACATGCTTCTTCGGGGAAGTTTGATATAAGATGATTTGTATTAAGTACATTTCCGCCTATTTCATAGGGAATGTTTTCAACAATGCTCTGCATTATTCTGGAAGCATATTCGTGGCTGCGCTCAGGAAATTTTGCTTCAGCATCTCTCAGCTCCGCAAATTCTTTTTTCCATCCGTTTATCTGATTTATACAACGGCGTGGATACTCATCAAGCGGAATATTGTACTTTTCAATTAATTCAGGGTAATTTCTCTTTATATAGAATGGATTGTATTCGGCATTATGCTCGCTTGACTCTGTGCAGTAATAACCGAAATTCCGGATATAATCCATACGCACTTTATTTATTTCATCAGGTCTTTCGATATACTCATCTACCTTTGACTTGATTTCGGGATAAAGGTCGATTCCGTCTTTGTCCCTTATTTCAAGAAGCCAACCCATGTGGTTGATACCTGCAATAAGTTCCTTTCTTCCTTCAAGCTTATCTTCCATACCTAAATTTCGAAGGAGAGATTCAGAACATACCTGAACACTGTGGCACAGACCGACGGTTTTTACGGGGGTATAGCGAAGCATATAGCCTGTAAGCATTGACATAGGATTTGTGTAATTCAGCAAAAGTGCATCAGGACAAACTTCAGCCATATCTTTTGCGAAATCATCCATAACAGGGATTGTTCTGAGAGCTCGCATTATACCGCCTATGCCTAATGTGTCTGCAATAGTTTGTCGAAGACCGTATTTTTTGGGTATTTCAAAGTCGATAACAGTACAGGGATCATATCCGCCTACTTGAATTGCATTTACAACAAAATTTGCCCCGCGGAGAGCATCTTTCCTTTTTTCTACGCCTGAGTAGCACTCGATTTTACCGAAACCGCCGGTTGTTTTGCGGATTGCTTCGAGAATGGTACGGCTCTCTTCCAATCTCTGAGAATCAATGTCATAAAGAGCGAATTCGCTGTCACGCAGTGACTCTGTGCACATACAGTCACCAATTACGTTTCTTGCAAATACGGTGCTTCCTGCACCTAAAAAAGTTATTTTCATAATCATTACCTCCTATTTTTCAGTATACATTGACAAATGAAAAAAAGAAATGGTATAATGTTAAAAAATATATGTCATTTTGTTGTTTTGGGAAGTGATAAGATGAGGTACGATGCTATTATTAAAGATGAAGGCTTCGACGGGCTTAACCCCGTAATTTTCGGATATGAATCCTGTGAAAAGAATCATTTTTTCGGGCCTGCAATCCGTAAGTATTATTTATTGCATTTTGTTGTTTCGGGATATGGAAAATATGAAATTGCAGACAAATGCTATCGTGTCGGACCGGGCGAAATGTTTGTTATACCACCGGAAGAAGAAACATTTTATGAGGCTGACGGAGAGATACCATGGAGTTATATCTGGATTGGATTTACTTCAAGTGCTGTGCTTCCTGTAAAACTCAGAGACGTTGTTTCCTGTCCCGAAGCAGTATCAATTTTTGAAACTATGAAAAAGTGTGAAAGTATGTCCGGTGGTCAGAGTGCATATCTTTCAGGAAAATTGTGGGAACTTTTTTCGCTTTTAATAGAAAATGAAGTTCATAATAAGGATTATGTTGAAATTGCACTGGATTGCATACATTCGGAATATATGAATGATATCAGTATTTCGCAAATTGCAGAAAGACTTAATCTTGACCGTACATATTTTTCGACGATTTTCAAAAATAAAATGAATATGTCCCCAAAGAAATACCTTATAAAGTACAGAATGAATATTGCGGCATCGCTTCTTGCTGAAAGCAAAAAAAGTGTTACTGTTGCTGCCTTTTCTGTAGGCTATAACGATGTGTTTACATTTTCGAAAATGTTTAAACGTCATTTTGGTGTTTCGCCGAATAAGTATACAAAAACGATAGAGTGATGTCGTACAAACTCCTTTATGGTGAGCTCTCTCATGGTTCGAATCCCTTTTATTTTAAGCACAAAAGCAAAAGCACCCACTAAAGTGGATGCTTACTTTATGGCGTGCTTGGAGGGACGACGTTGCTGCGCATCGTCCCTGCTAGTCCACCCAAATGCTGTCGCATTTCGGTACCGGACGTCGCACCACCGTGCTAAAAACGATTATTAATCGTTTTCTTAACGCACGTTGCCCTCACAGGGTTCGAATCCCTTTTATTTTAAGCACAAAAGTAAAAGCACCCACTAAAGTGGATGCTTTTACTTTATGGCGTGCTTGGAGGGATTCGAACCCCCGACCCTTTGGTTCGTAGCCAAATACTCTATCCAACTGAGCTACAAGCACATTTCAAACGCAAGTTATATGATAACACACAATTGGTAAAAAAGCAAGTATTATTTTTGGAAAAATTATTTTTTTTCCGAAAAAGGGCATATCTCAACCGATGAATTGTTTATAATCCGGTGAGATAGCCCTTTTCTTTTTGCTTTATACAGGGTAGGGTTCGTCTCCGTGGATATCCATCCATTCGCAGGCTACGTCGTATGCCTCATAATCAAGGTCTCCCATTGTGTTTGTGTGCAGAATAACACCTTCAAGCTCTCCTGCGTAAATTTTTTCTTTGTACCAGTCAAGCTGCCATTTTACGGCTTTGCCGGTTGCTTGTTTTCCTTCTCCGAAATTCCACAAATAGCATCCGCACAAACGTCTTTGTGTGGGAGTAAGTTTTTTGAAAATTTCAAACTTTTCGGGGATAAGGGGAACATCTTTTTCTTCCCAGGTCCACATGGTAACACCGTCAAAAGGCTCTATGTAGCGGGCAAAATCGGCATCGACTTTACTGTCAAGCCCGAATTCGCGTGTGTAGAGCACCATCCACATATCGAGAGGGCGAACTTCGTTATTGTGAAGTCTTTCACGTATATTCCACAAGTTTTCAATAGGAATCTGTTTATACTTTCCTTCTCTTATAAAGTCATCGAAAACTACACCTGTAATATTGGGAAAATCCTTTGCTTCTGTAATGTTTTGTTCGATTTGTTGCGGGTTAAAAGCTGCCCAATAACATTCCCATGCAACTTCTCTCAGTGAACGGAAGCTTTTGTTGTATTTGCGCCTTTCTACCCCTACTTCAGCAGGAACCATGAAGGTGTTTTTTACTCCGAGATATGCACACCCCTCCATAGGTGTCATACGGGAGGATTTATCGTTTCCGCAAAGAAAGTTGTATCTTCCTTCGGGATGTCCCCAAAGCCAAAATTTGTCACGAAGTACCAGTTTTTTGTTTTCCATAATTCTAACTCCTTTTTTAATTATTTTGGTTTGAAAGAGAAACCTTATATTCTTTTGGTGTCATTCCCATATGGGCTTTGAATGCGCGCCTGAAGGAGACGTCACTGTTATAGCCCACTTGCTGAGATATTTTCTCAATGGTAATATTTGTTTCTGACAAAAGGTTGCAGGCGGCTTCCATACGTACTTTTGTGACATATTCGCTGAACTGATAGCCTGTATATTCCTTAAAGAAACGCGATGTGTATGCCTCCGAAATATGGAAGTGACTTGAGAATGTCTGACGGGAAAGCATAGGGTCGTTGTAATGAGCATCTATATACTGCATCATAATGACCGCCATGTTTTCCGAAGAACTGTCGTTTGAAAAGCTGTGTATTTTTGTAAGCTGGGATTTTACAAGGTCAAAAAATCCGGGCAAAGTCAGGTCTAAACCATCTGAAAAAGCAGCTTCTGTTTCGGTAATAATTTCCGGAGGAAGATTCAGATTATACAGAATCTTGAAAACTGTACATCTTATATTTGAGTAAAGATGCTTGATTGCCTGGGCGGACAAAACCTTTTTCTCATAATTTTCTTTGAGAACTGTATCAAGAGTTTCGTAAACTATGTCAATATTTTTGTGCTGGAAAGAATAGATAATTCGCTTTTCCACATCCGTGGGGTAGTAATAACCGGTATTGCCGGAAAGCCCTTTTGTGCACCAGATAGCATTGTTGTATGAGGTCTGAATGCCGTATTCCATAACGTTTTTGACGTCGCAGTATTTGTAAAATGTGTCAAAGAACGATGTAAACGGCTCGCTTATGGCAAATTTGAGTTTAACATCAAATTCCTTATTGGATTCCTCCGCCAGCTTATTGAGTGTCTCTTCGAGAATAAGTACGGCATTATCTTTGTCGTCAACACCTAAAAGGAACACTGTTTGTTCGTCGTTTATGTAGGTATGAATACACGAATACTGTGCAGAAAGCTTTTCTGAAAGTGTCGCTTTCAGCGAAGTTACTTTTGTAGGTGAGCCGTTCTTGTTGTGTGAAGACATCAGAATGGAAATAACACATATAATGTAATGGCTGGAGTCAAGGGACAGATTGAACTGACTCATATTCTGCATTATTTCATCTCTGTCCATAAGGTCACCAGAAAGAATCGAATGCAGGAAATTAGAACGCAATATGGGCATACTTTCCTCCAGTATTTTTGTTGAGTGCTGGTTGGTTATTATAAGATTATCAACCGATTCAGAAATAATGTTAAGCTCGTTATTTTTGTCGTTTGAAGTTTCTGTATATGGGCGGAGAGTATTAAGTATCCGTTCTATGGGGCGGGTATTCTTTTTTGTGAAGTACAGAGCGAGAAATCCGCAAACAATAAAGCTGATAAAAAGAGCAAATATGATAATGAAACGAACCATATTCATATCAGAAGAAACTATACTGGAGGGAATTGCCAGAGCATAGTTGTAGGAGTTTGATTCTGTTGTCTGATAAACTGTGTATTCAATTCCTTCAATTGTCGTGGTTGTTCGTTTTTTGTTTCCGAGGCTTATGTCCGGAGAATTGTAGCTCTGAGCAATAGGACTTTTGGAGCTGTCAAAAAAGTAAAAGCAGCTATTTGCGGGAAGGTCATTCTCTATTGCTTTAAACAGCTTTTCTGAATCAACACTTATAAGAATTGCGCCTGTAATATTTTCGGCTTCCTGAACGGGAACCGTTGTAATGAAGTAGAAGCAGTTTTTATGCGCTCCTTTGGAAATAAAGTCTGTCTGATAGTACAGTCTGTTATATCCGTAATAGGAAAGCACGGTTGCTTTTAATGTGTGGTAATCCATATCACCAATTTTCAGGAAGTCGCCATAGCTTGATGCGGGAATCGCCGTTGTAGTTGAAAGGAAATAATCTCCCGAATGTGAAAAAAGGTAAATATCATCAAGAAGCGGGTTTGAGGATGTGTATGAATTAAGATGAGAAATTATACTAAGCTGTACTGAGGGCTGATAGGTGTTGCTTCCTTTATTAAAGATGTCAGATGTCAGGAATGATGCGGACTCTCTGTTTGAAAGAATCTGTGCGGGAATATTACTGATGCCCTCAAGATACTGGTTAACAATTTGTTGTGACTGAGAAAGAGCACTGTAGTATTTATCTTCATTATTTCTGTTAAGAGTCTGAAGCAGATTTGAATACAGAATTCCACAGGTAATAATGGGAATAAGCATAATGACAAGATATGTTAAGATAAAGAATTTAAAAGTGGAAATTTTTATGTTTGATTTCAAAGAATCAGCCCCTTGCTATGTGTACAAAATGTTTGTGTGTCCTAAAACCTCGTAATCCTAGTTTAAAGTAATAAAATAGCCTTGTCAAGCGGGGGAAAGCAAAAACAACATACAAAATGAAACAACTTTTTGTGTTCGAAATGTATGTTTTCTGAAAGAAAGTATTTACTGGGCAAGTGCTGAAAATGTTATGTTTTTGCAAAAATGGTTTCAAACTGAATGTTTTCCATTATTTTGTGTGTTTACAAGGTAAAGTTGCAGGGGATATAATTAAACTGTGCAAAACTACGAAAGTACGAAAGGATGGAGCATTGTGAAAAAAGTGTGCGCATTATTATGCATCGTGATGATTTTATTTACAGCAGTTGGCTGCGAAGAGAAAACTGAACAAAAAGATGTTGTGACTTTGTCATGGTGGGTTCCGATGCTTCAGCATGTTGAAAAAACAAGCTCAAATTTTGCAGAAAATGAAATGTATAAGGAGCTTATGGAGCGCACAGGCACAAACATCGAATTTATACATCCCAGAGGTGGGGAAACCTTTGAGGTGCTTCTGATGTCCAATGACTTGCCGGACATAATAGAGTATAGCTTTTTCAGTTTCAAGGGAGGGCCTCAGGCAGCCCTTGATCAAAATTTTATTATAGGTCTTGACTCTTTCCTTGAAAAGTATTCTCCAAATTACGCAAAAATTCTCAAAGAGAATCCTTCATGGGACAGTGAAGTGACTACGGAAAACGGTTCTCATTACACCTATGCGTGGATAAGAGGTGATGAAAGTCTTCTGTATTGGAAGGGTTTGCAGATCAGAACAGATCTTCTGGAGCAGGCGGGACTTCCCGTGCCTGAAACAATAGCACAGTGGGATGTGACACTTCGGAAATTTAAAGAAATGGGAATAAAGTATCCCCTTACATACAGATGGTCTTTCGGTGTTTCGGACCCGTTTGTCAGCGCTTATAATACGTTGAGCGGATACTATGAAGTTGACGGGGTTGTTAAATTTTCACCATTTGAAGAAGGATATAAAAAATATATTGAATTATTACACTCGTGGTACAGGGACGGAATTCTTGACCCTGATGCCTTAACTCAGAGTGATGAGCTTTTTGAAAGTAAGCTTATGAGTGGGCAGGTAGGAGCTTATATGGGAACTCTTGGCGGAAATCTGGGTAACTGCTTGCCTGAATTAAAGAAAAAAGGTGCAGGAATTGTGGCTGCACCCACTCCTGTGATGAACCAAGGAGATGCTGTTTTTCAGAGTCAACGTGACAGCTTCTATCAACCCAGCACCAGTGTTTCCATTAGTCGTGACTGTGAAAACATAGAAGCAGCTGCAAGATTGCTTGACTACGGCTATAGCGAAGAGGGACATCTTTTGTACAATTTTGGTATAGAGGGTGTTTCTTACGAAATGGTTGACGGCTATCCCAGATACCTTCCAGAAATAACAAACAATTCCGACGGGCTCTCCATGCAGCACGCAATGAGTAAATATATGGCATCGGCTTACGGCGGACCGTTTATTCAGGATAAGAGGGAGTATGAACAGTATCTCAGATATCCTGAACAGAAATATGCCGTGGAGCTGTGGAGTAAAGAAACAGGGGATCATAAATTGCCTCAGAATGTAATATTTTCACCGGAGCTTGAAAGTAAAGACAGTCAGATAAGAGCTTACTGCAGTAATATGCTGACGAAATTTATAACGGGCGAGATTCCAATGGCTGAGTACGACAGTTTCATAAATGATCTGAAATTACTTGGAGTGGAGGAAATAATTTCAAGTAAGCAGGAAAGTCTTGACAAATACAACGAGTGAAGAAATGCATGAAAGGTTGAATTAATATGGATTTCTTTCCAAAAACGGAAATAGAAACAATAATCAAAGAAAACGGTTTCGGGCACTGCCGGGCAGGCTATTGTTGGGCAGACGGACTTTTAATTGGAAACGGAAATATTGGAGCCGTAGCATATGCGCCCAATTCTATGGAATGGATAATAAACAAGCTTGACGTGTTTGACGGTCGTGTAAGAGTAACAAAAGGGATGACCCCCCACGATGAAGTAATGCGTTATATGTCAGAGAATGGCATTAAAGATTCTTTTTTTCTGGATGAATTGGAGATGCCGGAGCAGAATAGGTCAATTTTTTCCGTAAGTCCATTGATTCTGAAGCTACATCTCGGCGATGGGGAGCTTGGGTGGTGTGCCCAGGCATTTCCGAAGGTAAGTCAGCACATAGAGCTTTATGACGGAGAACTGTGCCAGACAATAGACGGACATTTTATTCATTCCCGGACAAAATGTATAACTCCAAGAGGTGCGAACCTTTTTGCAATGCGGCTTTCAGGAAGCGCGGTGTTTGACTGGTATCACACGGTGGAGGTTTTGCGACCTTACCACGAGGATATGGAGCTTCCAATATGGGAAATAGGTAAGGATGGAGAAATTTTCTTTACTCAGAAGCTGCCCGACGGTGAAAACATCTATGCTGTTGGGGTTAAGGTTATAAAACGGGAAAAGGATATAGCGCGCATAAGCTACAAACTTCCCGAAGCTTTTGATTACGAAAAGAGAGAAGCTTCGGTAGATGCAGCGAGGGTGTCACGATATAACACAAATATAGCCTGCGCAGGAGATGTGGATGTCTTTGTCTCGGTAGCATCTTCCTACAGCTGTAGAGATCCGCTTTCATCGGTAAAAGAAGAGTTGCAATATGCCGCAGAAAAAGGCTTTGAATATTTTGAGAAAACAAATAAAAAATGGTGGAATAACTACTGGAATAAAAGTTGCGCTGATTTCGGGAATGATAAAAATATTCAGAAATACTGGAATTTCTCAATGTATGAAATTGCGTGCTCTTTTGAAAAAGCACCGATGCCTGCCTTGAACGGCCTTTGCTGCGGTCCGGTATCAAACGTGACTCCCGGAGTTAACAGCCCGTTTTACACACATGACCAGAATGCGCAGATGCCTTCAATGCCACTGCTTGTGCTGAATCATGTGGAGCTTATGGATGCTCTGGTGGATACATATTACAATCTGCAGGATAAGATAAAGGCGCATACGAAGGAGCTTTTCGGAAATATAAGCGGAGAAGGCTTGTTCCTGCCCCTTACTATGACACAAAAGGGTGAAGAAAACCCCAGTGGATCATATCGCTACACCTTCTGCGGAAGCGCATATACGGGGCTTGTTCTCAGCCTCATATGGAAATTCACAAAGGATATTGAGCTTGTGAAACCGAAGATATATCCGCTTTTGTGCGAGTTTATCAGATTTTATGCGGAGAATTTACTGACGATGGGTGATGACGGAAAATATCATCTTGATTTATCTGTTCCGCCTGAAATTTTCACAATGACGAAGGATGACTCGGCAACTCTTTCGATGCTGAAAACCTGTATTATAGCAGCTATCGAAATAAGCGAAGCAATTGGTGATGAAAATCCCGGGGTTATGAAGTGGAAGCATATTCTTGAGAACTACCCCGATATTGCCAGACGGAAAGACGGCAGCTGGTGGTCGGGACCCGACATAGACGAAAATCATTTTTGCTTCGGCGGACATTTGTTGTATCCGTTTTTCCCGTCGGAGGCTTGTGTCAGTCCTGAAGACAGGGAAGCTACAAAAAAGACTCTTGAATACATAAGGCAGAATGCACTTGAGAGGTCGTTTGCCGACACGGACGGGGGATTTCATTATCTGCACGACTGGAGCTGGCTTCTTACATCAATGGCAGAGGTTAGGACAGAACAAAAGAATTTTTTCCCGGAGCTTGAGAGAGGTCTTGGCTATTTTGCAAAGCCAAACGGACTATTTTCTCACGATTCCATAATAATATGTGACTGCAGTGAAACAGAAGCAAATTATGTGAACGCAATGAAAACACCCGGCCCGTCAGCAGACCCGGGACGAGGGCTTTCCTGGTATGACCTGGGAAGATGTGCAACACCTAATGAAGATGCCAAAAAACTTGCATCACCGGTTCTTGAAGGAAATTCAATATTTTTACTGTGTGCGGCGGAAACTCTGCTTCAGAGTTACGACTCTGTTATAAGGCTGTTTCCGGGAGTTCCGGAAAACTTTACGGGAAAATTCACGGGATTTCTTGCACAGGGTGGATTTGAAGTTTCGGCAAGTATGGTTGAAGGCAGGATAAAACAGGCAAAGATAAAGTCTTCCGTTGGAGGAACTTTGAAAATATACTGCTCACTAAAAGGTATGCAGAAGGATTTTTCGGGGGTAGAATTCAGAACCGAAAACGGTGAAACTATTATGCAGCGGGAAATGAAAAAAGGCGAAGAAATTAATTTTGAATGGTAATAAACAGAAAAATTTATTTTAAGGTGGTGAATCGGAAAAATCTGCAGTAAACACAGATCCAAGCGCAAGGTTTGCGCAAAACTCTATTCAGTAAATTAATTAATTTAATCAACAAAATAAAAAAAGAAAGGTTGAAAAAAATGAAAAAGACAAAAAAATTATTATGCTTACTTATAGTTATAGCTATTTCAGTAAGCGCACTGGTAGGATGCACAAACAAGAAGGAAACTTCTGAGGATTCTGGAAAAATTACTTATTGGGCACCATTCTACCCCCATTATTCACAGCTTGGAACAAGCATGGGCGATGCTCCCTTCTTTAAGGAACTTCAGGCACGCACAGGTGTTGAAATTGAATTCATTCATCCTCCTGTAGGTGAAGAATCAGCTAACTTTAACCTTATGGTAGCTTCAGGTGAGCTTCCCGATGTTATCGAGTTCAGCTTCCTCAGCTACAAGGGTGGTCCTGAAAAGGCAATCGATGATAACGTAATCATGGATATTACAGATTTAATCAAAGAAAAAGCTCCTAATCTCTCAAAGCAGCTTGCGGATCATCCCGCTTGGGATAAGCAGGTAAAGACTGATTCAGGTAAGTACTACTGTTTCCCTGCAATCCGCGGTGACGAATTCCTTGATTACTGGCAGGGACCGCAGGTTCGTCAGGACTATCTTGAAAAAGTAGGTATGGAAGCTCCCGAAACTATTGAAGAGTGGGAAGCTATGCTCCGTGCATTCAAGACAGAGCTTGGAATTGAAACTCCTCTTACTCTTAAGAGCAATGCAGAAAATGCACACGCATTTGTAGGTGCATACGGAATTACCAAGAAATTCTTTGTTGACGGTGGCAAGGTTAAGTTCGGTCCTATGACAGATGAATATGAAGAATATATTACTCTTATGGCTAAATGGATGAAGGAAGGTCTTCTTGATCCCGACTTTGCAACACATGATGCTAAGACATTTGACGCAAAGGTAGCTTCAGGAAAAGCCGGTGCATATGTTGGCTCAGCAGGCGGAGATATGGGTAAATTCATCGCTGCAACAGCAGCTCAGAATCCCGATGCAAAGCTTGTTGCAGTTAAGCCTCCCGTTCTTAAGAAGGGTGATGCTCCCAAAATCGGTTTCAAGGATTTTGACTACATTCCTGCACAGAGTGTAAGTGTTACAACAGCTTGCAAGAATCTTGATTCTGTATTTAAGCTTTTTGACTATGCTTACGGCGAAGAAGGTCATATGTTCTACAACTTTGGTGTTGAGGGAACATCATACAATATGGTTGACGGTTACCCCACATATACAGATGACATCATTCATCCCAAGAAAGAGGGTATCACTGTTCAGTTTGCTATGACAGAGTTCACAAGAGCTGCTGTTATGGGTCCCATGATTCAGGATAAGCGCTATTTTGAACAGTATATGGTAAATGAAAACCAGAAAGCTACAGCAACAGCATGGAAGCTTGACGGAGATGCTTCATGGCGTATGCCCAACGTTACATATACTATTGAAGAAGCAGGTAAGGTTGCATCAAAGCTTAACGAAATTGAAAGTTACCTTGCAGAAATGGAAATCAAGTTTATTACAGGAGCAGAGCCTATTTCAAAGCTTGGCGATTTCCGTAAGGACCTTGAAAAACTCGGTCTTAACGATGTTATGGCAATTATGCAGACAGCAGTAGACCGTTACAACAGCAGAAACTAATCTAAGGAGCGAAATAACATGGCATTAACGGAAAAAAAAGGGGCAATTAAGCTTCCTGTAAAACATAAAAATCCGTTTATAAATGACATTGTGAAAAATCCTTTGCTCTATTTAATGCTCATTCCGGCAGTGGTATTCTACATCTTATTTTGCTATGTGCCTATGTATGGAGCAATAATTGCGTTCAAGGATTTCACAATAGGTAAAGGTATAATGGCGAGCCCGTGGACAGATATGTGTGGCTTCGGACATTTTATCGATTTCGTCAAAGGTCCGTTCTTTGGCAGAACCTTTACGAATACACTTACACTGTCTTTGGGACTTATAGTATTTTCTTTCCCGGCACCGATTATATTTGCAATTCTTCTCAACGAAGTCAGAAATACCGGCTTCAAGAGAACCATACAGACAGTTACATATATCCCGCACTTTATCTCTGTAATGGTTGTATGCGGTCTGCTGTATACGTTTTTGGGAAGAGACGGATTTATCAATGATATAATCGTATTTTTCGGCGGAGAAAGGTCAAATCTTCTTGCAAACCCCAAAGCTTTCAAGCCTATATTTATCATATCTGATATATGGCAACAGCTTGGATGGGGAAGTATTATATATCTTTCGGCAATGACCTCGATTGATCAGGAAATATATGAAGCGGCACGTATAGACGGTGCGGGCCGCTTCAAACAGATGCTGCACGTTACACTTCCCGGTATTGTGCCGACTATCGTAACTTTGTTCATTCTAAGAATGGGCGGTATATTCAGCATCAGTTACGAAAAGATTATTCTTCTCTACAATGATATGACTTACGAATCTGCAGACGTTATATCGTCATTTGTTTACCGCAGAGGTCTTTTGGAGAGTGACTACAGTTATTCTACAGCAGTAGGTCTGTTTAACAGCATTCTGAATTTTGTCGTGCTTTGGATAACTAACACTATAAGCAGTCGTGTAAGCGAAACAAGTTTGTGGTAAGGAGGGGTAAAGATGAAAAAAACAGTTAGTGAAATTATATTTGACATCATTAACACATTGTTTATGATTGTGATGATAGTCGTAACATTGTATCCGATTTTATATGTGTTGTTTGCATCTTTATCTGACTCCAACAGATTGCTTGCACATAGTGGTCTACTGATAAAGCCAATAGGCTTACAGCTTGCAGCATATAAAGAGGTACTGAAAAATCCCATGGTAATATCCGGGTTTGGAAATACTTTGTACTATGTTGTTTTCGGAAGCTTTCTCAGTATGGTTGTTACGACACTGGCAGCATTTGCGCTGTCAAGAAAGCGCCTCTGGATAAAAAAGTACATCAATGTGATTATCGTTATAACGATGTTCTTTTCAGGCGGACTTATTCCTACATTCCTGCAGGTTAAGGCACTTGGTCTCTACGGAAGCCGTATGGCGATTATACTTCCGACACTACTCAGTACATATAATCTTATCGTGCTCAGAACAGCATTTTATGCGTTCCCTGAAAGCCTTGAGGAAGCTGCAAAAATTGACGGAGCAAACGATTTTCAGGTTCTGTTTAAGCTTGTAATTCCGCTGTCAAAGGCTACAATGGCAGTTGTACTGCTGTTTTATGCGGTTGCAAAGTGGAACGACTGGTTTCAGGCTTCCATATACCTCAGAGAACGTAGCAAATATCCGCTTCAGCTGTACCTGAGAGAGGTACTTATAAATTCAAGTACTGATTCTATGACAACAGGCGCAGCCACAGGACAGGATGCACTTGCCGTGAGCGAATCTATAAAATATGCTACGGTAATGGTTTCAACTCTTCCGATTCTTATTATTTATCCGTTCTTGCAGAAGTATTTTGTAAAGGGCGTTATGATAGGCGCGGTTAAGGGTTAATAGATTTTAGGAGGAAAGAAAATTGAAACGTATATCGAAGAAAATTTTCTTGTTATTTACAATATTGTGCGTAATGACCTCTGTGTTTTCCGGTGTGACTGCTATGGCAGGAGAGATGAGTGTGTCGGCGGTCTATCAGCAGAATACCGACAGATGGAAAATCTCGGGCGTAGCCGGTAATGGTGCGCACAAAGCTGTTACTCTGAAAATTTATAAAAGCGAATATCAAAATCTTACCCCTGAAGTTATTGCAAAAAAGGAAGGGATAGTTAAGCTTTTATATACTTCGGAAAGCGGTGCTTTTTCTGACAGTATAAATTTCGGCACTTTCTTTTCAAGTGGAAGCTATACTGTTGAAGTGTATTCAAAAGGATTTGATAAGGCTGTTACAAGTTTCCTTTATGTGAATCCTGATGAAGCGGCAAGTATAATAGAAAAGATTAACGATGCAACAAGTATTTCTGAAATTGCAGCGATTATAGAAGTTAACTGTTATCAGCTTGGTGTTGATGAGAGTGAGTATGCACTGAAAGCTGATTGCATCAACGAAATTATCTTTAACAGAAAGCCCTCTGAAGGGTACAGTGCCCAGAGCTTTCTTAAAGAGTATAACAATGCTTTATGCGTGTATGATTTAAAAAAGGATGAATATGGACTCAAGGCTTTATTTGAAAAGCACAGCGAAACAGTTTCCTTTGATTATGAAAATGACATAAAGATACACGGTGAAGCAGTTGAGACAATGCTCAGAGAAAGGCTGAAGACAGCAAATTATAATGAAATTACCATAGATCAGGCAATTAAAGAAAACCTTCTTGTTTCAAGAATCCTTTGCGCTGAGCGCTACACCTTTATCGAAGAAATTATAGAGGGTGAAATAGCGAACGGAGTATATGATTTAAGTGATTTCAATAATGTAAAAAACAAGGAAAATGTTTTTAAAAACTTATATAATAACAAAAACAGAATTGAAAATTATGCAGATATAAAAAACGTGTTTGAAAAGTCTGCGGAAACTGCGCTTGAAAACGAAAAAGCACCTGCTTCGTCCGGCGGCGGAGGTGGCGGCGGAGGCGGCGGAAGCTTCGGCGGAGCGTCCTCAAAGCCCGGAGGAATAGATATAACAGAAGTTAAGGTGGATCCTGAAGAGGATGTGCTCAAGGCAGAAAAATTCACTGATACAAAAAATCACTGGGCAGATGAATACATAGATTTTATGGCAGAACGCAAGATAGCAAACGGATATCCCGACGGCACATTCAAGCCTGAGGGCTTTGTTACAAGAGCAGAGTTTGTTAAATTTGTTGCGGTAGCATTTAATCTTACGGAAAAAGCTGCAAACAGTAATTTTGAGGATGTAAAAGAAAGTGATTGGTTCTATCCCTACGTAGTTATTGCTTCTTCAAACGGTGTTGTTACAGGCTTTAACGGAAAGTTCAGACCCAATGATAACATCTCAAGACAGGATGCGGCTGTTATTCTGGGCAGACTTACAAATGATGCAGAAAACACCGATGTGAGTGTGTTTAATGACGAAGAAAATGTTTCGCAGTATGCACTATCTTCTGTGAAGAAGCTGGCGTCAATGGGAATAATCCGAGGCGTGAACAATAACTTTATGCCTTTAAAAGACATTACAAGAGCAGAGGCGGCAGCTATGATTGTTCGTCTGCTCGGAGAGTAAGGAGGGGGATATTTTGAAAAACAGATTCATTTCAGTTTTGACGGTGGTTGCTGTTTTCGTGCAGGCTTTGTGTTTTTCAACAGGAGCACTTGCTTGGGACACAGTAACGGCAGAAGTACCGTACAGTGACAGAGCAACCGAAATATTTGATTCTCTGCAAATCAGTAATTTCATGTCCCCTGACACCCCGTCTGTTACAAGAATTCGTTTTCTGGCAACATTGATGTCACTTATCGGTTACGATAAGCTTACCCCCGGGGGAAAATCCTCTTTTTCAGATGTTAAGGGGGAATTTTCAGGAATGCTTGACTATGCTTGCGACCTGAAGCTTGTCTCAAAGGGCGATACATTCAGACCGGACGACGCCATTACATACAGCGAAGCTATGAAAATGAGCCTTGTGCTTGCCGGATACGAGTATGAGTGTGCGGCATCAGGCGGATATCCTGTTGGTGTAATGAGCGTAGGCTATAGACTTAAGCTTAACAAGAACATTGCTCTTTCACAGAATTCACCTCTTACATACGATGACGCAATGACCCTTATTTATAACCTTATGAATGTCAGGGTAGTAAATGTTGTTTCTGTTGGCGCAGATGTGGATGAGCCAAAGTTCGGTCTTGCACCATCAGAAGAATCTCTTCTTGAAATTTATCACGGTGTTCATCGTATTACAGGCGTTGTAACAGAAAACAGCAGAACATCACTGTATGCTTCCAAAAGCGGAACAAGAAGCTCGGTGGAAATAAATCTTACCGATTATTATTGTGATAAAAAATACGAAGACCTTATCGGTCATAACGTAGTTGCGTTTGTGTCTGACGAAAAGAGTGAGGCTATCTCCGTGTTTTCTGAAGATAACGAAATTATGGCAATAAGCGGAGATGACGTAATCGGGTTTGGCGAGGGTAAGGTTGTTTTCCGTAACGAAAACGACAAAAAAAGAAACGCTGCTTTGAAAAACGACTACGATGTTCTTTATAACGGCAAAGCGTATACAAAGAATTTAAGCTATGAATTTCTTTCGGACTGCGAATATATTTCCTTTATAGATAATGACCGTGACGCGGTGTATGATATTATTTCTGTTACGGATGTAAGCTACACTCTTGTTGATAAGGTAAACTATGTTGAAAAGGTAATATATACTCACAGCGAGGTTGGCAAAAACATTGATATGTCCTCTGTTAAAGGTCAGTATACCATTTCAGATAAAGACGGAAAAGAAATCAGCATCTATAATGTTGAAGCGGATATGCTTCTTGAAGCGGCTGTTTCCGAGGACGGTCTTTATGCTATGGTGAAGGAATCGGCAAACGTTGTTAACGCTGCAATTACTTCGTCAGATTTTGAAAATCTGGTGTTTGAGCTTGACGGTGTTGAGTACAAAATGACAAAAGACTTCAGAAATGCTTTCAGCTCTCTTTCTGTAGGAACAAAAGGTAACTTTTATATAGGAAAGAACGGAAAAGCCGTTATGTATAAAAAAGGATCTACACGTCTTCAGTACGGCTATATTATGAAAGCAGGCAAAAAGACGGCAATGGGCGGCTATCAGGTCAAGATTCTTGGCGAAACAGGCGTAATCAGCGTGCTTGATTTTGCTGATAAAGTAATTGTTGATTCAGGTGTAAAGACGGCGTATGAGGCGTATGGAATAATACAAAACGACCTTGTGACAAATCTTGTACGTTTCAGAACGGATGATGACGGCAAGCTCAAAGTCCTTGATACTGCCGCAAAGGATATCCGCACAGGAGAGGCTGCGATAGGCTCTCTTACGGAGGATTCTCAGGAGGATGACGACTCCCTTGTAATGTACTTTTCAGATTATACCGGAGGCTATACCTACAAGGACTCACCAAAAGCACTTCAGCCAAAGGTGAATGTTGCATCAACAAGAATATTTACTACTCCCGTTAACCCTGAGGATATTGACGACGAAACAAAATACAGAGTAGTCAGAAGCAATAACTTCCGTAACGACCAGTCCTTTACAAGTGATGAAATTGAAATATTTGACGTTGACAAATACGGAAACTGTTCTGTAATACTCTACAAAGGTGATATTACAAAAACTGCCGTAGAAGATTCACAGAGTGCCGTTATCGAAAGAATACGTTACGAGCTTAACAGTGAGGGCGTTTTTGAAAAGTGCCTTCGTTTGCTTGTTAACGGTAAATATGAATCATATTTTATAGGAAAAGATATTAACGAAGAGGAAGTAAAGGGTGGTAAGCCTCTTTGTAAGGGTGATATCATCCGCTTCAAAGCAGAAAATGATACATTGCTTTCAATATTGGTGGACTTTGACTCCTCTGCTTCTGTTATGGCAAAGACGTCAGACATTCCCGATGACCGTTTCAATGCGGGAAATCAGAAGTACCACTATCAGGCGGGAAGGATATATTCCATCAATGACAAGATAGCATACTTTGACCTTGACAGCGAGGTAAAAAGCTCTGCTCCCACACCGATAAACAAGCGTGTGTTCAGCTTTGAATGGAATAATCTCAATAATTTCTCTATTCCTAAAGGCAACATTGTAAAGGTAAAGATATACGGTGAAGAAAAAGACGGTATATTTACAGAGAGGGACAGAGAAGTAAGCATTGCAGATTTAAGCGAAGTTGAATCATATCTTGAAAAAGGTAAAGATGCCGATTACGCTGTTCTCAGACAAAATGCGTTTGAGGGCAGATTACTGGTTATCTACAAATTTGAAAACTGAAGAAAGGAGGTCTGAAAAATGAAAAGATTACTGGCTTTATTACTTTGTATAATGATGCTTCCTGCGGTAAGCGTGACTGCTGAAGAAACTATGATTGTCTGCGAAGGCTTTGACAGTCAGGCAACAAACAGTCAGGAGTTTAATTTTACCTACAAGGGCGACCCGAACCTCAGAGTAATGGAAGACGGAAAAAACAACAAAGCTCTTTATGTTCCGGGTGATAACACGATAAACACACTAACATTTCCTCTTGACGGACTTGAAGAGTTGTTTGTAATGAGCTTCAAACTTAAGTTTGAAGGCGGAAAAATCCCTCTGAGATTTACGTTTAATGACAAGGGAAACCAGGAATTTACTCCGTTTACGATAGATTCGAAAGGAAACATAGTTTTACATAACGGAAAGCTTGTCGGCGGAGTGAATGTGGGAAGATATACCGAAATCACCGTTAAGTTCAACGCTCTCATAAAGCGTTACGATGTGATTGTTAACGGTCGTCTTGCGGCAAGCAACCACCTTTATACAGCAGATATTTCGGTTCCGACAACGCTTATTGTCAAAAGCTCTTTAGGTGAAGCGGATTCTGCACTTTATGTTGATGAGCTTGCTGTATATAACGGAACTGATGTCAGAAAGAATATCAAGTGGGGCTCATACAACAGCGATATTCTTGAGTTTGCACCTGTTGATATGAAAAATCGTAAGCCTATGATTTTTGTTAACAACGATTTTAACACAAGAGGCAAGGCGTTCAGCGGCATTAGTCCCTATAATAAGTCAAATGTCATTGAGTATATGCAGTATACTGAGGACAACGGATGTCTTCTTATGGACAAAACCTTAGCTGCAACAGACCCCTTTATTGATATCGGGATTAAGGGTGCCGAAGCAATGCTCAACTTTGTACTTGAGGTTGATATTACAAGTGACGAGCTTGGTTCTACTCTGTACTTATTTAATGTGAGAAGTGATACCACAGGCTGGGGACAGACATTCACAGTTTCGCCTGAAGGTGAAATCAAAAACCATCTCGGAACATCACTTGCAAAAATCGCAGAGGGTGAGTTTGTGCAGCTCGCAGCTGCATATAAGCTTGCACAGCAGACTTATGATGTATATGTAAATAAGAAAAAGGTACTTGAAAATGTACCGGTAGCAGCAAAGAATTTTGGCGTTCTTACAGATATCAGAATTCAGCAGATGCCCAATCAGGGTAACGGCAGATTTATTCTTGATAATCTGAGAGTTTACGAAGCAACCGAGCCGTATACCCTCACAGGGGAGGGAGAGGATCTGTATTCGGTTCTTCCTGACGACACAGACGATATCGCTAAATTAAGCGGTACGGTGGCATTCCACGAGAATGCAAAATACCTTGTAGCAAAGAACCGCAAGACGGATATGCAGGCATACTCCTATCATGAGGGGAACTGTCTTATGGTTCCGGAAGATGTATTCAGGATCGGTATGGGTCTTGGTGTTAAATATGATGAAAAAAGCGGCAGCATCTCTCTCGGCGCAGATATAAAAATGACGCTTGGTAAAACCGAGGCAACAGCACAGGGTAAGACTATTGAGCTTGATGCTGCGCCTGCCATAAAGAATGGCAAGGTATATCTTCCGGTAAAGTCAATAGTGGAAAAAGCACTTAGTAAACAGTATCTTCATCATAAAACAGGGCTTGTTGTTATTTCAAACACTCCCTTTAAGTACAGTGATGATGAAAGTGTGCTTAAAGCGCTTTCAACTTATGTATTCTTCCCGCGTCTTTCTACTGATGAGATAATGGGACTTTATGAAAAGTCAGAATACAAAAACGTTCATCCCAGAATTATGGCAACGGCAGAGGATTTTGAAAGAATCAAAGAAATGTACAAAACCGATGCACGTGTTAAAGAATGGGTGGATAACGTTCTGGAAACTGCTGATAAGGCTCTTCCCACAACTCCCAAC
Organism: Clostridia bacterium; assembly: GCA_045545295.1. Classification (GTDB taxonomy): domain Bacteria; phylum Bacillota; class Clostridia; order UMGS1883; family UMGS1883; genus UMGS1883. The sequence continues at coordinate 140,830 of JAZQAO010000036.1, forward strand.
GAAAGATGGTTTGATGCCGGAAACAAGCAGACACTTACCTACGTTCATATCGTGCTTGAAAGACTCACGTCGCTTTCATTTGCATGGAAGATAACAGGGGATACAAAGTATGCGGAGCGCGCATGGGTTGAAATGAAATCCGTTGCAGAGCTTCCTGACTGGAATCCGCAGCATTTCCTTGATGTAGGTGAAATGACCTATGCTATGAGTATTGCTTACGACTGGTGCTACGATTTCCTTACAGAGGAACAACGTAAAATCACAGCCGATGCAATTCTCTATAACGGACTTGAAGCAGGCCGTGAACAGTATCAGGGCAGACCAATCGGTACAAACTACGTATTCCAGGCAATGAACTGGAACTCGGTATGTAACGGCGGTCTCATAGTTGGTGCTTGTGCAATATTTGACGAACACCCCGTTCAGGCTCGCTACACCATAAAAAACGGTCTTCGCAGTTTTGAGTATATGATACCTGAATTTGCTCCCTCCGGTGCATGGGTAGAAGGTGTCGGTTACTGGGAATATACGGTCAAGTTTATGGGCTATATGATAGAGACTATGCAGAAAATACTTGGAACAGACTTTGATATGGCGCGTTACACCGGTATTGACAAAACAGCCGACTTTATATTAGGTATAAAAGGTAATGTGGGATATAACAACTTCCACGATGCAGGAGAAGGAAATGGTCTCAGCGTACAGCTTTTGTGGCTTGCAAGACACTTTAAGAGTTCTAAGATTGCCGATGCATATTTCTCAGTACTGGATATGCAGAATCTTAATGGCGGAATGTATGACTGTTTGTGGTATGATCCAAGCCTTCTCGGTGACGGAAATGACAAATATCCTCTTGATGTAACAACCCCCGTGACGGAAACAGGTTCTATGCGTGAAAACTGGGATGACCAGAACGGAATGTGGATTTCCTACAGTGGCGGTGCAAATCTAGTTAACCACTATCACCTTGACGAAGGTTCCTTTGTCCTTGATATGCTTGGCGAAAGATGGGCGCTCGATATGGGCGGTGGCGGATTCACCTATACTTACAGCGGCTCACGTAATGATATTTTCAGAGTGCGTCCCGAAAGTCATAACACACTTGTAATTAACCCGGACGAATCTGCAGGACAGGAATTGACGGCATATTGCCCCATAATCCGTGCGGAAAGCAAGCCCAGGGGTGCAATTCAGGTCATTGACCTTACAAGTGCATATTCTTCCGATGCTGATAAAGTACACCGTGGCTTTATGCTCAAGGATGACAGACGTACTGCAGTAATCCGTGACGAAATCGAGCTTCTTGAAAAGTCCGATGTTTACTGGTTTATGCACACGGAAGCAGAAGTAGAGCTTGTTTCATCCGATACTGCTATTCTTACAAAGAACGGCAAGAGGATGCAGCTTAAGTTTATTGCAGAAAATGCAGAAGCAGCATTTACCGATACAAAGGTTGAGCCGTTCCCCACTTCACCTCAGATTGAGGGGCAGCCGGATAACTCTCCTTATCAGCGAGTTGGAATCAAGCTTACAGGAGAAGGAGAAATCGCAGTATCTGTAAGAATAACGCCTGCTGAAGAATATTCAGCAGAAATTCCCTTCGAGTGCAGTGAAATTTCCGCTTGGACAATTCCTGACGGAGATATAACACCTCTTCCGGTGCATAAGGGAATATACGTTGACGGTCAGCTGATAAAGGGCTATAAGTCAAACGAAAACACTTATATACTGAAGTCTATCGACAAAAAAGCAAAAATTCCGGTTGTTACGATAGATGGCGGTGCATACGCAGTAGAAAAGATTTCAGAAGCGAAATCCTACGGCGAGAGCACAGTTTACAAACTTCTTGGAAATGGCGGAAAGTACACAACCGTCAAAGTGAATTTTGTTTATCAGGAGCTTGTACCCCTTCCTGATATAGAGGGAAGAATAAGACATATTCCTCTTGAACTTTATGCAAGCGCAAATCCTGAGAAGCATAATCCCGACAAGCACGTAAACGATGATAATTTTGAAACCAAGTGGGCGGCAAGCGGTGTGCAAACACTGACCTTTGAATTCCACGAACCGAAAGTGATTGAAGCAATTGCGCTTAATACTTCCCGTGCTGAAACGAGAAGCTACAAGTTCACAATCGAGGTTTCGGAAGACGGTGTAAATTATACCGAAATTTTCAAGGGCTCAACAAGAGTTGGCAACAAAGGCTATGAAGTTATGGAAATTCCCTCTGTTACAACCAAGTACATACGCTACAAGGGTGACGGAAACAACGAAAACTCATGGAACACTATTAACGAGCTTGCCATCTTAGGCCCTGTACGCTGAACGGAGGTAGAAAAATGAAAAAGATAATTACATATTTACTGGTGCTTGTAATGTTGCTGGCATCATCCGCCTCTGTTTTGGCACAAACAACAATTTCAATTGTTAATCCTACAGGAGCAAGTGAAATATACGAGGGTGAAAGCCTGAATATCAAGGCAACTCTTTCGGAGAATTCTGCATACAAGGTTGCGTTTTACCTTAACGGAGATTGGGTAAGCACAGTTTATGCATCAGATACTCCTGAATGCGAAATTACAAACATTTGTGCAGGAAGTAACACAGTACGTGCCGATGCGCTCAGCGCATCGGGCACGGTGCTTGCAACAGATACCGTTACATTCAGCGTAAACGCAAATGAAGCACCTGTTGTCTCGGTAGCGGGACTTGACAGCGAAATTGATTTGTCTTTATCGGATACTGTATCTGCTTCTGTTACTGACAGTGAAGATAACTTCACCGAAGCGAAGGTTTTTCTTAACGGAATCGAGCTTGGAACTTATACGGAAACCAGCTTTGATATCGACATTTCGTCGGCAGCATCGGGAGAAAACGCTCTCGTAATAGAGGCGGTAGATGCTTACGGCAAAAAAGGAATTTTTGAAAAGATTTTCACTGCTAATCAAGAGATTGCACAGACTCTTGTGGAGAATAATTTTGATGACTACACAAGCGGAACCCCTGCGAAATTTACAAATTTTGTAACAAACAAGGGTGCAAGCTACAGTGCCGTAACCACAGAGGATGAAAGCTACGGAACAAGCCTTTGTCTTACAGCAAATACGATTGAGAATTCTCCTGACGTAGATGCTCATATCTATCTTGGTACAGATTCAGGCAAGCAGAAGTTTGTTGTAAAAACATCATATTATTTCCCCGGAAATGCCGACGGAAATTATGATGCAACTGCAACACTTTACTTCCGTGCGGGAAACGGCTCGTCAAGAGAACTTGTGGATTTTGACAAGAACGGAAAGCTTAAATGCTACGGTGAAGCAGGTATAAAGTCAACAACATACGACCTTAATACATGGTACGATATGGAGCTTTATATCGACACCCGAACAGGTATGTACGATGTAATTCTCAACGGTACACCGGTTATTGAAGGATATACCAACGTACATATAAGAGACCTTGGAATTTCGGCATTCCGTTTCGGTATTTGTACAAGAACAGGGCATAGCGGTGCACATCCGGCATCTGATGTAGGTGCAAAGGTGTATATGGATAACATATCTGTTGTTTCTATACTTGATGTGCCGAAAATTGAGAAAGTATATTCCGAAGGAAATACCGATACTGTTTCCGGTGGAGTGGGTGAAATTAAGGCAAAGCTTTCTGCGGTAATTGACGGAAGTGATATTTTGGAAAATGTTACTCTTATGAGTGAGTTTGGTGAAGTTAATATCACTGATGCAGTTTACGATTCTCAGAATTTAACCGTTAATTTTACAACAAATGCCGAAATTCAGCCCGGTGCAGATTACACACTTATTATTAAGGAAGGAACTAAAATGACAAGCACCCTTAAAACAGTGTGTGATATCCGCTGCGGATTTACTGCTGAAAATGGCGATTACAGCGTACCCGACGGAAAATTTGAATTTTCAGACGGGGAGATTACATTTAAAGGCTCGGTTGATAATAAGACATCACTGCCCCTTGAGGCAATTGCAGTTATGTATGTATGGCAGGAAAACAAGATTGTTTCGGCTTATACTACAGCAATAGTTGCGACAGAAGACAGAGCTACAGAATTTACTGTTACAGGAAAGCCCCTTGTAAAAGGCGAGAGAGCGAGCGTATATGTTTTTGATGCAGATACCCTTGAAATACCTGTAACAGTAAAAAACTATTCCTACAGTAATTAAATTAATTTAATAAATAATTTTTAATTAAGAAAGGATGAAAAAAATGGCAAAGACTAAAAAACTTTTATGTCTGGCAGTGGCAGTAGCGCTTGTTTCTTCGCTCTTCTGCTTGCCGGCAAGTGCTACCGCTAACTGGTCACATATCTTTGATATGTCAGCAATGATGGGTGCAGGTAGTTACGGCAGACACGGTTCAACAACTACTACAGATTATAATGTAGCAGGAGTATATGGAAAGAGTACTGATGGTGTGTTGAAGCTCAACGCAACTGCAGAAACTGCGGACTACTATCTTGGATTGTCAGGAAGTAAAACGCTATATGCTTTTACTGCAAACTCCAAGACAGTAATTTCGTATGATGTAGCATTCGATTCATTGGATGCTACCGGAAACAATCACGTTTCCCTTATGCAGTTTGCCAATGCAACCGGTGGACAGATTGCTCAACTTAATTTAGTACAGATTACAAAGGGCGGTCAGGTAAATCCTTTGGACAAAGGTTACATAGCGACTTCTGTAAAACCGGGTTGCTGGAATAACATTACTGCAGTTATTGACCTTGGCTCTGATTCAAAAACATATACTTGTACTATTTATCTCAACGGGGTATCCGTACAAAGCACTACAGGAACACTTTCAACTGAAACTGCTTATGTAAGAGCATTGAGAATTTGTGACCGTACAGTTGGAGGCACAGTATATATCGACAATCTGAAGTTTGCTTCATATCCCGCTGCAGATACAGTTAACCTTAATTTCGTATCTCAAGCAGCAACTACTGATGCAGCTAAAGTCGCTGTGAATACTGCAAACAATACTGTTGCTATTACCGATGCAGATTTGAAAGTTGCAGAATTTAAGAATATTACAACAGGCTTTGTTGTTCTTGGTGAAGATGGTGCGGTAGCAGCAGATGATGCTTCTATTTTAGATTCTGAAATTTATGCAGTATATGTAAATGATGTTAACTCATACTATGCACCCTACACAATTTCTGTAATTCCTCCTGTAATTACAGGTAGCACAACTGTATATCAGGAAATTATCAACAATGATACAAAAGAAATCAGAGTTGTTGATATGCCGAAACTTACAGTTGGCACATTCAAGGATAATGTAACAAATACAGGTACACTGTCTATAACTAAAAACGGTGAGGCTGCTGCTGACAGTGATTTACTTAAGGATTGCACAGTTAACCTTACACTTGGCAGTTACTATGACTATACTTACACAGTTGTTACCGAGCGCAGCTATCTTCTTAAGAAAGAAACCTTTGACGGAACATTTACAACAAGAACAAGCGGTAACGGAACTGTTTATTCAGGAAATGGTTTCGTTTGGGCAGGAAATACAAACGGAATCAGCGGAGTAACATTTGGTGAACTGACAGGTCTCGGCGGCAAAGATGCAGACGATTCAAGTTTTGGCATTACTGTTAACGGAGCAAGTGCAGATCAAGAAATCTTTACTTATATTTCAAATCCGTATATAAACAGCAGCAAGGTAATCAACACCACTCATACTCTTGAAACAAAGATTTATCTGGATGATGTTGATGCGGCAGATTTCAGCGCAATTGATTTCTGTATTAACGGAAGAAACCTTCTTAAAATTTCCCCTGACGGAAGCATCAAGCACACAGACGGTACAGTTGCTACCGGTGTGAAGTGGACGGCAGGTGAATGGATTCCCGTTGCAGTAACATATCACAAGGCTACAAATATAATTGATGTTTATGTAGGCGGCAAAAAGATAGCTTGCACATGGAATCCTGCTCCTAACGGTTCAGATATTCGTTTCCGTCCGTGGGTAAAGAAGGATGCAGTTTTTACATTTGCAATGGACGATGTTAAAATCTACACAGACAGTCTTGCAAAAGTAAGATATGACGTTGACTCTGCAAACCGTACAGTTGTTGCAGATGCAACAGAAAACCTTGCAACTCTTCCCATTATTGCAGAGTATGACAGTACAGGAAAACTTCTTGGTGTAACTCTCGGAAAGAGTGAAAAAACAATTTCAAGAAATTACGCAGCAGATAGCAAGGTAAAGGTTATCCTTATTAACAGTCTTGCAGAGCTTGAAGCTATAACAGACGTATACGAAGCAGTTAGATAATTGGTAACAGGGGATGTAAAAAAAGTCCAGACTGCAAAAAGGCGATAATGATACAAAATATAGATGGTTTGTAAATTATAAAATTATCCTATTTTGTTGAAAAATCTCATTTATTTCGATTTTTCTTCGTTTTTGTGCCTTTTTGCTACAAACAAACTTCGCCTCTCGGTCGTCGCAACTAACGCTTTAGTCGTATTTGCTTTGCAAATATCGACGCAGTCGCTTGGTTGCTCCTCTCCCATTCAGAGCACGCTTACGCTACCACTCTGAACGGGGCCCGTTATGTAGGGTCTCCCAAAAAGTCCGAAGACTTTTTGGGAAAGAGACAAAACAAGATTGCAACCATAGTTTTCCTGCGGAAAACGTAATTGCAAACCTTGTTTTGGCGAGCCTTCGGGTAACCTGACAATGCCTGCACACAGGCATTGTCAGCTCAGTTTGTTCGTTCTGAAGCATTTTTTTCCTATCCCCTAAAAAGTAGGTGTAATTTTAAGGAAAGGAAGAATGATATGACAAAAATGAAAAAGCTTTTATGTCTGGCACTTGTGATTACGCTTCTTTCCTCGCTTATTTGTATATCGGCAAGTGCCGAGGTTACAGAAGCCGCAAAGGTTACCTTTGCAGGCGGTGCTTATGATTCAACAGCATCTATAGGTAATGCCGACCCGTCTTTTTTGGGTGGTGTTTACGGAAAGGCTGAGGACGATTACAGTGCAGCATTTTTAAATGCGGAAGGAGATAAATTCTTCTCCGTAGGTACAGGAGCAGACGGTCTTACAGTGGAAGAGGGCGGTAAGCTTAAGATTTCTTACGACCTTGCTTCTAACGATTTTCACTCTGCTTCAAAAGAGGGCGGCACAAGAGCAACTCATGGCCGTTATGTAAGTATGAAGATTAACGATGGTGGTCGTTTCGTTATACTCGGACCTAACGGTTATACTCTTGATGACGGTACTACAAATCAGAGAGGAACATACAGCAAGCTTAATGACTATGCATGGAATAATATAACAGCAATTTTTGAGTTTAACGAAGACAACTCTGCGGCTGATTATAAGCTCTATGTAAACGGCAAGCAGGTTCATCGCAATGAAGCTTATGCAGTACGTCTCCCGAAGAAGGTAAATGATTTTCGTGTAGGTGGTGTGTTAATCAGCACTGATGAAGTTTACTACGATAACTTTGTTGTAGAAGCATACGGAGCAGAAGATGAAGCTCCGGCAATTAACTTCACAACAGATGCAGCAGCACTTGAGGGTAACGAAGCTCTTGTAGATGCTACTGAAAAAGTGATTAACATTTCAGATGTTGAAATGACAGTAGCAGATTTCAGAGCGGCTACAGAAAACTTTATGGTTCTTAACGAAACAGGTGCAGTAGCGGATGATAGCGACTATATCGCATATTCGACAGTTTATGCAGTTTGCAAGGACGGTGTAAACACATATTACGACAAGTATGAATTTTCAATTGAACCTCCTGTAATTGAGGCGACAACTAACGAATTCAAGGAAATTGTTAACAGTGATACAAAGGAAATCAGACTTGTTGACAGAATGGATTTAACTGTTGGCGAATTCCTTGCAAACACAGAAGGTGCTACAGTAACTCTTCTTGACGGAAACGAAGCTTCCGATGATACACTTCTTAAAAACTGTAGGGTAAGTGCGGTTCTCGGATCAATCTACGACATTGAATATACTCTTGTTACTGCACGCAGTTATGCTCTTGAAAATGAAACCTTTGACGGAACATACTCGCAGAGAACAAGCGGTAACGGAAAAATCTATGTGGGCAATGACATTCAATGGAACGGACAGACAAACGGAAAAGCCGGCGTTAAATTTGACGAAGCGATAGGTCTTGGCGGTAAAGACGACACAGACAAGAGTCTGGCGCTCTCTGTAGAAAACGCAGGAAGTGCCGGTGACGTGTTTATGTACCTTAACAATCCTTACTCTTTGTCAAAAACAGAGCTTTCATCTACATTTACTATGGAAGGAAAGCTTTTCATAGACGGTGTGGATGATACAGACATAAGTTCAATTGACGTTGTTGTAAACGGTAGAGTTGCCATTAAACTTCTGCCTGACGGCAAGATAATGACAACTGACGGTACCGTTCTTGCTCCTGTAACATGGGAAAACGGAAAGTGGCTTCCTTTTGCAATAACACAGCATAAGGCTACCAACAGAATAAACGTTTTTGTTGGTGGTATTGACGCAAAATGCAGCTGGACTGCCGGACCTTTCCAGGCAGATATCCGTCTGCGTCCCATGTTGAAGGAAGGTGCATCTTTCACCTTTGCAGTTGACGATGTTAAGATGTACACAGACAGCATCGAAAAGGTTAAATATGATATTACCGAAGATGCAGTTACAATGACGTCAACCTTTAACCTCAGCGGAGCTCCGATTCTTGCAGTATACGATGAAGACGGAAAGCTTAACGAAGTTAAAATCGGAAAAGATGCAAACACAGTAACAATAAACTATGAAGAAGGACAGAGTGTGAAGGCTTTCCTTTGGGGTAAAGACTCTAAGCTTGGTCCTTGGACAGAAAAAGTAACAGTCGTTGACCGGGGAAACCTGGTCAACGCACTTACTGCGTCTCTTTCAAAGGCTTTTACTGATAATATGGTTCTTCAGTGCGATATGCCTGTTACAGTATGGGGAACATCGGCTGATGCAAACGGTTCAACACTTGCTGTAACACTCGGCAATGAAACAAAAACAGCCTATGTAAACGACGGAGAGTGGGAAGTAGAATTCTCTGAAAGAGAAGCAAGTGCTGACGGTGTAAAACTGACAGTAGCTACAGCAAGCGGAACAGAAACAGTTAATAACATCGCTTTTGGTGATGTGTACTTTGTCGGCGGACAAAGTAACGCATATCTTCCTATGAATACAGTTGATACATATGCAGCGGATAAAGCAAGCTTTACAAAAAGTGACGAAATCCGCATTTTTCATCAGGTAGGTAACTATGCTTCAACCGTGCAGGAAAATCCCGTAGAGGGCAGTAAGTGGGAATATGCTACAGAAAGCACAATCGGAAAAATGTCCGCAATAGGTATGTACTTTGCAAAGACTCTTAAAGAAAACGGTGTAGATAAGCCTATCGGTCTTATTTCAGTAGCACGTAGCGGATCTTCTCTTCACTGGAATATTCCCTCAAGCATTACCGCCAAGTATCAGATTGGCTATATGACAGATAAAACAAATCAGGCATACAACGCTCTTATGGCACCGGTGGAAAAATTCAGCGCAAAGGGTATGCTCTGGTATCAGGGTGAAAATGACTCTATAAAGGGTTCAACAGACATTATTTCTCAGTCAACAGAAATTTACAAAGATATGTTCAGCGATTTCCACTCATATCTTAAGCAAACAACTAAAAACAACGATTTCAAGATGTTTACGGTTCAGCTTTCAAGCCATCCTTCCGAACAAATGCTTGCCGGAAATCCTACAACAGGCTGGCAGCTTCCGTGGTTCCGTTCATATCAGTATGATATATCAAAGAATGTTGATGATGTTTATCTCATTCCCTCACAGGATTGCGGATATAGAAAAGATGATGACGATGCGGCTCATCCCGACTATAAAAAACCCATTGGCGAGCGTCTTGCAAAGGCAGCTCTTTATGCAATTTACGGTACTGAAACAGAAAACAATGCTCTTTCTCCCATGCCCGACAGCATAAGCTATGATGGTAACACAGTTACAATTAAGTTCAAAAATGTTGCAGAGGGACTTAAGCTTGTAACAGGAGATGAGCTTAAAGGCTTTGAAATCATAGATGAAAACGGTAATGCAGTAGATGCCGTGACAATTATATCAGGAAAAGATACTGTAGTAATAACTAGCGATGCAGTAACAGAAGCCAAAGGTGTACGTTACGCATTTTACCGTGCAGCGGCAAATACCATTGCAAACCTTACCGATTCCAACGGATTGCCGTGTCCCACATTCACCCACGATAAGGGTGCAGATAACGGCAGCAAATCACAGAAAATTGCGCCGCTTTCAGATGGTGTAATGTTAGATTAAACTTTTTACAGGAGGCAGTTATGACAAAGAGAATTACAGCCTGTTTTATCAGTATAATAATGATAATCACATCATTGGTTATTTCTGCCTCTGATAAGCTTGTGCTGACGGAAAATCACGGAAGAATTATACTCAGCACAGGCTTTGACAACAGTGATCTGACTTTTAACAGCAGTGTATTGTATATTGATTCAAAAGGGGAGTCTGTTTCTCTCAGAAAAAACGGATATATAAATATCTGTAAAAACACAAAGGGAACGGACCCCTATTTTGACGTGGATTTATCGACTGTCAGCCCGGAGGGGATTGTTTTCAGTGCAGATTTTAAAACAGGTGACAGCGCTATAGTTGCAGACCTTTTTAAAATGCGCTATTCGGACAATTCGATGGTCAGTCTTCTGTCTCTGGGTGAAGACAATATTGTGCGTTGTATGGGTAAAACCATCACTACTCTCAGTGCAGTAAAAATGACAAATATAGCGGTGTTTATTAAAAATAACGGATATTATGAAGTGTATGCGGATGATGAACTTAAAACAAGCGGAAGCACCGGGAAAACTCTTTCGTGGCAGTTTATTCGCTGTCAGATTTTACCCGACAACCTTACAGGTTCACTGGGGATTGACAATCTTAAAATATACAGTGCCGCAACTTTTGGCGAAGAAGCGGAAATCTATATTATAAACAATGATTTTAACGATGAAAAAACCTATAAAGACGGTTTTGTGCGCATTATCGCAGGAAGCGGAAACAGTATTTTATGTGAGGGTGAGTCCTCACTTGAAATAATCACGGAGGATAATACCAAAGACCCCTATATGGATGTATTTATACCGGATAATGACACGTTTTCTTCTCTTGTTTTTTCAGCTGATTTTACAGTGGAAAAGCTAGGGGCAAAAACAAACATTTTCCAGCTAAGAAATGACAAAAAACAGTATCTGTCGGATGTTTTCATTACAGAGGCAGGAAACATTTATCAGCATTCAAATAAAATTGCAGAGGTTTCAGAAGGTGAGAAAGTAAACATTGCACTTATCTACAATGTTACAGAATCATCCTATGATGTATATATAAACGAAGAAAAGAAAGTCTCAGGTGCAAAAAGCTCCTACAGCGGTGTAGTAGAAAGAATGAGAATACAGGTTCTGCCCAATTACGGAACGGGAACACTGTCAATAGACAATCTTAAAGTCTACGAAGGTGAAGAAATTTGTGACGTGGCAGATACGGGTAGTATTTCGGGATGGTCTGTACTTCCTGATGCCCGTACGGATAAAGTCCGCCTGGGTGAAGCAGTTGCCTATCATACTGCGGCAGACTATGCTTTTTATAACGGCGAAAAGCATCTTTTACCGGCGCGTCCTTATGTAAAAAACAAAGAAATATATATACCGGGCGAAATTGTTTTCCCCATCACAGGTGCAGTCGGAGAGGATATGCTTTTGAGCGAGCTGTGTGAAAAACACGGCAAGGAGTTTTTCTGTGACGATACAGGTCTTATCGTGATAACAGACGGGGAATTTCCCTATAAGGACAATAGAGCGGTGACAGACAGCCTTTCTACATATTTATTCTCGCATCGACCGGACAAGGCGGAGATAGAGAATTTATTTACGCAGTCGGGAAATAATTCTGTTCATCCCAGAATAATGGCAACGCAGGAGGACTTTGATTATTTTAAACAGCAGAGAAATACTGACACATATATGTCAGACTGGATAGAAAATATAATATATAGGGCAGATAATATGCTTTTAACTCTGCCCTGTGAGTACAAGCTTCAGGAATACAGACTTAATGCTGTTGTGAGTGTTGTACTTGAACGCATTACTACACTCGGCTTTGCTTACCGTGTAACGGAGGATGTGGCTTACGCGCAGCGCGCTCTTAAAGAAATGGAAAAGGTAATGACCTATCCTGACTGGAATTCCCAGCATTTCCTTGATACGGCGGAGCTTACTTTTGCTATGGCAATCGGCTATGACTGGTGCTATGAATATCTTGAAAAAGAAAGAAAAACGGATGAGGTAGTAAAGGCTATTGTTACGATGGGACTAAATGAAGGTGACAAGCAATACAGAGGGTACGTAAACGGAACAAGCTTTATTTTTCAGGATATGAACTGGAACAGTGTATGTAATGCCGGCATGACAGCAGGAGCTTTGGCAATTATGGAAAAAGAGCCTGAATTTTGTGCTGGAATAGTTAAAAATGCTATCCGCTCAATTGAATATATGTTTCCTGCATTTTCGCCTGACGGAGGATGGCAGGAAGGAACGGGATACTGGGAATACGCATTCAGCTATCTTGTAAAAATTGCAGAATGTCTAAAGAGTGTTCTTGGTACGGATTTTGATATTCCTATGTTTACAGGCATAGAAAACTCCGTTATGTACAGAATTGCCATGCAGGGAAGCACCTACAGCAATAATTATCACGACAGCAACGAAACAAAAGATGTAAATGCAGAAATCCTGTGGGCAGGAAAATATTTTGACAGAACTGATTTCTCTGCATATTACCTTAGCAGAATCAAGAACACAGTTCAGAATGACGAATTGTGGAGATGTATTTATTATGACAGAAAAACATCTGTTAATCAGCCGTACAGCTTCCCCCGTGATATGATGTTCAAAAACCTTGAAGCTGTATCTATGCGAAGCTCGTACACGGATGAAAATGCTACCTTCCTGAGCTTCCACGCAGGTGACAACAGTGTAAACCACAGACAGTTCGATGCAGGCACTTTTGTTCTTGATATGATTGGCGAAAGGTGGGCAAGTGATTTGGGTACAGAGCCTCTTTCGTATCTCGGTGTGGCTTCAAAAAATCTTTACAGAGTGCGCCCCGAGGGACATAATACCCTGGTAATAAATCCTTCGGAGCAAATCGGACAGGAGTCAAAAACAGATTGCCCCGTTACAAAGCTTGTAAGTGAAGATAACGGAGCTTACGCAGTGACAGATTTAACAAGCGCTTATGTAAATCAGGCAGACAGTGTTGTCCGCGGGTTTATGCTTACAGATGGCAGACGGACTGCTGTAATCCGTGATGAAATTGTTGTTAAAGAAAGCTCGCAAATATACTGGTTTATGCATACAGGGGCAGATATTTCTATTGTGGATAATAACACAGCGATTCTTACCATAGGGAATAAATCAGTTCAGATGAAGGTTGTGGTAGAGGATGCAGATGCAGAGCTTTATTCTACTGATGCAACTTCCTTTGATACTACACAGAGTGAAAGCGGACAGGCAGACAATTCTGCTTACAGGAAAGTGGCGATTAAGCTTACAGGAAGCGGAGCTATGAGTATTTCTGTGCGTATTACCCCACTTGATGAACCTTTTGCCCAGACAGAGTTTATACCAAAGGAAATTTCCTCTTGGAGTATAGATGAAGATTCATTTTCTCCTGAAGATTACTCAAGACAATATATAATTCACAGCGAGCTTTTCGACAATGAAATAAACTCCCCAACCAGCATATATACCCTATGGCAGCTGCGTAACGGAGACGGATCTGTGGGTGGAATGATACAGAGTAAAAAGAACTCAATCACCAGAGAAACTGCAATCGGTTCAAAAGGTGATGACGACGGCTGTATTGTTGTAAAAACTGAAAATCTCACTACGCAGACAGGTATAGACCCCTTTGTACAGATAGAGTGTAATGATGCCACAAAAGGTAACGTAACCTTTGAATTTCAGGTTTACGCAGATGGTGAACAGACTGTTTACGTTCAGCTTATAGACAGTAACAGTGCCACAAAGCTTCTTATGGAAATGAAGCCTGACGGCATGGCATATATTTCAGGCATAAAAGCAGCACCTGCAGAGCGGGGTAAATGGCACGATGTTGCAATCACATTGCGTGGCAATAAGAAAACAGCAGATATTTATATTGATGGAAAGCTTGTAAAAACGGGAATCAGCGCAAGCACAGATGTTAAAAGAATAAAAATTATTTCTCTGTATCAGGCACCTGATGCCGGAGAAGCAAGAAATGGATTAACCGCCATTGACAATGTAAGAGTGTATATGGGAGAAAAGGAAAATTATTACTATGCACTTTTTGCAAATGGCGAAAAAACAGAGGATGTAACAGTGGCTGATGAAATTTATGTCAATATTTCTGACGAAGCCGGACTAAAAGGGTATTTTGCGAGTGCATCCACTGACGGCAGTACCGAAGGCATAAATGTAATAAACCCCGGTGAAGATATGAGATTCAAACTTCAGCCGGGTAAAAAGGGAAAACTTCTTATATGGGATAAATATTCCCTATACCCTGAAAAGATGAGCATAACAACAGGAGGAAACAGCAATGAGTAACATTAAAGAAATGGTATCTTTCATACTTGAAAAAACCAAAAAAAATATGGAGAAATTTGGCGAGAATACCCCTGTGGCAGTAATAGACGGCAGGAATTTCAGATATGCGTCAATAGACGACTGGCGTCTCGGCTTCTGGGGCGGAATTCTAAACTATTGCTATGTGTTAAGCGGGGATGAAAAGTTCCTCGGATATGCAGATATTCAGGAGAAAAAGCTTAAGGATAAGCTCTATAATCACCCTCAGACCCTTGACCACGATATCGGTTTTTTGTATGAGCCCACAGCTCTTACAAAGTATTATCTTAAGGGGGACGAGGAAAGTCTTCGTATTGCAATTGATGCGAGCGACGTTCTTATCAGTCGCTATAATCCGAAGGGTAAGTACATAAAAGCATGGAACGAATGGCCAACTGAGCCTGTCTTTTCAAAGGAGCATGACAGACGAATTATAATAGACTGTATGTTTAATCTCCCACTTTTGTTCGAAATAAGCAAGATTACAGGTGACAAAAAGTATTACGAGGTTGCGTATAACCATGCGGAAACCTGCAGAAAAACAATAGTACGCAAGGATGGAACAACCTATCATACATTCCTTTTCGACAGGGAAACAGGTGCTCCCGACAAGGGAGAAACCTGGCAGGGATATGAGGATGAGTCCTGCTGGTCACGTGGTCAGGCATGGGCAGTAGGTGGATTTACTATGGCATACCGCTACACAAAAGATGAAAACTTTTTAAAGACGGCAATCCTTACGGCAGATAAGTTCATCGAGCTTCTTGATGATGATTTTATGCCTGCGTGGGATTTTGATTTCCGTAATCAGGGAGCTGTTCCCGACGCATCCGCATCAGCAATTACTGCATGTGGTCTTCTGGAGCTCTGCGAATATGTTGACAAAGAAAAGGGAGACTTTTACAGGGAAACAGCAAGGAAACTTATTGATACTCTCTGGGAAAAATGCGCATCAAAGGATGATGCCTCCTATGAGGCGCTGATTAAGCGCTGTACGGGATTTCACAGAGTAAATTCAGAGGTTGATACGGGAATTATTTACGGAGACTATTATTTTGTAAAAGCGGTTACCCGTCTTTACGGAAAAGAGTGGATTATATAATGAGCTTTGAAGTGATAGATTTTCATACTCATCCTTTTTTGGAAAAAAACGAAAGAATAGGTGCATATGTGTCTTCGGTGGATTTATGTACACAGGATTTTTTTGAAGATATGGAAAAATCCGGAGTGACACTTGCATTAGGAAGTGTTATCGGTCCGAAGGTCAACTGCTTTGAGGATTTGCACCGGCTTAATCTTCATGCACTTAAGCTTCGGGATGAATATAGCGGGAAATATATCCCCGGCATTCACGTGCATCCCGGTTATGTGAAAGAATCCTTGCAGGAAGTAGAATTTGCAATAAAAAATAACGTAAAAATGATAGGTGAGCTTGTTCCTTATCACCACGGGTGGGAGGATTATTCACAGAAAGAATTTCTTGAAATTCTCGACTTTGTAAATACGGCAGGTATGCTTGTAAATCTTCACATAAGCGAAGCTGAAGAGCTGTGTCAGATAGAAAAAGCTGTGAAAATGTATAAAAATATCACGTTTGTATTGGCTCATCCCGGATATGGGGACAGGTTACAAAAGCACCTTGAAATGCTCGGTAAATATGAGAACGTATATATGGATTTGTCAGGGTCAGGCATAGAACTCTACGGTGCATTAAAGAAGATAACCGACACTGTCGGCTATGACCGTCTTCTTTTCGGAACTGATTACCCTGTAACGGCATTCGGCACATATATATCTGCAGTATTAAGTGAAAGAATTTCGGACATTGCAAAGGAACATATACTGGGCCTTAACGCAAAACGGATACTTGGTTAAAAGGAGATTACAAGAATGGAAATCGGATCATTTCTTAAAGGAAAATTGAATAAAAAAACTACATACTCATATTATCACCGCGGTTCAAAAGAACCCTATCTCCCGGATAACTTAAAAGAAGAGGCAGAAAAATCTTTCTACAGTGCCGATAACGGAAACCTGTTTTATGAGACGGAGGTTTCGTGGAACGGTTCCCTTCTCCTCTTTGACGGAATAGATATTTCCTTCAGACTCGGAAGCGAATGCTTTATAGATCATATTGAGCTGGAGCAAGGGAAAAACTCCCATATTAAAAGTGTGGAAGTTCTGACAAACATTTCGGGAAAACTAAAAAAGATAGGACTGTATAATGGGGAAACCGGAGAATATATTTCAAAAAAGAGCATTGTCATTCCTGTAGGATTTTATGCAGATAATGTAGTTTTGCGTCTTAACGGTGCGTGCATGGATATAGCCGTAAAAAAGCTTGATATATGGGGTGCATGGGATATAAAAAACAGTGTATGGCCATTGCCGGAGAGTATCAGCTTTTCAGGGAAATTCCCTCTTTCTGTATTGAAAACTGTAAAAGCAGTTACTGAACAGGAAAAGTTTGCTGCAGAGTATCTCAGAGAAAAGTTTTTTGAAAAAACAAACATTAATCTTGGAATTGTGTCAGAAAATGCAGACATTTCCCTTGAAATAAAAGGCGACGGAGAAAAAGATTCTTACTCTCTTATTTCAAAAAGCGGGAAGTGTGATTTGTCTGCAGTAAATAAGAGAAGTCTTCTTTATGCGGCAGATGCACTTTTGCAGCTTGTTGACGGACAATTTTTGAAGGAAGCGGAAATTTCCCACGAAGATTTTTGTCAGATGCGCGGTGTTCATTTCGGACTTCCGAATAAAAATCAGATTGATTTTTTAAAGAATATGGTTAAATACGTCTTTGTTCCCGGTCATTACAATATGGCATTTATTGAGGTTGGAGCAGGGTTAAAATATGATAAATTTCCGGAAATAAACAGAGCATGGACATTATGGAATGAAAAGTACGAAAACGGAGAGGGACCGGAGCCTGTTCATTATAAATTTGTGAGTAAGTATCCCTGGGAAAAAAGCGAAGTAAGAGAGCTTTGTGAATTTTTTAAAGCTTATGGAATAGAGGTTGTTCCTGAGGTGCAGAGCCTTGGTCATACTCAGTATATAACTTACGCTCATCCCGAAATGGTGGAAAAGACTCGAGATTATACAGAAAAAAATGACACTGACCTTAATGTTGCCGATGCAATTCCGACAGGGGACTATCACTGCATGTGCCCAAACCATCCTGAATACTACAATGTTATTTTCGGGGTGCTTGACGAGGTTATAGAAGCATTCCGTCCTGAAAGGTTCGTACATATGGGCCATGACGAGGCTGTAAATATAGGGAAATGCTCAAGATGCACGGGAAAAGAACGCGGAGATATTTTCGCAAAAGAGGTTAACACTTTAAATCAGTATGTTAAGGGTAAAAATCTCCGTATGATGATATGGTCAGATATGCTGCAGGACGAGTATTATGCCGCTCCTAAAGCAATAGATAAACTTGACAAAGATATTATTATGCTGGATTTTGTGTGGTACTTTCATACGGAAGATGATATTGAAGATCGATTGCTGTCACGGGGATTTAACGTTATGATGGGCAATATGTATTCAAGTCATTACACACGATTCGAAAAAAGAATCCGCAAAGAGGGTATGGTCGGAGCGGAGGTTTCGACCTGGTCTGAATGCAGTGAGCTTTCTTATGCATCAGCCGGCAAAATGTATGAGCTTGTTATGAGTGCAGCTTCTCTTTCGTCTTGTTCATATAATTCCTCTTTTGCCCTCACTTACAACGAAATTATAAAACCGATTCTTAAAGAGTTAAGGGAAAAAATCGGAGGTCTTAAATGCGACGGTGAAATAAAGAAGATTGAAACAGGCGGCAGTGAAAGAAACATTCCTTCTGACATACGGGGTATTGTACCATATAATAGTGCGGTTGTTTTATCCGAAGATGAAAGTATAAATGAAATAATTGTTGATGATTGCGCGAAGGCTATAAAAGTCACTCACGCAACACTGTTTGACGGGAAAAGAAAATCAGCAGTAAGAAAAGACCTTTATAAAACTGCAGTTTACGAAATAGTTTATGAAGACGGCTCATCTTACGAAGAAAATATATATTACGGAGGCGGTATCTACAGCTATCACAGCGCATACGGAACTCCGATAAAGCTTGCCATGTACCGCCATGTAGGTTATGGCGGTACTTATATGGCAACACCTGAATGCGGAAAGACCCATTCAGGAGAAGATTATACATTATACAGCTACTCGTTTAAAAATCCTGAACCTTCAAAGAAAATAATGCTTCTCAGATTAAAATATTGCGGGGAAGCGCAGACAGATTCAGTTATATTCAATATAGAGCTTATGGCTTAAAAGAGGTAGAAAAATGGTTTATATAATTTTAATTGCAGCAACACTTATGTGTTCGGGAAAAGCTCTTGTAACAAAAATAATCGGAAATGCCGCAAAAACGCCCCACGATGTGCTTTTGCTTAACAGTGCATTGTTTCTGGTGGGCGCAGCAGCCGCGGGAATTACGGGAGCCGGAAATCTGGAAATAATGACAGAAGTGTCGGGAGTTTCACTTTTATTGGCAGCAGTTCTTTCGTTCTTTCTGCTGTTCACGATTATAATGCAGATTTATGCAATGAATAACGGCCCCGTTTCTCTGGGAACGTTGATATACTCTTTGGGATTTCTCGTTCCCATATTTTACAGTGCTGCATTTCTTGGTGAAGATATGTCTGTGGCTCAGTGCTTTGGAGTATTACTTATAATAGTATCTCTTGTGATGATTGTTCCACCTGAAAAAGGGCAAAAATTTTCGTTTATGTGGATAACGTTTGCTTTTCTTGCCATGCTTGGCTCGGGAACAAGTGCGGTTGTACAGAAAATCCACCAGAATACTGCTTTTAAGGATGAATTGAGCGCATTTGTCTTATATTCGTTTTTATTTGCGTCCGCTCTTGCGCTGATAGCATCGGTAATTGCAAAAAAAGCCTTCCGCGGAGAAAGATATGCGCTGTTTGACCGAAAGGGTGTGATATGGCTTATATTGATAAGCGGTATGATAGTAGGCTTTATGAATGTAGCAAATACAAATCTTGCAGGGAAGCTTCCTGCAATAATACAATTTCCTGTGTATAACATCGGCTCCATGATAATTACTGCAATTCTTGGGAAAATAGTTTTCAAGGATAATTTGTCAAAAAGAAAGCTTCTGGGATTTGTACTTGGACTTGTAGCGGTAACAATAATAGGATTAACATAAGGGAGGTTTTTTATATGATAAGTAATAATAAAACAGTTTTAAAAATAAAAGCAGGAAAAGTATCTGACGGTTTTTCTGCAGAAATCATTTCTGAAAAAGAAATAAGCGAAATAAATTGGAATATTACTGATAACGATACTGTAGTTATGAAGGGTGAGTCAGAAAGCACAACTGTAAGTGCAATTTTAGATGCTAAACCTTGGTCTGTAGAAAGCCCTGTGCTTTATACATTTAATGCTATCATTACATATAAAAACGGAGAAAAGGAAGAACTGAGTGATAGATTTGGTTTCCGTTGGTTTGAAACTGATGAAAAGTACATCTACCTTAACGGCTATCCCTTTTATATGCGTGCATATATCCGCGGTGCCGCAGCTCACGAGCATCAGAATAACTGCAATCTTTCCGAATACGAATTTTATAAAAAGAATATCCGTATGGCAAAAAGCTACGGCTTTAACACAATCCGTTTTCACTCTGTTATTCCTCCGGAGGAATGCTTTTGTGCGGCAGACGAAGAGGGTATTCTTATTCATATAGAAATGCGTAAGGAAAATGACGACTATAACAATCTTCAGGAAATGCTTTACGGTAAAAATGACTTTATAACAGACGATGCACTTCTTGAAATTATACATAATCTTTATAATCATCCATCGTTTATGGTTTACTGTGTAGGTAACGAAATCCGCGAACCGGGCAAGAAACCGAGAATCAAGGAAATCCGTGACTTTATAAAAAAACACGACCCTGCACGTCTTTTCATAGACACCTGTGCACACGGTGAATATGACCGTGACGGTGTTGATTTTGACGTTCAGCATATGGGTTATTTCTTCCCTTACGGAAGATATGCCGATATGTTCAGTAATACCGATAACCTTCTTTGCTTCGGTACAGTCAATAACCGTGAAATGGTGAAAGAAACTGAAAATGCAAAAATCCGCAGAGGAATAGAGTTTAAAAGACCTCTTATAGCTCACGAAGTATGTCACTATACCTCGTGGAGAGATTACTATGCCCTTAAAGAAAAGTTTGAAAAGTATGGTGTTCCTGCACCCTGGTGGGTTGAGGAAGAAATAAAGATGATTGAAGCAAAGGGTTATAAGGATAACTTCAAGGAAACCTTGCAGATAACAAAGGACTATCAGTTCCGTTGTTGGAAAACTGCACTTGAGGGAATAAGAGCAAGCCATCTTTTGTCAGGTTTCCACATGCTTCAGTTTGCAGATACAGATAAGTACGAAAACTCAAACGGTGTTGTAGATTGCTTTGATGATCCTCACGGAATCAGTCAGGAGGAATTTCGTAAATTCAATGCAGACACCGTAGTTCTTGCAAGACTTCCAAAACAGGTGTATACAGCAGGGGAAGAGGTTAAAATCCCCGTTCTTCTTTCACAATATATGATAAATCCACCAAAAAGCGGAGAATTCAGCTACATTCTTGAGGGAGAGACGCTGTATAGCGAAGGAACACTTGCCGATACAGATACGGGAAATTCAGGCATACACGAAGTATGCTCACTTGAAATCAAACTTCCCGAAGTGACAAAGGCAGAAAAACTTACTCTCTCTTGCAAAATAGATTTTGAAGACGGTAGTAAGTGCCTTAACAGCTGGGAAATGTGGGTGTTTCCCGAAATGGAAAATACCGTGTCCGCAACCGTTAAAATGGACGGAGATTACATAACAGCAGAAGATGACGATAATCTTATTATCACAGACCGACTTAACGAAGAATTTTTCGGGGACCTTGAATGTGGCAAAACTGTAATGCTTATCTACAGAACAAGCTGGACAAGGCATCTTCTTGACAAAACTCAGAGAGCACCTGAGTATGCTTTCCGAGCAGTGTGGGACCGTTACAAGGGCGTAATATGGGACAGAGGCACAATTAACGGCGGTAAGGATGATAAAGAAATACTTAATAAATACGGCTTTTGTACCGACGGTCAGCTTAATTTCCAGTATTATGACCTGATAAACGACAGTGACAAAATAAATCTTGACGACTTCCCCGTTGCGGCAAAGTCGATCGTAAGCTGCCTTGATAAGGCTAACCGTGACAGATTCGATGCTACAAAATTCAGACTTCCTGAATTGATGTACGACAGAACAATGCGTCACTTCAGTTATGTGTTTGAATTAAAGATAGGTAAAGGAAAGCTCCTTGTTTGCGGATTCAATTTTACAAATATGGAAAACCCGGCAGTAAAAGCAATGCTTAATACTCTTGTAAACTACTGTAAATCGGATGACTTCAATCCCGAAGCAGAAATTACTGCGGGAGATTTAAAAGCATATCTTAAAAAAGTTGCTCAGAGCGGACCTAATAAAGAAGGTATGATGACACAATACTGGCAGCTTGACGCAGAGCCTGTAGAGTCAATGGACTACTGGGAAGAGTCGGAAAGGTATTTAAGAGAGGATTAAATTTTGGAGGAAAATATGGCGACAGTTTCGTACATAGCATCAATGATTGCGACGGTTCTCGGACTTATAGAGCCGTTCGGCAAAAAAATGAAAACAATTTTAACACTTAATTTTCTTGGAAACCTGCTTGTGGGTTTAAGCTACCTTATGGTAGGACAGAAAAGCGGTGCACTGATTTGCTTTACAGCATGTGTGCAGGTACTTATAAACTACACCTTTGACGCACGTGGCAAAAAGCTTCCCTTATGGCTTATAATTGTGCACGCAGTGGTATTTCTGGCAGTAAATATACTGACCTTTGCAGCGTGGTTTGATATTTTTGCTCTTGTTGCGGCAATGCTTTTTGTATTGAGTGTTGCACAAAACAGTGCAAAGTATTACAGAGTGCTTTATGTGTCAAATTCCCTTGTATGGATAGCGTATGATTTTCTTGCGAAAGCCTACGGAAACCTTGTTACACATATTGTGCTTTTTATAGCAACGGGAATTGCAATTATCATCAGAGATAAAAGAAAAAAGGCGGAATAAATTATGAAACAGGAAGAAATTTTTATTAAATCAACACTTGACGGCACAATGCAGCCATCACTCTTATACCGCAGTAAAAATGCGGGAAGACCGCTTCTTGTAGGTCTTCATACATGGAGCTATGACAGATTTAATCAGGTGTATAGTATGGTGGAATCGGCTGAAAAATATGACTTTAATCTGATTCTGCCGGAATTCCGTGGGCCTAACCTTACGGAAAATCCTATCCGTACAGAGGCTTGCGGTTCACTTCTTGCAAAGCAGGATATTAAGGATGCAGTAGATTACTGCGTAAAAGAGCTGGATATAGACAGAGACAATATCTTTCTTCTCGGTGCAAGCGGTGGCGGACATATGGCACTTCTTATGGCAGGCTTCTGCCCGGAGTATTTCAAAGCTATAGGTGCGTTTGTAGGAATAACAGACCTTGAAAAATGGGCAGATGAAAACGACGAATATACAGAGCACATCCTTGCCTGCTGCAGTAATGACAAGGAAGAAATGAAAAAACGCTCTCCCATGAGCTATGTGGAAACAATCGCAAAAGCAAACCTTAAGATTTTCCACGGAAAATACGATAACTCTGTGCCGTTTACTCACAGTATGAAACTTTATAATGAAATAATTTCAAACTATCCCGAGGCAAGAGTGTATCTTGAAATATTTGACGGCGGTCATACTATGGATATGGAAGATGCAATGAGGTGGATTTTGTCCCAGTATAAAAAAGTTGAGAAAAAGACAGTAACGGGTTAAAGTTAATTAGCGAAAAACATCCAACTGAAAGGAAATCACATATGTATAAATCATTTTCATTAAACGGAGCATGGGAAATGCATTATCAGGAAGAAAGATATACTGATAAAGTAAATCCCTTTAAAGGAATATATGTGGAAGAAGATGCCGCAGGCACAGAGCCTGAGGCTATAAGTATTGACATAATTGAAAACGCAGTGCCTGCCTATTGGGAGGATATGACAGAGTCTTTCAGGCTTACCTCCTTTTTCGGTAAGCTCAGAATAAATCCGGAATACGGTCTGCAGAGCTATCCAATTGCAGGAAATGCCCCCGATATGGCACTTCCCAATATTATGGGAACATTCTTCTACCGCAGAAGCTTTGAATGGGTTAATGTGGAAAATGATACAGTAATTCATTTTGACGGTGTGCAGAATACTGCTTATGTGTGGATAAATGACATATTTCTCGGCTATCATGAGGGGTATAGCACTCCCTTTGATATAGAAATCCCAAAAGGTATTCTTAAAGACGGAAATAACGAAATAGTTATATCTGTTTCAAACCATAGACTTAAAGGATATATGGATGAGCCTGTGTCGGGTCTTACAAGCCGTGCGGCAAATGAATATACAGGCGGAATAACAGGCGATGTTGAATTAAGAGTGTATAACTGCCCCTTAAGGGATGCCGCTGTTTTAATCTCTGATGATTGCACTACTGCCTGTGTCACTGTTGAAATGACGGAAAAAACAACTTTCACATGGAAAGTTTGTGACAATGAAAAAATAGTAAAAGAGGGAACAGGAGACGGTGACTTTTCTTTTTGTACTGACGGCATGGAGTGTTGGTCACCTGAAAATCCAAAGCTTTATGAATTGAAAATAATTTGCGGAGAAAGCGAGCTTATACAAGAATTCGGCATCCGCAAACTTACTGCAGACGGTGTAAAGTTTAAGCTTAATAATACCCCGTACTATCTTCGCGGAATATGCGAGCATTGCTATTTCCCCGAAACAATTCATCCCAATCACGACTATAATTACTACAAAAGCATAATAAAGACGATAAAAAAGCTTGGCTTCAACTTTATCCGTTTTCATACATATATTCCCGAGGAAGAATATATGAAAGCCGCCGATGAGCTTGGAATTCTTCTTCACGTGGAATGTCCCAACAATACTACTGTTTCCGAGTGGGAGAAAATCGTAAAATTCTGCAGAAAGCACACTTCTGTAGTTATTTACTGCTGCGGTAACGAGCTTTTAATTGATGAGCCTTTTATAGAATACCTAAACGAATGTGCAGACGAAGTACATAATAACACAGACGCATTATTTTCACCTATGAATGCACTTCGCGGACTTGAATATTTCTGGGTTGAAAAGGAGCAGGAAAAGTATACAAAGGAGACGCCATTCAAGCACCATCCAAAACGTTTTGAAAAACTTTCAAAATTCAGTGATATGTATTCTACTTATACAAACGGAAACCACAGCTATTTTTCACTTAACTGCGATGCAAAGAAAATGGATGAGTGGAGCGTTGTCTATAACAAACCCCGTGTAAGCCACGAAATATGTATAGACGGAACATATACAGACCTTAGCCTTAAAGACAGATATAAAGGTACAAGAGTAGGAAAAACAGATATGTTCACCTCACTTGAACGTCATCTTGAAAGTAAAGGACTGCTTGCTAAAGCACCGTTATATTTTAAAAACTCTTCACAGTGGCAGAGAAGAGTAAGAAAGTACTGCTTTGAACAGGTGCGACAAAGTGACCTTATTTCAGGCTATGACTTCCTCGGTCCTATTGATACACACTGGCATACATTTGGCTATGATGTAGGTATGATGAATGAGTTTTATGAATTAAAACCGGGAGAAACTGAAAGAAATGTGCTGATGTATAATTCCCCTACAGTTCTTCTTTCAAGCCTTGGTAAGAAGAGAAACTTTAAATCAGGTGAAAAACTAAATTGTAAAATTTCAGTTTCTCACTACGGAAAAGGAAATATCAAGGACGCAGTTCTTGAAGTAAAACTCCTTATAGGCGGAGAGGTAGCCGAAAGACAATCTGCAGAAGTTAAAGAAATAGAAAACGGCAAAGTGGTTGAAATATTTGACTTCAGTTGTACTTTACCAAAAGCAGATAAACCAAAAAAAGCAACACTTTATGTGTCACTTAACGGTGAGGGTATATTTGCAGAAAACCAGTGGGAGCTTTACATATTCCCCGAAAAGGAATACACAGAGGAAAACATTACAGTTCTCAAAGATACAGAGCTTGATGAACTTACAAAGCTTCTTGAAAACGGCAAGGATGTGCTTTTACTTACATCAAAGCCATTTAAGGGAATTCCCACAAGTTACCGAATAGCACTTGCGGGAAGAACATCGGGAAATCTTGCAACAGTTGTAAGTGACCATCCTTTATTAAAAGATATACCCCATGAAGGCTTCTGCGGATGGCAGTTCGGTGATATGCTTGAAGGGGGAGAAGCAGTATGCTTTGAGGCAGATGTTCCCTTCAATCCCATTGTAGAAGTTGTTTCAACACATAAATATGCAATAAAGCAGGCAGCACTGTTTGAATTCAAGGCACTTAACGGAAGACTGCTTGTATGCTCATTAAACTTAAATGAAACTGATCCCGGAGCAATGTGGCTTAAAGCGAGACTTACGGAATATATGAGAAGTGAAGATTTTAACCCTAAAGACACAATTGACGAAAAAGGACTTATTGCACTCTCAAACAGTAAGGTTGTAAAAACTGCAGGCAATACAAACCTTGCCTTTAATCCTAACGACAAGACCGCTATGAGAAAGAAAAGATAAAAGAAAAGGAGAAGTATTATGTCTTTTAAAAATCCCATTTATTTGAAAAAAACCTTTTGCAATCCAATGTCTTTGCCCCAATGCCCAAAGGGAGAGGACGAAGGATGGGATGCGATGGAGTACACGGGAGAAAAAGAGCAGGATTATCGCTCGATTTCAGACCCCAGTGTGTTATATTACGACAACAAGTGGTACTTGTACCCAAGCTACGGAATGAGCTTTGTTTCGGAAGATTTCGTTACATGGAAGCATGTTCGTTCAACACCATATAATATGAAATACTCGCCCTCTGTAATACCTCACAGAGGAAAGTTTCTTATGACATCCCATTCAAACGGACTTTATATCGGTGAAACCCCTACAGGACCTTTTGAGTATCTCGGTGATTTTATTATGCCTGATGGCACAGAGGTGAAGCCTCTTGATTCGGCTCTTTTCAGGGACGACGACGGGCGCATTTATGTGTATTATTTTGATATGACAGAATCTGACGAAAAAGGGTTTTTTACCTCTATGTCTATGGGGGTAGAACTTGACGGAGATAATCCTCTCCGTTTTGTGTCGGAGCCTTGTATAATTAATAAATTTGACGAAAATAACTGGTGGGAGCATAACGGTGCTGACAATCAGGACAGCAAATTCGGTTGGATTGAGGGGCAGTGGATGCTCAAGCATAACGGCAGATACTATATGATTTATTCTGCGCCCGGCACACAATTCAGGTCTTACTGCATGGCGGCATATTACTCTGACGAAGGACCTCTCAGCGGGTTTATATGTCAAAAAAATAATCCTGTAACAGAGCACCGTCACGGACTTGTAAGTGGTGCGGGACACGGCAGTATAGCACACGGCCCCGATAATTCACTATGGGCATTTTATACTGTGACGAACGGTGCTGTGCATCCTTTTGAAAGACGTATAGGGATGGATAGAGTGTATGTTAATTCTGACGGGGAGCTTTATTCAAAAGTAACAGATACTCCTCAGTTTGGCTTTGGTTATGAGGAAAATCCACATAATACCGACACAGGACTTAAACCCCTTACTTTTATGCACCGTCACCACGTAAAGTCGTCAAGTGCAGAAGAAGGCAGAGGTACTATATATGCTTTTGACGAGAGCACACTTACCTGGTGGCAGCCCCTTGCAGAGGATAAGGAGCCTACACTTTATGTAGATATGGGGACAGAGTACATCTGCGAGGCATCAAGAATTATGTGGCGCGATGTTAATATGAATTATGAAAAAGGAATTCTTCCCGGTCCGTATAAATATGTTATTGAAGGAAGATTAAGAGCGGGAGAGGGTGAATGGACAACTCTCCTTGATATGACAGATAACAGTGAAGACTATAATATTGATTACAGAAGCTTTCAGCCCGTTATATGCAGAGAGCTTAGATTAAGAATAACAGGCTGGCAAGAAGGGATAACACCGGGTGTTGTCAGCTTCACAGTGTTTGGAATACGAGCATAAAAATATACTAAAGGAGAATATCTATGCTTTACAAAAAGAATAATACACAAAAACTTGATAAAAAGCTTTTTAAAAATCCTACTTCAGAATATCGCGGAGCACCCTTCTGGGCATGGAACTGCGAACTTGAAGAAGACGAGCTTTTGAGGCAAATCGAATATCTTAAAGAAATGGGTATGGGCGGTTTTCATATGCATACACGAAGTGGGATGGAGACAACCTACCTCAGCGATGAATTTATGAAGCTTGTAAAAAGTTGTGTGAAAAAAGCAAAAAAAGAAGACATGCTCGCATGGCTCTACGATGAAGACCGTTGGCCTTCAGGTGCTGCAGGCGGTTATGTTACTAAAGACCCAAAATACAGACAGCGCAATCTTCTTTTTACTGTAAATAAACGTGATGATGATCTGGAAAAAGATGATGCTATAGAAAAAGGTGCTCCCTATTTTATCGGGGCATATGATATTCACCTTGATAAAAATGGCTTCATGACATCATACAAGATGCTAAAAGAAGGGGAAGAAGCAACCGGAATATGCCGATATGCCTATGTTCTGGCTGAAGAACCCTCCGGATGGTTCAACGGAGAAGCTTATCTTGATACACTCAACCCTGAAGCGGTTAATAAATTTATAGAAATAACTCACGAAACTTATAAAAAGGAAGTCGGGGAAGAGTTTGGCAAAACAATCCCCGCAATGTTTACGGACGAACCCCATTTTGCAAAGAAAGAAACACTCAGCTTTGCTGAAAGTGATGCGGATGTCTGTCTTCCATGGACTCCCGATTTTGACAAAACGTATTTTGATTCTTACGGCATCAGCTTAACAGAGCATCTTCCGGAGTTGTTCTGGGATTTAGCAGACGGCAAAGTGTCAAAGGTAAGATATTACTATCACGACCACGTGTGTGAAAGATTTACTACGGCATACAGTGACCAGTACGGCAAGTGGTGTCGCGACAACGGCATTTATATGACGGGACATATGTGGGAGGAAAATACTCTCCGCCGTCAGACTGCCGCAATTGGTGAGGCCATGCGTGCTTACCGCAACTACGGACTTCCCGGAATTGATATGCTCTGTAATTTCAGGGAGTATGACACTGTAAAGCAAGCACAGTCTGCAACACGACAGTTTGGTTATGAGGGTGTCCTTTCGGAGCTTTACGGTGTAACAAACTGGGATTTTGATTTCCGCGGACATAAATTTCAAGGAGACTGGCAGGCGGCAATGGGTGTAACGGCACGTGTGCATCATCTTTCATGGGTTTCTATGAAAGGTGCTGCAAAGCGTGATTATCCCGCATCTATAAATTATCAGTCTCCGTGGTATAAGGAATACTCTTACATAGAAGACCACTTTGCGCGTCTGGGCACTGTCCTTACAAGAGGTAAATCAAAGGTAAACGTTGGTGTAATCCACCCTGTGGAAAGCTATTGGATTAACTGGGGTCCTTCGGAAAACACTGCCGACGTGAGAAATCAGCTTGATAAAAACTTTGCAGACGTAATAGAATGGCTTCTTTTCGGAACAATTGATTTTGACTTTATTTCAGAATCGTGCCTTCCTGATTTGTGTACTGATGTTTCTGACAGAGTTACAGTGGGACAAATGAGCTACAGTGCAATTGTTGTCCCCGAATGTATAACACTCAGAAAAACAACAGTTGATATGATTGATAAGTTTATCCAAAAAGGCGGCAAGGTAATTTTCATGGGTGCGTGCCCAAAATATATTGACGTTGAAGAAAACAGTGATATTGAAAGAATATATAACAGTGCTATCAGAATTCCTTTCAGTAAAAATCCGCTTCTTGATGCACTTTGTGAGGAAAGAGATATTGAAATCCGCGACGAGTTTGGCGAAATGACAGATCAGTTCTTCTATCAGATGAGAGAGGACAACGACTGCAGCTGGCTCTTTGTAGCAAATGCACGTCCCGAAACAATGAATATTTTTCTTTCATATAACGGTGCAGAACGTGCTGTCAATACAGTTATCAAAATCAAGGGTGAGCTCGACCTTGAGCTTTACGACACTTTGACAGGGGATATAAAAGAAATTCCTTATATTCACAAAAATGGTTTTACGGAAATTGATTATGCGTTTTATGCAAATGACAGCCTGCTTCTCAGATTGACGAAAGCTGCAGGAGAGCCTGCTGTAGCTTACCAGCAGCCTGTGGATGTCTTTGGATGTATTGACTGTAAGCATAAGGTGGAATATACCCGTGAAGAAGAAAATGTATGCGTTCTTGACCTTGCAGAATATGCCCTTGATGACGGAGAGCTGCAGCCTACAGAAGAAATCTTCAGAATTGACCGCGACCTCAGACAGGACCTTGGCTGGTCCCTTGCTGACGGGCAGGATGTACAGCCCTGGGTTATTGAAAAGGAGAAAATTACGCATTTTGTTACACTTAAATTCACCTTTAACAGTGAAGAGGAAATAGAGGGTACATATTTTTGTGCGGAGGAGGTTTCATCCCTTAATCTTAACGCAGAAGAAATAAAACTTGAAGATTGCGGATATTTTGTAGATAAGTCAATCAGAAAATATTCTATGCCCAAAATTAGGAAAGGTGAAAATATTCTTATTGCACGTGTACCTTTTGGTAAACGCATAAGCCTTGAAACCTGTTACCTTATCGGAGATTTTGATGCTTCTGTTGCAGGCTGCGAAATAACCCTTAAAAAACCGTCAGACAAAATAGCCTTCGGCAGTATTACAAATCAGGGAATGCCTTTTTATGGCGGCAATCTTACATATCGTATGGAAGTGGAAATTACTGAAGATTGTGATGTTTTAATTAATTCTGCGAAATACATAGGCGCACTTCAGAAAGTGTATTTTGACGGGGAAGAAAAAGGTAATATAGCATTTGAGCCATATACTCTTATGCTTGAAAATGTAAAGAAGGGTAAACATATTCTGGAAATGAAGTTCTTCGGTAACAGAAACAATACCTTCGGAGCACTCCATAACTGCGGTAGAAGCACATGGTACGGCCCTAATTATTGGTATTCCACCGAAGACTCCTGGTGTTATGAATATAATTTGAAAAATACAGGTATACTTAAGAGCCCCGTTTTGAAAATGCTAAAAAGGAGATAAACATAGATGCTATATGATAGAACACAGGAAAAATGCGTTTACGGACATTTTAATACTGACGAGAAAGCTTCTTATACACTGACGGACAGACAGGCGCTTAAATCACCGTGGTACTACGTCTACAGTAACAGGAAAATTCTGCTGTATGTTGACCAGAACGGTCCGGTAAAAGTACAGTATCAGCCCCCTAACGGAATTCTCGTGATAAAACGCGAAATGGGCGAAAATCAGAGTAAATGGCAGGTATGGGTACAGTCTGACGACCTAAATGACGGCATTGCGGTCAGTAATTTTGGTGCTCCTGACCTTCGCTACGGCAAAAAGACAAATATGGAGGCAAAGTGGACTCCTGAAAAAGCGATTTATACAGTAGAGCACAACAATGCCGATATTATTACCGAGATTTTTGTGCCCTCAGACAAAGCAACCGTCTGTATGAAAACCACAGTTGTAAATAAAAGTGAAAAGAAAATGAATTTCAATGTACTGCCGTCGATATTTCCTTATGTAAATGTTCCGCAGATGGTGGCGTGGGACTTACCTGAATGGTATCTTTCTACAACTGTTAAACGTACCGGTGAAATGCTTACTTTCCGCGGTCAGATGAAAGACCCCGAAATGAAACCGGATGGCGACCGCAGTGTCACATTTAATGTTGATTATGACGAAAATGCACAGATAGAGCTTGATATGGCAGAATTTTGCGGATCGGGAAATTTCTTCTCTCCTGACAAGGTTACAGGAGGTGAAGAACTCTCGCTTAAAATGAGCGAGGCTGACGGAACTGGTTTCGGAGGATATCAGGCGGTGTATGCGTCAAAATACAGCTTTACTCTTGAAGCAGGTGAGAAAAAAACTCTGACTCAGGTTTTAACTATTCAGGAGGATTATCACTATAACGATGAGGAAAATCTGTTTGACAAGGCATATTTTGACGAAAAGCTCTATCAGAAAAGAGTAAAATCCACCAGGGACTTTTATGAAGAATTATTCAGTAAACGTACCGTTAAAACACAAAATAAGTTATATGACAATTTTATAAATTACTTCACTCCCCTTGAAATGTTCTGGGTAGGCTCCCTCGACCGTGGATGGCCGTCGTCAATGCGCGGAATCCGTGATGCAAGTCAGGATTTTATGGGACTTTTACACCTTGACCCGGCATGGACGCGGGAGATAATACTCGATATGTTCCTTCATCAGCAAAAAGACGGCTGGATGCCAAGGCAGATAAGCACAGTTTCAAGGACTGCACCTCACGATATGCGATACTACTGTGACGGTGGTGCATTCCTGCTTGAATTAATTCACGAATATATGACCTTCACCCGTGATACTTCCATTCTGGAAGAAAAAGTTATGTGGCTTGACAGTGATGAAGAATCAACTGTTCTTGAGCATATAGTCCGCTGTACAGAGTTTTATCTTGAAGACAAAAACATCGGAGAACATGGTCTTTGCAAGGTGTGGTACGGAGACTGGTGGGACCCTATGGATAAAATCGGTATGGAAGGACGGGGTGAGTCCGTCACTGTAACTGCGCAGATGGTACTTAACCTTAAAAACCTTTCTGATATGTATAATTGGTTGTACGAAAACGGAAAGGTTGATAAAGTTTATCTGGAACTTTCTGAAAAATATCTTGAAATCCGCAAGACAATGATAGATAATATGCAAAAGCATGCCTATAACTCTGCAGGATTTTTTAACGGATATTTTAACGATAACGGTAAATGGCTTCTCAGTGAAAAAGACCCTGACGGCGAAAAAAGAGTGTATCTTGTGTCAAATGCCTGGGCACTAATTGCGGATTGTGCAACGGAAGAAATGAAAAAAAGTGTACTGGACAATATCGAAAATGAATGTCTTGGTGTAACAGGATATAACACTAACAGCAAGGGATTCCCTGTGTACATTAATAAAGCAGGCAGAAAAGGTAACGGTTCAAGTCCCGGTGCAAGCTCGTACAACCATGCCCAGAGCTTTTTTGTGCGTGCCTGCTGTGAGTGTGGTGACGCAGAAAGAGCATATAACGCGACAAGATATATTCTTCCGATAGAGGAAGAATATCATCCTGTGGAAAAAACTTATGCTCCGCCCTATGCTATAGCAAACTGTTACAGTACAAGCGCCAGATTTCCTCACAGGGTAGGTTTTCAGTTCCTTTCGGGAACGGTATCGTATGTGCTCCGAACCGTGTATAATTTCTTTTTTGGTATTACATTCTGCTATGATGGTCTGCTTCTTAAACCGTGTCTTTCCAAAGAATTCGGTGACTGCGAAGTAAAGTTTACATACCTTGGAAACAGTTTCACGGTATATTACAAAAAAACAGACAGCGCTGACAAAAAAGTTATGCTTAACGGTAGTGTATGGAGAACAGAAATTAATGAAAACAGCGGAAAGCAGACAGCCTTTTTCCCGGATACGGATATCAAGAAAGAAAACACAATAATAGTTGAATATTAAAAGGATATAGGTGACCATAATGTATAAACTTAACTACAACAAAATCCCTGCAGAGTGGATTAACGGTCTCCCATTAGGAAATGGAAGACTTGCGGTAATGTACTGGGGTGACGGAAATAGAGACATCCTCTCACTTAACCACGAGCGTCTCTGGAGTGCAAAATATAAAGGTAAAGAGCCTGAAGTAGTTTATGACAAGCTTCCTATGTTAAGAGATTTTCTTAAGAAAAGAGACTACTTCCGTGCTACAGTTTTGGCAAATGTTTTCTTTGGTGGCATAGGTGGGGACAGCGGGATTTATCCGGGTAGAATTGATAGCTTCATTCCAGCGGGTAATCTTGTGTTTGAGCACAGTAAAGAGTTTTCTGACTGTAAAAGTGAGCTTGACATAATAAGCGGAATTGCTGATATTAAACGTGAAAAAAATACGCAAATTAAAATGTTTTGCGACAGTAATGACGGAAACGTTATGGCTTTGTGGCAAAGCGACAGCGGTATAAGCGGAAAAATGTATTTTGAAAGAACAGCTGACCCTGACGGAAAGTATTCTGTAAGCTATACAGGTGGTGCTATAGAATTTATCTGTAGTTTCAGCTGGAATTCAAGCTATGCCGTAAAAGTAAAAATTTGTACTGACGGTATTGTAAATGCGCAGGACGAAGGAATATATATAGAAAATGCAAAAAAAATTGTTGCAGCTACTAATGTAGTCCTTACAGAAACTGATGAAAGAGATTTCAATCTTGATTTTGACAATGTTTATAAGGCTCACTCAAAGACCTTCAGCGAATATATGTCAAGAATGAGCTTTTCAATAGAGTCAGAGGATAAAAATATCCCTACAGATGAACGCATCAAAAAGATAAGAGCCGGGGAGAGAGATAATAAACTTCAGGAACTTTATTTCCACTACGGAAGGTATCTTATGGCATCATCCTGTATTTGCGGTACACTTCCTCCAAATCTTCAGGGTAAATGGAACGCAGAAATTAAGCCGCCGTGGCAAAGTGATTATCACCTTGATATCAATCTTCAGATGAACGAATGGATGATAGAAGGCGCAAACTTCTCTGAATTTGCACTTCCTCTTGCAGATTTCCTTGTTTCAATGATTCCGGGCGGAAGAAAAGCGGCTAAAAACGTATACGGATGCCGTGGTATATGGCTTTTCCACGGAGCAGACATTTGGGGCGAGCCGACACCGGAATCCTTTGGATATGCTGTATGGGTAGGTTCTGCAGCTTGGATTGCACAGCCACTCTGGCAGCATTATGTGTATACAGGTGATAAAGATTATCTTAAAAATAAGGCATATAAATTCTTCAAAGAGGTTGCCCTTTTCTACGAGGACTTCCTTGAAGAGGATGAAGACGGGGTTATGCAGTTAATGCCCAGCCAGTCCCCTGAAAACAGATTCAAGGGTGC
The DNA here is from genome assembly GCA_045545295.1 of Clostridia bacterium. GTDB lineage: Bacteria > Bacillota > Clostridia > UMGS1883 > UMGS1883 > UMGS1883. The sequence goes on from JAZQAO010000036.1 coordinate 175,809, forward strand.
GGGTGCAGTGGTTACTGTTGGTATATGTACATCAAGCGCTATTGACGTTCAGCTTGCTTATGATGCATTTGGATATGCGATTAATTCTGCACGGATTCTAGGTATTGATGAGGAAGAAGCTGAGAAGTGGGAAGAACTCAGAAGCAAGCTCCCGCCTTTCAGAATAGGCAGTGACGGAAGACTTATGGAGTGGAACGAGGAATTTGAGGAAGAACAGCCTGGGCACAAGCATCTTTCTCACCTTTACGGACTTTATCCTTCAGATATTTTCACTCCGGAAGCACGAAAGGCCGAGTATGAAGCTGCAATAAAATCATTTGAATTCAGAATGGCTAATGAAAGCGGATATACCGGTTGGAGCAGAGCCTGGATTTCGAATATTTATGCAAGAATCGGAAACAAAGAAGGTTTCTATAATCAGGTGGAAGGTCTTTTAAAGGATTTTGCAACAGAAAGCCTGCTTGATATTCACCCTGACCCCGTAAGACCGGGGGTAGGTCCTGATATATTCCAGATAGACGGAAACTTTGGTATGGTGTCGGCTGTAATCGAAGCTCTTTGCGGATATTTTGACGGCAAGGTGCATTTCCTGCGTGCGCTTCCGGACCAGTGGAAAAACGGACATATCAGCGGTGTAAAGCTTCCCGGCGGACATACAGTTTCCATTGAGTGGAAAAATAGCCTTGTTACAAAACTTACAGTTGCTATGGGATTCAGTGAAAGTCTGACAGCTGTTATAAACGGAAACGAGACTGTAATAACAGGTAAAATCGGTGAAATTATTGAAATTAATATATAAGAGGTGTAATGTTATACGTTATAACGAAGCAAAAGAAATCTATGCCCGTCTGGGTGTAAATGCAGAAAAAGCAATTGAGGTAGTTAAGAATTTCCCTATTTCCATGCACTGCTGGCAGGGAGATGACGTAATCGGCTTTGACAGCATCGGTTCTCTTACAGGTGGTATCCAGACAACCGGTAACTATCCCGGTCGTGCTACTACGCCCGAAGAATTAATGGCGGATATTGACAAGACAATGAGCCTTATTCCCGGTAAAAAGAAAATTAATGTTCATGCCTGCTATGCAGTATTTAACGGAAATAAAGCAGACAGAGATGCCCTTAAGCCTGAACACTTCAAGGCTTGGGTAGACTTTGCAAAGGAGAGAGGAATGGGACTTGACTTTAACCCCACATTCTTCTCACATGCAATGATAAAGGATAACCTTACTCTTTTTCCCCTGATGAAGAAGTGAGAAAGTTCTGGGTAGAACACGGCAAAAGATGTGTTGAAATATCACAGTACTTTGCAGAAGAAACAGGTATTCCCTGTGTAATGAATATATGGATTCCCGACGGCTACAAGGATATTCCTGCAGACAGACTCGGACCGAGAGAAAGATTCAAGAAATCACTTGACGAAATCCTTTCAATTCCTTACGACAAGGAAAAAGTGTATGTATGCCTTGAATCAAAGGTGTTCGGTATTGGCATGGAATCCTACACAGTAGGAAGTGCAGAATTCTGCCTTAACTATGTAAATCAGAAGGGTATCACACCCCTTATGGATAACGGTCATTATCATCCCACAGAAGTGGTATCCGATAAGATTGCAGCAATGCTTCCCTTCCACGAAAAGATTGCTCTTCACGTAACACGTGGCGTAAGATGGGACAGTGACCACGTAGTTCTGTTTGATGACGAAACAAAGGAAATTGCCAAGGAAATCGTACACCACGATGCCCTTGACCGAGTGTTCATTGCAACAGACTACTTTGATGCATCAATAAACAGAATTTCAGCTTGGGTAACAGGTATGAGAAGTGTGCAGAAAGCACTGCTTAATGCGCTCCTTCAGCCTGTTGATACTCTTAAATCACTTCAGAATGAGGGAAGACTTACAGAGCTTATAGTGCTTCAGGAAGAACTCAAGACAGCACCCTTTGGTGATGTATGGGAAGAATATCTTAATCACGAAAATGTAAGCGCAAACTACATAGATGAAGTATTAAAGTATGAGAAAGAAGTTCTTTCTAGACGATAATTTGGGTACAGATTTATATGAATAGAGGCATTAGTATGAAAATGACTTTCCGTTGGTACGGAAGCGACGATTCAATAACCCTTGACTACATAAGACAGATTCCCTTTATGACAGAGCCTTAGGTGCAATGTATATGGCAGGTATATGGGAAACATTGGACAAAATGTAATTTTTTCCAATGTTTCCCGAATGCGGAATTAAGAATACGGAATGAGGAATTATATAATGAATTTACCATTTAATATAGACTTAACAGGCAAGGTGTGTGTTGTAACAGGTGCAGGCGGTGTGCTTTGTTCTCTTTTTGCAAAGGCACTTGCATCTACCGGTGCAAAGGTAGCACTTTTAGACCTTAATATTGATGCCGCAAACGCTTTCGCAAAGGAAATCTGTGACGAGGGCGGCATAGCAAAGGGATATATTTGTAATGTGCTTGAAACTGAAAGCATACAGAAAGCACACGAAGAAATCGTAAAGGATTTCGGTACCTGTGACATTCTCATCAACGGTGCAGGTGGTAACAACCCCAAGGCAACTACTGATGACGAATACTTTACTCCCGAAGATATAGGCAACGTAAAGACATTCTTCGACCTTGACAAGTCAGGTGTTGAGTTTGTGTTTAACCTTAACTTTCTGGGAACACTTTTGCCCACACAGGTTTTTGCAAAGGATATGCTCGATAAGGAAGATGCAAGCATCATCAACATTTCAAGTATGAATGCGTACACACCTCTTACAAAAATTCCTGCATACAGCGGTGCAAAGGCTGCAATTTCAAACTTTACACAGTGGCTTGCAGTACACTTTTCAAAGACAAATATCCGCTGCAACGCAATAGCACCGGGATTCTTTGTAACAAAGCAGAATGAAAAGCTTCTCTTTAACGAAGACGGAACTCCCACAGCAAGAACAGGCAAAATCCTTGCTGCAACACCTATGGACCGCTTCGGAAAAGCAGAGGAACTTATAGGAACACTTCTTTTCCTTGTACATAAAGAGGCTTCGAGCTTTGTTAACGGTGTTGTAATCCCCGTAGACGGTGGATTCAGTGCATATAGCGGTGTATAAAAAGTGAACTTTACGTTGAAGTAGCATTTGTTGGATACTAAATGATAATATCAGCAACTAGCTTTGAAAAAAGCTTTTGCACAACAACTTCGGCCATCCTCTTCATAATTAAAACTTGCCATGAGTTTTTTCATAGTGCCGGAGTTGTTGTTATAAATAAGGTATAAACTTTGCTATGAGTTTATATAAATAGTGGGGTGTTACGGACTTTGAACTGCCCCCATTTGTACAGACAGCACAAAAAAGAGTGCCTATGGTAGAAATATTAAATTTTAAGCAACATACTGACTTCGTTTTTCAAGCGAAGTCAGTTTTGTTTTTAGTTGTATTCTTTCATGATTGTAAAAATGTATGTATTCATCTATGAGCAAACGAGCTTCCTCATAGCTCTCAAGTTTAGTACGGTAAATACACTCTGTTTTAAGAATAGAAAAGAAATTTTCAGCTAATGCATTGTCATACGGATTTCCTTTCCTTGACATTGATGGCGTAATGTTGTATGATTTAGTTAGCTTGAAATACTGATGAGATGTGTATTGAAAGCCTTGGTCACTGTGGAGCTGCAACTCTGCAGTGACTTTTTCTTTTCTCTTTGCTTCTCTAATTGTTAAAAGAACAAGATTCATATTCTGCTCTGTTCCGGTTCTGTAAGCAACGATACTGTTATCGTATAAATCTCTGATAACTGACAAGTACAATGTTCCTTGTTTAGTTTTGATATAGGAAATATCTGTAACCCATTTTTGATTTGGTCGTTCAGCGTTGAAATCCCTGTTTAACAAATTTGGATAACGATGCAGATGTTCGCCATAATTACGATATTTCTTTCTTCTGACAACAGATAAAAGATTGTATTTCTGCATTACACGAAGTATTGTTTTGGGATTGTGGTGTACGCCTTGTCTTTCAAGCCATATATGTACTCTACGATATCCGTAAGTTTTGCCGCAGTTTTCCTGACATTCTTTTATCTTTTCAGCAAGTGCCAAATCCTTTGCAGGTATATTCATTCTTTTTACATAGTCATAATATCCGCTTCTTGATACATTGAAAAATCTGCACATTTCACTTATTGAATATTTATCCCTGTGACGATAGATAACCAAATATTTTACACTTGTTCTCACTTCCTTTCGATGAGCGAGAGAAAATCCCGCATTAGTTCATTTTCCATTTCTAATGTCTTTATCCTTGCATCTTTGCGAGTGAGAATATATTTCAATGCATCAATTTTATCTTGCTTTTTATTATATCGGGTAATGAAGTTTTCATATTGTTTTTTACTGAATCCAAATTTCTCGCAGATTTGTCTACTCGTATAGCCATTATTCTTTAATTCAATAATTTCTTTTTCATATTCTTGTATATGACGATAACTTCTTGGCATAAAAATACCTCCTATGGTTTTTCCTATTATACCATAGGAGGCTCTTTTTTTCTATTGTCCGTTTTTACTGGTTCTGTTCAGAAAAGTGTTAGAAAGCACTCTTTTTCAGAAAAATTCAAGGCATAAGAAAAACCGCTTAACCTTATTGGTTAAGCGGTTCTTTATGGCGTGCTTGGAGGGATTCGAACCCCCGACCCTTTGGTTCGTAGCCAAATACTCTATCCAACTGAGCTACAAGCACGTATTAAATTATATAAATGTTCGAATCCTAGGGATTCTACCCGTTTGCGGTGCCCGAAGACTCGCTGCTGACGCAACTCGCTTTTCGACCGCTGCACAGCTCTGCACCCTCGCTTCATCTGCCACCGGCAGCGCTCAGGTTCGATTCCCCCGACCCTTTGTGCTAGCCAAATACTCTAGGGAGCTGAGCTACAAGCACATTTCAAACGTAAATTATATAATAACATACAAAGCATAAAAAAGCAAGTGTTTTTTTAGAAAAATTTAAAAAAATATGTGCTGGTTAAATAAAATGTTTTGGGGAGTGGAAAAGAGGTCAGAACGGACGAATTGAACCCCGAAGGGGCTTGCCGAAGCTGTATGAGATACAGCGAGAGTTGAAATTCGTTCGTAGCAAAAGGATTGAAAATAAAGAAAGACCGTATAAAATACGGCCTTTCAACAATAATAAATTGTTTAATGGTTTCAGAATTATTAATTCTGTTTGTTTTCTTTTTGCGTTCTGGACTTTTTTACACCCACAAAAATTAATATCCAACCTTTTCCCAGCATTCGAAGGGAGCAGCGAGTTCTTCGCTGATGTAAACCTGAGTCTTCTTTGTCTGAAGCATTGAAGAGGGAAGATAAGGTGTGATAGGACCGTGTGTGCAAAGACGGCTTGTCATTCTCTGCCATGAAGAGAATGTACCGCAGGTTGCAAGTGCGTGAACTTCGATTCTTTCCTTAGCACGCATTACATCGAGAGGTCCGATAGTTGCAGCACAGGGAGGAACATTAGCGATATCACCTGACTGACCGAATGTACCGTTAAGTGAGTTCTGCATAATTGTCATGGGATGAAGCTTAACAATCTGTGCAGGCTGGTTGAGCCATTCTTCGATGTCACCGCTTCCGATGAATTCAGGAATAGGATCAACAAATGCCATATGACCTGCCCATCCGGGAGATGTTGATGCGATATCAGCACCTGTACCTTCTGTGATATCATCAATAATCTTGGAGTAATCCTTGATGTTTGCATTTGTGGGGAAGTGAACGTTTTCCATAGGCATACGGAGCTTTTCATCGATCTGACCGTAAAGGTACTTAATCATAGAATGAGCAAAGCCTGCTTCGTATGTGATAGGAGCGATGTTTCCGTTTTCGTCAGCCCATTCGTCCTCTGCTACAAGGTGAACCTTGCTACAGTCAACACCGAAGTAGTTAATAAGCTGTGCAAGAGGGATATATGTATCAGGCTCGGGATTGCCGAGGATCATAGTAAAGCTCTTACCTGCTTCTGAAGCAGCTCTGAGACGCTCAAAAAGTGTTGCGATGAGAACAGGATGGGGGTTCATCATAACCTTTACGTTGAACTCCGGATGCCACCAGTCTTCTCTCTTCTCAAGGTCCTTGCCGCTAAGGCTACGAACGTATTCACAAACCTTCTTGTCCTTGAAGGGGACAAACTCATGAGGCTGGAAATCAAATTTTGTTGCGGGATCTGTAATAAAACTCATTTTTTTCTTCTCCTTTATTTTATAATTAATTAAATTTTTTACCATATAGAAAATTGAGTATTCTATCGCGAGGCGCTTCGTCCTTTTTTTAATTTATGGGAAATTGCGTTTTTTATCGCGAGCAATATTTGTGGGTTTTAAGTTAAGTTTGGACGCGACGTGGGTGAAGCGGCACGCTTCTTTTTTATTCAGTCGGGACGCGAAATGGGTGAAGCGGCACGCTTCTTCAACTTAACTGTTCACCGCCAAGGATAACGTGCTTAACATCAAACTGATGGTCGACAAATATAAGGTCGGCACGTCTGCCTTTTGCGATTAAGCCTCTATCAGTAAGTGAAAGAAGCTTTGAGGGGTTAGTGGATGCATACTTGAACACATCGCACACTGAACCGCCTGTGTGTACCATCATATTGTGGCACGCTACATCAAGGGTGAGCTTGCTTCCTGCGATGTCACCGCCCCAGTCGAAGTTGATGTCGTGCGCTTCTTCAAGACCGGGAATCGGAGGACCGTCTGCAACGAACGCATCGGCAATCAGGATGATTTTATCCTGTCCCTTGATTTTCTTTATAAGTCTGATGTTATAGGGGTGAACGTGTACACCCATTGAATCGCAGATGATTTCCGCGTAAATATCCTGGTTGTAGTTAACTGTTTCATCAACACATACGCCACGCACCTCGGGATAATTTTCAAGAGTACCTGTTGCATTTGTGTGGTGAGTACCAAGCTTAAGACCGTAGGGCATAAGTGCCTCAATCTGTGCGGGAGTAGCCTCTGAATGAGCTACAGAGAACACAATTTCGGGAATTTCACGTTTTACATACTTAACGAAATCTTCAATTCCCTCTCTTTCGGGGGCTACGCACCAAACCTTTGCAAAGCCTTTTGCAGCCTCAACAATTTCAGCGTAGTCCTTTTCAACAATGGCATCTTTCCATACGTTCTTTTCCTTATCACAACCAAAGTCGGGGTTAAGGTAAGGTCCCTCCATATAAACGCCCATAAGGTTACGGCATTCACCGTTTGCGATTGCTTCGCGGTATTTCCTGAAAGTTTCAAGATGCTCTTCCTTATTCATACTGTAGAAAAGTGCGGGAAGAACAGAAGTAACACCGTGCTTAAGAAGTGTTCTTGAACACTTAACGGGGTCTTCGTGGAAATATGTTTCACCGTCAGCGTGAGTGTGGATATCAATAAGACCGGGACCAACATAAAGCCCCTCTGCATCAATAACCTCACAACCGTCAGGAATAGGTAATTTTTTGCCGAAATCAACTATTTTTCCGTCCTCCATAAGGATTACGGCATCGGGAATATAGTGGTCAGCCATAACAAGAATTGCATTTTTTACAGCAAGCATAGTCTTATTTCAAGCTTGTAAGAAGCTCTTTTCCTTCCTTAATGATAAATTCGGCAACGCCTGCCTTGAAGCGTGAGCTTCTTGCCTCATAACCGCCCTCATCATAAGAGTCCTGCATGGGGAAGTAACCCTCACTACCGTTTGAAAGACAACAGGGAAGAACCATACCGAAGCCTTCTGTAGCCTTAAGACCTACACCGATACCTGTGAAAGGCTCACCGGGGATACCGATGATTGCAACGGGACCAATCTTAAGTGCTGAAAGACGCATATCAAATGCATCGGGACCGTTTTCAAGTCTTACCATTCTGCCTGCTTCTGCAACAACAGTTGTAAGCATCATACCTTCATAGGGAAGCTCACTGTCCTTACCTGCGTTGTGGAGGTCGTTAATTCTGTGAGCCTCGGGCATATCCTTGGGGTCAGGTCTGTTTGAGGGAACGTTAATAACAATCTGCTTTGATACAAGGCTGTCAACGTCAACATACTCAACCTTGTCATAAGCCTGAAGTACACCGCCTGTAACAACTCTTGCAATATATTTTGCGTGAGCGTAACCTCTTGATACGTCGTCAAAGTCCATAAACATATCGTTGAGGTAGCCGCCTGTGGGATGAACGTTGACGTGGTTTACATCGCCCTGTGCACCGTTGAAGAAGATACACTTTGTGTTGTCAAGAATCTTTTCAACAGTACCGCGGAGAAGTCCGGGCCAGTCTGCAGAAATCTTACAACCGCCAACAACGTCGGGATGGTTTGCAAAGTTTACGTATACGATAGACTCTGCACCCTCACGGTCAAAACGCATTACGTTAACGCTTTCATCAGTGTCACCAATAGGACGAACAATATCGGGGTTGTTAACACCGGGGTTAGTTTTGATGCTGCCGTCACGCATTACATAGCGACGAACAAATGCAACATTGGGTGCAGTACCCTTACCGTAGCCCATCTTTGCATCCTTGAGGTCCTCGAGTGCGAACTGTGCGGCATCTACAATCTTACGGCCGACAAAAGAAGTATATTCCTTTACAAGCTCATTTTCAGTCACTCTTTCAAGTGCGGGAGCAGTGTGGGTATGTGTAGCTGAAATAATGATGTTTTCCGCAGGAACACCCGTTGCATCACTGATTGCTTTTATGTAGTCGTTACAAAGATTCTGCTCAATACCGCAGTGGTCAACTGTGATAAGAAGTGTCTTTGTATCCCCTGACACAAGTGCAAGAGCGTTAATCTCAAGCTCGTCAAGAACTCCATCGGCAAAACGGGGCTTGAAATAGCCGCGAATCGGAATGCCCATAGGAGGGGTTATATTTACTCTGCCAAAACCGGCTTTTAGATTGTTCATTTAAAAAACCTCCAATGTTTTTGTCCGAAAGTACGGACAGTATATTATTACTACTAAATAATATCATTAAAAAACGGCTCTGTCAACACGAAAAACAGCGAAAACTTCTTTTAAGACTGAAAAATTTTAATTTCGAATAGGTTTCGGTAATGAATAAAACTGAAACAAAATAATAAGAGGATGTAAAAATTGGTTTTTTTACATCCTCCGGTACTAAATGCTAAGAAAAATTATTGCCAGTATTCCCATAATAAATCCGCATAATTGGTTTTTTGAAATTTTTTCCTTATAAACAAGAAGTGATATTAAAAACGTTACGATTATTCCTCCCGCGGAAATAAGGGGAAACATTATCGATGCAGACATACTTTCCGAAAGAATCATAACAAAAAGATTGACGATGCCTGCCATAATCCCGGATATACCTGCAGGAATCCATATATGTCGCATTACCGGTTTCAGAGATGTTCTTTCTTTTAACAGCGAAACGGTAAAAAGAAAAACAGTTACAACAGCAAGCGCGATTATCATAAATTCATTTTTATACTCTCCGTTAAATTTCACCTGCTGCATTTTCTGAAATACGGAGCACATCCCATTACCTAAAAAGGCAAGAAAAACATAAAGAACCCAGCGGGGTGTGGAAGTATAAGCTTCATTTTTTTTGTTAATTAAAAACAGTGAAACAGCAAGTATAACTATTCCGACAGGAAGAAAAACAGAGACAGATTCCTTTAAAAAAATAATCCCGTAAAACGTCGGTAACATAAGAGAATAAGAAGTTACAAGTGACGTTAGCGAAAGTGAACCGCATTCTATGGCAAGAGTTAAAAAAAGTGTTGCAACAAGAAAAGATCCTGCAAATAATACTGAATAAATCAGCATTCCGGGAACCCACCGGAACGTTTTTGTTGTTATTATAAAAAACAGCATAGCAAAAAAAGTTGTCAGCGCGGACAACAAATAAACACCGGTATTTCCGGCTTTTTGAGTGTAATATTTTTTTGATATATTTTGTGCTGCGACACCTGTTATGATAGAAATCAGAAGTAAAGTATTCATTTAGTTTTCCTTTCTTTGTTGCATTTTCTTCCCTCTAGTGATAAAATGACATAAAAGGAGGGAGAAAAGTGTACATAAAATATAATATAGAAAAGCTTGGAAGTATTCTTAATGATTTATCTGTTCTGACAGGAATAAGCATTGCTTTCCTTGATTGTGAACTGAATCGTCTGTGCGGAAGTGTAAAGGAAAACGATTTTTGCGAAAAAATGCAGAAAAATGAAGAATTCCTGAAAAAATGTATATGTTCCGATAATGACATAATTGAAAAATGCAACAAAACAAAATGTTTTGAAAATCACATTTGCTATGCCGGATTGTACGATGCGTCTCTACCTGTAGTTGTAAACGGGGTTACAGTCGGTTTCATAATTATGGGCAGAGTGCGTACTGACTTATCTCCCAAAGAATGCTTCTTTACTGACAGCGAAGAATTGAGGAAACTTTACTGTGAGCTTCCGTATTTTTCCGATAGTCAGCTTCAGAGCCTTAAAACCCTGCTGCCAAGCATACTGTTTGCAGATGCAATAAATTTTGAACTTGATGAAATTTCAGAAAAAATGGCAGAATACATCGAAAGCAATCTGACGGAGGATTTGAGCATTAGCAATCTTTGTAAAAAGTTTTTTGTATCAAAAAATTTTCTGTACAAATGCTTTAAGGAGCGCTACTCAACAACGGTGAATGAATACATAACGTCAGTACGTCTTAAAGAAGCGAAAAAGCTTCTTTTGAAAACTAAAGACCCAATATTTCTCATATGCGAAAAAGCAGGAATTCCGAATTACACATATTTTTGCAAACTTTTTAAAAGAAGAGTAGGGATGAGTCCCGTTGAATTCAGGAGAAATCACTCAAAGTAAGATTTAAGAAATTCTGCCAAAGTACCGTCGTACTCAGCTTCGCACATATAATAAAATCCAAGCTGATTTCCGCTAGCATAGTTGATATACACTTTACCGTTGTAGTCGCACATATCAATGTCGGAATTATTGATTATAAAACCGGTGGTTGTTATTTTTTCAATAAGTTCATCGTCAAGGTCAGCCGCTCTGGGAGAAATAAGACGGTCATTATTATCGGGCATCAGAATAGGATTGTAGTAGCCTACATACCAGTCTTCAAAATCTTTTGTACGGTAAATATAGTTTGTATAGTGCTGACACGGCAGCTCTGTTACAGAAATAACATAATACCACCCTTCGCTGTATTTCATCCAGGGACCGCCCATATAACGTTCCTTTGAAAATCCTTTGTCATAGTCCATAAATGTCCACTCTTTAAGGTTCGGAGAAGTAGCGAAAAACAAGGTAAAGGGGAATTTTCCCACGTGTTCCTCGGGGTGGCTTGCCTCCATAAGAAGTACATAGCCGTCAGGACCTTTTGTAAGAGATGTGTTGTAATACACCCATCCCGGATTTGTAAATAGCGGTCTGTTTGACCATTTTATGAGGTCTGTGCTTTCATAGATGCGGATAGTGCCTCTGTTTTTCATATCTACCCCAAGAACGTAAGCGGTGCCGTCTTCAATGTAAGCAGAATGAAAATAGCTGTCCTCTGCAAGAGTAGATATTATTTTACCGCTTTCAACATCTCGGATTACTGCATATCTCAAAATTGTCGGATCAGTCCCGTTAAGCGGGTCAAAAAGCTCCATACGCATAAGCTTGCCATTCCAGACAAAGGGTGTCATTTCTCCGTTCGGACTACAAGCACCAAGCTTTTTGATTTCCGGAAATCGATTTTTCATTATGGTGTTTTTATCATAATTGAATTCAGCCATTCTATCCACTCCTTAAAATTTTATTATTGCAAAACCTGCTGCCGGAATGACGGCAGTGTAAGTATTGTTGTTTTCTTTTTCAGGATTAATGCTACCGCACTCCTCTTTGATAACCTCAATGTTACAAGCTTCTTTGAATGTAATTTTTACTGCTTTATTTGCCCGGGGATTAATTGTATCACCTTTTTCAAGACTTCGTTCGTTACCTTCGTTGTTGAAAATCGAAAGATAGCGATTACCGTTTTTGTCTGTCGATACAAGCCAACACAGTTCATCAACATAGCATGGCATAACTTCTTTTATAAGTTTGTTCAGGCTTTTTTCAAGTTCATATAAATCCGTGCTTTCCAGAATTCTGAAGCTTTCTCCTTTGGCTTTAAAAAAAGACGATTGAACCGTTGCATCTATGAGGTATTCGTACCTTGACAGAACTTCTTTGGGTGCATCTTCGTATATAATGTCAAAAACATCCGGGAATCTTGAGTTTGTGATAACGTGTCCCTCATTACCGACACTTTCAGTTTGTGAATAGATGAGTTTAAGAACGTCTTCTATGTGTCCATAGTGCTTTTTGCGGCTGTTATCAAGTATGCAGCGCATATATTCGTTTCGGTGATTGCCGATTTTCCAGGGTGTGAACATATCCGGAATTTCAACACACGAATAATCTTTTGGCAGAACTATAGCGAAAGGAATGACGGCCTTCATATCTTTGAATTTAAGAGAATCGTTTATGAAATTCTTTTTGACAATGCCGTAATCGGAAAGGTCGAAGGTGTTCATATCGGAATAGCTGCAGTTAAGTCCCCACTCCTCGGAAAAATAGTCAGCTCCCGACATAAGAGCATAGTAGTAGATTCTGTTTTGCAGCAGTCTGGAGCTTCCACCGTTTTTGCCGTATGAAGTAAAATCGTCGGGATGCGAGTCCTGAGTAAGATACCACTCGTTTGACGGATCCTGATTAAAGCAGGGCATCGTATAGATGTATTTGCCGTTTTCGCGGATTTCACGCCAGCATTCATAGTATACACCCCAGGTTTTATTGCTTGCTTTTGCAATGCCTCTTGCAAGTGAAACCTCAATCCGCATAAGGGTTATCTGACAGCCGACTTCAGGCATAAAAGAATTCATCCCAAGCTCGTCCTGAATTTTTGTCATAAGATAATAACTGTCACATGGAAGAATATGCTTTTCTGTTTCAGCCATTCTGCGAAGGTATAAATCTTTTATTTCGGCAAAATATTCATCGGGAGTTAGGGCATAATGCATTTTAGAATACATTTGCGGAGTATCCTGTGAAAAAGCAGAAAGAACAGTGCCATCAGGCATTTTTGCAAATTTCCGCAAGGTTCTGTTGTAAAGAGTTTTTTCATCATACGGGCCGCAATCGCCATTCATAACTCGCAGAATTGTTTGCCAATCAGAATTTCGGCGGTTTGAAGCACTTTCGTGAAGTTGAAATCCCAGAAAGTTGTCGCCCAAAACAGTGCAGTATTCCTTTATAAGTGATTTGTCGAAGTCGTACTTATGATAGGTTATTCCGCCTGCAATACGATCCACATAAAAGGGAAAATTTTCGCTCTTTATAAGATTATACAGCTTACTGTTCTTTGAGGCATATTTATTAAACTTTCTTTCTTCCGGTACAGCAAAGCAATGCTGAATTTTAAACCCGCTTTCACTGTTGATAAGCCCGTTTTTCTCAAGTCCTTTAATACAGTCTTCGTTATATACATGAAAAAATTTGATAAAAAATCACTTCCTGAACGGTATTCATAAAAGTAATATACTATGATGCTTTGCGAAGTGCAATATATTATTTTCACAAAATATTGCACTATTTTCCCTTAAGGTAAAAAAGTGCATAAAAACGAAAATGTTTCGGTGTTGAAAATATTGAAATGAATAGAAAAATGCAGTATAATAAATTTATATTATTCTGAAAGGATGATTTTTATGGCAAAAACAGCATTTGTGGGATTTGGTGAAGTCAATACTCCCATAGATATTATCATTAAAAAGTGCAGCGATGCAGCGGCAGCACTTGAGAAAGAGGGACTTGACCTTATAAAGGTGTTCCCCGTAACAGACGATTACGAGGAAAAGGATGTAAACAAGGCGATAGAAGCACTTAAGGGACAGGATTTCGACAGCCTTGTAGTTTGTATTGCAGGCTGGATTCCTACACACGCAGTTGTTAAGGTTACAGAGCATTTTCGTGAAAAGCCTATGGTTCTCTGGGGACTTTGCGGATGGATAGAGAATGACGGCAGAATTGTTACAACAGCAGACCAGGCAGGGACAACTGCAATCAGAAAGACATTCTATGACCTCGGATATACATTCCGCTACATATACGATATTATCGGATTACCCTCAAACACAAAGAAAGTAGCTTCATTCTGTAAAGCGGCAGAGGCAGCTAAAAAGCTTCGTCACGCAAAGGCAGGTATGGCAGGCTACCGTGATATGAACCTTTACGGCACACAGGCTGACGGCCCCTCTCTTAAGAGAGTTGTGGGAAGCGAAATTGAAACATTTGAAATGCTTGAAATGGAACAGAGATATCAGCGCATTACTGATGCCGAGAAGCAGGAAGTAATTGACAAAGCTATCTCAAAGTGGCATTTTCTTAAGGAAGCAAAACCGGAAGGCCTTCAGAAAGCTGCAGGCTACTACCTTGCGGTTAAGGCAATCTGCGACGAAAGAGGTTATGATGCAATTTCTCTTAAGGACGTTGACGGTATGAAAAAGCTTCTCGGATTCCCGCCTGCACCTATTTTTATGCTTCTTTCTGATGAGGCAAAGCTTTGTACAATCCCTGAAAATGACTGTCTTGGTAACATTACGCAGCTTATGGTTAAATACCTCACAGGTCAGTGTGCGGCATACCTTGAATTCTATGAATTCTTTACAGACAGTGTACTTGCAGGTGTTCCCGACTATGTTCCCGCTGAAATCGTAGACGGTGATGTTACAGTTATGCCTGCGGCATTCGGGGAACTTTCAGAGGGTATTCTTAACGTAAGCAAGGTTAAGACGGGCGAGCTTACAATGTGTCGCCTTACATGCATTGACGGAGAATATTATATGCACCTTGTAAAGGGTAACGGTGTAACTCCTCCCAAGTGGGAAGAAGCAGGCTGGACACAGCCTGCACCTCAGCTTCCCGGTCTTAAGATTGAACTCGATGACGTTCCCGCATTCGCAGAAAATGTAATGTGTCAGCACTATATTATTTCTTATGGCGATAATACAGAGCTTATTGAAAATCTCTGTTATATACTCGGAATTGAAGTTATAAAATAATGCGGGATGTTAAAAATGCCCAGAGCACAAAAGGACGATTTGTTAAATGCGGAATTCGGAGTGCGAAGTTCGAAGTGAAGGAAATTTTTGCTGAAGCAAAAATATTTGTTTAATAGAAAGGAAAATTAAAATGAGTTTATTAATCGGTTGGGCGGAAGAAAGCCTTGTACCTTCAAAAAAGGTTGACCTTGCAGGTCAGTTCTTTGAAAGAATTTCAGAATATGTTGAATCTGAAATCAGCGTAACTGCTATGGCTGTTGAATCAAACGGCGACCAGATGATTATTGCATCGGTGGATATTGTAAGTATGCCCCTTAACCTTATTAATATCGCCCGTGAAAAGTTCAGTAAAATCTGTCCCGGTGTTGACCCCCGTAAGCTTATTGTAGGTGCAACACATACACATACGTCATTACGTGTTTCAGACCCCGGTGCAGGCACTGCAGGTTTTTCAAGTGCGGTATCGGTGCTTAAAGAATTTTTGCCCGAGGGTAAAGATTATAAAAAGCTTGTTGAACGAGATGACACAGTTCTCACAATTGAAGAGGGTAATGAGCTTGTAACAGATAAAATTGCCCTTGCCGCAAAAAATGCGTGGGAGAACCGCAAAGAAGCACTTTATACAAACGAATTCGGAAGAGCGGCAGTCGGTATGTGCCGCAGAGTAAGTTTCCTTGACGGTAGCGCTGAAATGTGGGGCGATACAAGAAGAGGCGATTTTGTAGCACTTGAGGGTGGAAACGACTCCGGTATTGAGCTTATATATACATTTGATAAGAATAAGAAGCTTACAGGCGTTGTTGCAAATATTGCCTGCCCTGCACAGATTCTTGAACAGAGAAGCTTTATTTCCGCAGACTACTGGGGAAGAGCAAAGGCAATTATTCGTGAAAAGCTTGGAAGCGATGTGTTTCTTCTCGGTCTTTGTGGTGCGGGCGGTGACCAGTGTCCCCGTGATCTTGTAAGATGGGTTGATCCCGAAACACCCATTGACGATCCAAATGTGAAACGTCCCAATCCCGTTAATCGCAAGGCGGATCCTTCGATGTATGACGTCAGTGGATGTAACAAAGCAGGAAAGAGAATTGCCAACGAAATTATTTCTGTGTTTGAAGAAATCACAGAACTTAAAGGAGAAGCAGTTCTTGAGCATAGAGTAATCGACCTTGACCTTCCGCTTCGAAAGGCGACAAAAGGAGATTACGATAAAGCTGTAAGAGAGATTGAATACTACATAGAAAAGAATAAGGATAAAGAAAAGTTCGACTTTGAGGATAATGCAAAGATGCACATTTACTCGGGCACTATTGCACGTTACCGCCGTCAGCAGATGCAGGAAATTTATCCTATTGAAACACATATTGTACGTTTTGGTGACATAGCATTTTCAACAAATCCCTTTGAACTTTTCCTTGACTTTGGTAACTACATAAAGGCAAGAAGCAATGCAAGTCAGACCTTTATCATTCAGCTTTGCTGTGGCAGTGGCGGATACCTTCCCACCGAAAAGGCAGAAAAGGGCAGTCACTACAGTGCATATATTTCAAGCGGTAATGTAGGACACGAGGGCGGCGACCTTTTTGCAAGAAAGACAGTAAAAGAAATTAACGATATGTTTTAAAACGGAATGTTAAAAACAAAAAAACTGCGATGTGGATTTCCACATCGCAGTTTTTTTGTTTTTAAATATTATTCATATAATTTGTTTAATTCTTCAAGCGTCGCCTCAACTAATTCCTGACCACCTTCGGGTGAAACAAGGTTGCAGTACATAGATGCACTGTAGCCGTTACCTGCTGCGGCACGCTCTGTTGCAAGGTAGCTGCCTGCTGCTCTTCCTTCAGGCTGACCGCAAAGCTGAACTATAAAGGTCTGCTCAAAGGGTGAACGTCCCTGAATTCTGTGCTGATAGTCCATATAAAGCTCAAACTGGTTTGTTGCAAAGGCAATGTTGCCAAGTTTTATAACGTGCATTTCCATAGGAAGCTTCGGGTTTTTTTTCTGCTCTTCGTAGCGTTTCATAGCTCTGGCGTATCTTCCGCCGGAGGACATAATAACGCTGTTCTGATACATTCTTTCAAGAGGTTCTCCGTCCGTTACGAAAGGCTTTTTAACAACGTTCTTTTCGTTTTCTTCTACACAGAACTGATATTCTTCGTCTGTAATAAGCCTTTTTGAAAGCTCAACTGTTTTAATGGTGTGTGCCACGGGAAGGTCGTTAAACTTTTCTTTCTGTGTCCAACCATAAACCTCGTCAAAGGCATCAGCAATTCTTTCACCTATATCAAGGCGGCGGTATCGTTCATAAGTTTCGCTTACGATTTCAGGCATTTTGTAGTCTGCGTATTTAAGGCGGAAGCGTCTTTCCTCTGCCTTTGAATAGTGAAGAATTCTCGGTGAAAGGTCACCTGCAGCGGCACACTGTGAAAGGATATAGATGTCACCATACCGCTTTGAAATCTGTTCACGGACATCTGCCCAGAAATCTGCTGTAAGGCAGTTATCCATTTCGGAATTCTGCGAGGGACAGGGCACATTTATAATTGCACCTGTAAGCTTTTCATCCTTATCAAAAGTGAAGAGGAAGTTTGCAAAGGGGTCTGTACCTGCCTCATAATGGCTGAACATTCTATCTTTTGTACTGCCGTACATCTGTGCGTGACCGCCTACAAACTGTGCAGAGTTAAAGTGTGCGTTTTCGGGACGCTTTGAAAGGTCATCAAAATACACAACTCGTCTTGAATGTGCAACAGTTGCAAAACCGTAACCGTAGGAAACGTAGCCTTCTTTTCTTTCTGTGAAGGACTCTACGATTCCTTCTGCGGTAGTTTCGATAAACCACTTTCTGTATTCGCCGTTTGATTTTATTTCAACACCCTCGTGAGGAACTTCTGAAATGGGCTTTCCTGCCCATACCTTGTCTTCTTCAAAAAGGCAGGGTCCGCAGTGGGTGTGGGTAGCATTCATTATAATTTTAGTTGTATCAATTTCGGGATTAAGCTCGCTTACTCTTGCACGTACAAGGTCGAGGATACCTGCATTGATGCTTACTGTATCAACCTGTACAAAAATAACATAGTCACCGTTGTTTTCAAGTGTAAGAATATTTACAAGGATAGGGTCAAGAACACCCTGTGAAACTCTTAACTTGAACTGACCTGTGATTGGGAGAGGTTCATTCGTGGAAACATCTTTTCTTGACCAACCAATTTTTAACATAATAGACAACTCCTTATATTTTAGTTTTAAATTTAATGTGTTTGTAAAGTTCGAAATGTAAAATTCGAAATGATGGTCGGTTTTCCCTTGTGTGAAAACCTTTTATCCTTATAACTGGAAACAAGGATTTTTGACTTGTCAAAAATCTTCATTCACTTCGAACTTCGCATTTCGCACTTCGAACTAAATTGATTTTTAATTTTTCAATCTGTTTAATCAATCTCGCCGCCTGCGGCTATTATGGAAAGTTCCCTTCTTGTAAGAACTCTGCCGTATTTATCGTCCTCAATTATATCGGGTTTAACGATAAATTTACCTTTCTGCAGGTGACAAAGCTCAATAATTTTATTGAAATACTCAAGAACTTTTGCATTTCTCTTGAAATCGTTTCTGTAAAGCTCACCGTCGATAACTGCACGAAGGTAAATCATCTGCCACTTTTTAAGATTGCGGATTTCTTCGGGAAGTGATGCATCAACTTCAACAATTGCCTTTTCAATTTCGGGAATACCTTCGGGATTGTCGATGGGATAACGGTGTCCCGGCTCAAATCCGCGGTGGAGAGTTTTTTCCATAGCAAAGATTGCATCGTGTGCTTTCTGAAGAAGCTCGCCCTCAAGTCCGAATTCGTAAGAAAGATATTCTTTTATAGTATCGGATGCACTCTGTCCGTCGCGGTATAAGCGAAGCATAACCACCTTGTTGATTTCTTCGTAGAAACCTTCAGAATAGGGCCAACCGCCTGCAAGCTTGTCACCGTCACGGTCCCAAAGCTCCTGCAAAAGTGCGGGGATGGGGTTAGAACCGTAACCGCCCCAGGGAAGAATATCGCACATACTGATTTCGGGAAAACCGAGGATAGGTCTTCTCATACCCTTTTCAAAGGCGTAACGCTGATACTGGGGTTCTGCAACAAGGTACTTACATTCGCTGAGTCTGCCTTCGTCCATAACTTTATTCATCATCTCAAACTCAACATCGGTTTCGGTAAACGTACCGAACTGCCAGAGTGAAAGAACAAGGTCTGTATTGGGCATATATTCCTTAACCATGGGGATAATTGCTTCAACGGTCTTTATATAGCCGTTACCGCCCCAGGGAGCACACTTACTGCAACTGCAACCGCCCTCGTCATAAGGTGTGATTGAAAGGTAGTCAAGCTGAAGGTCCTTGAAGGTTTCAAACCAGCTTCTGCGGTATTCAAGGATTTTTTCAAGTCCGCCCGGTTTGTTGGGGCAGATTTCTACATGGTAGTGTCCCTGAAGTACATTTACATATCCGTCGTGGCCCGGTGTCCAGTCAGCACGAAGCTGTTCGGGACTTGTTCTGAACGCTTCGTTTGAAATAGTGGTCATCATAATTTTAAGACCAATGGATTTGGCGTAACGCAGGATTTTCTTAAGACGCTCTGCATATTCCTTGCCGTCCTCCATACTGTCAAAATAGTACATATCAAACCACATGCGAAGCATATTTGTACCCCAGAGGGCAATATCGTCAATATGGCGGTATATTTCTTCAAGGGGGGCACATTCGTAGTAGTTGTGATTATGGGATGCAAAATACATTGCACAAATTTCTTTTTTTGACTTGAATGTACCGTTTTCGATTTTCGGATTTCGTATAAATCTTCCAAGGGTGTTGAGAAGCTCGGAATAAGAGCCTGCACTGATTGCACCGTCCTCAATTTTTCCTTCAAGTTCGGAAAGAGAATCGTCGATTAAAAGGGTAATGTCGTATTTTCCTTTAAGTCTGTCTTCTGCAATTCTTGCAATGTTAGAAAGGGTTTTGTCCGCTTTGTTATAAGTAATCATAAAAAATCTCCTTTAATAAGTTCGAAATGTAAATATATCCCTCCACCAAGCTACGCTTGGTCCCCCTCCCTTTAGGCAAGGGAGGCTGCAAAATTCGAAATGATGGTAGTTTTTCTCTCACAAGAAAAACTTTTATTTATGTGAAATTTTCAAATAAGGATTTTTGCTGAAGCAAAAATTTACCTTCACTTCGAACTTCGCATTTCGCACTTCGAATTAATGATTATTAATTCTTTAAAATAAGATAATACATTGAACGAGATTCACTGCCGAGAGAAATAGTAAGTTTACCATTCTCATACTTTGTGGGAACCATACCGATATAGAATCCTTCGGGACTGATACCCCATACTTCATAAGTGGAGATGGGTGTTTCAATTTCGATTTCCGCCTTGATTGATTCTATCAGAACGGGGGCTTCTCCGTATTCTATCATCTGGTCACCAACGAATTTTGCACCAGTATTTTGTGCTCTGCCCACGGTGGTGAGAAGAATATTTGAAGATTCTGTTATTTTTTCGTCTGTAAGGGAACTCATTGCAATAACTGCAAAATCTGTTTCTGCCGTTACCTTAACGCCTGAAAGGTCGATTGTGCCGTTCTTTGCAAGGAAGCCGTAAGCACATTTTGTGCCGTCTGTGTCAATGTAGCCGTAATTCTTTTCACGGCTGATGAAAAGCTCACCTGTATCTGAAAGAATATTTCCGTCAACCTTAACGGGCTTATCCTCTGCGAATTTGTCAAAGCTGTATTCAGAATATACTCCGTGACGCTCGATAGCATTAGCAAGGTCGGCATCGTTAAATTTTGTTTTTGAAATGTGGCTGTATGTCTTAAATTCGTTAGCCTTTTTAACATCTCCACGTCTTGTCATAATAGCTGCGTGATAGAAAAGACCAAACTTTGCGGGGTCATTCCAAGTGCTGAAAATACCCTGACGGTAGGGAGTTCCACCAATCTTTTCGGAATAGATTTCTCTGCCGAGAATGTCCATTCTTTCAAGGCGTGCACTGTATGAATATGTGTGGATTGCATAGCCGTTCCACCCTTGTAAAAGTCCCAATGCCGCAGTGTAAAGAACACCGTCTGCACGATATTCGTTAGGCCAGGGAACGTCCCACTCGGAAATATATGTAGGCTTGTTTTCTGCACTCATATAAGCGCCTGTGAGAAGATATGTTTCATTTGCTTGAGTTACGGACTTGTTTTCGCAACACTTCCTGAATTCTTCCCAGCAACCCCATGTGTAGTAGTAGGGATGTGTGTCGATGTAATCTGCACAAAGCTGTGTCTTTACGTTTGCAGGCACGATAGAGTGGTTTGTTCCGTTGAGAGGAATTTTAATTCCGATTTCACGCATATAGGAAAACATTTCCTCGTAATACTTTTCCTGAATATATATTTTGAAATCAACGATAGTTTCGTTTTCGCTATCGTTTTTAAAGTCAAAATCGGCTGATGTCTTGTCGTAGCCGTTTTCCTTGAGCCACTTATCGAAAAGGGCAAGGATTTTTGTGTTGTAAGGCTCGGGGAAAGGGAACTTGAAATGGAATGAGAAGAGGTCACTTTCATTACAAACCTCTGCAAGAACGAATATGGGGTCGTCGCAGTAACGAAGATCTGTGTAGGGGTTTTCGTGTGTCCATAAATCCTTACAGAGTTTTTTCTGCAGGTCAATCAGTGTCTCGTCAAAATAGTTGACAGGCTTTGCAGAATCGCCCAGAGCTTTTGCATTTTCAACGCCCTCTTCCGCACGGAAACGTCTGTATGTGAGCATATCCATATAGCAATAGATACCCTCTTTTTTAAGACAGTAAATAAGGTAGTCAAGTCTGTCCATGCTTTCGGGGTCAAGAGTGGCTCCTGTCATTTTCTTACCTTTTGTAAAAGCAAAGATGTTTGGAGTGTGCCACTCGGCGTCAAGCTGGTGGAATCTTACAAGGTTAAGACCGATTTTACTGAGTCTTTTTGCAAGGATTTCTGCATAGTCGTGTTCAGGAAAGCATCCCCAGCCATTGAAGTTTGTTCCCCAGAACTTCACCTTTGTGCCGTCCTCGAAAACGAAATCTCTGCCGTCAACCTTAAGAAAACCGTGCTTACCTGCAGGCTTTTCATCCTCAAACATAAAAGATATGTCAATGGGTACATCATCGTGATAAAACGGATATGGAATAAATTCGGTCATAAAATTTCTCCTTTAATAAGTTCGAAATGTAAAATTCGAAATGATGGTGGGTTTTCTCCGAAAAGAAAACCTTTAATTCCGCATTCCGCATTTCGCATTAGTTTTTAACTATCAAGTAATACATTGACCTTGACTCTGTTCCGAGAGAAATAGTAAGTTTACCATCCTCATACTTTGTGGGAACCATACCGATGTAGAAACCTTCGGGACTGATACCCCATACTTCATAAGTGGAGATGGGTGTTTCGATTTCAATTTCTGCCTTGATTGCTTCAATAAGAACGGGTGCTTTGCCGTAGTCCATCATCTGGTCGCCGACGAACTTGGCGTCAGTATTTTGTGCTCTGCCCACAGTGGTGAGAAGAATATTTGAAGATTCGGTGATTTTTTCATCTGTAAGTGAACTCATTGCAATAACTGCAAAGTCTGTTTCTGCTGTCACCTTAACGCCTGAAAGGTCAATAGTACCATTCTTCGCAAGGAAGCCGTAAGCACATTTCGTGCCGTCTGTGTCAATGTAGCCGTAATTCTTTTCACGGCTGATGAAAAGCTCACCCGTATCGGAAAGGATATTGCCGTCAACCTGCTGAGGCTTTTCATCTGCAAACTTGTCAAAGCTGTATTCTGAATATATACCGTGCTTTTCTATTATCTCTGAAATATCGGGCTTGTTAAACACGGTTTTTGAAAGATGGCTGATAGTTTTGAATTCGTTTGCCTGCTTTACGTCGCCACGTCTTGTCATAATTGCCGCATGGTAGAAAAGACCGAACTTTGCAGGGTCGTTCCAGGTGCTGAAAATACCCTGGCGGTAAGGTGTGCCGCCGATTTTTTCGGAATATATTTCTTTACCGAGCATATCCATTCTGTCAAGACGGGCAGTGTATGAATATGTGTGGATTGCATAGCCTGACCAGCCGTGAAGAAGACCTATTGCAGCAGAGTAAAGAACACTGTCTGCACGGTATTCGTTAGGCCATGGAACATCCCACTCGGAAATATATACGGGTTTGTTTTCTACACTCATACAAGCAATCTTATCAAGGTATGATTCGTTTGACTGTGTTATGGATTTATTCATACAGCATTTGCGGTATTCTCCCCAGCTCCAGTCATAGTAATATGTATGACCGTCAGTGTAATCTGTTCCAAGCTGTGTTTTTACGTTTGCAGGAAACATCGCCCAATTTGTTCCGGTGATAGGGATTTTTATTCCGATTTCACGCATGTAGGAAATCATATCTTTGTAATGGGTTTCGTGAAGATACATCTTGAATGCAAGAAGTGTTTCATCCTCTTTACTTGTAAGGTCAATATCGGCGGATGTTTTATCGTAACCGTTGTCTTTGAGCCACTTGTCAAAAAGATTAAGCATTCTTGTCTGATACGGCTCGGGGAAGGGCATTGCCCAGTAGTGCGAGAAGCAGTCGCTTTCATTGCAAACCTCTGCAAGCACAAAAACCGGATCATCGCAGTAACGTAGTCCCGTATAGGGGTTTTCGTGTGTCCATAAGTCCTTACAGAACTTTTTCTGAAGCTCAATAAGCTTTTCGTCAAAATAATCAAGGGGCCTTGCCGCATCAACAAGAGCTGCCGCATTTTCCACACCTTCCTCTGCACGGAATCTGCGGTATGTGAACATATCCATATAGCAGTAGATACCCTCTTTTTTAAGGCAATAAATAAGGTAATCAAGCCTGTCAATACTCTCGGGGTCAATCTGTCCGCCTGGCATTCTCTTACCTTTTGTAAAAGCAAAAATATTGGGAGTGTTCCACTCGGAATCAAGCTGATGAAATCTTACAAGGTTAAGACCGATTTTGGAAAGCCTTTTTGCAAGCTTCTCGGCATAGTCGTGCTCGGGAAAGCATCCCCAGCCGTTAAAGTTCGTTCCCCAGAATTTTACCTTTGTGCCGTCCTCAAAAACAAAATCTCTGCCGTCTGTCTTAAGAAAACCGTGCTTTCCTGCAGGTTTCTCATCCTCAAACATAAATGAAATATCAATCGGGACATCATCGTGAAAAAACGGATATGGAATAAATTCGGTCATTGCAAAAATCTCCTTTTTGAAATTTATACTTGCATTATACCACATCTTCGTCTATAATCTAGTTAAAACAATGCAAAAAACCAATGAAAAACAGCACTTTTTTGGAGGGAAGCTATGAAAGCTACGTTTGAAAACAATGATGTATTGCTTTGTGCGGAGAGTGGGAGAAGTATGCCGGGTTACCCGATGCAGTTTCATACTCACGCAGAAATTATATATATTATATCGGGAACTGTGACTATAACGGTTGACGGGATAAAACGCACGCTGAAAGCAGGACAGATGAGTATTTGCTTCCCCTATTCTATGCACGAATATGAAGAAAGTCCCGATTCAAAAATATTACTTGTGCTTTTTTCAGCAAGTGCGACAGGTGTTTTTGAGCAGGATTTACTTACGAAAAAACCCGTTGTTCCTTATATTGAGGACGGGACGGTGCTTTACGCTACTCTTTGTAAAATTGTTGATTTTAAGAAAAAAGGCAAGGAGTACGAAAAAATTGCAATGGCATATCTTTGTGCCGCGGTGGGGGAAATACTGTCACATCTTTCCCTTTATGATATTGAAAGCACCGACACGGGCACAATTCAGAAAATTCTGATATACTGTACCGAAAATTTCCGTGACAGCGATATGTGCCTTGACAAGGTGGCGAAAAATCTTTTTATCAGCAAAAGCTATATCTCCAAAATTTTTGCAAAAAAGCTTAAATGTAATTTCCGTGAATATATAAACTCTCTGCGTGTTAATGAAGCAAAATCACAGCTTGAGGGAACAGATTTCAAGATAATTGACATTATGGAAAACTGCGGATTTAAAAATCAGAGCAGCTTTAACCGTGTGTTTTTTGAAGAGTGCAAAGTAACGCCGCGGGAATACAGAAAAGAGAAGAAAAAGTAAATAATAGTACACTTTGGGGACAGTCCCCAAAGTGTACTAAAAACATAAAATTATTCTGTCATTTGCGGTATGGGCGTTTTTAACATCCCATCCAGATTGGATTTTGTCCAAAAGGTTAGAATCTGTCTCTTGACCTTTGTTTTAAGGGGGTTGTATAATTAAAGTAACAAAAAACAAAGGAGATGTTTGTTATGGAAAAAAAGTGGGGACTTTTAGTTCATCTTGGTCGTAATATGTGGGGCGACCTTAGGGCACAGACAGAGGTTCATTTCGATATGGATGTATGGAATGACTTTGTTGACCATTGTGAGGCTAACGGACTTAATATGATTATTATGGACGTTGGTGAGGCTGTCGAGTGGGAAAGCCATCCCGAGCTTTCAATCAAGGGTGCATGGAGTAAAGAGCTTGTTAAGAGCGAGGTTTTAAGACTTCGTGAAAAGGGTATCGAGCTTATTCCCAAGCTCAACTTCTCTAAGACACACGATGCGTGGCTTGGTGTTTATTCAAGAATGGCTTCAACACCCGAATATTACAAGGTGACAAAAGAATTAATCGAGGAAGTTTACGAAATGTTCCTTCATCCCTCAATCATACATATCGGTATGGACGAGGAAAACTGGAAGCATGCTACAGAAGGTGACAGATCAGTTATTATGTTCCGTTCAAGTGCTCTTCAGGTTAATGATACAAACTATTTTATTGAATGTGTAGAAAACCTCGGTGCAAAATGTCATATGTGGCATGATCCTTACTGTAACGTAAAGGAAGAAGATGCGGAAAAAATCAAAAAATCCGTTATTCCCGAGGTTTGGATGTACTATTCATACCTTAAAGAAAACTGGACACTTATTTCCGAGCAGGACGATGAAGTAAAGGATTTCTACGCAACAGAATTTGTTCGCCGTTACGGTTACACAATCGAATATGTTGAGGAATCACCCTCTGTATTAAACGCAATCAAGCTTCTTGAAAAATTCTTCGAGGAAAAGAGACATTTCTTCCTTGCAACAAGTAACCTTTACATAAAGAACTGCGAAAAGGATGCTATAGAATTTGTAAGAAGAAATAACCCTGACCTTTCACTTCTTGACGGTATGATTGGTGCACCCTGGGGCAGAATGTGGCCCGACAGAAAAGAGCTTTTGTGGGAAGCGGTTGAGCTTGTGGGTAAGGCAAGAAAACAAGCAGAAGAAATAATTGTGGGATGTTAAAAAGCTCCAGAACGCAAAACGAATATCGTTTTAATAAAATGCTTTTATTGAATAATAAAAACAAAGTACCGTTAAATGTTTTCGGTAGAAATTTGCGATGCAAATTTCGAAATAATTCGTTTTGCTACGAACAAACTTCACCTCTCGGCGTATCCACACATACGCCTTCGGGTAACCCCTATGGGTTCAGTTTGTCCGTTCTGAAACTTTTTTCCTATCCCTTTGCGGGATATTAAAATGCCCTTTGCTACGAACATTTTTTCCTATTTTCCATGCAGAATGCATAGTGCAAAATGGTTTTATAAAAAGCAACGTAAACTGAGGTTTTACGTTGCTTTTTTTCCTTATAGGAATTTGCGTAATTTTATTCGCGTGAAGCTATGTTCGACATTTGCAGGTGCGCGACATGGGTGAAGCGGCACGCTTCTTTTTTCTGCAAAGGAAATTGAGCAAAGTAATACGCGTGAAATTATGTTCACACTTTGCACGTGCGCGACGTGGGTGAAGCGGCACGCTTCTTTTTTTCTGTAAAGGAAATTGAGCAAAGTAATACGCGTGAAATTATGTTCACACTTTGCAGGTGCGCGACATGGGTGAAGCGGCACGCTTCTTTTTTACTGCAAAGGAAATTGAGCAAAGTAACACGCGTGAAATTATGTTCACACTTTACACGTGCGCGACGTGGGTGAAGCGGCACGCTTCTTTTTATTTGGGGTGACAAAGATTATTGGCAATTTTCGTGATGAAAGTAGAATTTAAAAAAAGTCCTGAAAACGGCTATATAATAGCGTTTTAAGCCACGAATTTTCCGAATTTTCGACCTTGCACTTTTTGTCCTGAAAAAAAGATTTTGTCACTTGATTTTAGAGGAAATATATAGTAAAATTAATTTAAAGCGTAAATTAATTTCCGTAAGGAGTGTTAATTATGGATAAAAAATGGGGGCTTTTGGTTCATCTTGGAGGAGAATTAAACAAAAGAATGCTCCGTGAAACTGTTTTTGATATGGATATGTGGAATGAATATGTTGACCATTGCGAAAAATGCGGTGTCAATTTTATCGTTTTAGAGGTTGGCGGAAGCGTACAGTGGGAAAGCCATCCCGAGCTTGTGGTTAAGGGAGCGTGGAGCAAGGATTTCGTAAAGAGCGAGATTTTAAGACTCCGTAAAAAGGGAATAGAGGTTGTTCCTCATATCAATTTCTCAACAACACACGCTATGTGGCTTAGCGATGTGTATGCAAGAATGGTGTCAACTCCCGAATATTATAAATTGACAAAAGACCTTATTGAGGAAGTTTATGAAATGTTCCTCCATCCTTCTGTCATACATGTTGGTATGGACGAGGAAAACTGGAAGCACGCTATCGAAGACGGTTTCCGCGATGTAATAATGTTCAGAAGCAGTGCCCTTCAGGTTAATGATCTGAATTACTTTGCAGAATGTGTAGAGTCCATTGGTGCACAATGTCATATATGGCATGATCCTTTTAACAATGTTAAGCCGGAAGATAAGGCAAGAATTAAGGATACAGTTATTCCCGAAATCTGGATGTACTATTCATACCTTAAAGAAAAGTGGACTCCCGTCAAAGAGCAGGACGACCACGTAAGAAACTGGTATGCCACAGAATTTGTCCGTCGTTACGGTTATGAGATTGAGTATATTGAGGAATCACCTGCTGTGCTTGCATCAATGAAGTTGCTTGATGAATTCTTCCGGGAAAAGCGCCACTTTATGATGGCAACAAGCAATCTTTATATAAAGAACTGCGAATGTGATGCCGTGGAATTTATAAGACGTAATAATCCCGACTTTTCACTGTTTGACGGTATGGTGGGAACTACCTGGAGCGAGTTTGTTTCCGAAAAGCGCGACCTTTGGTGGGAAGAAGCAGAATTAATAGGAAAGGCAAGAAAGCAAGCTGAAGCTATAATGGCGAGATGTTAAATAAAATGCGAAATGTAAATTTTACATTTCGAACTTATAAAGGAGTTGTAATTTATGGAAAGAAAATGGGGGATTCTGACGCACCTCAGCTTTAATATAGCAGGTGACTTAAAAAGACAGGAAAAACTGATTTTTGACGAAGCAGTATGGCGGAGAGTTGTTGACAAGTGCGAAGAATGCGGGCTTAACACAATCGTTCTTGACGTAAACGACGGTGTACAGTGGGAAAGCCATCCCGAAATTTCCCTCCCCGGTGCGTGGAGCAAAGAAAAAGTAAAAAGTGAGGTTTTAAGACTTCGTGAAAAGGGAATCGAAATCATCCCCAAGCTTAATTTCTCCACCACTCACGATGTGTGGATGGGCGAATACGGCAGAATGGTTTCAACATCAATTTACTACAAGGTATGCCGTGACCTTATTTTAGAAGTTTATGATATGTTCCTTCAGCCTGAATATATACATATCGGTATGGATGAAGAAAACTGGAAGCACTTCAACGACCCCGGTTATGAATTCATCGCCGCAAGACGTGACGGTCTTTTAGTGCACGATATTAACTTTTTCAACGCCTGCGTAAAGGAAGCAGGTGCAAAGACACACATGTGGCACGACCCCTTTAATGACCTTGAACCTGAATTCAGCAAGGACATTGACAAGGATATCTTCCCTTATGTGTGGATGTACTACTCATACCTTAAGGAAAACTGGACACTTATTTCCGAGCAGGACGAGGAAGTACGCGAATGGTACAGAGTGCAGTTTGTAAAGCGTTACGGCTACACTGTTGAATATGTGGAGGAATCACCCTCTGTAATAAAGGCAATGGCACTTGTTGAAAAGTTTATGAAGGAAGGTCACAAGTTCATAATGACAACAAGTAACCTTTACATAAAGAATTGTGAGGTTGACGGTCTTGAATTTGTGAGACGTCACAACCCTGACTTCTCTTGCCTTGCAGGTATGATTACAACTACCTGGTCAAATGTGTGCGAAGAGAGAGAACCTGTTATTATGGAATCAATCGAGCTTCTTGGTAAGGCAAGAGAGCAGTATAATTTATAAAAATGAGAAATGCGAAGTGATGGATGATTTTCGTTTGAACTAAAATCTTTGATTAAATAAAAAGGTTTTCTCAACAGAGAAAACCAACAACAACTTCGAATTTTACATTTCGAACTTAAAATAAAGGAGTAAAAATTATGAGTAAAAAAGCATATTTCTACATTGATGATGTTGTCTGGCCGTTTCGTGATATAACACGGGAAAAGCCGGAATCTATTTTCGAGCAGACTCTTTTGAAAATGTTAAAGGAAGCTCACGATAAATACGGTTTGAAAGTTGTGCTGAACACCTTTTACCGTACAGACTATTACTACGGTGATGATGAATTTTCTCTTGCGGAAATGACAGATGCATATAAAGCGGAGTGGGAGGCAAACTCCGACTGGCTGAAAATCGGTTTTCATGCAAAGCAGGAATTCCCCGATTATCCCCACGTAAATATCGATTACGAAGATATGAAAAAAATGTATGTAAGATTTAAAAATGAGGTTATTCGTTTTGCAGGTGAAAATACCCTTTCCACAGCGTTTAACCCCCATTGGTCGCCCGTAAGCAAAGACGGCTTAAAGGCAATGGCAGAAGAAGGAATTACAATGGTTTCCGTAACTGCAGGCGAAAGAAAAGAGTATAACGGCGACCCTGCATCTCTTCCTTACGGTCACGCAGGAAGACTTCTCAATAACAGAAAGCCCGAAACAGCTATTTTCTTCAGAAATACGAAAGGTAATGAATTTATTTCCGATTCTCTTTGCGGTTATAACCATATTTCAACAGAGGATTACGAAAGAACGGTTTATAATACGGAAGCAATTTATAATGAAGAAATGGGCGTTTATTTCAAAGTGTTCTGCAACAGTGCCTGCCTGAATCTTTCCCCTCTTGGTGAGATTGAGGATGATATGTCAAAAGTATTAGGCAGTGAATATCTTTGTGTGGCAACCCATGAACAGTATTCATATCCCGATTATTTTGCTTATCAACCCGAAAGCCGTGACAAGCTGATGAAAGCTTGTGAATGTATTGAAAAATACGGCTATGAATACGTATTTGTAGAAGATTTAGTAAAATAAAAGGAGTGTAATTATGGCAGATATTATTATTGAAAATAAACGCTTCCGCCTTGTTGTAGGCGAAGACGCAATATCAAAAAGCTTTGTGATAAAGGCTAATGGGGAAGAATGTCTTATCCCCGGTGAAAAGGTGGCACTTTTCTCCCTTACGGAAAAAAGACCATTTAATAATGAAGTAAAGCTTGCACACCCAAACAAGCGTATGACCTTTGAGGCAAATTCTCTCCGACGTGAGGGTAACAGGCTCATAATCGGCTTTGAACTGATTGGATTCCGTGCAGTTGTTGAAATTGAAGAAAAGGATGACTACATCGGCTTTAAGCTTGTTGACTTTGAAGGTCACGATACAAATGAATGGTTTGGCGGACTTGATATGGACCGTCCTCCCGTAGACGTTTTCAGAATGATTCAGCTTCCCATAAAGGAGAGAGAAAACTTTGGTGAATGGCTGAACGTTATGTGGGATGATAAGAGTGCCGTAAACGTTCTCGGAACACACCCCTTTGCAAGAATTGATGCAGAAAAGGCAAAGGGCGGCAAAATTATGTATGCCGAATCCCTTTTTGACATTCAGCTTAAGGAAGTAGGTGCGGCAATTATCGGCTGTGAAAAAGACTGCCTTATGGACTGTATCGAAACAGTGGAAAAGGACTTTAATCTCCCCAGCGGTGTTAAGAGCAGACGTGACAGGAAAAATCTTAATTCATCAATGTTGTGGGTATCTGACCTTTGCCGTGACAACCTAGAAGAGACCATTAAAATAGCAAAAATGGGAGGATTCAGTAAAATCCTTATGTATTTCCCTTGCTTTTTTGAAATAGGCTGGGGATATGCTGCCTGCGGTGAGTATAAATATATAGATACATACCCCAACGGTATCGAGGACCTCAAATATGTTATAAACCGTCTTAAGGAGGAGGGTATTACCCCCGGATTCCACTTCCTGCATACTCATATCGGCAGAGATACAAAGTATGCAAAACCCGTTGCTGACCACAGACTTAATCTTAAGAGATATCTTTATCTTTCAAGGCCTCTCGGTAAAGATGATGACACAATCTATGTTGAGCAGAATCCTGCAGGTTGTCCTATGTACTGTAACAAACACAATAACACAACCCGTATTCTTAAATTCGGTGGGGAATTAATCAGCTACGAAAGCTATTCGACAGAATATCCCTACTGCTTCAAGGGTTGTAAGAGAGGGCATAATGATACCATCGCGACAGAGCATCCGCTTGGTGAAATAGGCGGTGTGCTTGATGTCAGCGAATACATAGCAACAAGCTACTATATTGACCAGACTACATCACTTCAGGACGAAGTTGCTTCTCAGCTTGCCGAGGCATATAACGCAGGTATGGAATTCATTTATTATGACGGTTCCGAGGGCACAAATGCACCTTACGAAATATACGTTCCCTATGCGCAGTACAGAGTGTATAAAAAGCTCAATAAAGAACCTCTATTCTGCGAAGGTGCGGCTAAATCCCACTTCAGCTGGCATATGATAAGCGGCGGCAACGCATTTGATACCTTCGAAATGCACGAATTTAAGGAAATGCTTATTAAGCATCCCTTCAGTGAAGCTCCTATGATGCAGAAAAACTTTACCCGCCTTAACTTCGGCTGGTGGAGATTCTGCGAGGATACCCGTGCCGACATTTACGAATTCGGTACAAGTAAGGCTGCAGCATGGGATTGCCCCATTACAGTGTCATACAAGGCTGCGCGTTTTTCAACAAATCCCAGAGTAGCTGACATTCTTGAAGTGTTGCGCCGTTGGGAGGATGTAAGGGCAAAGGACTGGCTTACAGACGAGCATAAGGAAATGCTGAAGGATGAAAAGACAGAATTTACACTTCTCATAAACGAAAAGGGCGAGTATGAGCTTGTTCCCTATTATCAGATAGAAATGGCTGATGAAAAAGTTACAGCATTCAGCTTTGAAAGAATGGGGAAGAGCTATGTTAAATTCTGGCACAACACCGGCGAAGGCACTCTCCAGATTCAGCTTGATTGTGATGTTAAGCTTGAGCGCGACCTCGGCAAAGAAGAAATCGCGTTCACAAAAACAGGTGAAAAGCTTGTAATTCCTGCAAAGGAAAAATACTATATCAGTGCAGAATGTGATGTGGAAACACTTCGTAATGCGTTCAAGAACGCAGTAATTAAATAAGGATAGCAACTACAAATATAAAGAGAGCTTTGAGGTTAAATCCTCAAAGCTCTCTTTGCTTATTCAATAGTGATATTTGCAGAGGGGTTTATAATGTTTACAAACGTTTTTCCTGGGTTAATAACAAGCGGAGTTCCGTCCTTTTTAGTGTATACCGTGTTTTCTTTTCTGGAGGGTTTTGCCCAGGTAATTTCCTCGCATTTTCCGTTTGTTATGTAATATCCTTTTCCTGTGCCGGTTGTTTTTACATCACGGCGATCGCTTCCATCACCCAGCGACACATCTGAAGCAAGCTCTACAATAATGTTTTTAACTGCAACGGGATTTCCGCTCTGCATTTTATAGGGCTTTCCATTTATAGTCTTTTCATACATAGAGCTTTCTTCATTATAAACATAACCGGTGCGGTACATATCAGAGTATCTGAGGCTTATGTTCAAGGCATCTTTCCCGGATTCCGGTACGATGTATTCTTTTGAATACGTGATAGAGTTCTTGTGTCCGGTGGTTGTGCTGTAGTTTTTTTCTTCTGCTTTTTTCAGTATATTTTCTGTGCTTGTAAATGCACTGTGCCAAGCCTTGGTATAAGTTCTGTCTCGCCAGAAAATCTTATCGTCGCCACCATTTACACCGTTGATTTTGTTGATCTTGAAAGAGGATATGTCGCTTTGCGCTTTGGGGCTCCATCCGTAATGAACGTAGATGGCGTCGTTTTCCATCAGATAGTCAAGGAAATAGTGCCTTGATGAACGTACGGGACCGATTTTATCTACGGAAGTATTATTGAAAAGCGCCATATATCTTGTAGCTCCGCCTTCTATGATTATCTCATAAATAAGGTAAGCATCTTCAAGGCCTGCCTGAGGACGGGCGTCGTTATTGTCGTTATCTATCATAACGGCAATAGGTCTTGTTTTTGTATATACATATTGGTCAAAAAACGCTTTTATCTCTTCGGGCATACCATCATCTTCGGGAGGAAGAGCCTCTTCTGTAACGGGAGAAGTGTCTGGAGGGGTATCTGTTTTAACTTCTTTTGAAGCGCACGAAGAAAAAAGCAGAGACATAATGATAAGAAGTGACACCAGATTCATAAATTTTTTCATAATAGCATCTCCTTTGTTTTTTGACATTGTTATATATATTTTGACATATATATTCTCATTTGTCAACACCCGATCAGGTGCTCTTAGCGTAAAGAGAAGGGGAGACACCGTATTTCTTTTTAAATGCACGACTGAAATAAAGCGGATCTGTATATCCTACGGAAGCGGCTATTTCTGAAATTGTGCCGTAGTCCCCGCTGTCGATAACGGCTTTTGCACGTGAAAGACGCTTTGATGAAATGTACTTTTGCGGACTTGTACCGTAATGAGACTGAAAAATGTCACGGAAATAAGTGCCTGATATTCCGCACAACTTATGGAGTGTTTCAATATTCAAATCGCAGTCATATATGTGGGATTTGAGATGCGATACCGCAGGAGAAATAATATTAAATTTGCTTTTGTCTATGTAGATTTGGTTTTCAAGACCTTCGAGATAGGATAAAAGGTTGTAAAAAATTGAGTAGCAACGGTATTTTTCCGACTTATTACCGAAATTCCACAGAGTATAAATACTGTTTATAAATTCATCTGCATCCTGAAAACCGTCAAATGAATAGGAGGAGGGGACCGCTCTTTCAATATCTCCTTCAAAGCTGATGGAAATATAATTGCATGGCATATCGGTCATCATTCTGAATTCATAACATGAACCCTTGGGGAGAAAAACAATTTCCCCGGGATGAAGTTCAATATGGAACCCGTCAAAGACATAGCGTGTGCAACCGGACATACGGAGTATAAACGAATTGTATTTTCTGTTAGACACTAAAGAGTGACGGTTTTTTGCAACGCCTGAAGTAACAGTCAGTATTTTTAAATTTTCCATATTTTTAAACGTATAAATCTCTCCTAACAAAAGAATCTTGCTTAAATTCTAGCACTGTCAGAAGAAAAATTCAACAGCAATGATAAATTTTATTGTGAAAAATCCATGTTGTTGCGGTTAATCTATGTACATTAGCTTTTTTGATGCTATAATATTACAGAACGGAGTGATAATATGGCAATCGCAAAAAACAGTGTGGATATGATTAACGGTCCTCTCTGGAAAAAAATGATGAAGTTTTCGCTTACATATATGCTGACAATGTCCCTTCAGCAGATGTATAATGCGGCAGATGTTATGGTTGTAGGCAGATTTGCAGGGGAAGAGGCTCTGGCAGGTGTGGGTACGTGCTCTGTGCTTGTGAATTTGTTCCTTAATTTTATTATGGGACTTGCTGCAGGTATAACAATAGTCGTCGGTCAGGTAATCGGGGAAAGTCATGGAAATACAAATAATGACAGTGTAAGTCAGGCTTCACATACTTCAATTGCGCTTGCTGTATACAGCGGACTTATTATAACAGGTGCATGTCTGTTTTTTTCAAAAGGACTTCTTACATTGACAGGTGTACCTGCAAACGTTATGGGGGAGGCTTCGGCATATCTTAGAGTTATGGCGCTTGGCTATGTGCCGTCGCTTATATATAATTTCGGTTCGGCAATACTCCGTGCAAAGGGCGATACGAAAAGACCTCTTTACATAGTCGCAATATCGGGTGTTATCAATGTTGTGCTTAACCTTGTTTTTGTATGCGCTTTTAAAATGGCAGCAAGCGGTGTTGCTCTTGCCACTGTTATATCAAAGGTTTTCAATGCAATTGTAATGTTGTATATTCTTTGCAACGAAAATGACGGAACAAGGATTAATCTTAAAAAGGTATATGTTCACAAAAAGCCGTTTTTGCGGATTCTGAAGCTTGGACTTCCTTCCGGCATACAGAGTGCGGTTTACTCGGCTTCCAATATTCTTGTTCAGTCAAGTGTCAACAGCTTTGGTAGTGCGGCAATTGCAGGAAGCTCCGCTGGAACAAGCATAACAGAGTTTTACAACATAATGTTTAACAGCACATATCAGAGTTCAATCGTATTTACAAGTCAGAACTACGGTGCGAGAAAATTTGACAGAATTAAGAGAATTTTCGGAATAGGTGTAATTTTCACGTGTGTTTTGTGGGGATTGCAGTCGTTAGTGACATTCTTCTTCGGAAGAACCCTGATAGGGCTTTATACAACAGATCCGGAGGTTATAAAGTGGGCAATGCGTAAGTTTATGCTACTCGGCTACTCTTATGGATTGCTTGGATTTTCAAATGTGTTAAGCGGTGCTCTTCGTGGTATGGGCGCTTCAATAGTTAATATGGCGACATCTATAATAGGTGTTTGCGGAATACGTATTGTATGGATTATGACAGTATTCAGAGCTGACCCTGTGTTTGAAACTCTGTTCTGGTGTTACCCTGTGTCATGGCTTGGGGTGTCAATCCTCCACGGAATTATGTTTGTGCTTGTTTATAAGAAAGCAAAGTATAACTATTTGAATTATAATATGTAGGAACACTCACTAAATTACAAAAAAAGAGGATGTAAAAAAGTCTGTTATGGACTTTTTTACATCTCCTTGTATAATGATTATCTTTTTTTAAAGTCTTCTCCGTTTATTAAAAAGTCAATAGATACATTAAAATAGTCAGACAGCTTTTTGAGCATATCAAGGCTTGGCTCACGTTTTCCGTTTTCATAGTGGGAAAGTGCCTCTCTTGAAATATTTAAATCCATAGCAACCTTGAGCTGATTAAGATTTCGTTCTTTGCGGATTATTTTTAATCCTTTCATAAAATCACCTCTTGACTTTATTGTAACAATTTGTTACAATAATAATGTTACAATATGTAACGTTTGCTAAACAGAAGAAAGGATGACAGAAATGAAAAGAATTTTATCAATGGTTTTATGTGCGGTAATGATGTTGTCATTAACTGCATACGCAAATGACAGTGCCGTCGTAACAGAGGAAAGTAATGTGGAAGAATTAAAGCAGTACGGCATTGTGCAGGGTGATCCTGACGGAGATATGCGACTTTCAGACGAATTAACCCGCGCAGAAGCAGTTACGCTTGCGGTGAGACTCTGCGGATTTACCCCTGAGACCAGCAGTAGTGTTACGGCAAACGAATTTCCAGATATGGAAAACCACTGGGCGATGAATGCTGCAATAATTGCCAAAAACTTAAGGTTAACAGATACAGAAAGTGGTGTGGCATTTAATCCCGGTGAAAAGATAACTGCACAGGAATTTATGAAAATGCTTGTATGTATTCTGGGCTATAAAGAAGTTGCTGAAAGAAATGCACCGTATCCGGTGGGTTACATAATGCAGGCATCACAGATAGGTATAACAAATTCCGTTCCTTTGATAACGGATAAACCCCTTACCCGCGGGCAGGCAGTAAAGTTAATCTGTAACAGCCTTGATATTCCTATAATGGTACAGAAATCTTTCGGAAAAAATAATGAGTATATGATAATGAATGGAAAGAACGGAGCAGATTTTATGTCATTAAGAACAGATCTGGAAAAATATATAAACTAGAGATGTTGACAAATCAACAACTTTAGTTTAAAATAGACTTGTTGAAATTTCAACAAGTCTATTTTTGTGGAGTGAAATTCAGTGATAGGAAGATTCGAAACCTTTACGCTTGCTCTTTCTGAAATAATGTCAAGCTGGAATAAAATTGCTGCCGAGGAAATGAAACCTTTTGGACTTAAAGGCAATGCAGTCATATACCTTATTGCTCTTTACAAGCATCCGGACGGACTTACTGCCGCAAATCTTTGCGAAATGTGTAACCGTGATAAGGCAGAAGTGTCACGTGCAATTGCCTCTATGGAAATGAAAGGACTTCTTGTAAGAAAAAACACCACAGTAAACGGTTACAGGGCAAACATTACCCTTACCGAGAATGGCAGAGAAGCTACGAGAATTCTTCGTGAAAGGGTAAAGCTTGCAGTGGAAAAAGGCGGAGAAGGACTTAGTGAAGAAGAAAGAGAAAGCTTCTACAATTCTCTTGAGATTATTGGAGAAAATCTTAAAAGAATGAGTAAGGAAGGGATTTAATATGAATATCCCCACAGTTCTTAAAGGAATAAAGAAGGAAGATATTCCTGCTATGGCAAAGCACGCAGATAGGGAAGGAAATCCTTTGTATCCTGTACCGGTGCTTATGGGAGCCGGTGAGCTTGAAAAATTTTATTATGCAGTAATGGAGTAAAAGATATGAATATAGATGAAATACTTATAAGACAAAAAGAGTTTTATAATCTCGGACTCACATTTCCGGTGAAATTCCGTACAGATATGCTTAAAAAGCTTTATAAAGCAGTTAAAGACAACGAAGATGCAATAAACGATGCACTCAGAAAAGACCTCGGAAAAAGTGATTTTGAGGGATTTATGTGCGAGGTTGGATTATGCCTTGGGGAAATTAGCTATATGATAAGGCACGTAAAGAGCTTTGCAAAGAGAAAAATTGTATATACACCAATTCCGCAATTTGCGTCAGTAAGCTACAAACAACCTACACCTTTTGGTAATGTGCTTATTATGAGCCCGTGGAATTACCCCTTCCTGCTTACGATAGACCCACTATGTAACGCTATTGCCGCAGGAAATACGGCAGTAGTAAAGCCAAGCGCGTATTCTCCTGCAACCAGCAGAGTAATTGCAAAAATCATTAAAGAATGTTTTCCGCCTGAATACGTTGCGGTAGTAGAAGGCGGCAGACAGGAAAATGCCGCCCTTCTCGACAAAAAGTTTGATATGG
This sequence comes from Clostridia bacterium, assembly GCA_045545295.1. Taxonomy (GTDB): domain Bacteria; phylum Bacillota; class Clostridia; order UMGS1883; family UMGS1883; genus UMGS1883. The sequence continues at coordinate 214,316 of JAZQAO010000036.1, forward strand.
TTTTTTTCACCGGCAGTCAGAATGTAGGTAAAGAGGTTCTCCGCAAATGTGCCGAGCATCTTACTCCGGCAGTTCTCGAACTTGGCGGAAAAAGTCCGTGTATTGTTGACAAAACTGCTAAAATAAAGCTTGCCGCAAAGAGAATTGTATTCGGCAAATTCCTTAACTGCGGACAGACTTGTGTTGCACCTGACTATATTTTGTGCGATAAATCCATTAAGGATGAACTTGTAAGTGAAATCAAAAAGCAGATTAAAAAGCAGTACGGAGATAATCCGCTTAAAAACCCTGATTACGGTAAAATAGTAAACGAAAAGCACTTTGAACGTATCTGCAGTCTGATAGACGGTAAAAAGGTTGTCATCGGAGGGAAGAAGGATACTAACACACTTCAGATAGAGCCGACTGTTATGGATAACGTAACTTTTGATGACGCAGTTATGGGAGAGGAAATATTTGGGCCCGTTCTCCCTGTTTTAACCTATGATAAATTCAGCGACATAGAAAGAATTCTCCGTACGAAGGACAAGCCTCTTGCTCTTTACATATTCTCTGAAAACAGGAAAAATATAAAAGAAATCACACGTAAACTGTCCTTTGGAGGTGGCTGTGTAAATGACGTTGTAATTCACCTTGCAACAAGCTCTATGGGATTTGGCGGAGTAGGTGAAAGCGGTATGGGTGCATATCACGGAAAGACGGGATTTCAGGCATTCAGTCACACAAAGAGCATTGTAGACAAGAAAACCTTTATGGATTTGCCAATGAGGTATCAGCCCTACAACAGAAAAATTAACGGAAAATTACTCAAGATGTTTTTAAGATAAACAACGGGTGTAAAAACTTAGTTTTTACACCCGTTCTTTTTAATTTATAGGAAATTGCGTTTTTTATCGCGAGCAATATTTGTGGGTTTTAAGTTAAGTTTGGACGCGACGTGGGTGAAGCGGCACGAAGTCGGATCGTAGCCATGTCGTTCTGTGAGCCAAGGAGTTGTCAGGAGCTTTTGTCTTCCTAAGACCGCTTGGCCTCCGACTTCTTAATTTGACGCAAATTCCTATAAGGTTAAAAAAGAAGCGTGCCGCTTCACCCATGTCGCGTCCAAACTTAACTTAAAACCCACAAATATTGCTCGCGATAAAAAACGCAATTTCCTATAAATTAAAAAGAAGCGTGCC